>JASJPK010000019.1:0-50639 GCA_031426735.1 Hydrogenophilaceae bacterium | reverse complement strand
GCCCGACAGGCTGCTAGCCGACCGCAAGAGGCGCCGGATTCAAGCGCTTCGCTCATGTCGGCTTGCCGCTCAACTTTTCGAGCCCTGCGCCGATAACAAAAAAGATTTGCAACCAGGTCGATCCCATTGATTTCAAGCGTTGAGACTGCATTGTCGGCCCCCCCCTTGGCAACGATTCTGGTCGTCGACGACGCTCCTGAAAACCTGGCTGTGCTGAGTGAGTTGTTGCAGCCGTCGTACCGGGTGCGGGTTGCCGTGTCGGGCGAAAAAGCCTTGCAACTGGCTGGCGGCGAACCGCAACCGGATCTGATCATGCTCGATGTCATGATGCCCGGCATGGATGGCTACGAAGTGTTTTCCCGTCTGCGCGCCACGCCGCGCACGCGCGACATCCCGGTCATTTTCGTCACTGCGATGAACAGCACCGCGGCGGAAATACATGGGCTCAATCTCGGCGCCGTCGACTACATCACCAAACCCATCGTGCCGTCCATCCTGCTGGCGCGCATTCAGATCCAGCTGGAACTGAAGGCAGCACACGACATCCTGCGCAACCACAACACCTTGCTGGAAGCCGAAGTGGCACGCCGCATGGCGGAGAACGAGGTGATCCAGACCGTCGGCATTTGTGCGCTGGCGCATCTGGCCGAAACGCGCGATCCGGAGACAGGTAATCATATTCGGCGCACGCAACAGTATGTGCAGCAACTTGCCGTTCAGCTGCAACACCAGCCGCGCTTTGCCGCCACGTTGAGCGACCGCTACATCGAACTGCTGGTCCGCTCGGCGCCGCTGCACGACATCGGCAAAGTCGGCATCCCCGATGTCATTCTGCAAAAGCCCGGCCCACTCACGCGCCCGGAATGGCAAATCATGCAAACCCATACCGTATTGGGCAGCGAGGCGATCGATCTGGCCGAGCGCGATGCCGTGCAGCCGGTGGAATTTCTCACCCTGGCCAAGGAAATTGCGCGCTGGCACCATGAAAAATGGGATGGCAGCGGCTATCCGGACAAACTTGCCGGCGAAGCCATTCCACTCTCCGCCCGGCTGATGGCGCTGGCCGATGTGTTCGATGCCCTGATTTCCAAACGCGTCTACAAAGCCCCCCTTTCGCTATCGGCCGCGCGCGAAATCATCGTCGAAGGGCGAGGCCATCACTTCGACCCGGATATCGTCGACGCTTTCCTCGCCGGTTTCGACGAGTTCAAGGCGATCGCACGCCGTCATATGGATTGACTCCATGCCAACCCGCTCCCCTCACGCTTCCGGCTTATCGCCCGCCAGCATCCTCGGCATCGTCCTGACTTATGCGGCATTCGCCAGCTTGTGGATATTGCTCTCCGACAAGGCGGTGGAATGGCTGCTGGGCGGATCTGCTCAGGTTACGTTGCTCAACACCGTCAAGGGCTGGCTGTTTGTCATCGTCACCTCCCTGCTGCTTTACGCCCTGTTGCATCGGCTGACGGGGTCCGCCGAATCGCCCGAAATGCATGCAGGGGCCGAGCCGGAAACTGCGCAGCTCCGCAAGAGTTCTCTGCTCGCGCCCTTCGCCGTCCTCAGTCTGGTAATTCTGGCGCTGACCGCCGGCAGCATCGGCCTGACCTTGCGCGACCAAGAAAACAGCGAAGTGGCGCGCTTGCAGGCGATCTCCGACCTGAAGGCGCGCCAGATCGCCGATTGGCTGCAGGAGCGGCAAAGCGATGCATACCTGCTCCAGAGCAGCCATTTTCTGGTTGAGAACTATCGGCGTTGGCAAGACCAGGGCGACCTGCCCAGCCGCGACCGCCTGCTGCAACGCCTGGCCGACTACAGCAAGCGAAATGTCCTGGAAGGCGTCGATCTGCTCGACGCCAGCGGAAAACGGGTGTGGAGTAGCCAAGGCAAGCCCGCCGGCCTGGATGCCAAGGTGCTGGCCAGGGTGCTGGCGACGGCGCCTGACGAATCGGTCAGTCGCATCGGGCCGTATCGCGACAGCGCCGACCGGGTCCATCTGGATTTCGTGGTGCGCTTTCCCGAAATATCCGGCCGCGCCAGGCCGATTATCGTGCTGCATAACGACCTGGCCGATTACTTGCCATCGACGCTGAAGACCTGGCCGGTACCCAGCGCAACCGGAGAAGCCGTCCTGTTCCGGCGCGACGGCAGCTTTGTCGTCCATCTCAACAAGTTGCAGCACCCCTCGAACAAAGCGATGGAGCAGCGCTTTCTGAGTGCCGATCCCAGCATGCTTGCCACGCAGGCATCGAGCGGAGCGGCCAGACTCGGCGAACGCATCGACGGCATCAATTACCTCGGCAAGCCGGTGATCGGGGTGGCACGCAGGGTGCCCGAAACCGACTGGCTGCTGATCGCCAAGATCGATGTTGCCGAAATCCACAGCGGGGCTATCGACAACGCCGTCTGGATCGGCCTCGCCGGGCTGCTGACGTTGTTCATGGCAACCGCCGGGCTCCATCTGTGGCGCCAGCACCAGCAACTGGCCACCGCCCGCGCTGCGCATCTTGCCCAGGCCGAGCGGCTACGCGCGCTGCGCCTGCTTGCTGCCATTGCCGATAGCTCCAACGACGCCATTTTTGCCAAGGATGCGCAGGGCCAATACCTGCTGTTCAATCGCGAGGCTTGCCGCGTGACCGGCAAGACGATGGAACAGGTGCTCGGGCGGGACGACACCAGCCTGTTCCCGCCCGAACAAGCGGCGCAGATCATGGCCCACGACCGGGAAGTGATGTCGAAAAACCAGAACTGCACTTATCAGGAAGACCTCAGTACCGCCGTTGGCGAAGTGGCTTATCTCGCTACCAAAGGGCCGCTGCACGACGGACAAGGCCGTGTCATCGGCTTGTTCGGTATCTCGCACAACATCACCGAGCGCAGGGCTGCCGAGGAACAGCTGCGCAAACTCTCCCTGGCCATCGAGCAAAGCCCGGAGAGTGTGGTCATCACGAACCTCGCGGGGGAAATCGAGTACGTCAACGAGGCTTTCCTGCGCGCCACCGGTTTCAGCCGCGCCGAGGTAATTGGCCACAATCCACGCTTTCTGAACTCCGGCAAAACGCCGCGCGCCACCTATGACGCCCTTTGGGAAGCGATGCGCCAGGGGCAGACCTGGAAAGGCGAATTCATCAACCGCCGCCGCGATGGCAGCGAGTTTGTCGAATTCGCCATCGTCACGCCGCTGCGCCAGCCGGACGGGCGAATCAGCCACTATGTCGCGGTGAAGGAAGACGTCAGCGAGAAGAAGCGTCTCGGTGCCGAACTGGATGCGCATCGCCACCATCTCGAAGAGCTGGTCGCCGAACGCACCGTCCAGCTTGCCGCCGCCAAGAAAACGGCCGAAGCCGCCAACCAGGCCAAAAGCATTTTCCTGGCCAACATGAGCCACGAAATCCGCACGCCGATGAATGCCATCGTCGGACTCACGCATCTGCTGCAGCGCGACGGCGTCACATCGGCCCAGGCCGAACGGCTCGACAAGATCGACAACGCGGCGCGCCATCTGCTCGCCATCATCAACGACATCCTCGATCTGTCCAAGATCGAAGCCGAACGTCTGATTCTGGAACAAACCGATTTCGCGCTCGCCGCCGTGCTGGATCATGTCGGTTCGATGATTGCCGAGCAGACGCGCGCGAAAGGGCTGCAAGTCGAAATCGATACCGGTGCGACGCCGGCCTGGTTGCGCGGCGACCCGACCCGACTGAGCCAGGCCCTGCTCAACTACGCCAGCAACGCCGTCAAGTTCACCGCGCAGGGAAGCATTGCCTTGCGCGCCCGTTTGCTGGAAGCGCGCGACGATCGCCTGCTGATCCGCTTCGAGGTACAGGACAGCGGCATCGGCATCTCGCCGGAGAATCAGGCCGGCCTGTTCCGCGCCTTCGAGCAGGCCGACCCTTCCACCACGCGCAAATACGGCGGCACCGGCCTCGGCCTGGTCATCAACCAGCGCCTGGCGCGCCTGATGGGCGGCGAGGTCGGCGTGGAAAGCGCCTCCGGCCAGGGCAGCACCTTCTGGTTTACCGCCTGGCTCGGCCGCGGCCGCGGCATCATGCCCGCCGACTCCAGGCCACGCCCCATCGATGCGGAGAACGAATTGCGCCGCCGCCATGCCGGCGCCCGCCTGTTGTTGGCGGAAGACAACCTGATCAATCGGGAAGTCGCGCTGGAACTGCTGCACGGTCTCGGCCTCGCGGTCGATACCGCAACGGATGGGCAGGAAACGTTGGACAAGGTGCGCGACTATGCCTACGACCTGATCCTGATGGATGTGCAAATGCCGCGCATGAATGGCCTGGAAGCGACGCGGGCAATCCGCGCCCTGCCCGGCCGCGCCTCGATTCCGATCCTGGCGATGACCGCCAATGCCTTCGAAGAGGACCGCAGGGCGTGCATCGCGGCGGGGATGAACGATTTCGTCGCGAAGCCGGTGGATACGGAAGTGCTGTTCGAAACCCTGCTGAAATGGCTGCCCGCGGACCCATCCGCCGTCCCGCCGGCGCCGGCGACCGCCAGCCAGCCGACTTTGGCGGTCGACCTGCGCCAGCAATTGGAGGCGATAGCTGGACTGGAGATGACGCTATGCCTGTCCAATCTGCATGGCCGCATCGACAAATATGCGCTGCTGCTGCGGCAATACGCGCTCTTGCATGCGCAAGACACGGACCGCATCGTCGAGTCGGTCGAGCGGGCCGATTACGCCGGCGCGCGCGGCATCGCGCACGGCCTCAAGGGCGTCGCCGCGACCTTGGGCATGGTCCGCATCCGCGAACTGGCGGCGAGTCTGGAAGCGGCAATACGGGAAGAACAACCGCTCGAACGGATCGCACCGCTGATCGAACAGCTCGATCGGGAACATGCGCCCCTGCTGAGTGCGATTCGAAATCTGCCCGACCCGAACCGTCCCGTCGCCGACCTCGCAACGCCAGATCCGCAACGGGTGCGTGAGGCCGTCACCCAGCTGATCGCCTTGCTGGTCGATTCCGACGCCCGCGCCAATCACTTGCTGCGCGAAGCCAAGCCTTTGTTGTGTGCCGCATTGGGCGAAGGTTTCGACGAACTGGCCCGCGAAATCGAGACATTCGATTACGATGCGGCGCTGATCAGACTGCGCGCCCTGCCATGACCTCCAGATTCGAGCCGCTTGCCCTGCTTAACCGTGGTCTCGCCAGACTCGGCGACAGCCAGCGCAACGGTCTCGATCGGGTATTGCAAGCCGCTCTGACCGCCTGGCGTCTTTTCGTGAAAAACGAATTGCAGAATCACGCCGCCGCCACCGCCTTCTATTTCCTGCTTTCCGCCGCGCCGCTGGTGTTGCTGCTGACCTACGCGGCCCAGTATCTGGCCGTGCTGGCCGAAACCTCGACGCCCGCGGTTTTCCTGTTGGCGGCTTTGTATCAGCAATTCAGCCTCGATCAACTCTCGGAATTGGGCGTGATTCCGCAGAAAGCGCAGGTGGCGGCAGGCGGCGTCGGCCTGTTGACGCTGGTGCTGTCGTCGCGCGGTCTGGTCAATGCAGTGCAGAGCGCCTTCCGGATCATCTTTCCGGACGAATCGAAACGCCCTTTCGTGCTCAACTGGGTGTTGCCGCTGGTGATCATTCCGGTGGTGTTCGCTCTGGTGGCGGTGGCGGTGGTCGCGCAGGCCAGCCTGACCTTCCTCGCCAGCATCGAATTGCTCGGCGCGGCGCGTAGCGTCTTTCTGAAAGGACTCAACCTTCTGTTTGCGCTGTTGGTGGTGTGGGGCCTGTTCTATACCGCCTTGCGCCGTCTGCCGCTGCACCGGCCGCCGCCGCGCCCGACCATGTTGGTCAGTGCTTTGGCTACGCTGACCCTATCGGCCCTGTTTTACGGTTTCGGCGTGTTCTTCCAGGTCGAGAAATATCAGGCGGTCTATGGCGCACTGGGCGGCGTCGTGTTCATCCTGATCGGCGCCTACTTCGCCTGCCTGGCGTTCTATTTCTGGGCGCAGTTTCTTTATGCGCTGACCAAGGTCGACGTCGCCGCACTGGAAAAGCTGTTCCTGGGCAGTGCCGGCGAAGGTGCCAATCGCCTTGAATCCATCGTGTTCGCCCGTTCCAACCGGCTCCTGGCGAAATACGGCCGGCATTTTGCAATCGGCGAAACACTGATCCAGGAAGGCGACAGTTCGCGCGATGCGTTCTTCCTCTATGCCGGCAAGGCGGCGGTGTTCAAGCAGTTCGCCGACGGCGAAAAGCGCTTGATGGAACTGGAGGAAGGCAGCCTGCTCGGCGAAATGGCCTACCTGCTGAACGAACCGCGCACCGCCAGCGTGCGCGCGCAAACCGAAGTCACCGCGCTGGTGTTGCCGCCCGCCATGCTGGAAGAACTGATGCGCTACTCTGCCCCGCTGTCGCGCCGCATCATCGGCTCGCTGGCGCAGCGTTTAATGCGGATGAATCAGTCGGCGCGGGGATAGCCACCGGTAGGAGGCCCGCTTGCGGGCCGAATGACGTTACCGATTCAGTTCAATTCGCGCCGCAAGCGGCACGCCTACTGCGCGAAGAACGCCTTCACCTTGTCCATGAAGCCCTTGGCGCGCGGGTTGTGTTTGCCGTCATGACCGCTGCAACAGGTATCGAACTCACGCAGCAACTCCCTCTGGCGGTCGGTCAGGTTGACTGGCGTTTCCACCACGACATGCGCCATCAGATCGCCCGGATGCTGGCTGCGTACGCCCTTGATGCCTTTGCCGCGCAGACGGAACACCTTGCCGGACTGTGTTTCAGACGGAATCTTGATGGTGGCGTGGCCTTCCAGCGTCGGAATCTCGATCTCGCCGCCGAGTGCCGCGGTGGCGAATGAAATCGGCATTTCGCAATGCAGATCGTCGTGGTCACGCTGGAAAACCTGGTGCGATTTCAGGTGAATCTGCACATACAGGTCGCCCGGCGGGCCGCCGTTGATGCCGGCTTCGCCTTCGCCCGAAAGACGAATGCGGTCGCCCTCGTCGACGCCGGACGGGATGCGCACCGACAGGGTCTTGTGTTTCTTGATGCGGCCTTCGCCATGGCAATGCGAGCACGGATCGGCGATGACCTTGCCGCTGCCGTGGCAACGCGGACACGCCTGCTGCACCGAGAAAAAGCCCTGCTGCATGCGCACCTGGCCGTGGCCGCCGCAGGTCGGGCAGGTGGTCGGCTCGGTACCGGGCTTGGCGCCGCTGCCGTGGCAATGTTCGCATTCGGCCAGCACCGGCACGCGAATTTTGGTCTCGGTGCCGCGCGCGGCTTCTTCCAGCGAGATTTCCAGGTTGTAGCGCAGATCGGCGCCGCGATAGACGTGCGAACGCCCGCCGCGAGCACCACCGAAGACATCGCCGAAAATGTCGGAAAACGCATCGGCGAAGTCGCGGAAATTGCCTGAACCGCCCGCGCCACCGCCCATCGACGCATCGACGCCGGCATGGCCGTATTGGTCGTAAGCCGCGCGCTTGTTGCCGTCGGAAAGAATCTCGTAAGCCTCTTTCGCTTCCTTGAATTTCTCTTCCGAACCCTTGTCACCCTGATTGCGGTCGGGGTGATGCTTCATGGCCAGCTTCTTGAAGGCCTTTTTGATTTCTTCCTCGGAGGCGGTTTTGGTGACGCCGAGGACTTCGTAGTAATCGCGTTTGGACATGCCTGATTCCGTTGATGCGTAAGCGTAAAGGCCGGGTTGAAGGGGAAACCCTTAAACCCGGCCAAGTTCAGTAGGTCGGCAATCCCGTGCCGACGCTAGTCAATGGATCGTCGGCAAAGGATTGCCGACCTACGTCAGAACGCAGGTTACTTGTCTTTCACTTCCTCGAACTCGGCATCGACCACATCGTCGTCCTTCTTGCCGGCGCCGGCGTCAGGACCGGATTCTCCGCCACCCGCTGCCTGATCCTTGGCATACATCTGCTCGGACAGTTTGTGGCTGGCTTCGGCCAGGGCTTGCGTCTTGGCTTCGATCTCGGCCTTGTCGCCCGCCTTGATAGCCGCTTCGGTTTCCGTGATGGCCGCTTCGATCTTGGCCTTCTCGTCGGCGCCGACCTTGTCGCCGAAGTCCTTCAGCGCTTTCTTCACCGAGTGCACCATGCTGTCGGCCTGGTTGCGCGCGGTGGCCAGCTCGAAGGCCTTGTGGTCTTCGGCGGCGTTGGCTTCGGCGTCCTGCACCATCTTCTGGATTTCCGCTTCGCTCAAGCCGGAGTTGGCCTTGATCGTGATCTTGGCTTCCTTGCCGGTGCCCTTGTCCTTAGCGGAAACATGCAGGATGCCGTTGGCATCGATGTCGAAGGTGACTTCGATCTGCGGCATGCCGCGCTGTGCCGGCGGGATGTCGGTCAGGTTGAACTGGCCCAGACTCTTGTTGCCGGAAGCGATTTCACGCTCGCCCTGCAGCACGTGGATGGTCACCGCGGTCTGGTTGTCGTCGGCGGTGGAGAACACCTGGTTGGCGCGGGTCGGGATGGTGGTGTTCTTCGGGATCAGCTTGGTCATCACGCTGCCCAGGGTTTCGATACCCAGCGAAAACGGCGTCACGTCGAGCAGCAGCACGTCCTTCACTTCGCCTTGCAGCACGCCGCCCTGGATCGCGGCACCGACGGCGACGGCTTCATCCGGGTTGACGTCCTTGCGCGGGTCCTTGCCGAAGAATTCCTTCACCAGTTCCTGCACCTTGGGCATGCGGGTCATGCCGCCGACCAGGATCACGTCGCCGATATCGGAGACTTTGACGCCGGCATCCTTGATCGCCATCTTGCACGGCTCGATGGTGCGCTTGACCAGTTCCTCGACCAGGCTCTCGAACTTGGCGCGGGTGATCTTCATGACCAGGTGCTTCGGTCCGGTCGCGTCAGCCGTGATGTAAGGCAGGTTGATTTCGGTCTGCGTGTTGGAGGACAGCTCGATCTTGGCTTTCTCGGCCGCTTCCTTCAGGCGCTGCAGCGACAGCACATCAGCCTTCAGGTTGACGCCCTGATCCTTCTGGAACTCCTCGATGATGTAGTCGATCAGGCGCTGGTCGAAGTCTTCGCCGCCGAGGAAGGTGTCGCCGTTGGTGGAGAGCACTTCGAACTGGTGCTCGCCGTCGATTTCGGCGATCTCGATGATGGAGATGTCGAAGGTGCCGCCGCCCAGGTCATACACGGCGATCTTGCGGTCACCTTCCTGCTTGTCCATGCCGAAAGCGAGCGCGGCCGCAGTCGGCTCGTTGATGATGCGTTTGACTTCCAGGCCGGCGATGCGGCCGGCGTCCTTGGTGGCCTGGCGCTGCGAATCGTTGAAGTAGGCCGGCACGGTGATGACCGCTTCGGTGACTTCTTCGCCCAGGTAGTCCTCGGCGGTTTTCTTCATCTTGCGCAGCACTTCGGCGGAAATCTGGGGCGGCGCGGTTTTCTTGTCGCGCACTTCCACCCAGGCGTCGCCGTTGTCGGCCTTGATGATCTTGTAGGGCATCAGCGCGATGTCCTTCTGTACTTCCTTTTCCTCGAAACGGCGGCCGATCAGGCGCTTGATGGCGTACAGCGTGTTCTTCGGGTTGGTGACGGCCTGACGCTTGGCCGGCGCGCCGGCCAGGATCTCGCCGTCTTCGGCGTAAGCGATGATGGACGGCGTCGTGCGTGCGCCCTCGGAGTTTTCGATGACCTTGGGTTTACCGCTTTCCATGATGGCTACGCAGGAGTTGGTGGTGCCCAGGTCGATACCAATGATCTTGCCCATTTTTATGTTCCTCTGAATGAATTAGACGTGTTTGCCAAGTGGGATTGAGATGGCCGATTTCAAGTCGGCGAAATCGGTTATTGCGCGATCACTTCGGCTGGATCACCGTGACCAGCGCCGGCCGCATCACGCGCTCGTTCAGCGCGTAGCCCTTTTGCAGCACCGTCGCCACCGTGTTGGCCTCGCCCTCGCCCGGCACCATTGCGATTGCCTGGTGATAATTCGGATCAAACTTGTCGCCCAAAGGATTGATTTCCTTGATGCTGTTCTTCTCGAACACGCCGGCCAGTTGCTTCAACGTCAGTTCTACGCCGCTCTTCAGACTTTCGATGCTGGCGCTGTCGCCAGTTGCCAGGGCGGCTTCCAGGCTATCTTTCACCGGCAGCAATTCAGCGGCGAATTTGTCCAGCGCGAAGCGGCGCGCCTTGTCGATCTCGTCCAGCGCACGCCGCCGCGCATTTTCGGCGTCGGCCTTGGCGCGCAGCCAGGCATCGTGATGTTCCTGAGCATTCAGTTCGGCCTGGCGCAACTGCGCTTCCAGGCTGGGGATGACATCTTTTTCAAGTCCGCCGCTTTCGATTTCGGCGGTAGTTTCGGCGATGATTTCGGTATTGATTTCGTCTGACATGGCGCGTCCATTTCTAAAAAACCCGATTGGTTTTGGGGACGATGCGCGCCAATTCAAGCCCCTGTTGTCGCTCGTCAGCGTCATTGCATCGATTCCGCGATAATCCGGCCCTAGCTCAGCCTGGAGATATTCCGTTGTCGTCCGAACCTCTTATCGAAATCAAAGACTTGCGCTTTTCCTATGGGGAGCGGGAAGTGCTCAAGGGCCTCAATCTCAACATCCCGCAAGGCAAGGTCGTGGCGATACTGGGTTCCAGCGGCTGCGGCAAAACCACACTGATGCGCCTGATCGGCGGACAACTGCAGCCGGCCGCCGGCTACGTCAAGGTGCTGGGCGAAACAGTGCACGAACTCGGCAACGACGAGCTCTACCGACTACGTCGCAAGATGGGCATGATGTTCCAGGCCGGCGGCCTGTTCACCGACCTGTCCGTATTCGAAAACGTCGCCTTCCCGATGCGCGAACACACCGACCTGCCGGAAGCCATGATCCGCGACCTGGTGCTGATGAAGCTCGACGCAGTCGGCCTGCGTGGCGCGCAGAAACTGATGACCGGCGAACTTTCAGGCGGCATGCAACGCCGCGTCGCCCTCGCCCGCGCGGTCGCGCTCGACCCGATGCTGACCATGTACGACGAACCCTTCGCCGGCCTCGACCCGATCTCGCTCGACGTCATCGCCAACATCATCCGCCGCCTGAGCGACGCCCTCGGCCTGACCTCCATCGTAGTCAGCTACGACGTGGCCGAATCGCTTAAGATCGCCGACTACGCCATCTTCATCGACAACGGCATCGTCGTCGCCGAAGGCCCGGCCAAGGAGATGCCGCAATCCGAGCATCCCTTCGTGCATCAGTTCGTGCATGGCGAAGAAGACGGCCCGGTCAGCTTTCACTACCCGGCACGCGATCTGGCGCTGGATCTGGGGTTGGCTCATGAGAAAAGCCCCGCAAGCCTTTGATTCTTAAAACCGCGAGTTGTGTAGGAGGTCCGCTTGTGGGCCGAACCTTGCCGCGTGGGATTCGGTCCGCAAGCGGACCTAAAAGCGGGGGCAGGTTTTTTCAGTAGGAAAAACGCGGCTTCAACTCTTCCAGATTCATCTCGCTCAGGATCGCTTCCAGCCGTTCGCGGGCATTTCCACGCGCGGCGCCGTGGCGGCGGGCGACGATCAGTTCGTTCTTCATCGAATGCTCCCAGCCGACCAGTTCGGTCACGGTGACCTGATAGCCGTGCGATTCCAGCAGCAGGCAGCGGAATACGTTGGTCAGGTGGCTGCCGAATTCGCGCGCGTGGATGGGATGCCGCCACAGCTCGGATAGCGGCGTTTTCGAGAATGAGGCATTCTTGTTCTTGCGCAGCACCGACGCGACTTCCGCCTGGCAACACGGCACCAGCACGATGAATTCGGCCTGTTTTTGCAGCGCGAAGCGAATCGCGTCGTCGGTCGCGGTATTGCAGGCATGTAGCGCGGTGACGATATCAATCTTTTCCGGTAGCGCAGTCGAGGCAATCGACTCCTCGACCGACAGATTGAGGAACGACATGCGCTGAAATTCCAGGCGCTCCGCCAGTTCCTGCGATTTCTCGACCAGTTCCGGACGCGTTTCGATGCCGTAAACATGGCCGCTCTGCCGATCCTTCAGAAACAGGTCGTACAGGATGAAGCCGAGGTAGGACTTGCCGGCGCCATGGTCGGCCAGGGTCAGATCGCCTTGCGCGGCCATGACTTCTGCCAGCAGCGGTTCGATGAAGTGATACAGGTGATAGACCTGCTTCAGCTTGCGCCGGCTGTCCTGATTCAGCTTGCCGTCGCGGGTCAGGATATGCAGTTCCTGCAACAGTTCGACGGATTGGCCGGGTTTGATTTCCGGCGCGGGAGCAGAGACCGGAATAACCCGTTCATTGCGTTGAGCTTTCTTGTCAGCCATGCCTACCTCAAAAAACGATGCGCTTGGATTGCCTGCTTCGCGGTACGCTCGCGCCTACATTACACGCACCCTGAAACGGACCGCTCATGGCAAAACCCAACTACGCATTCGAAAAACGCCAGAAGGAACTGGCGAAGAAACAGAAGAAACTGGAAAAACTGGAACAGCGCAAAGCCGCCGGCAGCCACGAAGTTGAGTCGGAAGACTCCGACGCAGAGATGGCAACCGAGTCCGCAGTCGACGATTCGGCTGCATTGCCGACGACAGACTAATACTCCGGTAGGGTGCGCCATGCGCACCAATCAAGCCGATGCTGCGCATAGCGCACCCTGCCTGGACTCATTCCGTCGGTTCCTTTCCGGGACCGGAAAACCCCAGCGCACGCCAGCCTGCCAGACCCAGCTTGTTCAGCGTTTCGATATTGCGCCCGAAAATCTCCTCGGCATCCGGCACTGCCTCCACCGCTCGCGCAATGCTCGCTTCCCGAATCAGATGCAAGGTCGGATACGGCGCCCGGTTGGTGTAGTTGCCGATGTCGTCCGGCGCCGTATCGGCAAACTGGAATTGCGGATGGAAGCTGGCCACCTGGATGATGCCTTCCAGACCATGCTCCTCGACCGCCGCCTCGGCGATGATCGTGAAATCGTTGAAATCGATGAAATCCGGCAGCAAGGTCGGATGGATCAGCAAGGTCGTGTCGATTTCCGCCGGATCGCTCTCTGCCAGCAGGTCCAGTTCGCGGTCCAGATCTTCAAGAAAAGCATCCAGATGTTTGGCCTCGCTGATCACGAAACGCACTTGGTTCTTGACGTAGACCGATTTCGCGAACGGGCACAGATTAAGACCGATCACCGCCTTTTCGACCCACAGCCGCATCGCGGCGAGCACTTCTTCGTTATTCATCTTCATTCTCTTCAGTTTCGTCATCAGTTACGTTTCGTCGCCAGGCAGGTTGGCCTCGCTTGACGGGGCGATACTACGCAATTCAGCGCCGGCCAAAACGATAGTATTGCCCATATTTTCATGTTGATTGGCGTCGCTGAAAACGACCGCCTTCGCTGTATTCAAGGAGCTTGCCATGGATGGAAATCAGATAGCCGAGACCGACTGCGGCTGTCGCAAGAAAAGCGACCGCTACATGACCTTCGAAGGCATTGAATGCGAGGCCGGCGCCCGGCGCGTCATGGCGAGCATCGAACGCAACGTCGCGGCCAGCCAACAGGACGCGCCCTTCTGGGCTTATTTCATGGCCAAACGCACGCCGCGCAGCGGCCCCGCGCCGGATGCTCTCTTCCTCGTGCATTCGCACATCAACCAGATACGCGAGTTCTTCGAGGAATGCGGCGACGCGGCGGCACTGGAAACGTTGCTGCAGCTTGAGGAAGAGTGCTGTTGAAGGCGCCACTACCCGTGCAGCCATTCCACCAGATGAAACCCGTTTGGCGTGAGTTGCCAGATGGCGTACTGCCGAGGCGAGTCGGGGAGCAGGCCGGCGCAGTCGTGATCGTGAATTTCCAGTTCGCCGCCAATCCAGAATCGGGCCAGCAGATCGTCCAGCGGTTCCGATTGCGGCAACGCAAGTTGGTCGAAACGGTCCGGGCGACGAGTGGTTGAAGCGAGGTCGTGCCAGCTTGCCCAGTGCCTTCCCTGCAAAGCATGTTGCAGTTCGCTCAGCCAGGCTTGCCGATTGTGTCCGGCGCCCTGCCCGGCCAGTGTCTGGCCGAGCAGATTGCAGAACAGGAATGCGGCCTCCGGATAACGTTGCGCCAGGATGGCGGGGCCATCCGCTTGCGCCAGCCAGGCCGAGTCGGCGAACTCGAATGCGAATTCTGCGAAACGCTGGCGCAGCAGATAGCGCGCCAATGCATCTGGTTCCAGCACGGTAATACGTTGAAATCGCGCCAGGAAACGGGCATTCAGCGCATAGCCGCCGCTGGGGCCGATCAACACCAGTTCCGCCGCTTCGGGGCGCCAGGCATCCAGCCAGCGGGCAACCGCGCTATGGAACGGCAGCCAGCGGGTGTGCTTCCAACGCCAGGCGCGCAGGTGATAGTTGAGGCCACCGCTGGGGTGCAGCAGCATCATCCAAGGCCGGGCAAGTTGCATCCAAACCCGACGTAGGATGGGCAAAGCGCAGCGTGCCCATCGGTCAGCGTGGATTGATGGGCACGCTGCGCTTTGCCCATCCTACAACTGCGCCAGTTCTTGGCACGCCGGATGCCTAAGCGGCAAACCCCGCCGCCAAGGCATCCGCTGCACCAGTTCTCGGCACGCCGGATGCCTAAGCGGCAAACCCCGCCGCCAAGGCATCCGCTGCACCAGTTCTCAGCACGCCGGGCCTGACCCGGCATCACGCACCGAACACCAGCTTCGCCACATCCTTGTAATGCTTGACGAAGCTGACCGACAGGCCGGCTTTGACGTAATCCGGCAGGCGGTCGAAGTCGGGCTGGTTGGCGTTGGGCAGGATCAGTTCGTGGATGCCGACGCGCTTGGCAGCGATGACTTTTTCGCGGATGCCGCCGACCGGCAAAACCTGGCCGGTCAGGGTCAGTTCGCCGGTCATCGCCAGCGGTCGCGGGATTTTCTCGTTGCGCGCCAGCGACAGCAGCGCGGTGGCCATCGTGATGCCGGCGGAAGGTCCGTCCTTCGGCGTGGCGCCTTCAGGCACATGCAGATGCACGAAGGCTTCGTCGAAGAACTTGGCGTCGGCCTTGTACAGCTTGAGGTGGCTGGAGATGTAGCTGTAAGCGATCTCGGCGGACTCCTTCATCACGTCGCCCAGCTTGCCGGTGAGCTTGAAGCCGCGGTTCAGCGTATGCACCTTGGTCGCTTCGATGGTCAACGTGGCGCCGCCCAGCGCGGTCCAGGCCAGGCCGGTGACGACGCCGATGCCGGCCATCGGTTTTTCCGGGATGTAGGGCGGCTCGTTGATGAAATCGGCCAGGTTGTCGGCGGTGACGTGCAGTTTCTCGGCTTCGTGGCGGACGATCTTGACCACGCTTTTGCGCACCACCTTGCCCAGGTTCATTTCCAGTTGCCGCACGCCGGCTTCGCGCGCATAGCCGTCGACGATGTGGCGCACGGCGGCTTCGGTGATGCTGACCTGGCCGCGCTTGAGGCCGGCTTTCTTGATCTGCTTGGGCCACAGGTGATGCTTCGCGATGGCCAGTTTTTCTTCCATCAGATAGCCGGACAGGCGGATGACTTCCATCCGGTCGAGCAGCGGCGCAGGAATGGTGTCGAGCTGATTGGCGGTGCAGATGAACAGCGTTTTCGACAGATCGAAGCGAACGTCGAGGTAATGGTCGAGGAATTCCGAGTTCTGTTCCGGGTCGAGCACTTCCAGCAACGCCGACGCCGGGTCGCCCTGGTAACTGGCACCGATCTTGTCGACCTCGTCGAGCATGATGATCGGGTTCTGCGATTCGACTTCCTTGATCGCCTGGACAAACTTGCCGGGCATGGCGCCGATGTAGGTGCGGCGATGCCCCTTGATCTCGGCCTCGTCGCGCATGCCGCCGACCGAAAAGCGGTAGAACTTGCGGCCCAGCGCGCGCGCCACCGAGCGGCCGATGGAGGTCTTGCCGACGCCGGGCGGGCCGACCAGCAACAGGATCGAGCCGGCGACTTCGCCCTTCATCGTGCCGACGGCGAGGAATTCGATGATGCGTTCCTTCACATCGTCGAGGCCGTCATGGTCGGCGTCGAGGATCTTGCGCGCGCGCACCAGGTCGAGCTTGTCCTTGGTGTACTTGCCCCAGGGCAGGTTGGTCAGCCAGTCGAGATAGTTGCGCGTGACGGTGTATTCCGGCGAGCCGTGTTCGAGGCCGGACAGCTTGTCCATCTCCTCGCCGATCTTCTTGCCCGCGTGCGCCGGCAGCTTCAATTTCTTGATACGCCCCTGGTACAGCTCCAGGTCGGCGGTGCGGTCGTCCTTGGCGATGCCGAGTTCCTTCTGAATCGCCTTCAACTGTTCGCGCAAAAAGAATTCCCGCTGTTGCTGGGTCATCTTTTCTTCGACTTTTTCCTGGATGTGGGTTTGCAGCTTGGCGACTTCCAGTTCCTTCTTGATCAGCAACAGCACCTTCTGCATGCGCTTGCGCAGATTCAGCGCTTCCAGCACCTCCTGCAGCTTTTCCTTTGGCGCCGTGGTAAGGCTGGCGGCGAAATCGGCCAGCAAGGCCGGTTCGTTCGGCGAAAAACGATTCAGGAAGAACTTCAATTCCTCGCTGTACAGCGGATTCAGCGGCAGCAAGTCCTTGATCGAATTGATGATCGCCAGCGCATAGGCCTTGATTTCCTCGCCGCTGGTCGTCTGCCCCGTTTCCGCCGGATATTCGACCCGGGCGAAATACGGCGCCTTGCCGGACAACCATTCCGCGACCTTGAAGCGGGTGATGCCTTCGGCGATGAACTGGATCTTGCCGTCCGAACGAAGCGGGTGATGCATGCGCACCAGTGTGCCGGTGCCGTAGAAATCCTCCGGCCGCGCATCGTCGGAGATATCGCCGTGCACCATGATCAGACCGACCAGATGGTGGCCGGCATCGCCGATGCGTTTGACCGTCTCCATCCACGGCCCCTCGTTCATGATCAGCGGCAGGGTTTGCGCCGGGAAAAAGGGCTTCTCGGTCAGCGGCAGGATGTAAATGGTCCCCGGCAGGGTCTGCGCCGGCAGATTCAGCGTGGGCTGCGCGCCTCCCGTGTCACCTGGTTCGACGATTTCACCCTCGATAGGCGTGTTGTTATTTTCTTCGTTCATTCCAATTTTCCGTCATCAGGCAGGGTTTAGTGGTGCGGCCAGAGTGCCGAATTTCAAGCGCCACAATACTTCCAGCGGAACAGCGTTGGTTATACTGCCAAACCCTACTACCGTGAGCCTCGCCATGAAACGTGTTCTCCTCCCCCTGCTGTGTTCCCTGACGCTTTCCACTGCCGTTCAAGCAGATGACATTACTTTATCGATGCTGGTTTCCCAGGCCGAATTCAGAAGTCTTTCGGAAGACCTGACCGGCGCATTGAGCTACAAAGCGGTGCAACCGGCAGAGGCAATGGGCATAACCGGTTTCGACATCGGCATCGAGCTGGGTGTCACCGAAATGAAGAGCCAGGCCTGGAAGACGGCTACCGGAGGGGGTAACGACTGGTTGCCGGTGCCCAAACTGCATATCAGCAAAGGCCTGCCGTTCGACATCAATGTCGGCGGTTTCTACACCCAGGTTCCGGATAGCAACATCAAACTGTGGGGTGCGGAAGCCAGCTATGCCATCCTCGCCGGCAGCACGTTGACCCCGGCGCTGGCCATACGCGGTGCTTACACCAAACTCGATGGCGTTTCGATGCTGGACTTTGAAACCAAGAGCGTCGACATCTCGATTTCGAAAGGTTTTGCGATGTTCACGCCTTTCGCCGGCGTCGGTTATGTCTGGGCCGACAGCAATCCGGATGCTTCGACCGGCTGGACCTCTGAAAGCATCAAGTCCTCGAAAATCTTCGCCGGCCTGAATTTCAATATCGCGATGGGCAATCTGGCCATTGAAGCCGACAAGACGGGCGACAACATGACGTACAGCGCCAAACTGGGTCTGCGCTTCTAAGTATTCGCTGTAGGAGCGCCTTCCAAGGCGCGATGATCCGTAAACAATCGCGCCTTGGAAGGCGCTCCTACATGCTGTGCCGCCACGAAAAAGGGCGACCATTTCGGTCGCCCTTTTTCGTACTGCTTACGTTTCAACCGTAGCTCAAGCCCATCGCCTCGCGCACATCGCGCATCGTCTCGCGGGCCAGATCGCGCGCCTTTTCGCAACCATCGTCGATGATGTTCTTCACGGTATCCGGCTCCTCCGTGTAGGCACGCGCGCGTTCCTGGATCGGCGCCAGTTCCTTCAGCACGGCATCGATCACCGGCTGCTTGCACTCGATGCAGCCGATGCCCGCGCTGGTGCAACCCTGCGTGACCCAGGCTTGCACATCGTTGCCGCTGTACACCTGGTGCAACTGCCAGACCGGGCACTTGTCGGGAGAACCCGGGTCGGTGCGGCGCACGCGGGCGGGATCGGTCGGCATGGTGCGGATTTTCCGGGTTACCGCTTCCGGCTCTTCGCGCAACGAAATGGTGTTGTGATACGACTTGGACATTTTTTGCCCGTCCAGGCCCGGCATTCGGGAAGCCGCGGTCAGCAAGGCTTGCGGCTCGGTCAGGATCATCTTGCCGCCGCCTTCGAGGTAGCCGTAGAGGCGTTCCTTGTCGCCCAGCGACAGGTTCTGGGTTTCACCCAGCAGCGCGCGCGCCGATTCCAGCGCTTCGTCGTCGCCGGCCTGCTGGTAGCGCGTGCGCAGTTCCTGATACAGCTTGGCTTTCTTGCCGCCGAGTTTCTTCACCGCGGCTTCGGCCTTCTCTTCGTAACCCGCTTCCTTGCCGTAGAGATGGTTGAAGCGGCGCGCGATCTCGCGCGAGAACTCGATATGCGGCACCTGGTCTTCGCCCACCGGCACCTGGTTGGCGCGGTAGATCAGGATGTCGGCGCTTTGCAGCAGCGGGTAGCCGAGGAAGCCGTAAGTCGACAGATCCTTCTCCGACAGTTTTTCCTGCTGATCCTTGTAGGTCGGCACGCGCTCCAGCCAGCCCAGCGGCGTCATCATCGACAGCAGCAGATGCAGTTCGGCGTGCTCGATGACCTGCGACTGGATGAACAAAGTGGCTTTGGACGGATCGACGCCGGCGGCGAGCCAGTCGATCACCATTTCCCAGGTGGCCTGTTCGATGCCGAGCGGGTTGTCGTAATGCGTGGTCAGCGCGTGCCAGTCGGCGACGAAGAACAGGCATTCGTATTCGTGCTGCAGCTTGACCCAGTTCTTGAGGACGCCATGGTAGTGGCCGAGATGCAGGCTGCCGGTGGGGCGCATGCCGGAAAGAACGCGATCTGCGTACATGGAAGGTTCCGTCAGTTCAAAACGATTTGGATAAGGGCCAGCAATTCGACCGGGTTGATGGCGAAGATGAAGGCCGCGAGCTGAATCAGGGCTTGAATCAGCGGCCACATGAAGACGCCGAGCAGGCCCATGAACATCAGGCCGAGCAGGATGAAAATACCGTAGGGTTCGATGCGCGCCAAGCCGTAGGCCAGGCGTTGCGGCAACAGGCTGACCGCGATGCGGCCGCCATCCAGCGGCGGCAGCGGAATCAGGTTCAACGCCATCAACACGGCATTGATGAAGATGCCGGCGGCGCCCATCAGCGCCAGCGGCATCGCAAACGCGCTGGCGGGCATGGTCAGCGCCAGCTTGATCATGCCCGCCCAGATCAGCGCCATCAGCAGATTGGCGGCGGGACCGGCGGCCGCCACCCATAGCATGTCCTGCTTGGGATGACGCAAATTGCGGAAGTTGACCGGCACCGGTTTGGCCCAGCCGAACAGAATGCCGGCGCCGCCGGAGAGTTTGGAGATGATCAGAATGGCCAGCGGCACGATCAGCGTGCCCATCAAATCGAAATGCCGTATCGGGTTCAGACTGATGCGGCCTTCCAGTTCGGCGGTGCGGTCGCCAAAGCGCAGAGCGGCGTAACCGTGCGCGGCTTCGTGCAGCGTGATGGCGAGAACCACCGGCAAGGCAAACACAGATATCTTTTGAATTAGATTAAGTTCCACCGTTTATCCATTGTTTATAAAAAACAAATTATTCAAGGCCCAATTGCCGAACGTCGCCGGTACCACGTCGGATCAGCTCCGGCAGTGCGCTGGTCAGGTCGACGATCGTGGTCGACTCGATGCCGCAGAAGCCGGTATCGATCAGCACATCGATGCGGTTGCCGATACGGTCCAGGATGTCTTCCGGATCGTTGAGCGGATATTCGTCGTCGGGCAGTTGCAGCGTCATCGACAGGATCGGCTCATCCAGTTCGGCCAGCAGCGCGGCCACTACGGCATGTTCCGGCACGCGCAGGCCGATGGTGCTGCGCTTCGGGTGCTGCAAACGGCGCGGCACTTCCTTGGTAGCTTCGAGGATAAACGTATAGCCCCCCGGCGTGGCGGCCTTGAGCATGCGGTACTGCTTGTTGTCGACGCGGGCAAAACGGGCGATTTCGGACAGATCGCGGCAGATCAGCGTGAACATGTGTTTGTCGTCGACGCCGCGTAGCGCGCGGATGCGTTCCATGCCTTCCTTGTTGCCGATCATGCAGCCGATGGCGTAGCAGGAATCGGTCGGATAGACCATGACGCCGCCGGCTCTGAGCAGCTTCACCGACTCGCGTATCAGACGCGGCTGCGGATTGTCCGGGTGCAAACTGAAATGCTGACTCATATCAGTTCCAGGCTTGCCAGATCGGGCGGCAACGTTCCGGCAAGGCGGTCAAGCGACCGAGTTCGCGGCCACCTTCGCCGGGGGCATGAAAGTCGGATCCGAGCGAAGCCATCAGATCGAACTCCACGGCCAGGTCGGCATATAGCGGCACCTGATCCGGCGTATGGCTGCCGGTGACCACTTCGATACCGGAACCGCCCAGATATTTGAATTCGCTCAGCAACAAACGCATTTTTTCGCGTCCGATCTGATAGCGCCCCGGATGCGCCAACACGGCAACGCCGCCGGCGGCATGAATCCAGGTCAAGGCATCGTCCAGGCTGGCCCATTCATGCGCGACATAACCGGGTTTGCCCTTGACCAGAAATTTCTTGAAGACCGCCTTCATGTTTTTTGCGACGCCGCGATCAATCAGATAACGAGCGAAGTGCGTACGGCTGATGAGTTCCTTGTTTCCCGCCAGCGCGCTGGCGCCTTCGAAGGCACCGGAGATGCCGATCCGCGCCAGCTCCTCGCCGATGCGACGGGCACGTTCGGTGCGGCCGCCGCGATTGCGCGCCAGGCCGTGCAACAACACCGGATCGAGCGGATCGACATTGAGACCGACGACATGCAGCGTCACATTGCCCCAGCTCACCGAAATTTCCACACCGTGGATCAAGCGCATCCCCACTTCGCGCGCCGCCTCGCCGGCTTCCGCCTGGCCGCTCAACTCATCGTGATCGGTCAATGCCAGCACCTGCACGCCCTTTTCATTGGCGCGCTGCACCAATTCGTGCGGTGTAAGCACGCCGTCGGAAGCGGTTGAGTGGCAATGGAGATCGTATATGGTCATGAAGTGAGACAAACCTGGAAAAGTGAATACGCTAGCCCGGATGTTGCATGAATTCGCGTGATGATCGCGCAGGCCATTGTTCGCAATGGAAGATTTGTGAAAGAGTGGCGTAGTTATTCATACGCCCGACTGAACAAAGCTTTCCAGTGCGGACAAGGGGCCAGCGAGGGCGCGCGAGTATTCATGCAATATCCGGGCTAGGTTATTAGGCGTCCAGGTTGAGCCCAAGCCGGGAATCATAGCAAAATGCCCGTCGCCCATACCTCCTTAACCCACATTCCCCGGAGACCGCTGACTGCGGTGCGCCATTGAAAATCCTTTTCGACCTGTTTCCCATCATTCTGTTTTTTGCCGCGTATCAATATGGCGCGTCGCATCCGGCCATCGCTACCACCTGGCTGGCAGCGCTCGGCATCGTGCTGGACAGCGGCGCGAAACCCGGCGTTTTCCTCGGTACGCTCGTCGCTATTGTGGCGACCTTCCTGCAGATCGGCTGGGTCTGGATCAAGCATCGCAAGGTGGACACGATGCTCTGGGTTTCGCTCGCCTTGATCGTGGTGTTCGGCGGCGCAACCCTGTTGCTGCATGACGAAACCTTCATCAAGTGGAAACCGACCGTGCTCTATTGGCTGTTCGCGCTGTCGCTCGGGCTGGCGCCGATACTGTTCGAACGCAACCTGATCCGTCTGATGATGGAAAAGAACATGTCGTTGCCGGACGCCATCTGGACCCGCCTCAATCTGGCCTGGGCGGCGTTCTTCACGCTGATGGGAGTCGCCAATCTGTGGGTGGCGATGAACTACTCCACCGATGCCTGGGTCAATTTCAAGATGTTCGGCACGCTGGGCCTGATGCTGTTGTTCATCATCGGCCAGACCGTCTACTTATCGCGCCATATCAAGGAAGAACCATGAATCTGCTCTACGCCATCGAAGGCACCGATGTCGCCGATAGCCTGCAAAAGCGGCTTGCGGCGCGTCCCGCCCATCTGGCCCGTTTGAATCAATTGAAGGACGAGGGGCGTCTGCTCCTCGCCGGCCCCTACCCCGCCATCGACAGCCCGGACCCCGGCCCGGCCGGCTTCAGCGGCAGTCTGATCGTCGCCGCGTTCGACAGCCTGACTGCGGCGCAAACCTGGGCCGACGCAGATCCCTACGTTGCGGCCGGCGTGTACGCTCGTGTCAGTGTGAAACCCTTCAAGAAAGTATTGCCGTAATGTCGCCAACGAACGAAACCATTGCCGAAATCAAGGCGCGCCTGGCAGTACTGACACCGCAGCATGTCGAGATCATCGACGAGTCTGCACTGCACGCCGGCCACGCCGGTGCCAAATCGGGCGGCGGCCACTACCAACTCACCATCGTTTCGCCCGCGTTCAGCGGCCAGAACATCGTCGCCCGCCACCGTGCGATCTACCAGGCATTGGGCGACTTGATGAGCACGCGCGTGCACGCTCTGTCGATTACCGCTTACTCTCCGGAAGAACTTTGATTTCTCATCTTGGGAACTCGTCGTCGATACATTCACCTAATTTGGCCCTGCCAACTACCTGGAAATGCAATGAAACTTAAACTCCTGATCGCCGCCCTCTCCGCCTGTCTGATTCTGCCTGCCGCCGCAAACGCCGCCGAGACGGCCGCCGCCGTCAGCCCAGCCGCGGCGCCCGTAGCTGCCGCTGCCGAAGCCCCCAAACCCTTGGCAGTGGTCAACGGCGTTGCGCTGCCGCAGATTTTCGGCAACTTCGTGCGTCAGAGCCGCATCAATCGGGGGGGGGCACCGGACACGTTGAGCGAGGACGCGATTCGCGAGGCCGTCGTCACTGCGGAACTGATGTCCCAGGAAGCGCTGCGCAAAGGGCTGGACAAAGGCCCGACGTTGCTCGCCGCCATGGAGTTTCAGAAGAAGGAAATGCTGAGCCAGGCATTGATCGAAGACTTCGTGCGCAACCACTCGATCGACGAAGACGCAGTCAAGGCCGAATATGACAAGGCCAAAGCCAAGGCCGGCGATAGCGAATATCGCGCCCGCCACATTCTGGTGAACAGCGAGAAAGAGGCAAAAGACCTGATCGCCAAACTCACGGCCGGCAAGAAGGCCAAGTTCGAAGATCTGGCCAAGAAAGCATCGAAAGACAGTTCAGCTGGCAATGGCGGCGATCTGGGCTGGACCTTGCCGGCCAATCTGGTGCCGGAATTTGCCAACGCCATGGTCAAACTAAAGAAGGGCGAAGTCAGCAAGGAACCGGTGCAGACCAAGTTCGGTTGGCATGTCATTCGTCTGGAAGACACCCGGAAACTGGACTTCCCCGCCTTCGACAAGCTGAAAAACCGTATCGCCAGCCAGATGCAGCAACAGCAACTGCGTAAATACGTGCAGGAACTGCGCGCCGGCGCCAAGATCGAGTAAAGCTGTCTAGCGGAGTCGAGTCGGAATTTCGTTCGCTCCTCCGGCAGCGTAAAAAAACCGCCGGTATTCCGGCGGTTTTTTTACGGCTAGCGATCAGGGTAACCAGGCCCGGGTCCAGATATCCAGGTTGTCTTCCAGCATCCAGTTGGCATTGATGTAATCGCGCAGGGCATCGCCCCGGCGAGCCAACTCGTCGCGGTCGGCGACATGGCTGCGGATCGCGTCGACCCAGTCCTTGAAGCGGTTGCCGACACGGGTCACCGGATAGTCGCCGCGATACGGCGTGATGTCAGTGCAGATCACCGGGTAACCGAGCACGCCGTATTCCAGCAGGCGCAAATGGCTCTTACCGTGGTTGAACGGCACGTCTTCCAGCGGCGCGACGGCGAGATCGAGGTCGAGCGCCGCCAGCGCGGCCGGATAAGCATCCAGATTTACGCCGGGATTGAACTCGGCGACAAGCGGCCGGATGGCGTCCGGACACATGCCCATGAACACCCAATCCACTTCCTGGGCGGTCGCTTTGACCACATCGAATATGACCGCCAGGTCGCCATCGTGCGTGACGCTGCCGGCCCAACCGACACGCGGCTTGGCGCCCTGACGGCGCTTCGGTTTCAGATCGCCCCAGACGGCGCGCTCGATGTAGTTGGGCACGACGACGATATCGTCGATATAGCCTCGATAGGCCTCGGCCAGATATTCGGTCGAGACGACGAAACGGTCGCACAGCGAGATGCCCTTGCGGAAGCGCTTGTGCAGGTCTTTCTGTTCGACGAACTGCTTCTTGCGGATGCTCTTGATCGGGATATTGGTGATCAGATCGTCGATCTCGAACACGCGGAACGCCTTGCTGTGGCGGATATAGCGTTCGATCAGCGCATGCTGGTGCGGGTCGACCTGGCGTTGCAGGATGATGGCGTCCGGCTCGAAGCGGAACAGTTCCGGCAAGGACAGGTAACCGCCGGTCTCGTAACCGAGGACGCGGCCGGCCTCGTTCATCGCGCGCATCGGCGCAATGATGCGGTATTCGCCGCAGCCGAACCGGTCGGCCGGATGCGCCAGCACACGCGGGCGCGGCCGCCATTCCGGATCGGCGGTGAGTTGCGGCGAGATTTCGATCAAAAAATCGCGGCCGTGCGTCGAGAAATTGCGGTTGAAATACGGGTCGAACGCGACTTCGCGCCGCCAGTCGGCATAAAAGCGGTTTTGTTCCTCGGCGAAACGCGCCTGCTTTGCCGCACGCGCGCTGTCCTCGACATCCGCCTTCTGGCTGACCGAACCCTCGTGCAACAGCCGCGCGTGCGGCGTGAACACCACACGCAGGCCTTTCCGGCGCAGCCGCTGGCAGAAATCGACATCGTTGTAGGCAACCTGATAGCGCGTTTCATCGAGCCCGCCGAGTTCGAGATAGAGCGACTTGCTGACCAGCATGCAGGCGGCGGTGACCGCCGAATATTCCTGGGTCAGCTTGAGTCGGCCGAAATAGCCGTCGTCATCTGCTGCGTGGCCGAGGCAGGGATGTTCCGCCGGCGCGTCGCCCATGCCCAGGATGACGCCGGCATGCTGCACCCGGCCATCCGGGTAATGCAGTTTCGCGCCCACCGCGCCGACATCCGGCTGGCTGGCGATGCCCAGCATCTCTTCCAGCCATTCCTCATGCAGCACGGCGGTATCGTTGTTGAGCAGGACCAGATACTCGCCCTGCGCCTCGCGCGCGCCGCGATTGTTGATGGCGGAGAAATTGAACGGGCCGGCGCAGTCGAGTACGCGCAGACGCGGTGAATTCAGCGCCCTGAGTTCGTCCAGATAGGCGATGGCCTCGGCTTCGTCGCTGCCGTTGTCCAGCACCAGGATTTCGCAATTGGCATAGCCGGTCCCCTCGATCAGCGAAGTCAGGCAACGCTTCAGCATGTCTACCTGGTTCTTGCCGGGGATCAGGATGGAAACCAGCGGTTCGCCCTGTATCGGATAGCGCAGATGCAAAGTGCCGGGCAATAGACCTTCCGCCAGTTCGGCGGCGCAACCGATGCGTGCCAGATGCGCTTGCAGCGAGGCCCGATGCGCCGCCTGCACGGCTTCGGCATCGCGCCATGCATGGCCGCCTTCGGCATGCCGGTGGTAGAGGATATCGGCGATATGGCCGATCCCGTCGCGGCCGACCTGCTCGCTGGCGCGCAGGGTGAGATCGAAATACTCCACGCCTTCCGTCGCGACATCGAATCCACCCAGCGTGCGGAACAGCGCATGTTCGATCAGCAACAGACCGCCAACCGCGAACGGCGCGGCGCGCAGCATTTCCAGGTTGAAATCGGTCTTGAAGAACGGCGTGTCGTGCGTGTCGTCGGCGGTAACCCGGTCTTCGTCGCTGTAGAGCACGCGATATTCCGGATGCTGCGAGACTTTCTCGGCAAAGCTGAATAGGGCATGCGGCGCCAGCTTGTCGCCCGCCTCCCACATGCCGACCCAATCCGCCGGTGTTTCCAGCAACGCGCGATTGGCCGCCGCCAGCCGCTCTTCCGGCGCGGCAGTTAGCCACGTGATGGCGGCCACGTCGGCCATTGCCGCCGGCATCACGCCGCCTGCGACGATGCTGAGCTGCCATTCGGTGTGGAACTGGTGGCCGAGTGATTTGATGTTGTTGGCCAGCCGCTCTTCGCCGCCGTCGGGCACGATCACCGCGAGATGGAAACGCGGCCGCGCCGGCATGGCCTGCATGCGCTCGGCTATCCACAACGCATCGCGCGTGCGGTAGGAATGGCTGAGTTGCCAGAGTGGGTAGAAGTCCTGTCCGCTGGCCGGCTGGCCCTGTTCCAGATCGGGCTTGACCAGCATGAGGAATTGCAGCGCCTTGAGGTCTTCGAATTCCTCGTCGTCGACATCCTTGAGGATGAGCTTGTCCGTCTCGACATGGCGCGACCCCGCCGGGCGGGTGAGATTCTGCAAGCCGGCGCTGGCGGTGCGCTCGGTGCGCAGCACGCGGTAGCCGGTTTCGCTGAACATCCGCTCCATTTCGGCGCGCGTGAAAAAGCGGATATGGGTGATGTCGAGCAGGCCTTCGGCAGCATAGCCGAAGCGGCCCTTGGCCAGATCGTTCATCAGACCGAGATTGCGCGCATTCGGAATGCTGGCCAGCACCTGCGCATCCGGGCTGAGCAAGGGGCGCAGGCAGACCAGGGCGTGCCAGGGGTCGTACAGATGCTCCAGCACGTCGGCAACGATCACCGTATCGATGCTGCCCGGCTGGATGCCGTTGGCCGCAAAATCGACCTCCTCCAGCTTCTGTTCCAGCACCAGATCGATGCGCTCGCGCGCCAGCGCAGCGGCCGGCGCGGACAGTTCGATGCCGGCCACCCAGGCATCCGGGAAGCGTTCCTTGATATAGCGCCCGGTCGCGCCGGCGGCACAGCCGATATCGAGCACGCGGCTCGGCGCGCGTTCCATCAGGGCCAGCAGATCGGTGCGCGGCCGGTCGTGATAGAGCCCCATTAATTCGGCGTCTGCCAGATCCGACAGGCGCTCCCAGACATAACCGCCCTCGGGCCGGACGCTCGCCGCCGGCGCCGGTCGTGCCTGCCCGCGCGCCATTTCGACCATCAACTGCGCCACTCGCTCGGCGGCGGAACCGTCGACGCTGACGTTGTAGTGCGCCGCTTTCAGCGCCATCAGTTCGACCAGACCGCCGCGCAACTCGGCATCCGACAACAGCAGATCGAGATACATCGCGAGTTCGGCCGGCACCACTTCAAGAATGCCGGATTCGGCGTCGAAACTCGGTCCCATGCGCTGGCCGAGTTCGTGCATCAGGTTGATCGCCGGCGTCGCGGCCAGCATGGCCTCGACCGTCAGGTTGGAATCGAGCGAAACCAGTACGTCCGCCGCCGTCACCAGCAGGCTGGTGTCTTCCTCGGTGTACACGTAATGCCAGGGCATCAGGCCGGCTTCCGTCGCGAGACGGCTGACCGTCTGGCGGCCATAGTCGGCGTTGGAGGGACGATCCTTGACCACGATATTGACGCTGCGACCGGCATCCATCAGTTCGCGGCAGGCGCGCAGGAACGCGCTCAGCGTTTCCTCGTAGATCGCGGCATAGGAGCCTGCGTTGAGAAATGCCGCCCAGGTCGTGCCGAACACCAGCAGCGGGGCGCCTTTCTTCAACAGATATTTGGCGAAAACCGTGTCGCGGATGCGCGGCTTTTCCTGTTTGAGACCGAAATAGATGTCCCAGGCCGGATTGCCGGTGATGCACATGCGTTCTTGCGCAATGCCGATGTCGCGATAGCCCTCGCCGCCGCGTTCGCCGAACACCGCCAGACGGTCGGCGTTGAGCGCGGCATGCACGGTGTAGGGCGTCGCCAGCGCCAGGGCATGTGCCAGATGCAGGCTGGGCACGCCGCGCGCGCGCGCCCATTCGCAGATCATGCGGCCGGCGCGCATCAGATCCTCGTTGAGCAGCACCAACTCGATATGCAGACGTTCCGCGGCCGCATCGAGCGCTTCGATCAGGAGCATCGAATCGGACAGGCGCGCGGCCAGATCTTCATCCAGCGCGATATCGAAATCGGCGGCCGGCATGCCGAGATCCGCCAGAAATTCCGCCCAGGCCGCTTGCGCGCGGACCTGGCCCAATTGCTCGACCTTGCTGGCGGCTTCCGCCTGGATCGCCGCGCGCCGTTCCGGCGGGATCAAGGATTCGATCGCTATCAACTGGCTGCCCGCCGTTTCCACCAGGGCATGCATCGCCGGCGTGCAGGACTGCGACATCGCCAGCACCAGCCGGGGCCGGTTGTTCAGGTAGTAATGCAGAACGTGGAGGTTCTTGCTCCAAAGCAGGGAAATCAGTGCCGTCTGGCTCATGGGTGCGCTCAGTCGAAAGCGTGCAGGGTTTTTTGCAGCAGGTTGCGGGTCAGCTCGTATTCAATGCCGCCGATCAACGGCACATCCCTGTGGGCGAAGATGGCGGCGACTTGCGGCAGTTGCGCCAGGCTGCGCGGTGTCTGCGTCGCCAAGCGGTCGAGTGCATCCTGTCGTTGCCAGGCGGCAAGCGTTTCGGCATGCGTTGCATCGAGAAACGCCGACAAATCCAGCCGGCCGGGAAACTCCTGCCAGGCCGAGAGCAGAAAATGCATCAGCACGCGATTGCGCGGGTGATGCAGCAGACGATTCAGTTGTTCGCGCCAGGCCGCATCGAAGGCGGGGATCAATGCGGCGAGGCCGGCGTCGACCGACTCCGCCAGCGCGGCGTTCAGGCGTGCATCGCGCTCCAGCCAGGCAGCATTGGCCGCGGCATCCGGCGCGTTTTCGAGCACGATCATCATGCGGCCGGTGACGCGGGAAGTCAGATGCGCGAACACATCTTGTTCGAGGAACAAAGCAAATTCGAGCAGGTTCTGATCCGACACCAGCCAGGACAGGATACGGTCGTAGCGCGTGCCGTCGGCCAGCGTATTCTGCAGCCAGAGATTGAGATTGCCGCCGGCAAACACGCCGGCATAGGGGATCACCGCGACGATGCGCAGACCGAGCCGGTCGGCGGTTTCCACCAGTTCGGTTACGCGCAGACGGCTCATGTAGCCGGCGAAATCGGCTTCCGCCTCCTCCGCTGGGCGCGCCGGCAATCCGCGTGCGGCGCAGGCCGCGTCTTCATGATCCTGCGAATGGATGTCGAACACGATGCGTCCGCCGGGTCGCGTCACCCGCCGCCATTCGACCAGGATGTCGCGCCAGTTCGGAAAATGCACCAGCACGTTGAGGGACATGACCGTATCGAACTCGCCATCGGCGAACTTCAGGTCGGCCAGATCGCCTTGTTGCAGACGAATCGGCGTATCAGCCGCCAGCTTCCGCGTCTGCGCCAGCATCGCTTCGGAGCTGTCCACGCCGGTGACGTTGAATCCGGCCTTCGCCAGGGGCAGTGAACCGCGCCCGGTGCCGATGCCGACATCGAGCAGATTCGGGCCGACCGCGTAGCGTTCGCACAGCTCGACTTCGACCAGGTTCTTCAAGCGGCTGGTGCCGCGTTTTTCGACCATGCGCTGGTGATACCAGGCGACCATGTCCGGGTTCTTCCAGGCGGCTGTTTTCCAGTCGATCAGGTCTTGTTGCATGGGGGTCTCCTATGCGCTCTTGCGCAACAGCATATGCACTTCCGAGGCGCAGCCGGCGCTGTCGAGCGGCAATTGCAGCGCGTCGACGTTGCGCCCCAGTGTGGCAGCGGCGAATTCGGCCAGCGCGGCGGTGCGCGGTTCACCCGCCAGCGTGACGTACAGGCTTCGGAACAGATCGGTCATATCCAGACCGAACCACCATTCAGCCACGGCTTCAAAACCAAATTCAGCGGAAAAATGCCGGATCGAGCGCTCCGAATACAGATGCGTATGGGCGCCGCCCAGATGCCGGTTGAACACGGCGGGAAACGCCGCCTCGATGGCGACGCTGGGACTGAACAGCGGCACCGACAGATATAGGTACTCGATCTGCGGATTGTCACGGATGGCGGCCAGGGCTGCGCGCGGGGATTGCAGATGTTCCAGCACGCCGATCAGGCTGACGATGCCGGTTTGCAGTGTCGCCAGCGTGCGCGCGGTGTCCGCCGCCGCGAATCGGCGCAACGGCGCGCCAGCGATCATGCGGTTGCCGAGCGCGACCTGATCGGCGGAAACCTCATGTCCCTCGACCTGGCCGAAACCGTGCGCCGCCAACGCGGCAACGAAGTAACCGGAGCCGGCGCCGATGTCCGCCACGGCGCAACTGCGGAAATCGACGCCCCGCCCGGCCAAGGCCTCGGCCAGAAAGGCGGCCTTGGGCAGATAGATATCCTGCACACGCGACTGGTATTGCGCCTCGCTTTGCGCAGCATAGGCCTGGGCATACGCCTTGCCGTCGTCGCCGATATAGAGGTAATCGCAGAACGCCTCGGTTTCCTCGTGCGCGCCGTTGAGATGGCCGCAAGTCGGACAAACCTTGTAGCCGACGCCGTGGCTGACAAAAGTTGGCTCAGACGGCAATTCCGCCGCGCAGTTCTTGCACGCGCTGCGCTCGGGCTGACGCAGATAGACCGCCGCGATGTCGTCATTCCGACGCAGCAGACTCGCGTTCGAGTCGAACATCGCGGTCTTGTGTTTGAGCAAACCATCGCTCGATTTGCCGTGACGGATCAGTACGCCGGCCATCGCTTATGCCACCGAAGGTTGCGCGGCCGGGTCGCCGGCCAGCAAGGCGTAGATCAACGCATCGTGCCATGCGCCCTCGCTCCAGTGGCTTTGCCGGAAGCGGGCTTCGCGCTGAAAACCCAGGCTGTCGAACAGCTTCTGTTTGGGGGTATCGAAGGCGTAAATCTCGCTCCAGAGTCGATGCAGGCCGAGTTCGTCGAAACCGTAGCGGATCAGCACGCGGGCCGCGTCGGGCGCGAGGCGGTCATCGATGTAAAGATCGTCGGCGCCGAGGTAAATCGAAAAATCCGCATTGCGATCGACCCAGTTGATGTAGCACAGACCGCAGGCGCCAAGCAGCCTGCCGCTGGCGCGTTCGACGATGCTGAACATGCGTATCGATGCGTCCTTCAGAACACTGTTTTCATACCAGGCGTTTTGCTGATCCTGGCCGATTTCCCGGTATTCGCGGAAAAACCGGCGAAATTCAGGTCGGTTGCGCCAGTCGCGCAGTTGCGCCAGGTCGGCGCGTTCGATTGCGCGCAAATTGACCAGATCTCCGTTCAACATGGCAAGCCCTCCAGATCGTTTGCATACAGCGCTTCGCCGGCCTGTTTGGCGCGACTAAGCCGGCGGCCCGTCGCCAGATCTTGCTGGTGCGGTTCCAATGCGCCGGACGGCGCCGGGCGTAGCGCCTCCAGATCGTCGGCGCCCAGCACGCTGCCGGCAGGCAGGTCGCGCGCCAGGCGCAGGCAGCGGCGCTGCAGCACGATGGTCTCGCGCTCGTTGGCCTCGATGCGCTTGACGCCATCGCCCAGCGCCGCTTCGAGTTCGCGTGCCCGGTCGATCATTTCGCGCCAGGTTGCCGGCGTCATGGAAAAGGCATGGTCCGGACCGATGCGGGTCGCGTCGTCGGTGAAGTGCTTTTCGACGATGCGCGCGCCCAGCGCAATCGCCCCCAGCGCGGCGGCATGGCTCGGCGTGTGATCGGACAGACCGAGCACCAGGCCCGGGTAATGCAGCGCGTAGGCGGCAAGCACGCGCAGGTTGACGTGGCGGAAGTTCTCCAGCGAACCGGTGTAGTTGGTATTGCACTGCAGTAGCGCCAGATTGGGCGAATGTGCCAGCACGGCGTCGACCGCGCGTTCGACGTCGCGCATATCGGCCGCGCCGGTGGCCAGGATTACGGGTTTGCCGCGCGCCGCGATGCGCGCCAGGAAATCCGTCCAGGTGATGTCGCCGGAGCCGATTTTGTACGCCGGTACGAACGGATCGAGCATCTCCGCCGCCTCCAGATCGTACGGCGTGGTCATGAAATCCACTTCCGCCGCGCGCGCGGTTTCGGCCAGTTCAAGGTTCCAGTCGCGGTTGCATTCGTACTGGCGATAAATCTCGAATACCGGTTTGTTCCAGGCCGCCTGATGCCCCAGTTGCGCGCCCAGATCGCGGAAGCCGCGGTCGCTGACGATTTTCTCAGCCTTGAAGTGCTGGAATTTGACCGCATCGGCACCGGCGTCGCGGGCGCGACGAATCAGATCCTTGGCGCGACCGAGATCGCCGTCGTGATTGGCGGCGATGTCGGCGATGAAATAGGTCGGCGCGGTAAGCGAGATTTCGCGTCCGTTGATGTTCAGGACGCTGTTGTAGCGCATGACAACCTCTCCTCGTATTCGATCAGCAACGATGCAATGGTATCCGACAGGCCGGGCATGGGCCGACCCAACAAGGCCTCGGCGCGATGCACATCCAGACCCAGGCTGTCCGCCCGGCGCGCGCCCGGGAGCGCAGCCACGCTGCCGGTGCGGCACAGATCGGTTTCCAGACCGGCGGCGCGCGCCAGCGCCAACACGAACTCCTGTTTGCTCGCCGCCTCACGGCTGGCGAGATTGCACAGTCCGCGCGGACGCAGCGGCAAGGCGTCGAGGAGCAGGCCGGCGAACAGGCGAACGCTGATGCTGGAGGTGAAGTAATCGTTGAACAGCGTCATCGGTTGTCCCGCGGTCAGGCTGGCCAGCGCCCATTCGATGAAGGTCGCTTGCGCCGCATCGCCGCGAAAGCCGACCAGATTGGTGCGCACGACCCAGGCCCCTGGCGCAGTCAGCGCGCCGGCCTCGCCGGCGTATTTGGTGCGGGCGTATTCGTTGAGCAGCAGGACCGGATCGCTTTCGGCATGCAATTGCGCTCCCGCGCCTGCGTAGTAATGGTCGGTGGAAACCTGTACCAGATGAAAACCCTGATCGATTGTCAACGCCGCCAGCACCGCCGGCAATCGCCCGTTGATCAGCCATGCCTCGCCGGGTTTCGCTTCGCAGGTTGCTAGGTTGACCTGGGCGGCGGCATTGATGACCACAGCGGGACGAATCTCCGCAATTGCATGCGCCAGCGCAACATCGTCGAGCACATCGAGCGTCAGATCGACGCTGGCATGCGCGCGCCGGGCAATGCCGACCGCCGCGATGCCGCGCCGTCTGCACTCGGAAACCAACGCTTGTCCCAGCATGCCGGACGCGCCCAGGATCAGCAGCCGATCAGGCATCGCCAACGCTATTGCCCCAGTTCTTTCTGCCGGATGTGCTGGTTGATGCCAATCCAATCGGGATGCAGGTCGAACTGGGCCAGGATGTCGTCCAGCGCGAATTCCGGCTGCGTCTGATACAGCGCGGCGATGATGCGCTGGATCAGATCGAAATCCTCCGGTGTGTCCACCGTCCAGCGATGCATGCCGAGATCGCGACCCGATGCCACGTTGCCGATGGCATAGCGTTGCGGATGCTGATAGAGGAATGGCGTGACATGCTCGCGTTCATACGGCAGACGCCCCTCGCGCCAGGCCTCTTCCAGCGCGCGCATGGAAAAGACTTCAGTATCCATGCCGCGCGGAAAGGTGCGTTCGCGGGTGTTCGATACGTAGTCGTAGTTGCCGTCGGCATAGGCCGCGATGACCTGATCGACCAGAACCGGATCGATCACCGGACAATCCGAGGTGACCCGCACCACGACATCGGCGGCGTGCTCTCTGGCGGCGTGGTAGTAGCGGTCGAGTACATCAAGTTCTTCGCCACGATAGACGCTCACCCCCATTTCGACGCACAGCGCGGCGATGGGATCGTCGGCGGCGTTCCGCGTCGTCGCCACCACGCATTCGTCGACGCGGCCAGCGCGACGCAGGCGGTCCAGCTGGTAAGCCAGCAAGGGTTTGCCAAGTACCGGTTTGAGCACCTTGCCCGGCAGCCGGGTCGAGGTCATGCGGGCCTGATTGACGAGGACGACGCGCATGGCGCTCAGGCAATGGCCTGGTTCATCGCGACGATTTCCTCGACATCGAGAAAATGCGAATTGCTGCCCGAGTTGTATTCAAATCCTTGTGCAACCGGCTGGCCCTCTTCGCCCAGCGCGTTGAGGCGGTAATCCATGTCCTGGCCGATGAAGCGGATCGACGGCTGGATGACGAAGTGATCGGAAAACTCCAGCGTGAGATGCGAGTCGTCGGACGGGCACATGATTTCGTGCAGTTTTTCGCCAGGACGAATGCCGACTACATGCGTGGCAAGTTGCGGCGCCATCGCGGCGGCAAGATCGGTGATGCGTACGGACGGGATGCGCGGCACGAAAATCTCGCCGCCACGCATGCGCTGGAAATTCTTCAAGACGAAGTCGACGCCTTCCTGCAGGGTGATCCAGAAACGCGTCATGCGCGGATCGGTGATCGGCAGGCTGCTGGCGCCATCGGCGATTAGCTTGGCGAAAAAGGGCACGACGGAACCGCGCGAGCCGACCACGTTGCCATAGCGCACTACGGCGAAACGCGTGCGCGAACTACCCACCATGTTGTTGGCGGCGACGAATAATTTGTCCGACGCAAGCTTGGTCGCGCCGTAGAGGTTGATCGGATTGGCCGCCTTGTCGGTGGACAGCGCGATGACCTTGTCGACATTGTTGGCCAGAGCGGCCTTGATGACGTTCTCGGCGCCGTGGATGTTGGTCTTGATGCATTCCATCGGGTTGTATTCAGCCGCCGGCACCTGCTTCAGCGCCGCCGCATGAATGACGAAATCGATGCCGTTCATGGCCTGGCTCAGGCGCTCGGCATCGCGCACGTCGCCGATGAAATAACGCATGCGCGGATCGTCGAACACCTGTTGCATCTCGAACTGCTTGAGTTCGTCGCGCGAATAAACCACCAGCCGGCGCGGGTTGTGGTGCGCCAATAGCGTGCGGATATAAAGCTTGCCGAAAGAACCGGTGCCGCCGGTCACCAGAATGGATTTGTTTTCGAACATCGACATGTCGGCCCGCTTGCTAATAAGGATGAAGGCCGATTATGCCGCCCTGCACCGCAAACCGAGGAAGTTCAAGTTCCGGATTCGCGCAATCCAGAGGCAATATTCAGGTTGATGTTGATCAACGCATTGAGTTTGTCCGGCGCGGGATAGGCCAGAGCCTCGAAGGTACGCCGGTCGACAAACAGACTCAGTGCCATCAAATTGCGTTTGATCTCGTCCGGCAAGGGATTGTCCTGCATCGACAGTTCAGCCTGAAAAAAAGACCATACTCGCTGGTTGTAGTTGAGTGCTTCTTCCAGTTCCAAATCGTGTCCTTCCTTGGACCAGTTTTCCTGCACCGCCTTCAACTGCATGGCCGACTTGCTCAGGACCGTCGCCTCCATATCGCGCTGAGACAGCGTGGCCTTTTCGACATTTCGGTAGGCATCAAGCGGATTTGCGGGCATTGCTAACCAACTCCTGTTCATAACGTATCAGTTCCCGCGCAGCCTTGAGCGCTGGGTAATAGTGACCATCAAGCACGAAACTGCTGACCTTCTCGATCAATCCGGTCGTGCTTGGGGCAACATCGACCACCGAGCGCACCTGCTCCCAATAGAACTGGTGATAACGCGGAAGATTCGAGGCATCCATATACATCATTTGCACGGCGAGGTAGATGCGCTTGCATGGCGTGTCGGCATCTTCTTCTTTGAGGATATCCTTCTCGCGTAATACCGGCACATCATTCAGGACAGTCAACTGACAACGACTATCCCCATTAACGAGGACGGCCCCACCGAGAAACAATTTCTCGTGGGGCCGCAGATCGAGCTTAAGAGGCATTCAGCCTTGCTCTTGTCAGTGCGATTCAGCCGCGGCTTCGAGCTGGGCGGCGTTACGACCAATGCCACCCTTGTCATCGCCAAGACTGGACAATTGATCGCGCACCGTAGCGCCATCGCTTTCAGAAACGGGCGTTTCCGCCTGTTTCACGAAGCTGACCACATCTTTCCACATCCCGGCGTCCAATTCCTCCAGGACTGATTTCATGGCCTTGACTTGCTCCAGCGCCTGATCGACTTCGTCGTCGCTTGCGGTCGAGGGGTCCAGTGTGGGGATATCCCACATCGGCTCCTTGACCAGTGCTGCCACGGACAGGTTTTTAGACTCAGCCGGATCGCTGGATTCGGCTTCATCACGCGAACTCAATACACGCCCAACGGCTTCAAGTGTCGCCGGCGGCGGAAAGGTCAGCGCATCGATTTGCCTACGCAACCCGGCAAAGCTGTTGAGCATGGAAATCCGCTCAGGATTATCGATCGGATAAGGCGGGTACATTTTCACGACCGCGCCCAACTCGCTCTCCATCCCGCTCAGCAACTCATCCGCTTTTTCCACCGTATCGTCGACGGCGCGCACCACAGAAGCCGCCTGATTCAGCGCTTCCTGACGTGTCCGCAACTGTCCATAAGCTCCAGTTACCTGCGAAGCGGAAGAAACCAAACCATTGCCGGCTTCTGCAACCTTCGCACCCAACGAAACCGGGAGCGAAGCCTCCGCCACGCGCGACGTGACTGTCGTACCTGTTTGAGCAACCAACGAGCTACTTAGACCAACCCCTGTAATTTCAGTGACCATTTTCTCACCCTCCTCCCGCATGAACCGGAAAGCTCATGCGGGACAAGTTACCAAGCATCACGGGAGTTAGAACAGTCTCAAGATCGACTGTTCAGCCTGCGACGAGATGCTCAGCGCGGTGGTACCCAACTGTTGCTTGGTTTGCAGCGACAGCAGATTGGCCCCTTCCTCATTGGAATCCGCCTCGGTCAATTTCGTCGAACCCACGACCAGCGTATTCACCATTTCGGTAATGAACGACTGGCGCGCGGTCAACGTCGAAAGATTGGCCGACAACTCCGAAGCACGGGTCTGCAAGGTCGCGATTGCGGTATTGAGCCTCGCCTCGATGGTATTGAGGCTGGATACACCGACCAGGTCACCGGACATCAGGCTACCACTCGCAGTTGCGCCGGCGCCGGCGCCGGAAGCGCTCATCGTCGTGCCGCCACCGGAAATCCCCAGACCGCTTGCGCTGGAGTTGAAACCCGACATCACGATTTTCGTCGTGGCGTTCTCGTTGAAGTTCGCTGTCAGGGTGACGTCGCCGCTCATCAGGAAGTTCGTTCCCTTGTAGCTTGAGTCGACCACCAGATTGTTCAACTGCTCGACCAGGCGGTTGTACTGACCGACCAGACCACTGGCGCCGGCGGAAGATCCATCGGCGGTGCCGTCGAGGGTTACCGCGCTGTTGACGCTATCGTTGTTGGCCGAACGCGCCTGGGTAACGATACCGCGCATGGATTCGATCAGGGTCAGCACACCCTTGATACCCGAATCGGCAGCCTTGACGGTTTGAATTGCCTCACTGATGCCGTCCTTGAGACCGGTCAGCAGATTGGCGCGGGTGTTGTGGCTTTGCGCCGCGAAGAAGTTGGCAGGATTGTCTACCGCAGAGTTGACGCGCTTGCCGGTTGCGAGCCGTTCTTCCGTCGAGCCCAGCAGCCTTGCGGTCGTTTGCAGGCTGACCAGGTTGCTGCGCATTGACGAGGTTAGGCCGATGTCGCCGATTGCCATGATGAAACTCCTTTTCTAGGGTCGTTTGATGAAGGACTTCTGCCTTCAGTGCGAAGCCTATCCGCTTCGCACGATCCGAACTACGGCTCAGCGTAAAAAAACTTTAGGAAATTTTGAAAAATTATTTCCGGCACCTACCGCGCCCCGCATTTCAACGGCATGGCGGCATGCCATCCAGCGCGGGATCACTCCTCCAGCAAGGCGCCGGACATGCGCTCAACCACGGGGCGCACCAGGTAGTTCAACAACGTGCGCTCACCGGTGTTGGCGAGCACTTCCACCTCCATTCCGGGCTTGACGTCGAGTCCGACGCGTCCAAGCGTGCTCTGCGCATCAGGATCAAGCACCACCTCCGCCTGGTAATAGGGCAGCCGGGTATCCGGATCGACGATCTGATCGGGGGAAACGGTCGTCACCTTGCCGGTCAGCACCGGTGTGCGGACTCTCTGCAACGAAGAGAACCGGATCGAGACCGGCAGGCCAGGCTTCAGACGATCCGCCGCCATCGTGGGAAAGCGCGCCTTGACGATCCAGGACGACTGCTGGGGAACGACATCCATCAAGCGCTGCCCGGACTGAACCACACCGCCCACGGTATGGATGGCCATTGCCATGACCTGGCCGCTTGCCGGCGCGCGGACGACCGCGTTACTCGCCTCGAACTCCAGCGCCTTGATTCGCTCGGCCAGTGCGGCTGCCTCGGGAGTCGCCAGCGCCAATTGCGCCTCGACCTCGCTCCGATAGGCCTGCACGATTTGAAGCTCTTTCAGTTCGCTCTCGTGGATCGCCTGCTGAGTACGGCCGATGTCGGCAATGGCGGTCGCCAGATCGACGCTCAATTCGCCCCTGTCGCGTTCCACTTCATGCACGCGATTCCATGAGATGAAGCCCTGGCCAACCAACGCCCGGTAACTCTCCAGCTCCTTGTCCTGCGCCGCCACTCGGGATTCCTGATGTCGCCGGATATCGACGAACCCGGCCAGCTGGCTTTTCAGCGCGGCAAGTTCGTGACGAACGATGCGCAACCGGATATCGAGTTCCTTTCTGCGCGTTTCGAATAGCCGCGTGTGCAATTCCATTGTCGCGCCGACGCGCACATCCGACTTGCGCGCCAGCAACTCCTCGGGCCAGACGATACGATCCAGACCGGATTGCTCTGCGCGCAGCCGCGCCTCCTGGCATCGCGCATGAATCCACTGACCTGTTGCGGTATCGAGTTGCGCCAGCGCCTGGACCGAATTAAGCCGCAGCAGAACCTGCCCTTGCACGACTCGATCACCCTCTTTGACCGGAATCGCCTCGACAACGCCGGATGCAAGCGACTGGACCGTCTTTTTCTCCCCGGCCACCACCACCGTACCCGACCCAGCCATACCCTGATCGAGCGGCGCAAAACCGGCCCAGAGCATGAAACCGCCAAAACCAAGCAGCAGCACCCAAACCCCGAGGCGCGCAATGGATGCGGCGTCAGTATTCAATGGCTCGGATCTCGCATCCGGCAACGGCGATTTCAATTCAGGCTTCATCTTGGCTTCAACCGACAGGAAGCGGAACAACCGCAGTCAAGGCTTTCAACACCTGATCCCGCGTCCCATAGAGATGCTGGACGCCATCTTTGAGCAGCAACATCTTGTCCGTCACGGCCAATGCATGCGAGCGATGCGTCACCAGCACGACACTGCAACCGGCTTCCTTCAGGGTTTTCAGCGCCTCGATCAAGGCCTGTTCGCCAGCCTCGTCCAGATTCGAGTTAGGTTCGTCCAGAACGACCAAAGGCGGCCGGCCGTACAACGCGCGTGCAAGTCCGATGCGCTGCTTCTGCCCACCGGAAAGCTTGAACGCGCCCGCGCCCAACCTGGTTTCATAACCATGCGGGAAGCGCAGCACCATTTCATGTATCCCAGCCAGGCGCGCGGCATCGATAACCTGCTCGGCCACCAGCGTCCCGAATCGCGCGATGTTTTCCGCCACCGTGCCATCGAACAGTTCGATGTCCTGCGGCAGAAAACCCAGGTAGGGACCGATTTCGTCACGCGGCCAGTTGCCGATATCGGCGCTGTCCAGCCTGACCGTACCGTGCATCGCCGGCCAGATGCCGACCAATGCGCGTAACAGCGAGGATTTGCCGGAAGCGCTCGGCCCGATGACGGCGAGCGCCTCGCCCTTTTCAAGCGAGAAACTCACGCCATTGACAGCAGGCAATTCGGCGCCGGGCGGAATGACGACCAGATTTTCCACCCTGACCGCGCCCGATGGTGGCGGTAACGTCATACGCGGCGCCGTTGCCGGATGCATGGCAAGCAATTCGCACAAGCGCCGGTAAGCGCTCTTGGCGGAATCAAACTGCTTCCAGGAGCCGATCGCCAACTCGACCGGCGCCATTGCGCGCCCAAGCAGGATCGAAGCGGCAATCATCGCGCCGGAGGATATTTCGTTTTCCAGCACGAGATAGGCGCCCAGCGCCAACGAGAGCGACTGCCAACTGATCCGAATGAAGCGGGTGGCTCCGGAAATGGCCAATCCGCGCCTGCTGGCGGAGGCCTGCGCGGCCAGCGCGCGGTTCTGCAGCGTGGCCCAGCGTCCGCGCAAAGCCGCGAGCATGCCCAGCGCATGAATGACCTCGGCATTCTGCAGCGTCGCGTTGATATAGGACGAACCGGCCATGGAGCGCTGATTGGCTTCCTGCATGTACCAATGCGTCGCGTATTCGTTCCAGATCGCCAGCACAACCAGGATGACCGAGCCCAGCAACGCGAATACCCCCAGCCAGGCATGGAACAGAAAGCAGGCCGCAAGATAGATAGGCAACCAGGGCGCGTCGAGAAACGCGATCAGACCCGGCCCGGTGATGAACTGGCGCAGGGTCGACAAGTCATTCAACACCTGGGCCGGATTGGCATGGCGATCGCACAGATTGCGTTCGAACGCCGCGGTGAAGACACGCTCGCCCAGGCTTGCGTCGAAACCCGCGCTCATCCTGACCATAACCTGCCCACGCACCCAGTCCAGCACACCGCTAAGCATGAACAGCCCAAGCACGATCAGGCTCAGCATCAACAACGTCGTTTCATTCCGGCTGGTCAACACCCGGTCGAAGATCTGCATCATGTAAATGGACGGGGCGAGCATCAATATATTGATGACGCCACTGAACAACACCAGGCTACCGAAAATCCTCCGGTATTGCAGCAGCGCGGCGTCGATCTCGCGCACCGGGTTGAGCAACTGCCTCACGCCGCCGCCTGCATGCCCAACGGAGCAATTTCCCGCGAGGGAGACATCGAGAAGGAAATTACTCGGATTGGGCTAAGGTTTTCTTCCTTGAGTGCCGATAGTGTGTCGACATTTAAGGTCGACGGATTGTGTACAAGTCGGTCTGCGGCCACGGCATTGATCATTTGAGATACGTTACTGGAGATTAACATGAGCAGCTTTATCACTGGCCTTACCACAGCGCAGATCGCGGCGCTGACCACGGCCCAGATCGCGGCGCTGACCACGGAAGATATTGCTGCGTTCTCAGTCACGCAGATCATGGCGCTGACCACTGCCCAGGTGCCGGCGTTCGCGACCGAGAGCATTGCCGCCTTCTCCACCTCGCAGTTTCCCTCGTTCACCACGGCGCAGATCGCGGCGCTGACTACTGGCCAGATCGTCGCCATCGAAACCGCCGACCTGGCGAAGATGACCGCAACCCAGATCGCGGCCGTCGCCACCGACGACATTGCGGTACTGACCACGGCGCAGATCGTCGCGCTGACCTCCGCGCAAGTCGGCGCGCTGACCTCGACGCAGGTCGCCAACATGACGACGGCGCAGATTGCCGCCATCGAGACCGACGACATCGACAACCTCGCCACCGCCGCCCTCGACGGCTTGACCACCGCCCAGGTCGTCGCCTTGACCACGACCCAGGCTGGCGCGCTGACTTCAGCCCAGATCGCCAGTTTGAGCACCACGCAGATCGCCGCGCTGGAGACGGCGGATGTCGCCAAACTGTCCACCTCGGCCCTGCTCGGCCTGAGCACCGCGCAAATCGCCGCATTGACTACCGCGCAAGCCGGTGCGCTGACCTCGACGCAAATCGCCAAACTGTCCACCGCCCAACTCGCCGCGCTGGAAACCGCGGACCTTGCCAGCCTGTCTACCGCTGCCTTGCAAGGCCTCACCACGGCACAGGTTCCGGCCCTGACCACGGCGCAGACCGCCGGTCTCACCACCGCCCAGATTGCCGCGCTGACCACCACCCAGATTGCCGCCATCGCCACCGATGACATCGCCGTGCTGACCACGGCGCAGATTGCCGCATTGACTACTGCGCAAGCCGGCGCGCTGACCTCGACACAAATCGCCAAATTGGGCACGGCGCAAATTGCGGCCATGGAAACCGCCGATGTCGCCAGCTTGTCCACCGCGGCCGTGCTCGGGCTCACCTCCGCGCAAATTGCGGCATTGACCACGGCGCAAGCCGCCGCGCTGACCTCGACGCAAATCGCCAAACTGTCCACCGCTCAGGTCGCCGCCCTTGAAACGGCAGATGTCGCCAGTCTGACCACCGCGGCCCTGCAGGGTCTGACATCGACCCAGGTGGCGGCATTGACCACCGGCCAGATAACGGCGTTGACCACCGGTCAGGTCGCCGCTTTGACCACGGCGCAGATCGCGGCGCTGGCCACCGACGACGTACCGGTGCTCAGCACCGCCCAGATCGTTGCCCTGACAACCGCGCAAGCCGGCGCGCTGACTTCGGCGCAGATCGCCAAACTGACGACGGCGCAACTCGCCGCCATCGAGACGGCCGATGTCGCCGCCGTGTCCACCGCCGCTCTCGCCGGCTTGACTACTGCGCAGATCGCGGCGCTGACCACCGCCCAGGCCGCCGCATTGACCTCGGCGCAACTCGCCAAGTTGAGCCTGGTGCAGGTTGCCGCGCTGGAAACCGCCGATGTCGCCGCACTGACCACGACGGCTATCCAGGGCCTTACCGTGGGCGGCATCGCCGCCTTGACCACCGCCCAGGCTGCCGCGCTGACCACCGCGCAGGTCGCGGCGCTGACCACCGCGCAAATCGCCGCCATCGCCACTGAGGATCTGCAGGTGCTCGGCACCGCGCAGATCGTCGCCTTGACCACTGCGCAGGCGGCGGCGCTGACCGTGACCCAGCTGTCCAAGATGACCACGGCGCAGATCGCCGCGCTGGAAACGGCCGATGTTGCCAAGCTGACCACCACGGCAGTGCAAGGCTTGACCAGCGCCCAGATCGTGGCTTTGACCACGGCGCAAGCCGCCGCCTTGACCACCGACCAGATCGGCAAGTTGTCCGTTACCCAGATCGCCGCGCTGGCGACTGACGATGTACAAGCCTTGACCACGGCGCAGATCGCCGCCTTGACCTCGACCCAGGCAGCTGCGCTGACCTCGGCCCAGATCGCCGCCATGACCACGGCGCAGATCGCCGCCATCGACGCCGCCGATGTCGACAATCTCACAACCGCCGCGTTGCAAGGCCTGACTACCGCCCAGGTTGTCGCCCTCGGCACGGCGCAGGCCGCCGCGCTCACCGCCGCGCAAATTGCCAGTCTCGGCACGGCGCGGATCGCCGCGCTGGAAACCGTCGACATCGCCGCTTTGTCCACCGCTGCATTGGCCGGCCTGAGCACCGCCCAGATCGTCGCATTGACCACCGCGCAAGCTGCCGCCCTGACCACCGCGCAGTTCTCCAAGCTGAGCGGTGTGCAGATCGCCGCGCTAGCCACCGATGACGTGCAGGCGCTCGGCACCGCGCAAATCGCCGCATTGACCCCGATCCAGGCTGCCGCCCTGACTTCGGCGCAAATCGCCGCCATGACCACGGCGCAGATCGCCGCGCTGGAAACTGCCGATGTCGCCGGCATCTCCACCGCCGCGCTGGCCGGGCTGAGCACGGCGCAGGTCGTTGCCCTGACCACCGCCCAGGCCGGCGCGCTGACCCAGGCGCAGCTCGCCAAATTCAGCACCGCCCAGATCGCCGCGCTGGAAACCGCCGACGTAGCCAAACTGGCCACCACCGCCCTGCCCGGCCTGATTTCGGCCCAGATCGTCGCGTTGACCACCGGCCAGGTCGCCGCGCTGACCACCGCGCAAATTGCCGCGCTTTCGGCGGTCCAGATCGCCGCCATCGCCACGGACGACATCCAGGCACTCACCACCGCCCAAGTCGCCGCGCTGACCATCGCGCAAGCCGGGGCGCTGACCTCGACGCAACTGTCCAATATGACCACGGCGCAGATCGCCGCGATCGAAACCGCCGATGTCGCCAAACTCTCCGCCTCGGCGCTGCCCGGCCTGACCACCGCTCAGGTCGTTGCCTTGACCACGGCGCAAGCCGGCGCATTGACCTCGACGCAGATCGCCGCGTTGACCACGGCGCAGATCGCCGCGATGGAAACAGCCGATCTGGCCAAACTTTCCACCTCGGCCTTGCAAGGTCTCACCACCGCGCAGATCGTGGCGCTGACCACCGGCCAGGTCGCCGCGCTCGCCACCAATCAGGTCGCCGCGCTCACCGCCGCGCAGATCAAGGCCTTGGCGACCGATGATGTCCAGGCGCTGACCACCGCGCAGGTCGTCGCCCTGACCACCGCCCAGGCCGCCGCATTGACGCTGGCGCAACTGGGTGCCATGACCACGGCGCAGATCGCCGCGCTGGAAACCGCCGATGTCGCCAAGCTTTCCGGCACTGCATTGGCCGGCCTGACCACTGCGCAGATCGTGGCACTGACCACCGCGCAGGCTGCGGCGCTCTCCTCCAGCCAGCTCGCCACCTTGACCACGGCGCAGATCGCAGCGATGGAAACCGCCGATTTCGCCGCGCTGACTTCCAGCGCCGTCAAAGGCTTGACGGCCCCCCAGATCGTTGCGCTGACCACGGCGCAGGTTGCCGCCATGACCACGGCGCAACTCGCCGCGCTCAGCGGCGGCCAGATCGCGGTCATCGCCACCGACGACATTCCGGCGCTGACCACGACGCAGATCGCCGCGCTGACCACCACGCAGGCCGGATATCTGAGCGCGACGCAACTCTCCAAAATGACCACGGCGCAGATCGCCGCGATTGAAACCGCCGATTTCGCCAAACTGGCCGCCGCCGCCATGCCGGGTCTGACCACCGCGCAGATCGTCGCGCTCAGCACCGGCCAAGCCGCCGCAATGAATTCCTCCCAGATTTCAACGTTGACCACCGCGCAGATCGCCGCGCTGGAGACAGCGGATCTGGTCAATCTGACCACCACCGCCTTGCGCGGCCTGTCCAGCCCGCAAGTCGTGGCGCTGACCACCGCGCAAGCCGCCGCGCTGACGACGGCGCAGATTTCCACCCTAAGTGCCGCGCAGATCGCCGCCATCGCTACCGACGACCTGCAAGCGTTGACCACGGCGCAGATCGCCGCGTTGACCACCGCGCAAGCCGGTTCACTGTCACTGACGCAACTGTCCAAACTGACCACGGCGCAGGTCGCCGCCATTGAAACCGCCGACTTCGCCAAACTGGCTGTCGGCACCATGCCGGGCCTGACCACGGCGCAGATCGTCGCCATCACCACGGCACAAGCCGGTGCGATGACGTCGTCCCAGCTCGCCACACTATCCACCGCGCAACTCGTTGCCATGCAGACGGCGGATGTCGCCAGTCTCTCCACCGCCGCCCTGCCCGGCCTGAGCACCGCGCAGATCGTGGCGCTGACCACCGGCCAGGTCGCCGCGCTGACGGCCGGCCAGATTGCTGCGCTGAGCACCGCACAGATCGTCAAACTTGAAACGGCCGACATTGCTGCGCTGAACGGAACGCAAGTCGGCGCCCTGACCAATCCGCAACTTCTCGCGCTGACCACGGCGCAGATTGCCGCCCTGACCTCGCCGCTATCGGCGACGCAACAGGAAATCCGCAATTCCATGCTGTGGACCACGGCGCAGATTGCCGCGCTGACCACGGCGCAGATCGCCGCGCTGACCACGACGCAGGCATCGGCGCTGCTGCCGAATCAGGTCGCGGCGATGAGCACCAGCCAGATTCAGGCACTGGAAACGGTCGATCTCGCCATCTTGTCGGCCGCTGCCATCACCGGCATGACGACCGCGCAGGTCGCGGCGTTGACCACGGATCAGATTCCCGCATTGACCACAACCCAGATCCAGGCGCTGGAAACCGGCGACATCGTTGCGCTGTCACCGACCCAGGTCGCCGTGCTGACTACCGGCCAGATTGCCGCGCTGACCACGGCGCAGATCGCCAAGCTGGAAACGGCAGACATCCAGACCCTGTCCACCGCCCAGATCGTGGCATTGACCACGGCGCAAGCCGCCGCGCTGACCTCCGCCCAGGTCGCGGCGATGACCACGGCGCAGATCGCCAAACTGGAAACGGCCGACCTGGCGAGCCTGTCCACCGCCGTCATTCCGAGTCTGAGTGTCGCGCAGATCAAGGCGCTGACCACCGCCCAGGCGGCGGCATTGACGACGGCGCAAGTCAGCAAACTGACCGCCACGCAGATCGCGGCAATCGAAACCGACGATCTGGCCAGCCTGACCACGGCCGCAATCGCCAGCCTGAGCACGGCGCAGATCGTCGCGCTGACCACCAAACAGGCGCCGAACCTGACCACGGCGCAGGTCGCCGCGTTGACCACGGCGCAGATCGCCGCGCTGCAAACCGAAGATGTCGCGCGTCTGACCACGACCCAGATCGAGGCGTTGAGCACAGCCCAGGCTGGCGCTTTGACCACGGCCCAGGTCGCCGCACTGAGTCTCGACCAGATCGCCGCGCTGGAAACGCAGGACATCGCCAAACTCTCCACCGCCGCCATCGCGGCGCTGACCACCGGCCAGGTCGCCACGCTGGCCACCGCGCAGATTGCCGCGCTGACCGACCTGCAGATCAAAGCGCTGGAAACCGCCGACATCGTCGTGTTGAGCGCCGAGCAGTTGCAGGCGCTGAGCACCGCGCAGGCTGCCGCGTTGACTACCGCCCAGCTCGTCGCGTTGACCACCGACCAGTTTGCCAGCCTGGAAGCGACTGATGTCGCCGCCCTGCCGACGGCCAACATCGCCAAACTGACCACGGCGCAGATCGTCGCGCTGACCACCGATCAGGCCGCCGCGCTGACCGCCGCACAGGCTGCCGCGCTGACCACGGCGCAGATCGCCGCGCTGGAACTGGAAGACCTCGCCAGTTTGTCCACTGCGGCCATCGCCAACCTGACCACGGCACAGGTCGTCGCGCTGACCACGGCGCAGATTCCGGCCCTGACCACGGCGCAGATCGCCGCGCTGACCACGGCGCAGATCGCCGCCATTCAGACCGCCGATCTGGTTGAACTGACGCTGGATCAGATTACCGCACTGAGCACCGCGCAAGTCGTCAAGCTCACCACAGCGCAGATTGCCGCGCTGACCACCGCGCAGGTTGCCGCGCTGGAATCCGCCGACGTCGTGGCGCTGACCAACGCGCAGCTGATCGCACTGACCACCGCCCAATTCGCTGCGCTGGACGTGGAAGATATCCCGGTACTCTCCACCGCCCAGATCCTCGCCATCCAGACGGCAGACATCCAGGCGCTGACCACCGCCCAGATCGACGCCTTGACCACCGCCCAGACCGCCGCGCTGACCAGTACGCAGATTGCCGCGTTGAGCACCGCGCAAATTGCCGCGTTGGCGACGGAAGATCTGGCCGCGCTGTCCACCGCCGCCATCGCCAAGCTCTCCACCGCGCAGGTGACCGCGCTGACCACCGACCAGATGATCGCGCTGTCCAGCGCACAGATTGCCGCCTTGACCACCGCGCAGGCATCGGCGCTGACCAGCGCACAGATTGCCGCCATCGAACTGGTCGATCTGGGCGCGTTGTCCACCGCTACCATCGCCAAGCTGACCACGGCGCAAATCGCGGCGCTGACCACCGAACAGATCGAAGCCCTGTCCAGCGGACAATTCGCCGCCTTGACCAGCAGCCAGATCGCGGCGCTGACCACCGCGCAGATTCCGGCCATTGAAAGCGCGGATATCGCAGCCCTGTCGACCGCGGTCATTCCCCACCTGACCACGGCCCAGGTTGCGGCCCTGAGCACCGATCAGATCGTTGCGCTGAGAGCCGCGCAGGTCGCCGCGCTGGAGACGGCCGATATCGCCGCTTTGACCACGGCGCAAATGGGTGCGCTGACGGTCAATCAGGTCGAGGCATTGAGTACGGCGCAGGTCGCCGCGCTTGCCACCAACCAGATTGCCGCCATCCAAACCTCCGGCATCGCCGCACTCGGCACGGCAGTGGTCGCCAACCTGAGCACCGCGCAATTCGCCGCATTGACTACCGATCAGATCGTTGCGTTGACGCCCGAGCACGCCGCCGTCATCACCACAGCGCAGATTGCCGCGCTGAGTACTGCGCAATTGACGGCGATTGAAACCAGCGATATCGAATCGCTCACCACGGCGGCCATCGCCGCCCTGACCACGGCCCAGGCTGCCACCTTGACCACGGCGCAGATCGCCGCGCTGACGCCGGCCCAGATCGCCGCGCTGGAAACCGCCGATCTGGCCGCCATGAGCACGACGCAGATCGCCGCGCTGACCACCGACCAGACCCCGGCGCTGACTTCCACCCAGGTCGGCGCACTGAGCACCGCCCAGGTTGCCGCCATCGAGACGGCCGACTTCGCGGCCATGGGTACGTCGGTCATCGCCAATCTGACCACGGCCCAGATCGCCGCGCTGTCCACCGCGCAGATCGCCGCGCTGTCACCCGAACAGTCCGCCGCAGTGACCACGACGCAGATCGATGCGATGAGCACCGCGCAGATCCGCGCCATTCAGACCAATGACTTCGCCTACCTGTCCACTGCCGCAATCCAGGCGCTGGATACCGCGCAGATCGCCGCACTGACCAACAATCAGGTCAGAGCACTGACCACGACACAGGCCGCCGCACTGACTTCGGCCCAGGTGGCCGCGCTGACCACCGCGCAATTTACGGTCATTGAAAGCCCCGATCTGGCCAAGCTCACGACCGCCTCCATCCAGGGTGTGACCACCGCGCAGATCGTCGCACTCAGTCTGGGTCAAGCAGCCGCATTGACCTCCGATCAGGTTGCCGCGCTGAGCACCGCCCAGATCGTCGCAATGGAAACGCGTGACGTGGCAAAACTGACCGCCAATGCGATCAAGGCGTTGACCACCGAGCACATCCCGACGCTGACCACCGCACAGGTTGCGGCTCTGACCACCAGCCAGATCCGCGCGCTGGAAACTGCCGATGTTGCCGCGCTGACCACCGCCCAGGTTGCCGCGCTGACCACCGCCCAGGTTGCCGCGCTGACTTCCAGCCAGGTTATCGCGATGTCCACGGCGCAGATCGCCGCCATTGAAACCGCCGATCTGGCCGTGATACCGACCAGCGTCATCAACAATATGACCACCGCACAAATCGCCGCGTTGACCACCGCGCAGGCGTCTGCCCTGACTACGGCGCAGATCGTGGCATTGACCACCGCGCAAGTGGCGGCAATGGAAACCGCCGATATCGCCGCGTTGACTACCGCGCAGATCGCTGCGATGGAAACCGCCGATATCGTCAAACTCACCACCGCCCAGATCGCTGCGCTGACCACTGCGCAAGCTGCCGCGCTGACCACCGCGCAGATCGTCGTACTTTCCTCGGCCCAGCTCGCCGCCATTGAAACGGCAGACATCGCCGCGTTGACCACGGCGCAGGTCGCCGCACTGACCACCGGACAGATCAACAAGCTGACCACGGCGCAGATCGCCGCACTGGAAACGGCCGACGTCGCCGCGTTGACCACGGCGCAGGTCGCCAAGCTGACCACGGCGCAGATTGCCGCCATCGAGACGGCCGATATCGTCGCACTGACCACCGCTCAGGTCGCCGCGCTGACCACCGCCCAGATTCCGGCGCTGACCACCGCGCAGATCGCCGCGCTGGAAACCGCCGACATTGCCGCGCTGACCACCGCGCAGATTCCCAAACTGACCACGGCGCAGATCGCCGCGTTGACCACGGCGCAGATTCCTGCGTTGTCCACGGCGCAGATCGCCGCGTTGACCACGGCGCAGATCGCCGCGATGGAACCGGCCGATGTCGCCGCGTTGAGCACCGAGCAGGTTGCCGTACTGACCGCCGGCGCCCTGGTCAGCAATCTGACCACGGCGCAGATTGCCGCGTTGACGACGACCCAGATCGCCTCCATCGCCACCGCCGATCTGGTCACGCTGTCCACGGCGCAGATTGCTGCCCTGACCACCACCCAGACGCCCGCACTGACCACGGCGCAGATCGCCGCGCTGACCACGGCACAGCTCACCGCACTGGAAACCGCCGACCTGGCCGTGCTGACCACCGGCCAGATTGCCGCCTTGACCACCGCTCAGGTCAGCAAACTGACCACGGCGCAGATCGCCGCGCTGACTTCCGACCAGATTGCCGCGCTGGAAACCGCCGATGTCGCCGCGTTGACCACGGCGCAGGTCGTCGCCCTGTCGACGGCGCAGATCGACAAATTGACGGGGACGCAGGTCGCCGCCTTGACCACGGCGCAGATCGCCGCGCTGGAAACCGCCGATCTGGCCAAACTGACCACGACGCAGATCGCCGCGCTGACCACGGCACAGACGCCGGCGCTAACCACCGCGCAAATCGCCGCGCTGACCACTGCGCAGACCGCCGCGCTGGAAACCGCCGATCTGGCCGCGCTGGATACCGACCAGATCGCCGCCTTGACCACCGCCCAGGCCAGCACGCTGA
>JASJPK010000018.1:0-2222 GCA_031426735.1 Hydrogenophilaceae bacterium | reverse complement strand
ATGATGGCTCTATCTTCTCAAGAGTTAGAGCCTCCACAAAATCCGGGGCGATTCAAATCGCCCTTGTTCATCAGCGCATCGCCCTTCAGGCGGGCGGTATCGGCATGCACGCCTTCCTTCTGGGTGTAGGCATCCACCAGGGCGATGACGGCATCGAAACGGCCGGCATCGAACTGGTCGTAGATCGGCTTCAAGCCGGGCGTCTGCTTGTTCGGCCGTCGGATGCCCATCTTGCGTTCGAGCACCGGCCGCAAATGAGCGAGCAGGGTATCCGCGTTGAACGGCTTGATCACGTACGCGTCGGGGGCATGTTCGGCGACTTTGGCGATCTGGTCGTAGGCTTTCTCCGCCGTCACCATGACGATCACGGCACTGCTCGCCACCAGTTGTTCCTTGCGGATCAGTTCGAGCAGCTGCTGACCGTCGGTGGCATCGCCGAGGTAGTAATCCAGCAGCAGCAGATCGAACTTGTCGGCGCGCAGCTTTTCGATGGCCAGGGCGGCATTCGGCGCCTCGGATACTCTGGCGACTCCCAGGCTGAGCAACTGGCGCTTCATCATGCCGCGCATCATCGCCATGTCGTCCACGACCAGCCCGTTGAGTTTGTAATCATCCAGCATGGGGATTCGCAGATTGAGGATGTGAGGCAAGTATGACCCTTCTCCATGCGGATTCGATCCATGCTTGCGGCCATGGCCCGCGCCGAGCCGCGCCGCTTGAATAGGGTATTCACCCAATTGTCCCAGTGTTTCCCTCAGGTATAAAAAAAACAACCCTCGATAGCTTCGCGTCGAAATTCAAGGGGGACGAGAGGAGGCGGTGATGGGGTTCACGCGTAGGTCGGCAATTGCGGCATGGCTTGGCGTCGTGGCGAACGCTGCACGAGCGGAATACGGCTTCGACCTGCCGCAGCCGCAGTCCAGCGTCGCGCAGGCCGCCTACGACCTGCATGTGATCGTGCTGTGGATTTGTCTGGTCATCTTTCTGGTGGTGTTCGGGGCGATGTTCTATGCCCTGTTCAAGCATCGCAAAAGCCTCGGCCACGCGGCGCATCCGTTCCATGAAAGCGCCACGGTCGAGACAATCTGGACCGTCATCCCGTTCCTCATCCTGATCGGCATCGCCTGGCCGGCGACGCAGGCGGTGCTGGCGCAGAAAGACACGCGCGCGCCGGACCTGACGGTGAAGGTCATCGGCCACCAGTGGAAATGGGAGTACGACTATCTGCAGGAAGGGGTGCGCTACATGAGCACACTGGCAACGCCACGGGCGCAGATCGACAACCGCGACAGCAAGGGCGCGCACTACCTGCTGGAAGTGGACGAACCGCTGGTGGTGCCGGTCGGCAAGAAGGTGCGCGTGCTGCTCACCAGCAACGACGTGATCCATGCCTGGTGGGTGCCGTCGCTGGGCGTCAAGCAGGACGCCATTCCCGGTTTCATTCGCGACACCTGGTTCCGCGCCGACGCGACCGGGACGTTTCGCGGCCAGTGCGCCGAGCTGTGCGGCGTCAATCACGCCTTCATGCCGATCGTGGTCGAAGTGAAGTCGCCGGCCGATTACCAGGCCTGGCTGGACGGCAAGAAGCAGTTGGCGGCTGCCGCCGGGGCAGCTTCCGCGGCAGCCGCCGGGAAGACCTGGAGCGACGCCGAACTGAAGGCGCGCGGCGAGAAGGTCTACACCGCCAGTTGCGCGGTCTGCCACCAATCCGACGGCAAGGGTCTGCCCGGCACCTTCCCGGCGCTGGCGGCTTCGAAAGTGGCGGCCGGTCCGGTCGCACAGCATCTGGCCACCGTCATGAACGGCCGCCCCGGCACCGCCATGATGGCCTTTAAGGACCAGCTCAACGACGCGGATATTGCCGCCGTGGTCAGCTACGAGCGCACCGCCTGGGGCAATGCCGGCGGCACGGTGCAACCTGCAGCGGTCAAGGCTTTGCGGAAATAGGAGGCGAACATGAACGGCAGCCCCGCCACGAGCGCACTCGAACTAGGCCACCACGGCGCCCCGGCCGGACTCTGGCGCTGGCTGACCACGACCAACCACAAGGACATCGGCACGCTTTACCTGTGGTTCGCCGCCGCGATGTTCCTGATCGGCGGCCTGATGGCGATGCTGATCCGCGCCGAACTGTTCCAGCCCGGACTGCAACTGGTGCAACCGGATATGTTCAACCAGCTCACCACGCTGCACGGCCTGATCATGATCTTCGGCGTCATCAT
>JASJPK010000017.1:0-44698 GCA_031426735.1 Hydrogenophilaceae bacterium | reverse complement strand
ATGCCGATGGCAATCCTTCCGGTTTCGAGTTCGATCTGGTGAGTCGGTTTGCCGCGTCGCGTGGGTGGAAGGTGCGTTTCGTGGTGGCGGATACGTTGGACGCGCTGTTGGCAAGCGTCGCCGACGGACAGGCGCATATCGCTGCCGCGGGGCTTACCGCGAGCGACGAGCGGCGGCGCACGCTGCGCTTCGGCCCGACTTACGGCCAGGTCAAGGAATGGGTGATTTGCGGGCAGAACATCAAGCTGCCGCGACGCATCGACGATCTTCCTGGGTTGCGCGTCGAGGTCGTCGCCGGCAGCAGCCACGTCGATCACCTGAAGACCTACCAGCGGCGCTTGCCCGAGCTGAAATGGGTTGAGGCGAACGTGCCCAGTTCGGAGGAGTTGCTGGAGCGCGTCGATATCGGTCTGGCGGACTGCACGGTGAGCGATTCCGATAGCCTGGATGTGGCGCGCAATTTCCATCCCGCACTACGCGATGCGTTCGTGCTGGCGAGTGCGCAACCGCAGGCCTGGTTGGTCGGGCGCGGCATGAGCACGGCGTTTTCGCGCCAGTTGGCGAATTTTTTCAAAGGCCTGGAGAAGGACCGCGCCTTGGCCGGGCTACGCGAGCGGTATTTCGGTCATGTCACGCGCCTCAACGAGGCGGATGTCCTCGGTATCCTGGAAAAGCGCGGCACGCTGTTGCAGCAATTCAAGCCGCATTTGCAGGCTGCGCAGAGCGAAACCGGGCTGGATTGGCGTTTGCTGGCGGCGGTGGCGTATCAGGAATCGCAATGGGATGCGCATGCGGTTTCCTTCACCGGCGTGCGCGGCCTGATGATGCTGACCGAGCAGACCGCCGACCAGCTTGGCGTCAAGGATCGGCTCGATCCGCGCGAGTGCATTCTGGGGGGGGCGCGTTACATCGTCCTGCTGCGCGATTCTTTGCCCAAGGAAGTGCCGGAACCGGATCGCACCTGGCTGGCGCTGGCGGCGTACAACCTGGGCAGCGGCCATTTGCACGATGCGCGCCGGCTGGCGAAGGCATTGGGCAAGAATCCGGATAGCTGGGCGGACATGAAGGTGGTGCTGCCGTTGCTGTCAAAGCGCGAGCATGCCGGAAAGTTGAAATTCGGTTATGCCCGCGGCGGCGAGGCGCGGGCGATGGCGGAGAACGTGCGGATCTATTTCGACATCCTCGCCAAGTATGAAAAGCCTTACCGCGAGTTGCTCGGCTTCGATTGAGTCGGTGCGAATTTATTCGCACCTACGGGAAGGGTAGGAGCGCCTTCCAAGGCGCGATTGCAGCGGACATCAAAGCATCGCGCCTTGGAAGGCGCTCCTACAGCCTCAGGCTGAGTCCGTCACGAAACGCGCGATGAAGGCGCCTTCATAACCGGCCGGCAGCGGTATGCGCACGCGATGGCCGTTGCCGGGGGCGACGTTGACCGGGGCGTCGTGTTTGCCGCGCATGCTCGCTATCGCCAGTTCAAGGTTGCCCTTGGGGTGGATCAGTTCGATGCGGTCGCCGACGCTGAACTTGTTCTTCACGTCGATTTCCGCCATGCCGTCGGCGTCGTAGGCGAGCACATCGCCGACATAGAGGCTGCGGTCCGATTCGGAATGGCCGCGCAGGTAGTTCTGGTATTCGCGGTCCGGGTGGCGCTCGAAGAAGCCGCTGGTGTAGCCGCGATTGGCGAGGCCGTCTAGTTCGCGCAACAGGGTCGGGTCGAGCGGGCGGCCGGCGACGGCGTCGTCGATGGCGTGACGGTAGGCTTGCGCGGTGCGCGCGACGTAGTAGGGCGATTTGGTGCGGCCTTCGATCTTGAGCGAATCGACGCCGATCTCGGTCAGCCGCTGCACATGTTCGATGGCGCGCAGGTCTTTTGAATTGAGGATGTAGGTGCCGTGCTCGTCTTGTTCGATCGGCATGTAGCTGCCGGCGCGCTTTTCCGGTTCTTCCAGCAGAAACACGTCGCCATCGGGACCGACTGTGCCCGGCTTGGTGTTGAACTCCCAGCGGCAGGAATTGGTGCAGGTGCCCTGGTTCGGGTCGCGGTGGTTGAAGTAGCCGGACAGCAGGCAGCGGCCGGAATAGGCAATGCACAGCGCGCCATGCACGAATACTTCGAGTTCCATGTCCGGGCATTCCTGGCGGATCTCGGCGACCTGATCGAGCGAGAGTTCGCGCGACAGAATCACCCGCGAGATGCCCAGTTTCTGCCAGAACTTCACAGCAGCGTAGTTGACCGTGTTGGCCTGCACCGAAAGATGCACCGGCATGTCCGGCCAGGTTTCCCGGATCATGTCGATCAGCCCGGGGTCGGCCATGATCAGCGCATCCGGCTGCAAGGCGACGACCGGCGCCATGTCGGCCAGGTAGGTTTTCAGTTTGGCGTTGTGCGGGAAGATGTTGCTGACCACGTAGAACTGCTTGCCGCGACTGTGCGCATAGTCGATGCCGACGCCCAGCGCGACTTCGTCGCGGAAGCTGTTGTTGCGGGCGCGCAGGCTGTAACGCGGCTGGCCGGCATAGACCGCATCGGCGCCGAAGGCGAGGGCGGTTTCCAGCATGGTTTGCGAACCTGCCGGTGCGAGGAGTTCGGGGCGTTTCATCGGGGTTTGTGAAAGACGTTGCCGGTACGTAGCGGGAAATCGCCGGCACGCCGGTCGTCGTAGTAAAGCTTCAAAGTGCGTTCGATGGCGCGGAAGGCGAGTTGCTCCCAGGGAATGTCCGCTTCGGTGAACAGGGCTGCTTCCAGGCTTTCCTCGCCGGGCGCGAAATCGAGATGAAGAAGTTTGGCGCGGAACAACAGGTAAACCTGATTGATGTCCGGCAGGCTGATCATGCTGTACAGATTCAGCACTTCCACGCGCGCGCCGGCTTCTTCCAGGGTCTCGCGCGCCGCGCCTTCTGCCGTCGTCTCGCCGTTTTCCATGAAGCCGCCGGGCAATGTCCAATAACCGTGCTTCGGTTCGATGGCGCGGCGGCAGAGCAGTATCTTGTCTTCCCATTCCGGGATGCAGCCGACCACCATCTTCGGGTTGTGATAGTGGATCGTGCCGCAATTCGCGCAGACATGGCGCGGGCGGTTGTCGCCGGCGGGGATTTCGACGCGGACCGGGTTGCCGCAATGGGAGCAGAAATTCATGTTTGACGCAGGTGGGAATCTGGGCGAAGTTTGCAGCAACGACGAGGCAAAGCAAAACATGTATCCAACCTACTACGCGTTACGCCGCGTCAACCCGTACCGCGGCGTCGTGCACTACGTCGATATCGGCGAGGCGGTCGCGCATACCTTCGATGGGCGCACCTGGCATCTGCGCGCCGACGATGGTTACGGCCTGGTGCGCCCGGTAGGCGTTTGGGAGGAGGGCGTCGGCCTCAAACTCGGTCAAGCCGCCGGTCAGGAAGACCTCCTCGCCGCGCTGGAAACGCGGCCGGCGTTGCCTTTCCCGATCTTCGACACTCACGAACTCTGGCTGCTGGATCGGGAAAGCGGCCTGCCTCTGGCGCTGCTGGCGACGCAGCGCGGCAGCGTCAGGCCGGCCGAGAAGATCGATAGCGAGTGGTATCCGTTCGTGCTGTCCTATACCGGTTTCCATTCGCCGACATTGGCGCAACGCGACGCCATTGCGCGCAATCCCGGCGATGCACATCGCGATGTGCTCGCGCACATGGTCAATCAGGCCGCGCGGCCGCATGCCATGGTGCAATGGTTTCAGCGCGGCCAGGATGGCGTCGGCCAGGGCATGGGTGGCCAGCGTCTGCCCCACGAATGGCGCGCGCGGGTGGTCGCCGCGGCAGATTTTCCGGAGCTGCTGGTACGAGAAGACTGGAATACTCGACTGGAGCAGTCGGTTATTAGCGATTATCATCGCTGGCTGGCGCCGCTGCTGTTGTTATGGCCGCGTTTGAGCCCGGCCACGCGGGCTCGTCTGGAGCTCGAAGCGTGCGACAAGCCGCAATGGTTGATGCGCGTTTATCGCTTGTTGCCCATGATGCTGAATCCAGCGCAAATTCAGGCTGGACTGGTGGCGGCCCGGCTGGAGCAGGCGCAAGCCGGCGGCGGCCAGGACGACTTTACGAAACTCGGATAAACACAACGATTGTTGAAAGCACCATGCGTCCCTCTCATATCGAAACCATCCTCGAGCGCGAATTCACCAGTTGCAATGCCGGCCAGCACACGCCCGTCATGTTGTGGGGGCCGCCCGGCGTCGGTAAATCGCAGATCATCGCCGGCATCGCCAAACTGCATGGCGTGCCCTTGATCGACCTGCGCCTGTCGCAAATGGAGCCGACCGACCTGCGCGGCATCCCATTTCGCAACAACGACAACGTCGAATGGTCGATTCCCGCCATGCTGCCCGATGCGCGCCGGCATGGCCCGGCCGGCATCCTGTTTCTCGACGAGATCAACGCCGCGCCGCCGACGGTGTCCGCCGCCGCCTATCAGCTCATCCTCGACCGCCGACTCGGTGAATACACGATTCCCGACGGCTGGGCGATCTTCGCCGCCGGCAACCGCCAGGGCGACCGCGGCGTGACTTACGCGATGCCGGCGCCGCTGGCCAATCGCTTTACGCATTACGAAGTCGAAGCCAATCTGGACGACTGGGTGAGCTGGGCGCTCAAGGCCGGCATCGATGCGCGCATTCTCGGTTTCCTGCGTTTTCGTCCCGACCTGCTGTTCCATTACGACGCGGCACACAACCCGGTCGCTTTCCCGAGTCCGCGCTCCTGGGAATACGCGCACCGCGCGCTGCAGAAGTTCGGCGATCGCCCGGATCTGTTGTCCGACGCCTTGCAGGCTTGCGTCGGCCAGGCTTGCGGCGTCGAACTGAAAGCCTTCGTCGACAACCTGGAAAACCTGCCCGATATCGACGGCATTCTCGCGGGCAACGTGTTCGACGTGCCCAAGGGCATCGACCTGCAGTACGGCGTTGCCGCCGCGCTGGTGCGGCGGGCGAAGGAAAGCGCGGGCGATGTGAACAAGCTGTCCAACATCCTGAAATACGCGCGCAACTACCCGCAACGCGAGATGGGCGTGATGCTGGTGACCGATCTGCATCGCGCCGTCGGGCAACCCTTGTTCAAGGTGCCGGAGTTCGTCGAATGGGCCAATAGCGTCGCCGAATTGATGTTGTACGACTTCAAACCGGCCGCCTGAACCGGAGCGACTTTCGCCCATGCAAGCACTTGCCGCGCTGGAAACCAAGCTCGCCGCCGCGCGCACCCGGCTGATCCTGGAAAAGCCCTTTCTCGGCGCGCTGGTCATGCATCTGCCGTTGAAGGCGGCCGATCCGAAGTGGTGCAAGACCACGGCCACCGATGCGCGCAATTTCTATTTCAACCCGGACTACATCGGCCGGCTGACGCTGGAGCAAACCCAGTTCGTGCTGGCGCATGAGGCGATGCATTGCGCGTTGTCGCATTTCAATCGCCGCAATCATCGCCAGAAGCATCGCTGGGACGTCGCCTGCGACTATGCCGTCAACATGATCCTCGACGAGGAGCGCATGCGCGGACCGGACAATGCTTTGATGAACGCGGCATATCGCGGTTTGACGGCGGAAGAAATCTACCCGGTGCTGCATGAAGACCCGCCGGAAGAAACGCAGGACATGCATCTGTTCGACACCGACTCAAGCGACGGCGGCGCGGGTGACTCCAGCGAGCAGCAGGAGCAGGGCGACGCCAAACAGGGTGAAGGCCAGGGCGAAAAGTCAGACCCGTCCAACCCGTCCGACCCGTCCGATGGCGACGGCGGCGGCAAGCCGGAGCGACAGGATCGCCAGGATGGCGAAGGCGGCCAGGACACGGAGCAGCAGCAGGCCGGCAAATCCGAGCCGCCGCCGCCCGCCGATCCGGACCGGCTCGACGAACAATGGAAGAGCCGTCTCGCCGCAGCGGCGCAGGCGGCGCGTCAGGCCGGCAAGCTGAGCCAGTCGATGCTGCGCCTGGTCGATAACCTGCTGGCGCCGCAACTGCCGTGGCGGGCGCTGTTGGCGCGCTACATGATGAATGCGGCGCGCGACGACTACAGTTTTCAGCGCACTTCGCGCCGCGAGGGCGAGGCGCTGATGCCGCGCCTGTACAGCCAGAGCGTCAATGCGATCGTCGTGCTGGATACCAGCGGCTCGGTCACGCAGGAAGAGTTGCAGGCATTCCTCAGCGAAGTCGACGCGCTCAAGGCGCAGGTCAGGGCCGATGTCACGCTGCATGCCTGCGACGACAAGCTCGATGCGAGCGGCCCGTGGCGCTATGCAATGTGGCAGGCGATCAACTTGCCGGAAGCGATCTCCGGTGGCGGCGGCACCGATTTCCGGCCGATATTCGAGTGGGTCGAACGGGATCGGCTGAACCCGGATTTGCTGGTCTATTTCACCGATGCGGAAGGGCATTTCCCCGATACCGAGCCGCCGTATCCCGTCATCTGGCTGGTCAAGGGCAAGGCCAGAACGCCGTTCGGCAGCCGAATACAATTGAACTAAAGCAAAAAGGCTGCGTGTCCTTGACCATCGACATGACAAAAGTACACGTTTCGTGTCAATGTTCGCGCCGCCCAATCGTCCATTCGTAATGGTGTCCACTAGGTCGAAAATATCAGGCCGGGCTGTGCACCACGCGGGATCGAGTGGCGTTTGTATAAGCGCTCGTATTGTGATGTCATCGTCGCGGTCGGTTGTGGCAAGCAACAGGCCGGAGCGGGCATAAACTGGATCACTTTTTTACTGGAGACAACTGCATGAACATTCTGCGCAGAAACGTATTGAAGGGTGCTGGCGCAGCCAGCGCGGTGAGCGTGGCGGTCGCCGCGGGTCTGTTGAAGCCGGGCGCGGTGTTTGCGGCCGAGTGGAACAAATCCGTGTTCGAGAGCAAGGATCTCGGCGGCGTCATGAAAGCAGTCGGCGGTGCCGGTGCTGCGTCTGGCGATATCGTCGTGAAGGCGCCGGACATTGCCGAGAACGGCGCTGTGGTGCCGGTCGAAATCACTTCCAACATTGCCGGAACCGAGTCGATCACGCTGATCGGCGAGAAGAACACCATGCCGATGCTGGCCCAGTTCGACCTGTCGAACGGCGCGCAAGGCTTCATCTCCACCCGCATCAAGATGGGCTCCACGGCCAACGTGCGCGCGGTCGTGAAAGCCGGCGGCAAGATGTACACGGCGGCGAAAGAAGTGAAGGTCACCATCGGTGGCTGCGGCGGCTAAGTCAGTCCCTTCGACTTTTCCGATCAAACCCGAACAAGAGATAGGAGCAACAAAATGGCAGAACCGATGAAGATCCGCGCCTCGATGTCCGGCGATACCGCCGACGTGAAGTGCCTGATGAACCACCCGATGGAAACCGGCTTGCGCAAAGATGCCAAGACCGGCGCGCTGATTCCCGCGCACCACATCACCAACGTCACCGCCACGGTGAACGGCAAGATGGTGCTGGATGCGCAGTGGGGCGGCGGCATTTCCAAGAACCCCTACCTGGCCTTCAAGGTCAAGGGTGCCAAGGCTGGCGACAAAGTGGCGGTAGCATGGGCCGATAACAAAGGCGACAAGAATTCCGCCGAAGCTACCATCAGCTGATTCGCAGCACGCTGTAAAAAAGCCGGACTTTTGTCCGGCTTTTTTACGTCCGCAATCGGCTCAGCTGCCTTCGCCGACGTAGGGGTTGCTGCGCCGCTCCCGACCGAAGGTGCTCATCGGCCCATGCCCGGGCACAAAGTCGATATCGTCGCCGAGCGGAAACAGTTTGTTCCGGATCGACGCGATCAGGTCGGCATGGTTGCCTTGGGGAAAGTCGGTGCGTCCGATGCTGCCGCGAAACAGCACATCGCCGACGAAGGCGTGCCGACTGGCCGGCTCGAACAACACCACATGGCCGGGCGTGTGGCCGGGACAGTGGATGACGTCCAGACGCAATTTCCCCAATTCGACGACATCGCCATCGTGCAGCCAATAGTCGGGGCGAAAGGCTTCCAACTGCGGAAAACCGAACATGCGCGCCTGTTCGGGCAACATGTCCAGCCAGAAAGCGTCTGCTTCGTGCGGGCCGTAGATCGGGAGTTCAAGCCTGCGCGCCAGTTCCACCGCGCCGCCGACGTGATCGAGATGGCCATGCGTCAGCAGCAACTTGTCCAGCTTGACGCCGGCTTGCGCGACCGCAGCGAGAAGCTGATCGACATCGCCGCCCGGGTCGATCAAGGCGGCGATGCCCGTGCTTTCGCACCAGACCAGGGAGCAGTTCTGCTGGTAGGGGGTGACCGGGATGATTTCGAAGCGCATGGGTTCAGGCCAGGCAGGGGTAGTCGGTATAGCCCTTTTCTGCGCCGCCGTAGAAGGTGGCCACGTCGGGCGGGTTGAGTGCGGTGTCGCGTCGATAGCGCTCGGGTAGATCCGGGTTGGCGATGAACGGCACGCCGAATGCGACCAGATCGGCTTGGTCGGCCTGCAACACCGCGTTGGCCCGCGCCTTGTCGTAGCCGGCGTTGGTCATGTAGATGCCGTGCCAGCGCGCGCGCAGGTCGAGCGGTTCGAAGAACGGTCCGGCGGCGCCGGGCGCATCGCGGCCCAATTCGGTGACGTGCAGATAGGCCAGATTGAATGCGTTGAGCAGTTCGACGACGCGGGTGAAGGTGGCTTCGGGATCGCTGTCGCGCATGTCGTTGAACGGTTGCACGGGCGAGATGCGCACGCCGACCCGTCGCTCGCCGTACACCTCGCAGACGGCGCTGACGACTTCCAACAACAGGCGGGCGCGGTTGTCGATGCTGCCGCCATAGGCGTCCTGGCGCTGATTGCTGCCGTCGCGCAGGAATTCGTCGAGCAGATAGCCGTTGGCGGCATGCACTTCGACCCCGTTGAAGCCGGCTTCCAGGGCAAGGCGGGCCGCATTGCGATAGGCCGCGACGATGCCGGGCAGTTCTTCCGTGGCCAGCGCGCGCGGTGTAACGAAGGGCTTTGGCCCTTGCAGCGTGATCGCGTCGCCGGCGGGCTTGATTGCGGAGGGGGCGACCGGCAATTGGCCGCCGGGTTGCAGATCGGGATGCGAGATGCGTCCGACGTGCCAGAGCTGGCAGAAAATCTTGCCGCCGGCCTCCTGCACCGCCGCCGTCACGGCTTTCCAGCCGGTGACCTGGGCGCTGTTCCAGATGCCGGGCGTGAGCGGATAACCCACCCCTTCGGGCGAGATGCAGGTTGCTTCCGTCAGGATCAGCCCGGCGCCGGCGCGCTGGCGGTAGTACTCGACATTGAGCGCATGCGGCACGCCTTCCGGGGTCGAGCGATTGCGCGTCAATGGCGCCATCACCATGCGGTTTTGCAGCGTGAGCGGACCCAGCTGCAGCGGGCTGAACAGATCAACAGTGGACATGCGGCTTTCCTTCCAAGGTGAGCGGTTGATGCGCTAGCCTAACGGCCCCATTCCATTCGCACCAGCCATGAATGCCACCGAAGCGCCCGATGCGTTGCTGTTCCTCACGCGCCAGTGTCCGCATTGCCCGCTCGTGCTGGCCGCTTTGTCCGACTTGCTGAAGCGTGGCCTGATCGGTCGGCTGGAAGCGGTCAATCTCGAATACCGTCCGGAAGCCGCGCAGGCGTTGGGTATACGCGCGGTGCCCTGGCTGCGGATCGGCCCATTCGAGTTGTCCGGCACCAGAACCGCTGGAGAACTGGAAATCTGGGCGCTGCGCGCGGCGTCGCCGGACGGGATGCGCGATGCGTTCCACGATCTGCTCAAGCAGGGTGGCCTGGCGCAAGTGCTGGCGCTGATCGAGGCCGATTCCAGTCGGTTGATGGCGCTGCTTCCCATCGTTGCCAATCCCGAGGCCAGCCTGAACGTGAAACTGGGTGTGGGCGTGGTGTTCGAGGAATATGCCGGACGCGTCGAATTGCAGGCTTTGGCCGCAGACCTGGGCGCGTTGACGCGGCATGCCGATGCCCGCGTGCGCGCCGATGCCTGCCATCTGTTGAGCCTGGTGCAGGCCGATGCAGCGCTGCCCTGGTTGCAGGCCTGTCTGCTCGACGTGGATGCCGATGTCCGGGAAATCGCCGCGGAAAGTCTGTTCGTGCTGCGCGGCGAGGAATGAACTGCGATGCCGCAACTCGTAGGATGGGCAAAGCGTAGCGTGCCCATCATGCGCAACGGTCGATGGGCACGCTACGCTTTGCCCATCCTACGATCCTCCTGAGACCTTGTATGAAGCTTCTGAATGCACCCGAGTTGTTTCGCCAATGCGCTTATGTGAATGGCGACTGGATTGCGGCGGACGCTGGCTTGCCGGTCGTCAACCCGGCCACCGGCGAGACGTTGGGCAGCGTGCCCCGGCTGGACCGCGCAGCCGTCTGCCAGGCCATCGCCGCTGCCGATGCCGCCTTGCCGGCCTGGCGCAGCATGCTGGCGAAGGAGCGCGCCGGCATGCTGCGGCGTTGGCACGATCTGGTGCTGCAACATGCCGACGATCTGGCGCGCATCATCACGCTGGAGCAAGGCAAGCCGCTGGCCGAGGCGCGTGGCGAAGTCATCTATGCCGCCGGGTTTCTGGAATGGTTTGGTGAGGAGGCCAAGCGCGTTTACGGCGATGTGATTCCTTCGCCCTGGCCGGGCCGGCGCATCGTCACGCTGAAGCAGCCGATCGGTGTCGCCGCGCTGATCACGCCATGGAATTTCCCCGCCGCCATGCTGACGCGCAAGGCGGGAGCGGCGCTGGCGGCAGGCTGCACGGTGCTGGCCAAGCCTGCCTCGAAGACGCCGTTCACCGCGCTGGCGCTGGCCTATCTGGCCGAACAGGCGGGCGTGCCGGCCGGCGTGCTGAATGTGCTGACCGGCGATGCCGCGACGATCGGGGCGGAACTGATGCGCGATCCGCGCGTGCGCAAACTGTCGTTCACCGGCTCGACCGAGACCGGCAAACGCCTGATGGCGGACTCTGCCGAAACGCTGAAAAGCGTGTCGTTGGAACTGGGCGGCAATGCCCCGTTCATCGTGTTCGACGACGCCGATCTGGATGCGGCGGTGGCGGGCGCGTTGGCGTCGAAATACCGCAATGCCGGCCAGACTTGCGTGTGCGCCAATCGGCTGCTGGTGCAGGCCGGCATCCATGACGCCTTTGTCGAGAAACTCGCGGCGGCGGTAAGCCGGCTCAATGTCGGCAACGGCCTCGATGCGGGCGTCGAGCAGGGACCGCTGATCGATGCGGCGGCGCTGGAAAAGGTCGAGCGGCATATACGCGACGCCGTGGCGCAGGGCGCGCGCGTGGCCTGCGGCGGTGCTCGCCATGCGCTGGGCGGCGGATTCTTCCAGCCGACGGTGCTGGCGAACGCCAGCGCCGACATGCAGGTCTGCCGCGCCGAGACGTTCGGTCCGGTGGCGCCAGTGATCCGGTTCGCTACCGAGGCCGAGGCGATTCGTTTGGCCAACGACACCGAATACGGCCTCGCGGCCTATTTCTATAGCCGCGATTTGGCGCGCACCTGGCGGGTTGCGGAGGCGCTGGAATACGGCATGGTGGGGATCAATGCCGGCGTCATTTCGACTGAAGTGGCGCCGTTCGGCGGCGTCAAGCAATCCGGTCTTGGGCGCGAAGGGGGCGCGGAAGGTATTGAGGCCTATCTGGAGACAAAATATCTTTGCATGTCGATTTGACCCGATGCACGCGCGCGCATGTTTTTACTCAGAATTGCAGACGTCTGGCTACGCCTAAGTGCGCTATCTACCAGATTCCATTGGATAAATTGACAATATTAGAGAATTAGAACATCATCTTTATTGAATTTAACCGCTATTTGTCTTGTACATTTACATCCATCAGGAGCGTTTCATGAAAGCTTTGACCCTGGCTTTGTCCGCTGTTGCGGCACTGGCAATTTCCACTCCGGTTCTGGCCGGCGACCCGGTTGTCGGCAAGCAAAAAGCCGTTGCCTGTATTGCTTGCCACGGCAGCGACGTTTATCCCGGCATTTTCTATACGCTGCAACTGGCCGGCCGCAATGCCGACAAGCTCGCGGTCAAGACGATGAAGTACAAGACCGGCAAGATCCTGCACCCGATGATGGCCGTCGCCACGGCATTCTTCGACGAGAAGGATATCCAGGACATCACCGCTTATTACCAGTCGCTCGGCAAGCCGGCGTTCACATCGTCGCTGATCAAGATCAAGGGGGACAACGATGAAACCGCGCAGCCCGCCGCGGCTCCCTATGTTTTCCCGGTTTTCCCAGCAGTAGCCAAGTAACTGATCGGCCATGACCCCGATGCTGTTGAGTCGGGAAAAGGTCTTCGACCCGATCCTGCGTGGCATCCATGCCTGGAATGGCTTGGCTGTCGTGTTGCTGATACTCAGCGCACAGGCAGCGGAATGGGTCGAATTCACGCCAGAGGCTAGCGCTCTCTGGCGTTTTCACATGTGGAGCGGCTACGCCCTGACTCTGGGTCTGGTTGCCCGCTTGTCCTGGGGTCTGAATGGCCCGACACACGCGCGTCTGGGTGCCATGTGGCACTGGCGGGCCTGGTGGCAGGTGTTGCGCACGCGCCAGTGGTTTGTCGAACCGGATGGCTACGGCCATCACCCGCTCGCCTCCGGCGCGTATCTGGCGTTCTACCTGATCGTTCTGGCGATGGCGCTGACCGGGCTGGCACTGGCGGCAATCGAACAGGGTAGCGGCCCGCTGACCGCCTGGCTGGGCCACGACCTGTTGTTGAAGGCGCTATTCAAGTCGCCGCACGATGTACTGGAAAAGTTCGTGATCGGTTTTGTCGTTTTACATGTTGCTGCGTTGATCCTGCACGAGGTGCGCCATGGCGTGCCGATGGCGCAAGCCATGGTCAGCGGTTTTCAGTATCGAAAGGAAAAGGAATGAACAAATTCGCTTTGTTGCTGTTATTGGCGGTTGCTTCAGCGCATGCCGACACGCAACAACAAGTGTTGGATGGCCTGGTCGCGCAAGCCGGGCCGGCTTCCGCTGCGCGCGGCGATAAGCTGTTCCGCGGCAAGTTCAGCGGCGGCAAGACTGCGGAGTCCTGCACGGCATGCCATACCTCGGATCCCAAGGCCGCCGGTCAACATGCCAGGACCAACAAGGTGATCGATCCCATTGCTCCGGTCGTACAAAAGGACCGCTTTACCGATCCGGCCAAGGTTGAGAAATGGTTCAAGCGCAACTGTCAGGATGTGCTTGCGCGAGCCTGTAGCACACAGGAAAAGGCGGATTTCGTCGCCTACATGATTTCGGTGAAGTGATCGAGATGAGTCCGGAAGCGGAAAAGTCCTGGGGTATCAACTGGAAAAATCTGGCCACATTGGTGTTGTCCATCGCGGCGGGCGCGACATTGATCAGCCGGGCTCCCGCCGATGACGAAGCCCTGTTTCCGATGCCGAGCGGCAAAACCTATGTCAACGAATGCGGCAGTTGCCACACCGCCTATGCGCCCGGGATGTTGCCGGCGCGTTCGTGGCGCAAGATGCTGACCGAGTTGGGCAATCACTTCGGCGAAGACGCCAGCCTGGAAGAGCCGCAGCAACTGGAGATTCTGAAAGCGCTCGAACTGCTCGCTGCAGACGGCAGCCAGGCCAACATGCGCATGCGCCGTATCAACTCAGCTATTCCGGCAAATCTGTCGCCGCAACGGGTCACGCAGACCGGCTACTTCAAATTTCTGCACGACGAAGTGCCGGGCTATATCTGGCAACGCAAGAAAATCGGCAGTCTGGCCAACTGCATCGCCTGTCATCCGCGCGCCAACGAAGGGCGCTACGGCGAGCGGGAAATCAGGATTCCTCAGTAGAAGCGTCGCCCGTAATGCCGATGCGGTCGCTCAGGATGGACGCCGAGTCATGTCGCGCAGTATGCTGTGCAGAATTCTGTTATCCATTATCAAGGAGCTGGCCATGGGGTTTACTACCGGCGATGTGGTTCCTTTTACCCAGGCGCGCGCCAACCTATCCGAACTGGCAGATCAGGCCAAGGCCGGTGCCGAGAAAATCATCACCAAGAACGGCGAGAGTTACGTCGCCCTGATCGACGCCGACCGCCTGGACTACTACCACCGGCTGGAACGCGAGCGCATCCATCTGCTGCTGATCGACGATGCCCGATGTGGTTTGGCCGACATCGCCGACGGCCGGACCTTCGAGGCAGATGGCGCCATTGCGCTGATTCAACAGCGCCGGGCCTCCGCCCAATCCGGCAAACATACCGCCGACAAGAAGCGTGGCTGAGGGCCTGTACCGGGTCGAACTGACCGCGAGCTTCCTGGAACGTCTCGACGCCATAGAGGCGTTCCTGCAGGAAGCCGACGCGGGCTTTGCCTTCGACGACCTGCTGGCCGAACTGCGCGCCACGGTCATCCCCAACCTGAGCCGGTTCCCCCGCATTGGCCGGCACTACCTGGACAACCCGCCGCAATCGGCGGAGGCGCTGGCCCAACTCGCCGCGCTACCGGCCGGTGCCGCCCACGCGCTGCGCGAGTACCTGCATGGCGACTACCTGATGCTTTACACCGCGACGGAGGCCGACGCCACGGTGTACCTGCTGTCCATCCGGCATCACCGCCAGCTTTCGTTCGACTTCGCCCACCTGTGGCCCGTGACCTGATAGCCGAAACATGCCAACACTGCATTGGGTAGGAAAAGACAAGGTGGTCAAGCAGAAGATCACGACGTTGGCCAACGCCCATGCGCTGAAGACGTTCAGCGACATGCTGGACGTGGACCGCATTGCCATGCAGCCGAGCTTTGCGCTCTGCCTGAGTCGATCACGCCCAGCGCCAATGCGTCAGCCATACCGAAGAGCCTGTATGTGGCGGAAGCGTCTATGGGCTATTTCGAGGGAAGAGTAATCAACGACGTGGACAGCGTGCACTGGTGGCATCGCAACCTCTCACGAGGCAAGGGCTTCAGGATCAACGGCTTCCTAACCCACTCCCGGACTTCATCGTCAAGACCAAGGCTGGCCGGTTCATTGGCGAAGTTCCGGCAGTTATGACCAGCGCGGAAGCGTGATCCGAGCTTGGTACAACATGGTCCGCGACGATGGCAGGCAATCCAGCGGAGCCACGCACATAGCCTCAGTCCTTCCCGAACAGCTTGTCCAGTTCGCCTATTGCGTCTGATTTCGTTTGGGTTGCCGGGCTGCCGCCAAACAGATCATCCAGCGGGTTGCTGGTCGTTGTGCCGCCCGCTGCGGCGCCATTGAATGCGCCTGCCCCGGGCTGAAACCACTCGCAGAAATTCGCCTGCGTCTTGTTCTTGACCTCATCCGCCGCGAGTTCGCGGCATTGCTTCGCCTTGCGGGTGTCGTAGTGGCGGCAGAGGCGGCAGACATGCAGTTCGGCGCCGCAGGCCAGGCATTCGGCGCGTCGGCCGAGCGGCTGCGGAATGTCCTTCAGGCTGGCACCGCATTTCCAGCAAACCAATTCGGTACTCATGGGCTGCTCCCGCTGTTCAATGGCGCGATGATAATGGCCTGAACTTGGGAGAGAAAACATGGCTTTCGGACTCATCGTCATCGGCGACGAAATTCTTTCCGGCAAATGCGAGGACAGGCACTTCGCGAAGGTGCGCGAACTGTTCGCGGCGCGTGGATTGAGGCTGGCCTGGGTGCAGTATCTGGGCGACGAGCGGCCGCGGCTGATTGCGGCCTTGCGGCAGTCCTTTGCGAGCGAGGACGTGGTGTTCAGTTGCGGTGGCATCGGCGCCACGCCGGACGACCATACCCGTCAATCCGCCGCCGCCGCGCTGGATGTGCCGCTGCTGTTGCATCCCGGCGCGCGCGATCTGATCGCGCAGCACATGGCCGAGATCGGGCGGCCGCTGACGCCGGAGCACTTGCGCATGGGCGAATTGCCGCAGGGGGCTGCTTTAATTCCCAACCCGTACAACCGCATTCCCGGTTTCAGTCTTGGTCAGCATCATTTCGTGCCCGGCTTTCCGGTCATGGCCTGGCCGATGATCGAGTGGGTGCTGGATACGCATTACCGGGCTGCATTCGGCGTGGGCGCGGAGGCGGAGCTGGGCATGCTGGTGCGCGGGCTCAACGAAGGTACGTTGACGCCACTGATGGATGCGGTGGAAAAGGCCTATCCCGGCGTTCGGGTCTACAGCCTGCCGCGCATCGATCCTGCGCAACGCTTTCGTTACGAGATCGACCTCGGCGTGAAAGGCCCGGCCGAACTGCTGGATGCCGCCTTCGCCCGTCTGCGCGCCGGCGTGCTGGACCTGGGCGGGACGCTGTCGCCTCAGGCGGGATCGGAAACGTAGCGGCAGCGGGTTTCGCGCAGCGCAAAACTGGCCAGCCAGCCGAACAGCGCGAAGCCGAACAGCACCGCGATGCCGACCTGGTATTGCGCCAGGCCCGGCTTCAGGCTGATGGGCAAGCCCGAGCCGCCGGCCGCATGGTCGATCACCCAGCCGACCAGTGGCTGCAGGATGGCGGCGCCAAGGAATGCGCCGGTGTTGACCAGGCTGGTGGCCATGCCGGACAGCGCGTGGCGGTTCACTTCCTTGGCGCAGGCCCAGGTCAGCGTGAAGCCGGCGGCGCCCAGCCCCATCAGGAAAAACAGGATGTGGCTCCAGCCCCGGTGCAGTTGCCAGCCCAGCAGCAGCGGCAGCCAGCAGGTGACATAGAGGCCGCACGCGACAATGACCACCGGTTTGCGCCGGCCGAGCCGATCCGACAGCGTGCCGATGAAGAATGCGCCGACAGCGAACGCGGCGAGCAGGATCGAGGTATGCGCCGTGGCGGCGGTACGATCCCAGCCATGGCCCTGAGTCAGGAACGGCACGGCCCAGAGTCCGGCGAAGGCGAACAGCGTGCCGGAAACGCCGATGTTGACGAAGAAGCCGGGCCAGGTGGCGCGATTGCCGGCAACCTGGACCAGGCCGTCATACCAATGTCCGTCATGCGCTGGGTGCGCCGCCTTGCCGTCGAGTTCGCGCAGGCTGGGCAGGCCGACCTGGACCGGGTTGTCACGCACCAGCCACCAGGCCAGCCAGGCCAGCAACAGCGAGAGCAAGCCGACCACGACGAAAACGTCGCGCCAGCTGACGTAACTCAGTACCCAGGCCAGCGGCGAGGCGGCCAGCACTGCGCCGAGATTGCCGAGCAGAATGGTGAGGCCGGCCAAGGTGCCGAAATGGCGTTCGTTGAACCAGACCGCATTGAGTTTGAGCAGTGCGATGAAGGTAACCGAGACGCCGAGTCCGACCAGCAGGCGGCCGGCGCTGGCCAGGCTGAAACTATCGGCCATGCCGAACAGCAGCGAACCGAGTCCGGCCACGACGCCGCCGGCGGCGACGATCCGACGCGGGCCGAGCGTGTCGGCCAGCACGCCGGTGGGAATCTGCATCAGCGTGTAGACGTAGAAATAGGTGGCGGCCAGCCCGCCCAGCGCGGCGGAGTTGATCTGGAAGGCGGCTTGCAGATCGCTGGCGATGGCGGCCGGGGCGAAGCGATGGAAGAAGGACAGCACGAAGGCCAGGCCGACCACGACGAACGCGGTCCAGCGCAGGCGATGCAGTTGCGCGCGCTGCGCCGGGTTAAGCATTGCCGGCTTGGTCGATATGCATTTGCAGCCAGAACTCCAGCAGCGCCAGATGCCACAGCTTGCTGCCCTGGATGCGGGTGTGGTGCTGTTCCGGTTCGGCGAGCAGCTTTTCGACATAGGCGCGCTGGAACAGGCCGCGCTGGCGGCAGGCTTGCGAATTGAGGATGTCGGCCATGAAGTCGTAGAACTCGCCGCGCACGTATTTCAGCGCGGGCATCGGGAAATAGCCTTTCTTTCGGTCGATGACGGAGTCCGGCAGCAGGCCGCGTGCGATGCGCTTGAGGATGTGCTTGCCGCCGGAGGCCAGCTTCAGTTCCGGCGGCATGCGCGCGGCCAGTTCGACCAGTTCGTGATCGAGGAAAGGCACACGTGCTTCGAGACCCCAGGCCATGGTCATGTTGTCGACGCGTTTGACCGGGTCGTCGGTGATCAGCATGGTCGTGTCCATGCGCAGAACCTGGTCTATGAAGCTGTCGGCGTCCGGTTCCATGAGCCGGGCTGAAACGGTGAATGCGGTGTGATCGAGGCCGTGCAGCGCCGGGTTCACGGTTTCCAGATATTCGGCATGGTCGCGGTCGAAATAATGGCGGCGGAAACGTTCCAGCGGCGAGCCGGTCTTCAGCGCGTGCATCTTCGGATACCAGTAGTAGCCGCCGAAGACCTCGTCGGCACCTTGGCCGCTTTGCACCACCTTGACGCTTTTCGCGACCTGTTCCGAGAGCAGGTAGAACGCCACCGCATCCTGGCTCACCATGGGCTCGGCCATCTGGCCGACCGCTTCCGGCAAACGCGCCAGTACCTGATTATTCGGGATATGGAATTGGTGATGCCGGGTGGCGAAATGCCTGGACACGGCATCGGAGTATTCGAACTCGTTGCCGCGCTCCTCGGGTTGATCCTCGAAGCCGACCGAGAAGGTCATCAGGTCTTCCACGCCCTGTTCGGCCAGCAGCGCGACCAGCAGGCTCGAATCGAGTCCGCCGGACAGGAGAACGCCCACTTTTACGTCAGCAATCAACATGCGTTTGCGTACTGCCGCACGCAGTGCGTTGTGTATGGCTTCCTGCCATTCCCCTTCCGACATGGGCTTGTCGGGCCGGGTTGCCGTCAACCGCCAGTAGGCGCGGGTTGTGTGGCGGCCGGTCGCGTCGATGCGCATCAGGCTGGCCGGTTCCAGCTTACGCACGCCGGTCAGCAGCGTGCGCGGTGCGGGCACTACAGCGTGCAGTGTCAGGTGGTGATGCAGGGCTTCCGGATCGATCGAGGTGTCTACGCCTCCCGCCGCCAGCAGAGCTTGTGGCGAGGAGGCAAAGCGGATGCAGTGCCGGTCCAGGCTGTAGTAGAGCGGTTTGATGCCGAGCCGGTCGCGCACCAGCAAGACCGTGCCGGCTTGGCGATCCCAGATGGCGAAGGCAAAGGCGCCATGCAGATGGGCGGCGCAGTCGTCGCCCCATTCGGCATAGGCGCGCAGGATGACTTCAGTGTCGCCGTCGGAGTGGAAGGTATGGCCTTTGCCGATGAGTTCGGCGCGCAGTTGCGGGTAGTTGTAAATGGTGCCGTTGAACACCAGGGCGAGGCCGGTCGCTGCGTCCACCATGGGCTGACGCGAACGCTCGGTCAGGTCGATGATGGCGAGGCGCCGATGGCCCAGCGCAACGGCGCCGTCGAAGTAAAGGCCTTCTCCATCCGGCCCGCGCCGCGCCAGCTGCGCCACCATCCGTTTCAAAGGCGCCGGATCGGGGGGCACGCTATCGAAGCGGAATTCACCTGCGATGCCACACATGACTTAACTCCCTATTTTCAAGCCGGCCACAGCGGCTCTTCTTCCATCAGCGCGATCTGTTCGCGCAGTTCCAATATGCGGTCTTGCCAGTAATGCTGCGTGTTGAACCACGGGAACGCGGCGGGGAAGGCAGGGTCGTGCCAGCGTCGGGCGATCCAGGCCGAGTGATGGATCAGGCGCAGCGTGCGCAAGGCTTCCAGCAAGTGCAGTTCGCGCGGGTCGAATTCGCAGAAATCTTCATACCCCGCCAACACGTCGGCGAGTTGCTGCGTCATGCCGGCACGTTCGCCGGAAAGCAGCATCCAGAGATCTTGTATCGCCGGGCCCATGCGGCTGTCGTCGAAGTCGACGAAATGAGGGCCAGCGTCGGTCCACAACACGTTGCCGGCGTGGCAGTCGCCATGCAGACGCAATTGCGCAACTTTTCCGGCGCGCTGGAAGCAGAGCCGTGCCGCATCAAGCGCCTGATCGATCACGCTTTTCCAGGCCGGCAACAGATCGGGCGGCAACCAATGGCCGGCCAGCAGAAAGGTGCGCGGTTCTTCGCCGAAGCTGGCGATATCGAGGGTCGGCCGCTGTGCGTAGGGTTGCAGCGCACCGATGGCGTGGATGCGGCCAATGAAGCGGCCCATCCATTCCAGCGTTTCGCTGCGGTCGAATTCCGGCATGCGCCCGCCGTGGCGGGGATAGACCGCAAAACGAAACCCTTGATGCAGGTGCAAGGTGGCGCGATTCGACAGAATCAATGGCGGTACGACCGGCAGTTCCCGCTCCGCAAGTTCCAGCGTGAAGGCGTGTTCCTCAAGAATGGCGGCATCCGACCAGCGTTCCGGCCGATAGAACTTGGCGATGACCGGTGCGGCGTCCTCCTGGCCGACCTGATAGACGCGGTTTTCGTAGCTGTTCAGCGCCAGCAGACGACCATCGGTGCGCAAGCCGACGTTATCCAGTGCATCGAGAACCGTATCGGGCGTGAGTTGGGCGTAAGGGGGGAGGGGGGCGGACATGGTCGCCATTGTATGGGGCGAACAAGATCCGGGCGATGCAGATGATGCGAGGTCGTGTTGCGACCGGAGACAGCGGGATCAGGCGCTGGTTTGAACTTGCGACTGCTGCGCATGTTCCTGCGCTTTGATCAGCATCAATGCGCCCTTGGGCGGCAGTTGGTAAATCAGAACTTCTTTGCTGTCAAAGACCTTGAGTACGCGATCGCCATCTTCAACATCCATTTTGATGCTGCCGGCACCCGCGACGGCAACTTCCTGTGCACGTTGCGCCTCGCCTGCTTTTACTGCTTCCTGGCTTTCACGTTCGCTCCGCGCGGCTCTGGCAACTTGGGTGTCTGGCGATTTTCCGGTCTCCGCGGGCTTGTCCGTATTGCTGGGCAAAGCCTGACGCTGTCTTTCGTCTTCACGGTTCTTGTCGACGGCAACTCGACTCTCCGGCGGCACATTCCGCGCCACTCGCGGCTCGGCAAGTTGCAGCGGGATGTAGCCGGTGGAGGAGGTTGCGCCGATTTCCATGATATCGAGGATGGATCGCCAGGGAATTTTCGCTACTTAAAGCACCGATGTTTGAGAGTAGGTTTCCAGTGCGCGAGCCACGGAACGCGGCACCGGTTGTTCATTGCGACGCGATTCGACCTGGGCTTGCCGCGCTTCCTCGACGCGATCCTTTTCCTGCGTTTTGGCGGCCGCTTCGGTTACTCCGGCTTGCGGCACAACCCGTTCCGTTTCGCGCGCGGCAACTTGCCGAGAAGCGCCGCTCAAAGTGACCTGATCGTTTGCCTGCGTAGCTTCGTCACGTTCCCGTTCACTACGCAGATTGCGTGCCTGCTGTTCCTGCGGCTGTACTGTCTGCTGCGTAGCGAATGTCGAAGCAACGCCGGTTTGTGTACTAATTGAAGGAATGTCCATCACTCCGCTCCTATCCAAATACCTGATCACATGATCCTAGTCTGGGCTGCGAATCTCTCATTCAGAACACGATGAAATTACTCGAAAACCATTCCGCTCTCAGCATAGTCCGTAATTTCGAAGCATAGAAGCATTAAACCTTGATACGGCAGTTGAACAGGCAAGACGTACCAAGGCCGAACCCGGTGCAATCAGTTAAATTTGGCGACAAATTATTGTAGCGAGTACAAAGGTGTTGATTCAAAGCGAATTTTTCCATCGGAGGCGTGTTGGGACATGGGGGTTGATGGCGATGGTTTTGATGCTGCTTTGCACTAGACAGGCCAGCGCAGCGCCCTCCGATGTCGTAATCAGCCTTAATTCCGGAATTGAAGTCGTTTGCCAGCGATATCCCGCAGCCGGTCAGGTTCTGGCCATCTGGCTGACAGGCCAATACGGGCGCACGGAGGAAGAGCACAAGGCCGCCGCCGATATGGCAGCGCAAGGAGTGGAAACCTGGGTTACGGATTTTCTGACTCCCTATTTTTTGCCGCTATTGCCCAGCAGTTGGAATCAGGTGCCAGATCAGGATTTATCCGAATGGTTGGAGGCGGTGCGGCAACGTAATCCAGAACGCCGCATCGTGCTGGTTTCCACCGGCCGGGTTTCGAGTTTGGCCCTGCGTGCAGTGCATAGTTGGCAAGGTCGTTATGGACAGGGCGGTGCGCAGCCAGTGGACGGCGCGCTGCTGATGTTCCCGTTGCTTTATCAGGATCTGGTTCCCGGTCAGGAGCCCGAATACGACGCGGTCGTCAATAAGACCCAGCTTGATCTGGTCATTCTGCAACCCAAGGCCTCCGCCGGTTACTGGTGGCGCGAGCGGCTGAAAAGCGCTCTGGAGGTTGCCGGCAGCAGGGTCTGGATGAATGTATTGCCAGGCTTGCGTGATGGATTTTATCGGCGCAGCGATATCACGGAGCAGGAAACGGCTGCCGGCGCGCAACTTGGACAAATCCTGCTGGATGCGCTGAAGCCATTGATTAACAAGGAGAAAAAATGAGAACGTGGCTGGGCGTTATTTTTGTTTTGCTGTTCTCAACGCCGCTCGTGGCCGCGGACTTGAAGTCATTGCCGGTGCGGCCTGCCGCGGAACTGAAGCTGGTTGGCCTCGACGGTGCCAATGTGAACTTGAAGCAGTTGCGCGGCAAGGTCGTTCTGGTCAATTTCTGGGCGGTCTGGTGTCCGCCATGCCGCAAGGAAATGCCCTCGATGGCACGTCTGATGACAAAACTCTCAGGCAAACCCTTTGCAATCCTGGGGGTTAATGAGGGAGAAAGCCCGGATGAAATCCGTGCATTCCTGAAACAAGTGCCGGTGAATTTTCCGATATTGCTCGATAGCGAAGGCGAATACCTGAAATCCTGGCAAGTCTTCGCATTCCCGACCAGTTACGTCGTGGACAAACTAGGTCGCGTTCGCTTGGGTTTGTTCGGGTCTATCGAGTGGGACAGCCCGGAAGCGATTGCCCAACTGGAATCGTTGTTGGCAGAAGCGCAGTGACACAGTTCTGCGGTCGCAGTTGATCGCGGTTGCGTCTATTAACAGAGGGAATTGGTCGGGGTGAGAGGATTCGAACCTCCGGCCTCCACGTCCCGAACGGGCTATCCCTGCCTAAAACGGTGTCCTGCGTTGAGATGGGTTCATTGTAAATCAATGGGTTGCGCTTGTCTTCGCTCAGTTTCGCGAAGCTGCGCGCAGTGGTAATCTACCCCCGATTGCCACTAAATTGCCACTAACTTGGCAGAGCCAGGACAGCTCGTTACACGATAATTCATTCCCCTGCGCGAAACCGTGCAACGTCGCCCACTTCAGTTGCTATACCTTGGACCGTAACTTCCTTGGTCCCATCATGACCCATCATGCAGCATTCGTCCCGCTCTCCAAACAAGCAGTCGCTGACATCCTCGGCATCTCGGTCCGGTCGGTGGAAAACTGGATAAACGAAAGCATCCTGCCTGCCCCAGTAAAGCTGGGTAACCGTGTTTACTGGCACCCGGATGTGTTCTACGGATGGATGTCGGACCGGTTACGAACACCTTCGGCCGATGTCGACGAGGTGACGCCTACGCTGCCCTCTAAGAAGCTGCACAACAGGGGCACTGATGCCGTTGGAAACTTGCGGTCAAGTACGGAGAGAAAACTGGCTCGCTTGCAAGCAACCCACTAAATATCAGTTCGCCCCGAGCCATATGTCCGGGGTGCTGGGCGTCAAATTCCAGTTGACGGCGCATCTGTTTCCAGTGCGGCGCGCTATTCCCGCGCCGCGCCTAGATGCTCTCAATGTCTTTGGGGACGGTCGCTTCAAGGGCGGCTGCCTCATTGGGATGGAAGCGTTTCAGTTTTGCAAGCTTACCAAGCGTACTCCGAACAAACCACAACTCAACTTGAACCTGGTCATCATCCGTTTGCACCAGAGTTCTAACTTGGGCACGTATGCGATTCCGTTCACTCTTCGGCAAAGTAGGTCTAGCGTTTGCCACAAGGCCATTCAACAACATGCGCCGGTTAAGCCGATGAATTGCCAGCTTCGTTCGCTTGACTGTGAACCCATACCTTTGGATAAAGTTGATAGCCATGGCGCAAACACGAGTTTCTTCCCCGCTACTTGGTTGTGACTTTTTCGAGATTGTCACGTCATCTGTGAGCCTTGAGTAAGTCCAACCAATCGATTCGAGTTTGGAAACGAGTTGATGCTCATTCCGCCAAAACACCAGATTTGCAAGGTAGTTGCTCGTCTTGGCACCCTGCACGAGCGCACCATCCTTTGTAGTCAATTTCGACAACATCTCAGCCACCTCTTCCGAAAATCGGAAAAAATGGCGCCACACATCGAAGACTTGCGTCTCAGTGATTGAAGGGAAGAAGTCCGCTATGTCCAGAGCTATGGCGCACGCTGCTCCGGCATGAAAGTCAACGTGACGGACGTAGTCTCGCGGCGCGAGACGGTCACGAATCTACGCCAAGTGTCGATGGCAATGTGGCAAACAGCCGAGAAAATGTCGATTTCCCTGTCTACTGTAGCCGGCTCGACCACTTGGCAACGCTCGTCGATATAGTCGGTGAAATCATCTGGAACTATGGCGGAGAAGGCTTTACGGATGAACTTGGTTGCTTCCGAAGTCTGTCCGACCCGCTTGCCGGTAGACTTGCGTATTTTCATACCCGCGACCTTGGGATGAAGGTTGGGGTGCGCGGCCACAATCGCTGCCAGGTCTTGCCGAGGAAGCCCGGCGTCTTCCAGCCAGGCATTGATTTTGTAGGCCTCGTCCTCGAAGCCTTTGTGGCGGGGGGATTCTTCGCGCAGGTAACGTATCAGCAGGTTGGCAAAAGTCACCCTGTTTCCGGTGGCATAGTCGACGAACAATCCCTGTCTCTGCTCGCTTTCCAGGCGCTGCTTGGTTTCGATGGCCTCGGTTTCGCTATGGGCAATAAGTACTTGGTTCTTGTGCGCTACGCTGCGCGTGCGGACCAGGTAGTAGTCGTCAAGGCTGGTAAGGCGGGGCTTGAGCCCATGAGACCGCAGGTCTAGGATGTAATCTTGGATTGAACTGTCGGCGTTGCGCGCGAAGTCCTTGGTGAGGTCGTCCCGGTTCTTGACGGTGATTTGAATGCGGGAACGGTTTTCGATTGATGCCATGACATGCTCCGTAGTTGAGGAGCACCGTATAGGCACTATTCGGGCGAATGTAGCGAAATGGCATGTGTTGCCACTAAATTGCCACTAAATCACACCCGAATAGAAGACAGCGTGTTAGTAACTCGCTGTTTTATATAAGGAAAGTTGGTCGGGGTGAGAGGATTCGAACCTCCGGCCTCCACGTCCCGAACGTGGCGCTCTACCAGGCTAAGCTACACCCCGACTTGGGCTTTATCGCGAAAATCGCGATGGATCGTACTGCTGATTTCTCTGGTTCTGCATGCCCACTTGAACATGCGGTATCAGATCGGGATCAGAATTCGCGTGTGACTGCGAAGGCCGATAATTCTAGCAAAGCCTCTTTGTATTGGCTACCAGGTAATGAAGCAATCGCTGCTTGCGCCAACACCGATTCGGCTTCCGCTTGGCGATGTGCATGGGTTATTGCCCCGGTACTGTGGACAATTTCGAGTATGCGTTGGAAATCGCCGGCATCGCCTTTTCGAATGGCGTTGCGAATAATCTCGGCTTCTGCTTCCGTTCCATGTTTCATGGCAAATAGCAGCGGCAGCGTGGGTTTGCCTTCCGCCAGATCGTCACCGACATTCTTGCCGATCAAGTCTGTTTCGCCGGAGTAGTCGAGGACGTCGTCAATGATCTGGAAAGCAGTGCCCAGATGCATGCCGTAGGTACCCAACGTGTCTTCGATGTCGCGCGGCGATCCGTTGACGATGGCGCCTAGTCGGCCTGCGGCTTCGAACAGTTGCGCAGTCTTGTAGCGGATTACACGTAAATAGGCCGCTTCGTCGATGTCTGGGTCATTGCAGTTCATCAGTTGCAGAACTTCGCCTTCGGCAATGATATTGGTGGCATCGGACAGGACTTCCATGACCCGCATGTTGTTGACCGATACCATCATTTGAAATGCGCGCGAGTAGAGGAAGTCGCCAACCAGTACGCTGGTCGCATTGCCGAACAATGCATTGGCAGTGTCTCTGCCGCGGCGCAGTTCGGAGGCGTCGACCACATCATCATGCAGCAGCGTGGCGGTATGGATGAACTCGACCACGGCCGCCATTTCGTGGTGCTGACCACCCTGATAGCCAAGTGCATTGGCGGCGAGAACGACCAGGGCTGGACGCAGACGCTTGCCGCCGCTTTGGATGATGTATTCGGAGACCTGACGAACCAACGCGACATCGGAATGCAAACGCGCTCGAATGACCCTGTCTACCTCCGCCATGTCGGCTTCAAGTAGGGAATGCAGCTGGGGTTGGGTCACGGAGGCGGTAGCTTCAACTGTGGGAATTTGGATGGTGCTGCAGAGAGGAATCGAACCCCCGACCTACTGATTACGAATCAGTTGCTCTACCAACTGAGCTACTGCAGCGACATTGCGGGCGCGGATTATACATTTCCTGCCCCGCTTGCCCAGTTCCCTGTGTTGATTGCCTATCAGCTGAATTTATAGGCTAGTCGAAGGCCGCCCCAATGTCGTCCCTTGACGGTGATGGGCGCAGATAGATCCTTCAGCACGACGTGACGACCGCCGCCCATGTTTCGGCGGTATGTCTGAAGCAGAAATGGCTTCTTGTTGCGGCCCGCGTTGAGGCCGGTGGCGTCATTGAAAATACGTCGGTTGCGGCAGTTGGCGGTATTCCATTCGAGATTGCGGCCTTGCGGTTTGGAGAATTTCAGATTGTGAGTCGGTAAGTAGCCATTTCGATCTACCGCTGCGCAGAACACGACCAAGGGGGATAGTTGCGCCATCGGCTCTTGAATCTGCGGTAAGTAGCGGTCTGCAAATTCGGTAAAGCGAGCCAAGTGTTGCTTAGGATTCGAACCAGCGATCAGCGTGTACTGTTCATCAAACAAATCGTTCAATCCGATGACGCCACCATCAACGGCTTCTTCGAACATGCGCGATATTTCATCAGCGGCTTCGGTGACTGCTTGTATATAGGGGCTGTCCTCGGTTTCGACGCCGTTTTCAGTGGCGATCTCGATAAGCCGCTCGCTCAAGCTCAGTAAGCCATGCGCGCGGTTCTTCGCAGCCTGTAACGTTGCGTTCGACGTGGAGATGTTTTCGTCCAGCGATTGAGTCGAGGAGAGAACTGCGTCGCAAGTCGCCAGGTTTGACTTGGCATGTTGCGTAATCTGGTGAATTTTTGCGGAGACTTCGCCAAACGAGGTACGGAACGCAGAAATTGCACTATCCACCGCGGCCTCGGCGCTGCCCTGATGATTGCCGTGTTCTCCTTCAACTTCTTTGGCGAGCGCTTCTACGCGCTGGTTGAGTTGATTGACCGTCGTGGTGATGAGTTGACTCGAAGACTGCACTCTTTGCGCCAGATCTTTGACTGCATCGGCAACGACGCCAAAACCTTTCCCGGCTTCGCCAGCACGTACTGCTTCGACCGACGCATTGAATGCGACGATACGAGTCTGGAAGGCAATCTGGCCGATATCCTGAGCAGCTTCCGCGACCTTCCTCAAGGCTGCGCCAACCTGGGTGATTCCCGCTTCGACGCGTGTCACGGCAGAAGCCAGCATACGGGTATCGTTCAGTGCAGACTCTACGGTGACCTGCGATTCACGTGCGAGTCGCTCGGCTTCCTGCGCATCCTGATGGATCGATTGATTCGATTGAGCCATCTCCCGTATATCTTGGGAAAGTGCCCTGAAAGTATCAAACTGGGTTTGGCCGATTTCGGCTAGGTCATCCAGTGAGCCAGTAATGTCGGCGGCTTCGTGTCCCAAACCACCTGCCTGGTGGGCGAATTCGGCAAGGAATATCTCGGCGGAATGGGTGTTCATACTTGGCCTGTTTTGAGAAAGCCTTCTGCATATCGGCTTCTTCAAACACATCTTTAATGCCATTCCAACGTGGCAAGGTGCTTGAAAAAAAAGGGAAAAAATAGTAGATTAGAGAACTCTAATATTTGTTCTTGAGAGGGATGAGTATGTTCGGTATGTACAACATCAAAGAGTTGGATGTAGACGCACTTGAAGCTGGTAAAGACCAGATTCATCTGATTGATGTGCGCACGGAAGGCGAAGTCTCGCGTGGCGTGATCAACGGTGCTATCCACATTCCTCTGCACTTGCTGCCGTTGCGTGCAGCCGATATCCCGCAAGACAAACCTGTCGTGATCTATTGCAATTCGGGTGCTCGTTCCGCGCAGGCGTGTGCATTCATGGCTGCCAAGGGGTTCGAAAACATGCACAACCTGTCTGGTGGAATCATGGCCTGGGCCCGCTCCGGAAAGCCTCTTGCCGCTTTGTCCTGAGTCAAATTCCACTGTTCTTGCCGGTATCCCGCATCGTTGCAATCCCCCTGCAACACGGGTAAATTACGCCGGCTTTTTTTAGCATTTGCTAATTTTGTGAAGGAGCTAACATGAATTTCGATAAAGAGCTTGATGCCCGTGGCCTGAATTGCCCGTTGCCCATTCTGCGTTGCAAGAAGGCCTTGAATGAATGCACCAGCGGACAAGTCCTGAAGATTGTTTCTACAGATCCGGGTTCCGTTAAAGACTTCGCGGCCTTTGCCAAGCAGACTGGCAATGAGTTGCTGTCTTCAGCTGAAGCAGGTGGTGAGTACACCTTCTTCATCAAGAAAAAATAAGCAGCATCCAGCGTAGTCATAAAACCGCAAGATTGAGAGGTGGTGTGATGGACGATCAAAAGAAGATGGCGATCATCGCGACCAAAGGCACTCTGGACTGGGCTTACCCCCCGTTTATTCTGGCCTCTACGGCCGCTGCCTTGGGTTACGAAACTCAGATTTTCTTTACCTTCTATGGCCTGCAGATGCTGCGCAAGGATCTTTCCGGCCTCAAGGTAAGCCCTCTGGGTAACCCGGGCATGCCCATGAAAATGCCGTTCGGACCCAAGTGGTTCCGCGATATCAACTGGAACATGCCCAATGCGATTCAATCCCTGGTGCCCGGTTATGAATCTCTGGCCACCGTATTGATGAAGCAAACCATCAAGAACAATGGCGTGGCGAGCATTCCCGAATTGCGTGAGCTTTGCCAGGAAGCCGAAGTGAAGTTCATTGCCTGCCAGATGACGGTTGAGCTGTTCGGCTTCGAGCACAGCGATTTCATCGATGGCGTCGAGTACGGTGGTGCTGCCACTTTCTTCGAATTTGCTGGTGAGACGGACATCTGTTTGTATATTTAAAGCAGTTTGAGCGTTAGTACAAAAATGCCACCCAAGGGTGGCATTTTTGTTATTTCAAGCTGTTCTGATGAATTTTTTACAATACGAGAGTTTTGACGCAGGTTATTCCTTGCGATGGGGCAGTTGGCTGATTAACATCCTGCCCGTTGTAAACCGAACGTCAAACTAAACACACCGTTTTCGAGGGGAAACACTACATGCGCAAGACCCAATTACTGATCGCCCTGGCCGCCGTCGGCTTCGCCGGTTCCGCATTTGCCACAAATGGTTACTTTGCCCATGGTTATGGCACGTCTGCCAAAGGTATGGGCGGAGCCGGAATTGCATATCCGCAGGACTCCTTGGCTGCTGCGACCAATCCAGCTGGCATGGTGCATGTGGGCAACCGTATGGACATCGGCCTTGAGATTTTTGCGCCGGATCGTGGATTTACGTACGCTGCTGGCTCGCCTGACGGTAACGGTAGTGGCGCGATGGAGAGTTGGTTCCCGATTCCGGAGTTTGGTTACAACCGCATGATCAACAGCAGCATGTCCTTCGGGGTGTCTGTTTTTGGCAACGGCGGCATGAATACTACTTATGGTGATGGCGATCATCCCTTCACCGGCTTTCCTGGTGGTACTCCTGGGTCGACAGTAGGCATTGACCTGATGCAGCTATTTATTGCGCCGACTGTTGCTTACAAATTCAATCCGCAACTCTCTGTCGGCGCTACTTTGAACCTGATCGCCCAATCGTTCGAGTCACAAGGGCTTGGTGCGTTTGGACAGGCTGATAACGGAAAAGACTATTCATACGGAGCGAGCTTGCGTCTGGGGGGCATGTATCAAATCAATGATGCAATAACTCTTGGTGCAACCTACCAAACCAAGAGCAACATGAGTAGTCTCGATGACTATGCGGTACTCTTTCCGAACGGCGGCGAATTCGACATTCCAGCCAACTTTGGTGTCGGTATCGCGGTTAAGGCAAGTGACAAGCTCGACATCGCTTTTGATGTAGTGCGTATTAATTACGCTAGCGTTGATACCACCGGTAATTTGGCAAAAATGTCCCTTTTCGGGGCTAATCGGCATGGTTTCGGCTGGGAAAATCAGACCGTATTCAAACTTGGTGCAGCATACAAGTACAGCAGCGATTTGACATTGCGCGCCGGCCTAAACTATGGAAAAACTCCCATCGAACTGCCAGCAGCTCCTACGCCTGGCGAAGATATTGGGTTTGATTTCAATACGTTGGCACCTGGGATTGTGGAAACTCATCTGACACTGGGATTCACCAAGAACTTGAGTGCTGACACCTCCATTACGGGTTCCTATATGCATGCCTTCAAGAAGGATCAGAATGGTATCGGTGGTTTTCTTGGGGCAGGCCACCTCAGCATGAGCCAGGACGCATTTGGTCTGAGCTTCAACAAAAAATTCTAACTGTTGTTTCACATCCCATTAAGCCCGCCGCGTGCGGGCTTTTTCATTGTGCGCCCGGCAGGGCTCAATTACTTGGAGGTGAAAGTCCTCTACTTGCCCGGCATGCCTATTCGATCGTCCGGGTCTGGCGTCGGCGAAAACGATGCAACGACCCCAGTATCATTCATCTACCTTCCGTATGCCCATGTCTGCGTACTGGCAATAGAGGGCTGGCTTACACGAAGAAGCCGGGGCCTCCCCGGCTTTTTTGTTTAAAATGCCGCCTTAATCATCCAACCGGACTTCACCATGAAACAACTGCTTGCAGTCGCTGCATTGATATTTTTTACGCCGTTGGCTTGGGCGCTGTCTCCCTACATCCAGGGCGACAAGGTGTCTGCCGGCGAGGTTCAAGCTGTTCTTGCACAGGTTGAAGGCAAGCTCACCAAGGCGGGGTTCAGCGTTGCCGGAAAATATATGCCATCAGGTTTGCCGGGCTTCGGCGTTTTGGTGGTGACGGATAAGGGGCTACTTGATGTTGTGCATAAACTTGGTGGCACCAGTATCGTCGGTGCGCCTATCCGTATTGGCGTCAAGGCCGATGGCTCAGTGTCTTACATCAATCTGGAATATTGGCTGCGTGCCTATTTCCGCAAGCAGTTTCCGCAGGCTGAAAAAACCGTCAAGGCGACGCAAAACAAGTTGAAAAAGGCGCTGGGTGCTGGAAAAGCGTTCGGTGGCGATGTCGATCGCAAGGATTTGGCCGATTACCAGTACATGTTTGGCATGGAAGGATTCGAGTCCGACAAGAATGTACTTATGGAGCATCTGGTGTTCGAGGATGCGGTGAAAGCTATTCAAGACAATTTGGCACGCGGTGTCGGCAAGACCAGCAAGGTGTATGAAATCATCATGCCGGACAAGAAAATCGCGGTATTCGGAGTTGCGATGAATGACCCCAAGGAGGGCGAGAGCTGGTGGGTGAAGACGGCAGGGGTGGAAAACATTGCAGCTTTGCCTTACGAAATCTATGTCGTGGACAATAAGCCAGGCCATCTTTTTGCACGTTTCCGTATCGCACTGGGCTGGCCAGCGGTCGGGATGGGCAGTTTTATGCGTATCGTCGAAGCCCCCGGCATTATTCATGACACTCTGACCGAAGTGGCCGGCGGCGGTCGCTAACCTGGACTTGCAGGGAGCAAACAAGAGCCCCTCATCGAGGGGCTCTTTTCTTGATGTGGAGAGAATGCCAATGCGATTTGGCAAGGCTGTCGGCTATCGGATTCTGCTCGGCTGGATTGGATTCGTTTTCGCTTGCTTTGCTTTGGCCTCACCAAGCCCCGTCAAGTTGACCATGTCTCAGTCCTTGAGCGAACTCATGACGGAGATTCGTTATGAAGATCGCGAGCCGGAGCAACCCGCTTACCTCAGCCGTATCCTCATTCTGGCGGATCGAATGCGCATGGATTATGGCCAGGACGATCAAGGTTTCATTCTGTTCGATCGTCAGGCAAACACGATCTGGCATGTCGCCCCCGGCGAGAGCCGAATGACGGGTATTGCTTCCGGTTCGGTCAAGAATGTTTGGCCCAAGGCATGGACGCTGAGTCAGGAAACACTGCCGAGCGACGTGGGCGAGATAACTCAGGTCAGGCTTAACGGGGCGTTGTGCGTGGAATTCAAATCTGCGCCCTTGCTGCAGAAAGAGGCCCGATTAATGTGGGATTTCCGTCGGATGTTGGCCGCCAATCAGGCCAATGCCTGGGCGGCGACGCCGGAGGATATACGGCAGCCTTGTGCACTTGCGATCGATGTGCGCGAGGCGGGGGTCGAATACAGCCGGGGGTTGCCGCTGGCTGTGCGCTATTGGGATGGGAGGAGTCGCGTTTATCAGGGTTATGACAAACGCGCACCTAGATCCGAGTTGTTCGATCTACCGGCAGGCTATACGCGTGTTGTCGTTGGCGGTGCGGCTCAAGAAAACTCGGAGAGGCGACAGCCTGTTTCGTCGCAGTCCAGGTAACCCCCGTTGTCGTACCAGTCTGGCAATACCCAGCGTTCGCAAACCTGACCGTTGAGCCTGTACTCGTGGCGAGCAGGGCGGTGCGTGTGTCCATGAATGATGCGCTTGACCGGGTGGGTGACCAGCATCCGCTCGATCTCTGCATTGTTCACATCCATGATTTCCGGCTTTTTATCTGACTTGGCGAGCTCGCTGCGCTCGCGCAAGGCCTTCGCCAGCGCATGCCGCTGCGCCAGCGGTTGCGCAAGGAATTGTTGTTGCCAGGCTGGGCTGCGGACTTGTTGGCGGAAGTCCTGATAGGCCGCATCGTCGGTGCAAAATAAATCGCCGTGCGTCAGCAAAGTCGGGACGCCACAGATTTCATGTTCGCTCGGGTCTTCCAAAGCGTGCAGTCCAGCCGCTTCCGCGAAAGCCGGCCCTACTAGAAAATCACGGTTACCGGGCAGAAAAAAGATCGAGGTGCCGCGCTCGGTTAGCGATTTCAGCGCAGCGGCAATCTCGCGATGGAAAGGCTGAGCCAGATCGTCATCGCCCACCCAGGCTTCGAAGAAGTCGCCCAGGATGTAGAGCGCATCGGCCTGTGGCGCCCGCTCTTTGAGGAAGCGGTAAAGCAGTGCTACTGGAAGCGGACGCTCCAGTGTCAGGTGTAGATCGGAAATAAAGAAAACCCGCGGGGAGCACATAGGGATCTGAGCAAGAGACTGGCGCGGGGGCTGGAATGCTTGGCCCGGCCCCCGCCGGCTCAGTGAAATAGCCGCGTATCAGCCTTCGATGATTTCAGCGTGTTCGATGATGACGTTCTCGACCGGCACGTCCTGATGACCCGCACGGTTGCCTGTGCGGACCTTGCGGATGCGATCGACTACATCCTGACCTTCGCTGACCTTGCCGAAAACACAGTATCCAAACCCCTGGGCATTGGGGGCGCGGAAGTCGAGGAAAGCGTTGTCGGCGATGTTGATGAAGAATTGGCTGCTGGCCGAATGTGGGTCGGGCGTTCGCGCCATCGCGATGCTGTAGGTGACATTCTTGAGGCCGTTCTGCGCTTCGTTCTTGATCTGTTCGCGCGTCGGCTTCTGCTCCATGTCGGCGGTAAAACCACCGCCTTGAATCATGAAGCCATCGATGACGCGATGAAAAATGGTGCCGTCATAGTGGCCATCCTTGACGTATTGCAGGAAGTTTGCGACGGTTTCAGGCGCGGCTTTGGCGTCGAGTTCGAGCGTGATGGGCCCGAAGTTGGTTTGTAGTTTGACCATTTTGACCTTTCGTTTGGTTTTGGTGGATTCGGTGGGTTTGCTGGAAGCTGCCCGGGCTAGACCCGTCCAAGGTGCGGCCAGCGCGAGCAATAACAAGGAGCGACGGTGCGAATTCATCGGTTCCCTCAACGTTGTGCGAAGTTGGTGGAAATGGGGATGTCTTGCGTTTTTTCCAGAGCGACACGCCATGCGCCCTTTTCCTGTCGCCAATAGAGGCGTTTGCTGGAGAGGCTGGATAGCTTGTCGCTGCTGTATCGTTGGGTGAATTCCGTGTAGGCCATTTCTCCGCCCGGATAGAGGAACAGGCTGATATCGCTGAGCGAGACGCGAATCCAATCCTTTTCCAGGATGTTTCGCCGCTTGTCTTTTGCCCAGGCCGCACCCTCGCCGGTGGTCATGACACTGCTGTAATGGCGCAGGAAGCGATCGGGATCGCGAGCTTCCCAATCGCCGCGCCATGCCTGCAGTTGAGTCAGCAATTCGTCGCGACTCTCTTCCCAGACGTCACGTGCAACCCAATCGGTTCGGTCGGTAATGATGACCGGGGTCGATCCCACTTTTATCCAGCGGGACAGTTCTTTCAGATCGGGATTGGCCACCACGACACAACCGTCGCTCGACCGCGGCGGGCGGCTATAGGTGTTGGAAGGGACGCCATGCAGCCAGATGCCGTGACCGCCGCGTTTTTGCGATTGATCCCACTCGTTCGGATAATTAAGCGGAAAAGCGCCATCGCCGTAGAGGTCGGCCAGGCCGGCGCGCGGAAGTTGTTCGGCGATCTGATAAACGCCCATCGGTGTGCGTTTGTCGCCTTCTATACGCTTATCTGTACCGTTCTTGCCGATGGTCATGTAGAAGTCGGACTTCAGGCGGGGCACCCCGTTAACGTTCTCGAACAGATACAGCCGAGCGCGTGAAGTGTCCGCCAGCAACGCGTACTTCTGGCTGGGCGCAAGTTGCAGGATCTGGCGCGGCAGGTAATCCGGGTCGGGTTGGTCGATGTAGCGCATGAGACGGACGCGTGCTTCGTCGCGAAGATCGTCGAGCGGCTGGTTTGGCGCTTTGGCTACTTCGCCCAGTCCCAGCAGCGGTCTGGCGCGTGCCATAAGCAGATCGCCGCGGATCAGGTGGGCAAGCTTGAAATCCGGTCGTAGCGCAATGGCGCGATTGACCTCTTTGAGTGCATCGTCAAGGCGGCTGGCGCGAATATCCTGCAACGCTTTCGAAATCAGCGAATCGGGCGACACCAAAACCGGCGCAGATAAATAACGGGCCGTATCGGCGGAGGCAAGCAGGATCGGCTGCGCTACGGCGCCTTCGCTTGCCAGGGCAGGGTTGAGCGCGAATATGCCAAGCCCCGCTGCCGCCAGGGTCAGATTCAGAATTGACTGAAGCAATGGTTTAAACCTGAGGTTCATCTTTCTTCAACGATCTTCCATGCCGAATCTTCCCGCACCAGGGCCAGCGTTTTCTTGCCGCTATCTTTGACGATGTTGGATTCGTAGCGCTGGGTAAAGCTGACCTGCGCCTTATCGCCTTTCAACTTGATCTTGATCCGATCGATGGCGACTTTGATGAACTCCGGTCGGGTGACCCGGGCTTTGCGCTCTTGCGACCACGTCGCGAAATCGCTGCCGGCAGGCACTTTGAATTGTGTGCTGTAAAAACCCAGATAGGCGTCGGGGTCGCGCGCACTCCACGCCTCGGTCCAGGCGTGCAGGGTGCGTTCGATCTGCGCTTTCGGTTCAATCGGCGCCTGCATCGGTTTGGCCGCTTCCTTACTTGGCTTCGCCGGTTCAACGGCGGCACTCGGCTTGGCCGGTTTGGTATCCGATGCTGCCGGTGTTTCTTGCGTCGTCACTGCCGGCTTGGCCACAGGCTTGGCCTTGCCTTTGCCCGCATCGGCCAGTTTGATCGGCTCTTGCGGACGCGGCGTCGGGCTGAACAGATCGCGGATCAAGGCCAACTTGGTTTGCGCCGAAGTATTCGATTTGTCGAGTTGCAATGCCTTGTCGTAGGCCTGAGAAGCCATTTTGGCGTAGATGTCGCCGAGATTTTCATGCGCGGTGGCATAGCTGGGATGGGTGCGAATGGCCATTTCCAGACTGTTTTTGGCGCGCTCATAATCGGCTTGCGCGGCATAAAGCACAGCCAGATTGTTGTACGGTTCCGGCAGTTCCGGGTAATCCTCGGTCAGGCCGGAGAACACCTTGATCGCATCGGGGAAACGATTCAATTCGGTCAGGATCAGCCCCTTGAGGAAACGTCCCTGCGCATCCTTGGGGTTGGCCGTCAGGAAGCCGTTAACCTTCTCCAGCGCAATCTGGTTGTTGCCCTGGCGAAAGGCCTGATTGGCATCCTGAACAGTGGGCGCGGCGGCAAAGGCCGGCGCTGGCAGCAAGGCGAAGAGGAGTCCGACGCGCAAGGCGAGGGAGAAACGAGTCAGAGTCATGTGTGCTATTCTTTTCGACGTTTTGCGGTAGCTTGTGGCAGAGGTGCCGGGCCCGCGAATTCTAGCCTTCGTGGGACGCAACTCAAAGTCGTCCCGCGCGGTGCCAAGCTTAGTGAGCATAAGCCTTCTGATTTCTCTCCTGATCCATCTATCCGTGCCATGAACGACCAAGCCTCCATATCCAACGCACCGGTTCAGCATTTCATCCGATCCATCATCGAGGCCGATCTTGCCAGCGGCAAGCATCGTAGCGTTGCAACGCGTTTTCCGCCCGAGCCGAATGGCTACCTGCATGTCGGCCATGCCAAGTCGATCTGCCTGAATTTCGGTCTGGCGCAGGATTATCAAGGCACCTGCAATCTACGCTTCGACGATACCAACCCGGAGAAGGAAAGCGAGGAATACGCACTCGCCATCCAGGAAGACGTGCGCTGGCTGGGGTTTCAATGGAATGGCCCGGTGCGTTGGGCGTCCGATTATTTCCAGGCTTTGTACGACTTCGCCGAAGCCTTGATCGAACAGGGGCTGGCTTACGTCGACGAGTTGACACCGGAAGCGATGCGCGAATATCGCGGCACGTTGACGCAGGTCGGGCGCGATAGCCCGTATCGGACACGTGCCGTAGCGGAAAATCTGGACCTGTTCCGTCGCATGAAGGCGGGCGAGTTTCCGGATGGGGCCAAAACTTTGCGCGTCAAGATCGACATGGCTTCGCCCAACATCAATATGCGCGACCCGGTGATCTATCGCATCAAGCGTGCGCATCACATTCGTACCGGCGACACCTGGCTGATCTATCCGATGTACGACTACACGCATTGCATTTCCGATGCGCTGGAGAACATCACGCACTCGCTGTGCACGCTCGAATTCGAAGACCATCGTCCGCTGTACGACTGGGTGCTGGATCGGTTGTCGGTGCCGTCGCATCCGCAGCAGATCGAATTTTCCCGTTTGGAACTGCGCTACACCGTCACCAGCAAACGCAAGCTGAACCAGCTGGTGACGCAGGGTCTGGTGTCCGGCTGGGACGATCCGCGCATGCCGACAATCCACGGCATGCGTCGGCGCGGCTATACGCCGGCTGGCATCCGCGAATTTGCGCGCCGCATCGGCATTTCCAAGTCGGAAAACGTCATCGACATGGCGGTGCTGGAGGGCTGCATCCGCGAGGACATGGAAACCAAGGTGCCGCGCGTGATGGCGGTGGTGAACCCGCTCAAGGTGGTGCTGACGAATTATCAGGACGGTGTGACTACCGGTCGTAGCGCCGGCTTCCACCCGAATCATCCCGAATTCGGTGAACGTGAAGTGACGATCAGCCGTGAAATCTGGGTCGAACAAGAGGATTTTTCAGCGACCCCGCCGGCCGGGTGGCAACGACTGACTCCGGGCGGCGAGGTGCGTCTGCGCTATTCATATGTGATCAAGTGCGAGGAGGTGATTCTGGATGACGCCGGCAATGTGGTGGAACTGCGTTGCAGCATCGACCACGAGACGCTCGGCAAGAATCCGCAAGGACGCAAGGTCAAGGGCGTCATTCACTGGGTTGCCGCGGCACAGGCAATGCCGGTCGAGCTTCGCCTGTATGAACGCCTGTTTACCGATCCCGAACCGGACGGCCATAAGGACCGTGATTTTCTGGAATTTCTGAACCCGGATTCGCTGCAAATCGTGCAAGGCTGGATCGAGCCTTGCATCCGGGATGCGGCGCCGGAATCGCGCTATCAATTCGAGCGCCTGGGTTACTTCTGTGCCGATCGGGTAGACCACAAACCGGGCGAGAGACTGGTGTTCAACCGCGCGGTCGGGCTGAAAGATACTTGGACGAAGGGACAGGGCTGATGCTTGCGCTGCATAACACGCTGACCCGCAAGAAAGAAATCTTCAGTCCGATCGTTCCCGGCCAGGTGCGCATGTACGTCTGCGGCATGACCGTGTACGACTACTGCCATCTCGGCCACGCCCGTGTGCTGGTCGTGTTCGATATGGTGACGCGCTGGTTGCGCAGTTCGGGTTATCAGGTCACTTATGTCCGCAACATTACCGATATCGACGACAAGATCATCAAGCGGGCGCAGGACAACGGTGAGCCGTTCACCGCGTTGACCGACCGTTTCATCGCTGCGATGCATGAAGATGGCGCGGCGCTGGGCGTGCTGCCGCCCGACCACGAGCCGCGTGCCACCGAGTACGTCGGCAATATGCTGAACATGATCCAGAGCCTGATCGATCGCGGCCATGCTTATCCTGCTGCGAATGGCGATGTTTATTACGCGGTGCAGAGCTTCGCCCAATACGGCAGGCTTTCCGGCAAATCGCTGGAGGATCTGCGCGCCGGCGAGCGCGTGGAAGTCGATCCGAACAAACGCGATCCGATGGATTTCGTGCTCTGGAAAGCGGCCAAACCCGGCGAGCCGTCCTGGCCTTCGCCCTGGGGCGCCGGGCGGCCCGGCTGGCATATCGAATGTTCCGCGATGGGGTCCGATTTGCTCGGCAAGCATTTCGACATTCACGGCGGCGGCCAGGATTTGCAGTTTCCGCACCATGAAAACGAAATCGCACAGTCGGAAGGCGCGCACGACTGCAAGTTCGTCAATTACTGGCTGCACAACGGTTTTGTCCGCGTCGACGACGAGAAGATGTCGAAGAGCCTCGGCAACTTCTTCACGATCCGCGAAGTGCTGCAGAAATACGATGCGGAAGTGGTTCGCTTCTTTATCTTGCGTGCCCATTACCGCAGTCCGCTGAATTATTCCGACCAACATCTGGATGATGCCAAAGCGGCGCTGACGCGCCTGTATACGGCTTTGCGCGGTGTCGATGCGGCGCTGTCGACACTGGATTGGGGTAATTCTTATGCGGTGCGTTTCCAGGCGGCGATGGATGACGACTTCAATACGCCGGAAGCCTTGGCGGTGTTGTTCGATCTAGCGGCAGAGGCGAATCGGATGCGCACGGGCGCGCCTGCCGAAGCGTCGAAAATGGCAGGTTTGCTCAAGTCGCTGGCTGGCGTGTTGGGTTTGTTGCAACGCGACCCTGAGCAGTTCATGCAGGCCGGAGTCGGCAACGATACGGCCAATGAAACCGGTAACGAGTACGGTGCCGAGCGTATCGAAGCGCTGATTGGCGAACGTTTGGCCGCACGCAAGGCCAAGGATTTCAAGCGCTCGGATGCCATTCGGGACGAGCTCAAGGCGGCTGGCGTCATTCTGGAAGATGGACCGCAAGGCACGCTTTGGCGGCGGGAATAGAATCTCTTCAAGTCTATGAACGAAAAAACGGCTGCCGAAGCAGCCGTTTTTTATGGTTACGAACCTGAATTACTTGGCGGCGGGCGCAGCGGGAGCGGCAGCCGGAGCGGTGGGCAGCGGGAACGGGAAGGCATAACCACCTTGCGGGGCGGCCGGCATCATCTGGGTCCATGCATTCGGGTCGAAGAAGTTGAAGCTGGGGGCGCCGGCGGCGGGAGCGGCAGGAACGGCCCAAGGCGTGGCGGGCACGGTCATGGCAGGCATGGTGGGCATGGCCAAGGTAGGCATGCCGGCAACCGGGTTCATGAAGCCTTTCCACATATCGCCATAGGAAGCGGGGTTCATGGAAGCGCCCAGCCAGCCCATGTACAGGTTGGGATTAACCGGGGCCATCATCAACTGCAGTGCGCGCGGGTCCAGGGGGGACGTCATCCACTTCACGTACATGTTGGGGTTCAACGTGTTCGTCAGCATGGACAGCGCTTTCGGGTCCATCGGCGACATCGCCCAACGCATCAGTTTGCCCGGGTCGGACAATTGGGTCAGCACGGCGGTGTAGAAGTTGGGGTCCATGGTTGCGGCCAGCCACTTCATGTAGACGTTGGGGTCGGCGAACGCGGCCACGTTGGTCAAAGCGCCCGGCTGGGTCATGGAATTAGCCATGTTCAGCCAGTTGCCCGGATCCATCATGTTGTTGCCCATGGTGGTGTAGAAGCTGGGTTCGGTAACGGCGTTCAACCAGGGCACGAACACCTTCGGGTCTTTGTAAGCGGACATGTTCTGGGTCATGTCGGTCATGCGGGCCAGCCAGGCTTCCGGGGTCTGGGGAACTTGCTTGACGGCAGGCGCGGGAGCGGCGGCGTCGGCAGCAAAAACGGCGGGAGAGGCACACACCAACAAGGCGGCAACGAGGGATTTCACTTTCATTTCGATCTCCTTTGGGTTTGGGTAGTACTGGACTTGGCAGACAACAGAATTCTTGACATGCAGAATATAGAGACGCCTCTATGTAAGCAAAATCCTATATACCTTCGTCCTAATGACATCCCTGATGCTGTTGCGATTTCGCCATTGTGAGAATTGAGTAAGAATCTATGTCCTCAACCGAGATGAACGGAGCCATACGGCTTGGCGCGCTGGGATGGTCCTACCCGGCTTGGCGCGAGTCGTTTTATCCGGCCGATATGCCGGACGAGTGGCAGCTCACCTACTTCAATACGCAGTTCAATTGTGTGTTTCTCGAGCGTGCGGCTTGGCAACAGGCCAGCCCGGAACAGTTGGCGCAATGGCAGGCGGATACGCATGAACAATTCCAGTTTCTGCTGGAGAGCGAAGAAGCGCTGCCGGTTCCTGCTGAACTGGCCGGCAAGGCATTGTCGATGCGGCGTGACGATGCGAGTCTATTGTGGTTTTCGCGCGATTCATCGCTCAAGGAGTTGGCGGCGGCTCTGGCGGGAAAGTCGGGTTCTGCTCCACGCTACCTGATCAGCCTCGATGGCGATCTTGGCCAGATCGATCGTGTCGCTACATTGCTTGAAGTTATGGGGCTTTGACCCCTGCAAACAGCCTGCCGGACTTTCCCCGTGAGCACGGGGAAAGTCCGACAGGCTGTTAGAATGCGGCAGCCCGAAAAAATAAAACCAAGTACTCAGTGTCCGAAAACCTCATCGAAATTCGCGATCTTTCGTTTACCTACGGCCAGCGCCTGGTACTCAAAGACATCAATCTGAACGCGCGCCGCGGACAAGTGATCGCCATCATGGGGAATTCCGGTTGTGGCAAGACAACATTGCTGCGATTGATGGGGGGAGCGCTCAAGCCTACCAGCGGCAGTCTGATGGTCGATGGTGTAGAGATGGGGAAATTGGATCAGGATGGCCTGTATCGACTGCGTCGGCGCATGGGCATGTTGTTTCAATTCGGCGCGCTATTCACTGACATGTCGGTCTTCGAGAATGTGGCATTCCAGTTGCGAGAGCACACTGACCTGCCTGAAGAGATGATTCGCGATCTGGTTTTCATGAAATTGAATGCAGTCGGTTTGCGTGGTGCGCACGATCTGATGCCGTCGGAGCTATCTGGCGGCATGGCCCGTCGCGTGGCGTTGGCGCGTTCGATTTCACTCGATCCGATGCTGATCCTTTATGACGAGCCGTTTGCCGGGCTTGACCCGATTTCGCTGGGGGTTACCGGAAATCTGATTCGTCGCCTTACCGATACGTTGGGTATGACCTCGATCGTTGTTACACACGATGTCCAGGAATCACTGAAGATGGTCGACTACGTTTATTTCGTTTCCGAAGGCGTGATCGAGGCGCAAGGCACGCCCGCCGAGATCAAGGCCTCGCACCTGCCTTATGTGCACCAGTTCGTGCATGGTGAAGAAAATGGGCCGGTGCCTTTCCACTACCCGGCGCCGGACTATGCGGCAGATCTGGGGTTGCCGGCATGATCGACGCTTTGCTGGAAAGTGTGCGAGGTATCGGCCGACGTTCGGTGGACAGAGTCTGGCGCATGGGCGTGGCGGCACATTTCTTCCTGCTCGTTTTGCTGCATTCCGGTACCAGTTTCCGGCGTTTTCACCTGATCGTGCGGGAGATATTCACCGCCGGCGTGCTCTCGCTGATCATCATTCTGGTTTCCGGGTTGTTTGTCGGCATGGTGCTGGGCCTGCAGGGATACGAAACGCTGCAAACCTATGGCTCCGAAGAGGCGCTCGGCGTGCTGGTGTCACTTTCGCTGGTGCGCGAACTCGGGCCGGTCGTGGCGGCATTGCTGTTCGCCAGCCGGGCGGGCTCGGCCATCACGGCGGAAATCGGGCTGATGAAGGCAACCGAGCAGATAGCCGCGATGGAAATGATGGCGGTGGATCCGATCGCGCGCGTAGTGGCGCCGCGTTTCTGGGGGGCAGTAATTTCCATGCCCTTGTTGGCTGCGTTGTTCTCGGCGATGGGCGTATTGGGCGGCTATCTGGTCGGTGTCGTGCTGATCGGTGTCGACGAAGGCTCGTTCTGGTCGCAGATGCAAGCTGCCGTCGATTTCAAGGAAGACATTCTCAATGGCGTCCTCAAGAGTGTGGTATTCGGCATTGCCGTCACCATCATCGCGCTGTTCGAGGGCTACGATGCCCCGCCCACGGCGGAAGGCGTCTCTCGCGCCACCACCCGTACCGTGGTGACTTCGTCCCTGGCCATTCTGGGCCTGGATTTCGTACTGACCGCATTCATGTTCCGTGGGGTTTGATCCATGCAGCGCGCAACACTTGATCTTTGGGTAGGTATCTTCGTCGTGGCAGGTATCGTCGCCATTCTCTTCCTGGCCTTGAAGGTGGGAAATCTGGGTAATTTCGACAGCAGCGAGACGTATGTCGTGAAAGCATCCTTCGACAACATTGGCGGGCTCAAGGCGCGTGCGCCGGTGAAGAGCGCGGGGGTCGTGGTCGGCCGCGTCGCAGAGATCGGATTCGATCCGAAGTCGTATGAAGCGACGGTGACGATTTCGCTGGATACGCGTTATCCCTTTCCCAAGGACAGCAGCGCTTCGATCATGACATCCGGCTTGCTGGGCGAGCAGTACGTCGCGCTCGATGCGGGCGGCGATGCGAAAATGCTGGCAAATGGAGATACGCTCAGAATTACCCAGGGCGCGGTCGTGCTGGAGAATCTGATCGGCCAGTTTCTCTACAACAAAGGCGATAGTGCCGCCGACACGCCAGCTGCCCCATAGTGCAGTCAGATGCAGCAAACCCAAGGTCGACAGTTGTGCCAGATCGGTAGCAACTTACCTTGACCGGGGATGTCACTACAGTTGTTTAATAAGTTCTTGCAAGAGTGAGGTAAATATTCATGAATAGATTGATGCAGTTGCTTACTGCCGGCCTGTTGGCAATCAGCTTTGGCGCGGTAGCGGAAGTCGTTTCGCCGGATGTCCTGGCCAGGAATACCACCAATGATGTACTGCGTATCGTCAAGCAGGACAAGGACATCAAGAGTGGCAACAACAAAAAGATCCTCGATCTGGTGGAACAGAAAATTCTGCCCAATTTCGATTTTCGGCAGATGACTCAACTCGCTGTCGGCAAGAACTGGAGCAAGGCCACACCGGAGCAGCAGGAAAGCCTGGTCAATGAATTCCGTACCATGTTGGTGCGGACTTATTCGGCATCGCTAACCAGCGTGGCCGACTATCGAGTCGAGTTCAAACCCTTCAAAGCCGCGCCAGCCGAAACCGACGTCATGGTCAATACCGAAGTCAGCAAGCCGGGCGCGCCGCCGATTCCCATCGATTACCGCATGGAAAAGACGGATGCCGGGTGGAAAGTCTACGACGTGCTAGTGGATAACGTCAGTATGGTGACGGTGTATCGCAACTCCTTTAATTCCGAAGTGCGCAAAGGGGGCGTCGAGGGCCTGCTGGCCGCTTTGTCGCGCCGCAATCAGCCGGCCGGGGCAAAAAAATAATGCCTGCCGGCGTGGTCGTAAACGCGGGTATCGCCATGTTGGAGGGCGATCTGGTTCTCGATAATGCCACCCACCTGTTGGCCGCAGGCGAGGCTGCTATCGGTGCCGGTTCCACGGTGTTCGATCTGGCCGGTGTGGGGCGGATGGACTCATCCGCCCTCAGTTTGCTGCTGGCGTTGCGTCGGCGTGCCGACGGAAAAGAATTGCAGTTCCGCAACGTGCCGGAAAGCCTGAGCAGTCTGGCGCGGCTCTACGGCATCGCCGATCAGTTCTGATTGCTGCCCGGTTTCTGCCGTAATGAGTCCTGCCGTTCGCCTGCGTGGCCTGGAGAAACGTTTTCCGCGCGTGCATGCGTTGCGCGGCATCGATCTCGATATCGAACAAGGCGAGTTCTTCGCGCTGCTTGGCCCCAATGGCGCCGGCAAGACGACGTTGATCAGCATACTCGCCGGACTGACCCGCGCTTCCGCCGGTTCGGTGGCGATCATGGGCTACGACGTCACTACGCAATACCGCGACGCGCGTCGCTCGCTCGGTGTCGTGCCGCAGGAACTGGTGTACGACCCGTTCTTCACGGTGCGGGAGACATTACGGCTGCAATCCGGTTATTTCGGGTTGCGCCACAACGATGACTGGATCGAGGAATTGCTCGCCAATCTCGGTCTCACCGACAAAGCAGAAACCTACACCCGCCTGCTTTCCGGCGGCATGAAGCGACGCGTGCTGGTGGCGCAGGCCCTGGTGCACAAGCCG
>JASJPK010000016.1:0-1936 GCA_031426735.1 Hydrogenophilaceae bacterium | reverse complement strand
GGCACCAAGAAACCAAGCCTGTATAAACCCGGCGCCGAAGTGCTGGCCGCCACCTTCCGGATCGCCGTCAGTTACCGGGTGGAGGATTTATCAGCGGCCGGTGAAGTGCGTTATCGGATCGCAGCCGTCGGCACCCACCAGACTAGCGGCATCGTGCTGGGTGAGGGCATGGGCGAGTGCTCCAGCGGCGAAGAAAAGTACCGCTGGCGCCGGGCGATCTGCGAGGAAGAATTCGATCTGATGGCGGAGAACCGCCGGCGCATTAAGTTCGGCAAGTATCAGGGCAAGGTGGAAAAGACCAAGCAGGTCCGCACCGAACCAGCCGACCAGGCGAACACCATCCTCAAAATGGCCTGTAAGCGCGCCCAGGTGGCCATGATCCTGAACGTCACGGCGGCCTCCGACATCTTTAATCAGGATATCGAGGATTTGCCGGAGGAACTGCGAGAACCGGAAGAGGCGGCCCCCGCCCGCCCTGCGCTCAGTCCGTATTCTGACGCCCAACTGACCGCCAATCAGAAATCCTGGTGCGTGCTGATTGCCGGCGGTCGGACGCCGGCGGACATCGTCACGACCATCAAGAGTCGGTACACGCTAACGCCGGAACAGGAGGCCAAGATCAATGCGCTGGCCAAGCCGGCTGGACCAGCCGCGCCGGCGGCACCAGCAGATGCTGAATGGCTGGCCGATTATGCGCGTGGCGAGAAAGGAGAACAGCAATGAAACTACATGACCTTATCCAGGGTAGTCCCGAGTGGGGCCAGCATCGTCTGGAACACAACAACTCCAGCGAAGCCGCCGCCATGCTCGGCCTATCCAAGCACGTCACGCGATCGAAGTTGCTGGAGATGAAACACACCGGCAATCCGCAGGTGTTCTCCAAGTGGTTCGAGGAGAACGTACTGGCCAACGGCCACGCCACCGAGGCCTCCATCCGCCCGTATATCGAGGCCAGCATCATCGGCCAGGATCTGTTCCCCAACGTCTACAGTGAGGGGAAACTGTCGGTATCCACGGATGGCCTGACCATGGACGGCTCGATTGCTTGGGAGCATAAACAGCACAACGAGGAATTGGCTGCGTCTGTTGTCGCCGGCAAGGTGCCGGACGAACACATGCCGCAGTGCCAGCAGGTGCTGCTGGTGACGAAGGCCGACAAGTTGCTGTTCACGGTGTCCGACGGCACGCCCGACAAGTGCGTGTCGTGCTGGGTCCAACCGGATGCCGCCTGGTTCCGGCGCATCGAAGCCGGTTGGAAACAGTTTGACGAGGATCTGGCTGCCTACCAGCCGTCCGCAGATGCTCCAGTGCCCGTGGCGGCGCCGATCGAGGGGCTGCCGGCGCTGACCATCAGGGTCGAGGGCCGGGTGCTGGCCACCAACCTCGACGCCTTCAAGGGGAAGGCCATGGACTTCATCGGCAAGATCAAGACCGACCTATCCACCGACCAGGACTTCGCCGACGCCGACAATATGGGAAAGTTCCTCAAGGACGGCGAGGACCGTCTGGTGCTGGCCAAAGAACAGGCGCTGGCACAGACCGCTAGTATCGACGAACTGTTCCGGGCCATCGACTTCATCCGTGACGAGATGCGCGCCAAGCGGCTGACGCTAGAGCGGCTGGTCAAGTCGCGCAAGGATCAGATTCGCGTGGAGATTCAGGCTTTCGGAGAAGCTGATCTGGCGGCGCACGTTGCCAAGCTCAATGAGCGTATTGGGAAAACATACATGCCTGTGGTTCGTGGCGAGTTCGCTGGTGCCATGAAAGGGCTAAAGACCATCACCAGCCTGCGCGATGCGGTCAGCACCGAACTAGCGCGCGCCAAGATCGCGGCTAACGAAATTGCCGATCGCATCCAGATCAACCTGAACACATTGCGCGACCTGGCGACCGATTACAGGTTTCTGTTCGCCGATACGGCGTCCATCGTGCTCAA
>JASJPK010000015.1:16274-30729 GCA_031426735.1 Hydrogenophilaceae bacterium | reverse complement strand
TGAACGGCAACGCCACCACGAAAGCCACCGAACCGACCCCCGTGGCCAGCAAGCCAAGCGGCCGCATGATGAACAGATCAAGCAGCATGTCAGTGGCTTTGTCTCCGCTGCCCGTTTCCGCAAAAGCAGGCGACAACGGCAACGCCGCGAGCAACGCCAAGCCTGCGACCAGCGCCATTTTCCGAATCGACCCAGCCCTGTTCAGCATCGCAGCATTGCCTCCATACAGGCACCTCATGCGTCCAGTATAGGTACGGCCTTATTCCAGCCCGGCCAGGAATCGTTGCCGCGCCGCATCCAGTTCTGCACGCAACGCCCGCGCCCGCAACAGGTCCGTCTCCGCCGTCTGCAACAAGCGCGCGCAATCGGCAAAGAACAGTTCGAACGCCGCCGTCACCGCCGTCGCATCCAGCTTGCGGCCGCTTTTCGCAGGCTGCGCCGCCGGCGCATCGAGCGGCTTGAGCAGCGCCGAGCGCGGAATCATGCGTTGCCCGCCCGCCTCCGTGGCCGCCGTCAGCGGACCGGTTTTCACATAAACCTTGCCCTCGAATTCAAAGCGGGCACCCAGGGGAAGCATCTGAAATTTCATCGTCTCATCATTCGCAACAAACACTCGATCAACCCTGCGCGTCGGCCCTGACCGCTCGGGAACGAACCACCACCAGCACCATCTAAAAGACGGTCGACGGGGTTCCGTTGGCCTTCTGAAATAGACAGGATACGAGGAGGAATTATGAGCAATGTATTCAAGGAAGTACTGCGCGCCAACGAGGCTTATGTCGATGCCTTCGGCGACAAGGGCAAACTGGCCATGCCGCCGGCGCGCCGCTTCGCCGTTCTCACCTGCATGGACGCCCGGCTTGACCCGGCCAAATTCGCCGGACTGGTCGAAGGTGACGCGCATGTCATCCGCAACGCCGGCGGCCGCGCCAGCGACGACGCCATCCGCTCCCTGGTGATTTCCTACAAGCTGCTCGGCACGCGCGAGTGGTTCGTGGTCCACCACACCAACTGCGGCATGGAAACCTTCACCGACGAAATCATGGGCGACCTGCTGTCGAAGAGCCTGAAGACCGCCCGCATCGGCCCCGATGGCTGGAGCGATGTAGGTCCGGGACCGGGTTCACCGGAAGGCGCCAAGATGGCCTGGCTGACCATCAAGGACCAGAAGGCGAGCGTGCTGGAAGATGTCGAACGCATCCGTAATCATCCGCTGGTGCCGAAGGACATCCCGATCTACGGCTACATCTACGACGTCACCTCCGGCCGGCTCATGGAAGTGCCGGAAGCGATGATCAAGGGCCAAGCCAGCGAAGGCGAATTCGCGCACAAGATGGAACACCGCTACGCCGCTTAAACGGCCTGCAATAAACGGCAATCGCGCCTTGGAAGGCGCTCCTACCACGCTGCCGTAGGAGCGCCTTCCAAGGCGCGATTCCCTATATCGAGTCATTATTTCCTGGTTTTCCCGTCGCCCCGCCCTCGGCGTCCGCTGTTGTCGGGCGAGAACTCCGGCCGGGCACCCGGTTTCGTACCGCGTCCGGCGCCACGTCGGGGTGGCGGGGCTTCCGCTTCCGTCGCGCGCGGCCCCCGGGTTGGCGTGCTTTGGCGTGGCGTGTCCTTGCCGAAGCGGTCACTGCGCGGCGTGCTCTTGGGTTTGCCGGCGGTAGGCTGCGCGCGTCCGCTCGGCGGTGAGTGGATGTAGGCGCGCTCCTCGCGCTCCGGTTTACGGGCACCTTCAGTCTTGGCGCCGGGGCTGGGTTCGAACCAGCGGCCGGTGCCGGCGGGCTGGAAGCTGGGAATCAAGTGATGTTTGCCGTTGCCGATCAGATCTTCGCGGCCCATTTCCTTCAGCGCTTCGCGCAGCATCGGCCAGTTTTCCGGGTCGTGGTAGCGCAGGAAGGCCTTGTGCAGTTTGCGCACGCGGCCCTGCTTGGTGACGGCCACGCTCTGGGCGCCGCGCAACACCTTCTTCAGCGGGTTGAGTTCGCTGTGATACATCGTTGTGGCAATCGCCATCGGCGTCGGCAGGAAGGTCTGCACCTGATCGAGGCGGAACTTGTTGCGCTTCAGCCAGAGCGCCAGATTGAGCATGTCCTGATTGGTCGTGCCAGGGTGGGCGGCGATGAAATACGGGATCAGGTACTGCTCCTTGCCGGCTTCCTGCGAGTACTTCTCGAACAGTTGCTTGAAGCGGTCGTAGGCGCCCATGCCGGGCTTCATCATGTGGGCGAGCGGACCGTCCTCGGTGTGTTCCGGTGCGATCTTGAGATAGCCGCCGACGTGATGGGTGACCAGTTCCTTGACGTATTCCGGCGACTTCACGGCGAGGTCGTAGCGCACGCCGGAGCCGATCAGAATCTTCTTGATGCCGGGCAGCGCGCGCGCCTTGCGGTAGACCTGGATCAGCGGGCCATGGTCGGTGGACATGTTTTCGCAGATGTCCGGATACACGCAACTCAGGCGGCGACAGGCGGATTCGATCTTCGGGTCTTTGCAGGCCAGCCGGTACATGTTGGCGGTGGGGCCGCCGAGGTCGGAAATGACGCCGGTGAAGCCGGGCGTCTTGTCGCGGATGGCCTCGATCTCGTGCAGGATCGATTCTTCCGAACGGCTCTGGATGATGCGGCCTTCGTGCTCGGTGATTGAGCAGAAGGTACAACCGCCGAAGCAGCCGCGCATGATGTTGACGCTGAAACGGATCATCTCCCAGGCCGGGATTTTCGCTTCGCCATAGCTTGGGTGCGGCGCGCGGGCAAACGGCGCATCGAACACCGCATCCATTTCCGGCGTGGTCAGCGGAATCGGCGGCGGATTCAGCCAGACATCGCGCAAGCCGGCGCCGTCGCCATGCGCCTGCACCATCGCGCGGGCGTTGCCGGGATTGGATTCGAGATGGAACACGCGCGAAGCGTGGGCGTACAGGATGGGATTCTTCTCGACCTGCTCGTAGGCCGGCAGACGCACCACGGTATGCGCGCGCGCGGCGTGGATGGCGGCGAGGCGGGCTTCCTTGGAGAGAAAACGGAGAGGGTGGATGGTCGCTCCCTCTCCCCCGGCCCCTCTCCCGCTTGCGGGCGAGGGGGGAAAAGCGGTTTTGGTTGGCTGGCTTGAACGCAACATGTCAGCGCTGGCACCGCTCCCCTCCCCCGCAAGCGGGGGAGGGGCTGGGGGACAGCCAGAGACTTGGCTGACGTCTTTGGGCAGCCTAGTCGGTTGGCTGGTAGTTTCATCAGAGGGCCTGAGCCGGCCAACTTCCTGATAGATCGCCTGCAATACCGCATCGGTTTCACCAAGAACCTGGTTATTCCAATAGCGCAGAACATGAATTCCCTGCCCCTCCAGGAATGTGGTCCTGGCCTGATCATAGGTTTGTTGTTCCGCGTGCTGCCCGCCATCCAGTTCGATAGCAAGCTTCAGTTCATCGCAATAGAAATCGAGGATGTAGCGCCCAATTGGATGCTGGCGGCGAAACTTCAGATCAAGGAAACGCTTGGCGCGTAGTACACCCCACAGCAATTGTTCAGCATCGGTTTGATGGCTGCGGAGTTCGCGGGCATAAATCAGGATGTCATTGGGGATCGGTTTTGGTGGCGCAGCGGTTTTTCCCTCTCCCCCAGCCCCTCCCCCGCTTGCGGGGGAAGGGAGTGTCATCGCATACGGATCGGGATGTTTGTCCACCCGCCCCGGCGTATCCATCGCCAGCGAATCTAGTTCGCTCCACGGGGTTTCGTTGTTGTCAGAAGGTTTCCAGCCGTGGCTGACCATAAACGCACTGCCGCGCAGGTCGCGGATGTGCTTGATCGATTCGCCCGCCGCCAGGCGATGAGTCAGGTCGACCAGCGCGCGCTCGGCGTTGCCGAACAGCAGCATGTCGGCCTTGGAATCGAGCAGCACCGAGCGGCGCACCGTGTCTGACCAGTAGTCGTAATGCGCGATGCGGCGCAGCGAACCCTCGATGCCGCCGATCACCACCGCCACATCCTTGTATGCCTCGCGGCAGCGCTGGGCGTAGACGGTCAGCGCGCGGTCCGGGCGTTTGTCGGGCGCGGCGCCCGGCGTGTAGGCGTCATCGGAACGAATTTTTCGCTCGGAGGTATAGCGATTAACCATCGAATCCATATTGCCGGCGGTCACACCGAAATACAGGTTCGGCCGGCCCAGCGCACGGAACGGATCGGCGGATTTCCAGTCCGGTTGCGCGATGATGCCGACGCGGAATCCCTGCGCTTCCAGCAAGCGCCCGATCAGCGCCATGCCGAAACTGGGATGGTCGATGTAGGCATCGCCGGTGACCAGAATGACATCGCAACTGTCCCAGCCGAGCGCGTCCATTTCCCGCTTCGACATCGGCAGGAAGGTGGAGACGCCGAAGCGCTTGGCCCAGTACGGGCGATAGGAGAAGAGGGGTTTGGCGGTTTCCATGGGGAACTCCCGTCGATTTCGTAGGTTGGACAAAGCGCAGCGTGCCCAACATTTCACGCGAGTTGATGGGCACGCTGCGCTTTGCCCATCCTACAAATACTTCGTCGTTCCCGCGCATGCGGGAACCCAGTTGACGCTACGAAACTGGATACCCGCATACGCGGGTATGACGGATTATCGTGAGCGGAAAGTTAACTGCCCGACTTCGGCTTGCCGCTGAACAACGCCGCTTGCGGCCGCGCGGTGTTGTGGGAGGCATTATGCGACTCGCGACGATTCGGCGTCGGCGCGCCGGTGGCGACGGCGGGACGCGGATTGCGCGCCGGATTGGCACCGCCCGCCGCTGCGGGTTTTGGGCCACCGGCTGAACGAGGCGCTCCAAAACCGGGGTTGCCACCAGCCGGCTTGTTGCCAGCGGGTTTATTCCCAGTTCGCGGTTGACCGCGATTCTGATCGCTGCGTCCCGCGCCGGCCTGGCCGCGACTTTGGCCACCACGACCTTGACCACCACGACCAGCCCCCGGCTGGCGCGGCGGACGCTCGTCTTCGCGTGCGCTCAATGCCGCGGCACTCGGCGACGGCGGCACGAAGCCTTCCACCACGACCACCGCAATCTGGCGCTTGATCAGACGCTCGATGTCCTTCAGGTAATTCATTTCCTCGCGATCCACCAGCGACACGGCGGAACCCGACGTGCCGGCGCGGCCGGTGCGGCCGATGCGATGCACGTAGTCTTCCGGCACGTTGGGCAGCTCGAAGTTGACCACTTGCGGCAGCTGGTCGATATCGATGCCGCGCGCGGCGATGTCGGTCGCCACCAGCACCTGCAACTTGCTGCTCTTGAAGTCGGCCAATGCGCGGGTGCGCGCGGCCTGACTCTTGTTGCCGTGGATCGCGGCGGCGGGGATGTTGTCCTTCAGCAGCTTCTCGGCCAGCTTGTTGGCGCCGTGCTTGGTGCGGGTGAACACCAGCACCTGCTGCCAGTTGTGATGCTTGATCAGGTGCGACAACAGATCCTTCTTGTGCGCCTGCGCCACCATGTGGACTGATTGTTCGACCAGTTCGGAGGCGGTATTGCGGCGCGCCACTTCGACCGTGCTGGGGTTGTTCAGCAGGCCGTTGGCGAGCAGCTTGATTTCGTCGGAGAAGGTTGCCGAGAACAGCAGGGTCTGGCGCTGTTTGGGGATCAGCGCGATGACTTTCTTGATGTCGCGGATGAAGCCCATGTCGAGCATGCGGTCGGCCTCGTCGAGCACCAGGATTTCGACGCCGGACAGGTCCACCGTCTTCTGGCCGACGTGATCGAGCAGGCGGCCGGGCGTCGCCACCAGGATGTCGACCTTGCCGCGCAACGCGCTGTACTGCGGGTTGATGTTGACGCCGCCGAACATCACCATCGACTTGATCGTGACGTGCTTGCCGTAGGTGCGCACCGATTCCTCGACCTGCGCGGCGAGTTCGCGCGTCGGCACCAGAATCAGACAGCGCGGCCGGCCGGGCTTAGCAACGGCGGCTTGCGTGGTGGTCAGCCGATGCAGGATCGGCAACGTGAACCCGGCGGTCTTGCCGGTGCCGGTCTGCGCTGCGGCGAGCAGATCGCCACCTTTAAGCACCTGCGGAATGGCCTGCGCCTGGATCGGCGTCGGCGTCGTGTAGCCGGTTTCGGCGACGGCGCGCAGCAAGGGCTCGGACAGGCCGAGATCGGTGAATTTCACGCCGGTGGAAACAATGATAGTCGGATCGGCGGACACGGTGGTGCCGGCGCTATTAATGGGGGATGACATAGGGGTTTACAGCTCCTGCGACGGCCTGTCGCGCGGATGGCGACACCAATCGAGGCAGACGTATAAGTGATCGGAACGATCAGAAAAAAGAAACCGCACGTCGATTGGTGAAGCGCGCGGGAGGCCGGATTGTACAGAGACAAGGCCGCCAAGGTTGATTTACGTCAAATCCACCCACACCGGCTGATGATCCGACGCCTCGCTGGCCTGGTCGACGCCATATGCGCGCAGGCGCGGCGCCAGATCCTCGCTCAGAAAAACGAAATCGAAACAGGCCGGTGCATCGACGAAATCGACCGGATGGATGCCGACCGTCGGCGCATGGGGTTCGCCCGGGTAGCGCAGCTCCCAGCTATCCATGAAACCCGGCGTGGCGTCGGCGAACGGCGCCAGCAACCGCGCGCGCTCCGGCGCAGTCGCCGGGAAATTCATGTCACCGCACAGCAGCGCGGCGCTTGGGCGCGCGAACACCTCGAAGCTGCCGCCGGCCTCGTTCTCGCCCCGGCGCGGCTGCCGCGCCTGCGCGCACGCCTCGGCATGCAGGCCGCGAATCGCGTCGATCTGGGCTTGGCGCTGTAGCAACGAGTAGTACTCCAGATGCGTGGTCAGCACGCGCACCGGCCCGAATTCCGCCTGCAGCACGGCTTCCAGCAAGACCCGCTGCATGCTCGGCACGCCGGGATCGCTCGGCCACGGCAGCAAATGGCGCCAGACCTGGCCGACCGGCAAGCGCGAAAAAATCGCGTTGCCGAATTGTTTGCGGCTCCCCCGCTCATCCGGCACGTCGATGGCCGGCGCAAAGATCGGCACGTAACCGGGCAACAGCCGGGCCAGTTCGGCCATCTGGTCGCGACCATCGTTGCCGCGCAGGCCGGGGAAGTTCACCGCCACTTCCTGCAGACAGATCACGTCGAAATCGCCCAACCCGCGCACGCTTTCGACCATGCGCGCCAGATCGACGCGACCATCGAGGCCGCGCCCCCATTGAATGTTCCAGGTTAGCAGCTTCATCGTTTGCCTCCTGCGATGCCCTGCTCTCAGGATAGAAGCGGCGACGCGGTCAAACCACTAAACTGCCGCCAATTCCAACTCCACCCAACCCTGTGCCAGCCGATCGCGACGCCCCGCCAGACCCGAACGCCGACACCGCCTTCATGCGCGCCGCCATGGCGCAGGCCGAACTGGCGCGCGCGGCCGGCGAAGTGCCGGTGGGCGCGGTGCTGGTGGTGGATGGCGAGATCGTCGGGCGCGGCTACAACCAGCCGATTTCCGCCCACGACCCCAGCGCCCACGCCGAGGTCATGGCGCTGCGCGATGCCGGCCTGCATCTGGGCAATTACCGGCTGCCCGGCAGCACGCTGTACGTGACGCTGGAACCCTGCGTGATGTGTTGCGGCGCGATCATGCATGCGCGCGTCGAACGCGTCGTGTTCGGCGCGCGCGACCCGAAGACCGGCGCCGTCGGCAGCGTCATCGACCTGTTCGCCGAAGCGCGCCTGAACCATCACGCGACGGCCGGCGGCGGCGTGCTGGCGGAAGAATGCGGCGCGCTGCTGTCGCGCTTCTTCGCCGAACGGCGGGCGAAGGCAAAAATATGAAACTCCGCATCTCCCTGGCCGACCAGATCCTCGAACTGCTCGACGACACCGAAAGCGTTGTCCGCCGCTACCCGGTGTCCACCGCCGCCAATGGCCCCGGCGAGGAAACCGGCAGCTACCGCACGCCGCGCGGACAACACATCGTGCGGGCCAAAATCGGCGGTGACCAGCCGTTGAATGCCGTGTTCAAGGCCCGTCGCCCAACCGGCGAAATCTATACGCCGGAACTCGGCGAATCCCAGCCGGATCGCGACTGGATCCTGACCCGCATCCTCTGGCTGTCCGGCACCGAACCCGGCTTCAATCGACTCGGCAGCTGCGACACGATGCGGCGCTATATCTACATCCACGGCACACCGGACGAAGGCTTCGAACAAGCCCCGCACTCGCACGGCTGCATCCGCATGCGCAACGCCGACCTGGTCGAACTGTTCGACGCCGTGCCGCCGTACACGCCAGTGGAGATCGTGGACGTCTGATCGAACGGCAGCCAGAACCGTAGGGTGCAATAAGCGCAGCGCATTGCACCATCCACCGCACGCTCGATACATCCGGCGCAATGCCCTTCGGTTATTGCGCCCTACGCGGGCTAAATATCACTTGCGCTCGGATATCAATATGAATCGACAATCTGTAAAACATTGCCGTTAATATCTACTTTTGCCCGTACTGTGTTTAATGTTTTCGCACCAAGCTGGTTTTTTGCTCTAAATCTAGTTAGTACTAACAAATAATCTAATTTGTCCTGATGAATGGTCTGCACGTGCTCGTAGCTGCCTGGATCATGCATTTTTGATTTTACCAATATCTCTAGATTTTGAAGCGAGCCATCCCAACCACTAAACAATTCTTTAATTTTCGCTTTCCTATCGAGCGAATTACGATCAATGGATGTGTCTCTTACCTTATTACCCCCTTGATTGGCCTGACAATGCTTATGAGGTTTAACACCTGAGCAAGAATATTTCTGAAGACTACGCATATCGTCCTCAAATGTTGAGTCAGGACAATTAAGCCACTTGTCATTTTGTGACGAATAGTTGATTCCACCGGCCATCGCCCCCACTGCTTGACCTTGTTTGTTGAATGTCAGATACGATAAAACGCAACCCTCATGGACATAAGCCAAGGTAAAGGCAGACCCTATAGCTATAGACAGAGGGCCACTTGGGGGGTAATTTTTGGAATAAATTACAAAATCAGGAGAGCCAACTGCCTTTATCGCTTCGCTAACAGATGCGCGATTTGATCCTTGAATGATGATTAACCGTGCCTGCTTAGAGATTCGATCTGCTTTATCTTGAGGAATTGCAGCCCATGCATTAATTAAAAAGGCTGAAGAGCAGTTAACGAAAATGCCAAGAAATATGAACGCAACAATTTTTTTCAAAATTCCACCTTAGCTGTTGATGTTTTGTAAAAAAATGCCCTTTGAAAAGGCATCTTGTCAATCAGAATAATCGGGGACAAAAATAATCACATAGTCCAGCCCCTGGTTGTAACGGTTTTGCAGCGAGCCGCTTTGTTGGTTGCCCTTGGCATCTTGGTCTTTGAACAATCCGGCGCGAAATCCGGGTCAGAATGAAAATCGAGTCCAGACCCGAGCCTGGCCATTTTTGGCTATTTTGGACGCTTATTCGTCTTTGGCTTTCTCGGACATGTGCCAGCAATAATTGCACAAACCACCGTTATCCAAAGCCGCGGACATTTCTGACCAAGTTATTTCGTTACTACACCGAGAACACTCCTGGAAAACGTATTCTCCCAGCACATATTGATTGAAAACGTACATTTGCTTAGGGGTGAGTCTTTGTAACCCTTTGTCGATAACGAACTTTGTAATGCCCTCCGCTGCGCCTTCAAGCACGCCACGATTAATCAACCTCTGAAGGAAGTCAGTAAAATCACCATTATCGCCGGTGTGATCGTTTTGACCCATAAATACTCTCCTTTGGCAAATGTAAGCCCAACGTGATGTGTACATTGTGCGGTGCACATCCTGGCAACAACCATATAAATTCAAATGAAAAAACAGGGAGTTACAAAGGCATGCCAGATTGTCAGACAGCCGCACCACTTCCGCCTCCCGTCAAGTTGTTGGACCAGCTTCGTGATCGTATTCGACGCCTGGGCTACGCGAAGCGCGCCGAGGTTTCTTATGTGCGTTGGATTAAACGGGACATCGTTTTCCATGGCAAGCGGCATCTGGGTTGAGGCATAAAACCCAGCAAAACAACAGAACCGTAGGGTGCAATAAGCGCAGCGCATTGCACCATCCCGCGCACGCTTGAATACATCCGGCGCAATGCCCTTCGGTTATTGCGCCCTACCGGTCTGCATTTCATCCCCGATTTCCGCGCTTCGTCGCATCCGCCTCGCGCCTTGAAAGCGGTTTGGCTAAGGTGGCTGCATCAAGTCAACCGGACCCCATGCCATGCCGACCCCCGCTACTCCCCCGCTGCTGCGCCTGACCGATATCCGGCGCCGCTTTCATCTTGGTGAAACCGTCGTCGATGCGCTGAATGGCGTTTCGCTCGATATCCAGGCCGGTGAATTCCTCGCGGTCTGGGGGCCGTCCGGCAGCGGCAAGTCGACCTTGATGAACATGATCGGCCTGATCGACGCACCGACTTCCGGCACGGTGCAGTTCGACGGTGCCGATATCGGTACGCTGTCGGACGATGCGTTGACCGATTTTCGCGGTCGCCGCATCGGCTTCGTGTTCCAGAGTTTCAATCTGGTGCCGGTGCTCTCCGCGCTGGAAAACGTCGCCCTGCCCTTGCAGATTCAGGGCGTGGACAAGGCCGAAGCCTTGGCGCGGGCGCGTGACGGATTGGCCGAAGTCGGCCTGGCCGATTTCACCGCGACGCGGCCGGACAAGCTGTCCGGCGGCCAGCGGCAGCGTGTCGCCATCGCCCGCGCGCTGGCGGCGCGCCCGGGCATGGTGATCGCCGACGAGCCGACCGCCAATCTGGATTCCGAAAACAGCCGCATGGTGGTCGATCTGATGCGGCAGATGAATCAGGCGCACGGCGTGACCTTCGTGTTCACCACGCACGACCCGCGTCTGCTGGAACATGTCGACCGCAAGGTGTTGCTGCGCGACGGCCGCATTGAAAGCGACGAGGTGGCGCAATGAACCTGAAGACCCTGATCGCCCTCGCCCTGCGCGGCCTCATGCGCAACCGCCGGCGCGGACTGGTGACGCTGCTGGCCATCGCCTTCGGTTTTGCCGCCATCGCGCTGTTCGCCGGCTACACCCACAACATCTATCGCGGCCTGTCGCTGCAGGCCATCCACGGCGAACTGCTGGGCCACCTGAGCTTGTCGAAGCGCGGCATGAGCCGCGAAGGCAAGCTCGATCCGGCACGCTATCTGATGACCGCCGAGGAGGTCCGTCGCATCACGGAACTGGTCAAGGCCGAACCGCATGTCACGCTGGCGACGCCGCGTCTGGCCGTTTCCGGCATCGTCTCCAACGGTCGCGCCAGCACCATCTTCGTCGCCGAGGGGCTGGACCCGACTGCTGCGCGTGAACTGCAGGCCGGGCTGTTGAGCGAGATGAACGTGACGCGCGAGGTCGCGCAAGGTGGCGTGCAGGTGCTGGATGCGGCCAAGCCGGACAGCGTCGCGCTTGCAGCAGGTCTGGGCGCCCTGCTGCATCTGAAACCGGGCGACAGCGCCGCCGTGCTGACCAACACGCTGGGCGGCCAGGCCAACGCGCTCGACATCCAGGTCGCCGGCCTGTTCAACACCGGCAACGCCGCCACCAACGATCTGTACGCCTTCATGCCGCTGCAACTGGTGCGCAGCCTATACGACGCGGAAGGCCGCGCCGACCGGCTGACCATCCTGCTCGACGAGGTCGACGCGACGGAAGGTGTGCGCGCCAGCTTGTTGAGCAAGCTGAAGGCCGCCGGCTTCGAGGTCGAAATCAGCACCTGGAACGAGCTGTCCGCCTTCTACACGCAAGTGCACGGCATGTTCGACATGATCTTCGGCTTCATCTTCAGCATCGTCATCACCGTGGTGGTGATGAGCGTGGCCAACTCGATGGGCATGGCGGTGGTCGAACGCACCCGTGAAATCGGCACCTTGCGCGCCATCGGCCTGCGTCGCGGCGGCGTCATCGGCCTGTTCGTCGGCGAAGCCGCCCTGCTGGTGCTGCTCGGCTGCATCGCCGGCCTGCTGCTGACGGTCGGCGTGCGCTACGGCATCAACCTCGCCGATATTTCCTACGTGCCACCCAACCAGACCGCACCAGTGCCCTTGCTGGTCGATCTGGACACCAGCCGCATCGTTTTCACCGCGCTGATGATGGCCGCGGTGGGCGCGCTGGCCGCCTGGATGCCGGCGCGACGCGCGGCGAAACAACCAATCATCGACGCCCTTGGGCATGTTTGAGGAGAACCCGCCATGCAAGCCACGATGACCACCCGTAGCCCGGATGCAGCGCCAGCGGAATCCGGGGTGCAATGCTCCCGGATTCCACTGCGTTTCATCCGGGCTACCGTGCTGTTTTACCTGATCGCCGCTACCGCCCACGCCGCCCCCGATGCCCAACAACTCCTTGAAAACGCCGACCGCGCGCGTGGCGGCGGGTTGCCGGGCATCGTCTGGACGATTCATCTGATACCGCGCGAAGGCGACAAGAAGCTGGAGGAACAGCGCATCGAAGTGCGCGCGGTGGACGACGCCAGCGTCGCCGAAACGCTGGAACCGGCGCGTTTTCGCGGCGCGAAGATTCTGCAGGTCGGGCGCAACATGTGGCTGACCAAGACCGGTTTGTCGAAGCCGATTCCGGTCTCGCCGCGTCAGCGCATGACCGGCCAGGCTTCCAACGGCGATATCGCCGCCACCAACTACGCCGCCGACTACAGCGCCACCTTGGCCGGCGAGGAAACGCTCGATGGCGATGCCTGCTACGTGCTGGAACTCGCCGCCCGCCACAAGCGCACAACCTACGACCGGGTGCGCTACTGGGTGTTGAAGTCGCGCGGCGTCGCGGCCAAGGCGGAGTTCTATTCGCTGTCCGGCAAGCTGCTGAAGACTGCGATATTCGAGTACGGCAACGAAATCCGCCACGACGGCCGCCGCATCCCCTTCGTCAGCCGCATGACCCTCCGCGACGCGCTGATCGACGCGGAAACCGACATGCGTTACGAGACGGTGAAGGTGCGCAAGGTGCCGGCTTCGGAGTTCGATCTGGGGCAGATGCAGTGAAACGCTGCCGCGTCATTCCCGCGTATGCGGGAATCCAGGCGCTCCGCCGCAATGCAAAAGCACTGGATCCCCGCTTTCGCGGGGATGACGGGCCAAGCACGCTGATGGCGCTTGCCTTTGCCTTGTGCCTTCCTGGTTCAAGCACCTTGGCACTGGCCGAAGACACAGCCTGGCGCTCTACCTGGGACGCCGCGCTGCACGTCACGGCGGCAAACACCCAGCTACAAACCGACAGCGTGTTGAACCCGGCCAACGCGTTCGCCCGGCTCGGCGAGAACACCAGCGGCACCGAAGCGCGCATCAACCTCAAGCTGGAATCGGATGCTCCAGGTTTGCCCCTCAAACTGAGCCTGCGCCCGATCCTGCGCTACCAACGCAGCGACGATGGCACATCGACCACCTCCGAAAATGACGCCTACCTAAGCCAATGGCAGGTACGCGCGGCGCTGACGGAAACGGTTTCGCTGTCGCTCGGGCGCGAGGTGATGAACTGGGGACCGGCGCAATTCCGCTCGCCGTCCAGCCCGTTCTATTTCGATAACGGCCGCGCCAACCCGTCGCGCGAACTGTCCGGCGTCGATGTCGCCAAGCTGGCCTGGTCGCCGGATGCAAATACCTTCCTGAGCCTGGCCTGGGTGGAAGACAGCGGCGCGAACGAAAACGCCGCGACTACGGCCGACGCCTGGCGGCGCACCTGGCTGGCGAAAGGCGAGTTGCGCGGCGACGACTGGACCGGCGGCCTGATTCTGGCGCGGGCCGCCGGGCGGAAACCCTTCTTGGGCGCTTACGCGCAATGGACGCCGGACGAGGCCTGGCTGCTGTATGGCGAAGCGTCCTCGGCAAGCCGTGCCGACGCGCTGGTTTCCCCCGCCGACCCGTTGCTGCCGTTCAGCCTGCAAACCGAATCCGCGCGGCATGCAGTCACTTTGCTCGGCGCCACGCGCACGCTGGAAAACGGCCAAAGCCTGAGTCTGGAATATCTGCACAACGGCCACGGCTACAGTCATGCCGAAGCCAACACCTATTTCAGCCGCGCCGCCGCCAGCCAGCCCGCTGCCGGCATGGCATTGGCTTACGCGCCGCCGTTGCTGGAGCGCAACTATCTGCATCTGGTCTGGCAGAGCAATCAACTGGAAGACGGCGACTACTGGCGAGCAATGTGGAGCCGCAATCTGGATGACAGCAGCAACGAATGGGCGGCCTATTACGATCACCCGATCAATCGCCACCTGAGCCTGTACGCGCTGGGCGTCGTCAACAGCGGCGGCCCCCGGCGCGAATTCGCCGCGCTGATCGAACGCCAGTTGCAAGTCGGCCTCCGGCTTGCCCTGCCGTAAGCCGCTGCCGAGAATGCCGGCATGAAAAATCAACCCTGTAGGAGGCCCGCTTGCGGGCCGAATCAAGCCGTGCAGTTTTCGGCCCGCA
>JASJPK010000015.1:0-16264 GCA_031426735.1 Hydrogenophilaceae bacterium | reverse complement strand
GCCTCCTACGCCGCCGGTCTGGCCTTGCTTCTGTTATTCAACACCGCCATCGCGGCGCTGCTGACGGTGATCGAATTCGGCGAGGGCTTCTGGATCAACCTGCTGTTTTCGCAGTGCATCGGTTTTTCCATCGCCCTGGTCAACGTGCCGCTGATCCTGCGCAGCACGCCCAGCTGGAAGCGCGGACTCATGTTGCTGCCGGCCCTGCCGCTCAGCGTGGCGCTGGGCATCGTGCTGGCCCATGTCCTGCTGGGTCGCCCGCTCGCGCTATCGCATCAGGTCTGGCAGAGCCTCGCCATCGGCATGATGTTCGCGCTGATCGGCAGCACCGTCTTCCTGCTCGCCGAGCGCATTTACCGGCTCGACGATGAAGTGCGCCAACGCCGATTGGCCGAGGCGGAACAGGTCCGGCGCGAGACCGAGGCGCGCCTGAAACTGCTGCAGGCGCAGATCGAACCGCATTTCCTGTTCAACACGCTGGCCAATGTCGGCAGCCTGATCGACAGCGACCCGCCGCGCGCGCGGCAACTGCTCGACCGCCTCAACGACTGGCTGCGCATCGCGCTAGCACGCACGCGCAATGAGCAGGCCAGTCTCGGCGACGAACTGGCGCTGCTGGAAAACTGGCTGGAAATCCTCGCCGTGCGCTTCGGGCCGCGTTTGGCCTGGCGGGTCGACGTCGATGCCGCGCTACGGCAGCTGCCGTTTCCGCCCATGCTGTTGCAGCCGCTGCTGGAAAACGCAGTCAAGCACGGCATCGAACCCAAGATCGGCGGCGGTCATGTGCACATTGCTGCAAGCTTGAGCGGTGACCGGCTACGCATCGAGGTCGTCGACGACGGCGCCGGATTCGACCCCGCCGCGCCGACGCAAGGCCAGGGCACCGGACTCGACAACGTGCGCGCCCGCCTCGCCGCGCTGTACGGCGACCAAGGCCGCCTCGAACTGCTCGCCAATGCCGAAGGCGGCGTCACCGCCACGCTGGAACTGCCATGCGCGCCCTGATCGCCGAGGACGAACCGCATCTGGCCGACGACCTGAGCCGGCGTCTGGCACGGCTCTGGCCCGAACTGGAGATTGCCGAGGTGGTGCATGACGGCCTCGCCGCGCGTCAGGCGTTGATTGAACTCGCCCCGGATATCGCCTTCCTCGACATCCGCATGCCCGGCCTCTCCGGCCTGGACGCGGCCAAATCGGCGCCGCCTGGCTGCCGCGTGGTGTTCGTCACCGCCTACGACGAACATGCCGTCGCCGCGTTCGAACAGGCCGCCGCCGACTATCTGCTGAAACCGGTGTCCGACGCGCGCCTGGAAAAATGCATCGTGCGTCTGCAGCAGGCCACTCCGCCGCAAACCGACGCCCTGCTCGCCCGCTTGCAAGGTCTGCTCGGCGCCGCTGGCAAACCGGAACCGCTGCGCTGGCTGCGCGCCCAGGTCGGCCAGGACGTGCGCCTGATCGCCGTGGCTGATGTGTGCTTTTTCCAGGCCACCGACAAATACACCAGCGCCGTGACGCGCGACGGCGAATTCCTGCTGCGCACGCCGCTGAAGGAACTCGCGGCGCAGATCGACCCGGAATTGTTCTGGCGCGTGCATCGCGGCACGCTGGTCAACGTGCGCCAGATCAAATCCGCCAAGCGCGATCTGCTCGGCCGCCTCGCGCTGACGCTGCGCGACCGTCCGGAAATCCTGGCGGTCAGCCGCAGCTACGCGCATTTGTTCCGGCAGATGTAACACCAGGGGTGCGGTTACCACTGTCGCAGGAGCGCCTTCCAAGGCGCGACCTCAGCGGACAGCAAAAGCATCGCGCCTTGGAAGGCGCTCCTACACACACTGCTTACTTTGCCCGCGCCGCGTCCTGCAGCAACGGTTCCAGAGCGCCCCAGTCCGCCACCGGGCCAACCTGCGCGAACAGCACGATGCCGTTGCGGTCGAGGATGTAGCTGGTGGGAAACACCCGCGCCACGTCGCGGTCGCGGATTTTGCCGCCGTTGCTCAACAGAAACGCGCCGTCTTTTTCCGCCGTCGCGCCGGCATCGGCAATCGGCACCGCGATACGGCGCTCGCGCAGCCAGGCGCGCGATTTGGCCGCCGCCTCGCGCACCGGCAGGAAGACGAAATGGATGTTCGGCGCGGTCTTGAGGCGGCTGTGCAGCTTCTGTAATTCCGGCATTTCGCGCTGGCACGGCGGGCACCACGATCCCCAGAAATGCAGCAGCACGACGCGGCCGCGATGGTCCGACAATTTGCGGTCTCGCCCGCCGGCATCGCGCCAGACCAGATCGGGAAAGCTCTGACCCGGCTTCACGCCGATCGGCATCTGTTTCGCCCGCGCCGCGCTCAAATAAGGCCGCCAGGACTGCGCCCAGGCTTGCGGCTGGAACACGACCCGATCATCCAGCGCATAAGCCAGACACGTCCGCCGCGCTTGGCGCTGGCAATCGTCCAGCGCCGCCTGCATCGCCAGTTGCGGACTCTCCATGTCGCCACGCCAGGACCAGGCGCCGCCGGGCGCAATGGCGAACGCGCGATGCTGCGGCGTTTGCTGGAATTCGGCATAACCGGCAAGCCCGTTCGCATCGAGTGGCGGCGCGGCCTGTACTGCGGAGGCGAATACGGCAAACGATCCGATGCTTACGCGAAGCAGCGTCCCAACCGAACACCGTATTGACGTCTCGATCTTCAAGGTTTCCCCTCTCCGCAGCAAACCGCCGATTGGCAATTTTGCCTTCACATTCATACCTGCAGACAGTTCTTACTTATCGCACCGACACCATTCCCCCTTTTCTCAAGGATCGCATGGCGTTAATTCGGTCAAACAAATACAGGAACAACTTTCTATAGCGCACGACCTGACGCTCACCTATATACGAGAGAAAAATACAACAAACAAACACCATCAAAGCCATGAATCCAATTTCCGAGGCAGAGGTCCGATCGATATTCAACCAGGCGCTCATGAAATAGAGCAAGGGAACATGGAACAGGTATAGAGAAAAGGTGGCTCCTGCCAGATACCGAACTGAATTTGCCATCCGCTCAAATGCAACACCCATTGGAATTGCGCCGCGAACCGTGATGATCTGCAGGCCGATTAGCGCACCAAGAAGCAGGTCTTCAGGCAATAACCGGATATCGCCAAGGAATATCCTGATGAATCCCATATCGAGATAATTATCCGGGAACATCAAACGAAATTCATTGCGCACCGGCGACAGCGGGTTTCCGAAGAAGAGTATCGACAACAGTGCCATTGCATTGATCAGCAACAGCAGCCGCTGGACTCGCAACGTTGGATTCCACGCATGATAAAAACGATAGGCCAGCACGCCCAGCAACCATATCGGAAGAAACGCCACAATTCGGGGACCGGCACATACACAGAACAGTAGCGGAAGTGCAATGCGCATCCGACCATGGGTCAACACCGCAGCACCGAAAATAAGGTAATACCAAAATTCGAACCCCAATGACCAGAACGGGCCATTGGAAAGCGGCATGGTCGTTAGATTCCAGTTTTCCTGCAAGAAAACAAAATTGATCAATAAGCGTAGCGATGCGTGATCGCCCGGGATCGATGCATATAACTCCGGGGACAAACTGCGCCCCAATGGGTCCAGCAACGCCGTGAGCATGAGCGCCGGCAATACAACCGAATAAAGCCGACCAAGGCGTGCAGCAGCAAACTGCGAAACGATACGCTCACGACTCGACACGACATGCGCAATCACAAAACCCGATAACACAAAAAATACGACTACCGCTTCATGCCCCCAACGTACATACGGCAGCACTTGATTCAAATCTCGCGAAGTGACGTGATGGAGAAACACGACGCAGGCAGCAAAAAAGCGCAGGAAATCAAGAAATAAAGAAGTCGCCGGCTGCATTGTTGTGTCCGTTTATTGACTATTTGAAATAGATGAAACCAACTTCCGATTCCACCGGAGCGGTTTCCATGTGCGGAAGCCGGTTTGTGCAGCATGCAGGCGACGTTCTCGGAATAGCAGTCAGCGGAGTAAGGAAGATGTGGGTTGAATACTACGTAGTTCCGAGCTCCCAGCTCCACCTGACATCGGTCAAGGCCCGCTCGACAAATTTGCTCAAGTATTCGCTCCCCCTTCACTTTCAGGCAGCCACTGTCATGCAAATCAACATTCCCGTCCACGACCATACCACGCCCGAAGCCATCTACGCCTTCGACGCACGCGGCATCGCCAAACGCTTCCGCCACGCCGCCATTTTCGGCGCGCTGGACGCGCTCAATCCGGGCGAACGCATGCGTTTCGTCAATGACCACAACCCGATTCCGCTGCTGCAACAGATGCAGGCGCGTTACGGCGAGCGGATTGAAATCAACTATCTCGAACAGGCTCCGCAGGGCGTGGTAATCGACTTCATCGTGAAGGCGGCATAAGGCTAGCCCGCCTGTGGAAGCGGCCTGATTCCCCCCTAAGCGAAGGGCTAAGCCGACAAAATACGCCGGCCAAGCCCCCGCTTACATCGGCCGCGATGCGGGGCGCATGAGCGCACCCGCAAAGGTGGGACGTGCGGACTTGGTGTGCATCTCGCCTTAGACTCCGCCGTGCCCTTCCCATACATCGCGGCCGGTAGGCCGCTCCCACAACACGGCTGATTTCGCCCCTACACTCCCGCCCATGTTGATCGCCCTCATCGCCGCCACGCTGCTCGCCTTTCTGGCCGGGCAGGCGCTGCCTAAAGCCATCGCCGTCGCGCCGGCATTCTGGGCGCATCTGGTGCTGGCAGTCGGCGTGATGACGTTGATCACCGCGGCGATGCAGCATTTCGTGCCGGTGCTGACGCGCAGTCGCGGTCCCGGTCGCTGGACAGCGCGTTTGCCGTTGCCGATGCTGGCGGCCGGTGGCTTGGCGCTCGCGGTTTTTTCCGGCTGGCTCGATTTCATCTGGGTCACGGCCGCGGCGCTGCTGGCGCTGGCCGGCGCCGTCGCCATGCTGGCCTGGATGCAGGACAAGGCGCGCCACACCCTCGGCCGGCCGCATCCCGGTCTGGCCTGGTACGTCGCGGCGATGGCCTGCCTCGGCCTCGGCCTGATCGCGGCAGCGGCCATTCCATGGCTACCTGAATGGCACGCGGAACTGCGCGCCTTTCATCTTCATATCAACCTGTACGGCTTCGTCGGCCTCACCGCCATCGGCACTTTGCAGGTGTTGATGCCGACCGCAGCCAACCAGGCCGATCCCGACGTCACGCTGCGCTTGCGCCTGGATCTGAAATGGGCGCTGGCCGGTAGCCTGGCACTCGCCATCGGACAAGCGCTCTGGCTGCCGCTGGCCTGGCTCGGCGGCGCGCTCTGGTTCTGGGTCATCGGCCGCATGGGTGCGGCCTGGTGGCGACGGCATCGCACGAAGATATTCGCCTGGCATGGCGCCGAACCGGTGCTGGCGGCGGCGTTGGCGGGCTTTGCCTGCGCGCTGGCCGGCGTGTTGCTGGACGGGGAAAACCTGCTGCCGTTGACCGTTTTCCTGCCCGGCTTCCTGATGCCGCTGGTCACCGGCGCCGCCGGCCAGCTCGGCCCGGTCTGGATCGAAGCCGGCCGCTCGATGGCGCGGCACGTCGCAGACCGCGCCAGGATCACGCGCTGGAACAGCATCCGCGCCGTGTTGTTCCTTTCCGCCGCCGTGCTGCCGTTGCTGGGATTCAAGTGTTCCGGCATGCCCGCCTTGACCGCACTGGTCTGGTTCGGCATCGTCTTCGCGATCTATCTTTATCGCGACAAGAATGCTTTCTGAATACGTCCACACCTTCGGACAATTCCTGCTCAAAAAACACGGCGAACGCGTCCACAAGATCGCCATCGATGCCGGTTTCACCTGCCCGAACCGGGATGGTTCCAAGGGCATCGGCGGCTGCACGTTCTGCAACAACGCCTCGTTCAGCCCGAATAGCCGCGATGCGCCGACGCTGGATAGCCAGCTCGATTCCGGCCGGCGCGGCGTCGACCGCTGCACCAAGGCGCGCAAATACCTGGCCTATTTCCAGGCCTATACGAATACCTATGCCGATGTCGCGCAACTCAAGGCGCAATACGACACGGCGCTGGCGATGCACGGCATGATCGGCCTGTCGGTCGGCACGCGGCCGGATTGCGTGCCGCAGGAAGTGCTCGACCTGCTCGCCGGCTATCGCGACCAGGGCATGGAAGTCTGGCTCGAACTCGGCCTGCAATCGGCGTTCGACCACAGCCTGGAACGGGTCAATCGCGGCCACGGCCTGCGCGAGTACATCGACACGACGCAGGCGGCGCGCAAGATGAACATTCCGGTCTGCACGCATCTGATCGTCGGCCTGCCCGGCGAGGAGGCGTGGCACAGCCGGGAATCGCTCGACATCGTGCTCGACATCGGCACCGACGGCTTGAAGCTGCATCCGCTGCATGTCGTCAAAGGCACGCAACTGGCCAACGAATGGCGGCGCGGCGAATACACGCCGCTGACGCAGGCCGCGTACGTCGACATCGCCGCCGACATGATCGAGCGCACGCCGTGGGACGTGCTATATCACCGCGTCACCGGCACCTCCCCGGCGAATCTGCTGCTGGCGCCGGAATGGTGCAGCCACAAATGGACGGTGCTGAACGATCTGACCAGCGAGTTGAAGCGGCGCGGCAGTCGGCAGGGACAAAAACTGTAGGTCGGCAATCCCTTGCCGACTTCGTTGGATCGGCGGGAAAGGATTCCCGCCCTACTGAATGGTTTACCCATTCCGCATCCCCCGATAAGCTCCGCACCGCCTTCGCCTTTCTTTCCGTTCCATGTCCATCCGCCTCCTTCCCGACCTGCTGGTCTCGCAAATCGCCGCCGGCGAGGTGGTCGAGCGGCCAGCGTCGGCGTTGAAGGAAGTGCTGGAAAACAGCCTGGACGCGGGTTCGAGCGAGATTCGCGTCGATCTGGAAGAAGGCGGCATCAAATTGATTCGAGTCGCCGACGACGGCAACGGCATCGCGCCGGAGGAATTGCCGCTGGCGCTGACGCGGCATGCCACCAGCAAGATTTCCAACCTGGAAGAACTCGAACGCGTCGCCAGCCTGGGCTTTCGCGGCGAGGCATTGGCCAGCATCGCGTCGATTGCGCGGGTCGAACTGACCAGCCGCGTCAAAGCTTTGCCGCATGCCTGGAAGATCGGCGCGCTGGACGGCGTCATGGGCCAGGTGGAACCGGCGGCGCTGAGTCGCGGCACGGTGATCGAGGCGCGCGACCTGTTCTTCAACACGCCGGCGCGGCGCAAATTCCTGAAAACCGCCGCCACCGAATACGGCCATTGTGACGAAACCCTGCGTCGATTGGCGCTGGCGCATCCCGGCTGCGCCTTCACGCTGGCGCACAACGGCCGCGTCGCGCGCCGCTTCGCGGTGTCCGACTGGCAGGCACGCGCACTGGAAGTGCTCGGCGAAGACTTCGCCGAAGCCGCCCGCACGCTCGACGAAGCCGCCGGCCCGCTGCGTCTGTTCGGTCTGGCCGGTCTGCCGGCCTATTCCCGCGCCGGCCGCGATGCGCAATACCTGTTCGTCAACGGCCGCTTCGTGCGCGACAAACTGCTCAATCACGCCATCCGCGAGGCGTATCGCGACGTGCTGCATCACGAACGCCACCCGGCTTACGTGCTGTTCCTCGAACTGCCGCCGGAAGGCGTCGACGTCAACGTGCACCCAGCCAAGACCGAAGTGCGTTTCCGCGATGGACGCGGTGTGCATCAATTCGTCCGGCATGTGCTGGAACGGGCGTTGGGTAAGGATGCAAGGCGTGAAGTGGATGAAAACCGGGGACAGACCCCGGTTTCACCTCCAGGCACTTCCATTGACTCGTCATTCCCGCGCATGCGGGAATCCAGTGGTATCAACGCACTGGATTCCCACATGCGCGGGAATGACGAACAGGGGGGAAAGCGGCCTGTCGCGGGTTCCTGGTCGCAAGCCACGATGCCCTTGCACGCCGCCGAACCCGCCGCTTACTACCGGATGGTCGGCGAGGTGCTCGGCCATGCCCCGGATAGCATTCGCCCCGAGCCGGTCGAAGGGCCAACCAATGTTTCCGACTTACCGCCGCTCGGCTACGCGCTGGCGCAACTTTTCGGCGTCTACGTGCTGGCGCAGAACGCGCACGGCCTGATCGTGGTGGACATGCACGCCGCGCACGAACGCATTCTGTACGAACGCCTGAAAACCGCCTTCGACAGTCATCAGGTTGCCAGCCAGCCTCTGCTGATTCCGGTGGTATTCGCCGCCACGGCGCTGGAAATGAGCGCCGCCGAGGAAGGCCGCGACGCGCTGGCCGGCATGGGCTTCGAGATCGCCGCCGTATCGCCGACGCATCTCGCCGTGCGCGCGCTGCCCGGCATGCTGAAGGATGCCGATGCGGAAACCCTGGCGCGCGAGGTGTTGAAAGACATGCGCGAATTCGGCATAAGCGAGGCGATGACCGCGCAGCGCAACCAACTGCTGGCGACGCTGGCCTGCCACGGCGCGGTGCGCGCCAATCGCCGGCTGACGTTGCCGGAAATGAACGCCCTACTGCGCGATATGGAAGCCACAGAACGCGCGGATCAATGCAATCACGGCCGACCGACCTGGTTCCAGCTGACCCTGGCCGATCTGGACAAGCACTTCATGCGAGGCAAGTAATGAGTCAAAAACCCTTCCCGATTCCCGTCGTTCCCGCCGCCGAAAACGCACCGCCGGAAGACCCCGCCGCCTCGGCCTGCGCCAGCGGCGAACCCTATGCGCTGATGGTGCTGGGCGATTCGATGCTGCCCGAGTTCAATGAGGGCGAGATCATCGTCATCGAACCGGAAGGCGTCGCGCGGCACGAGTCCTACGTGATCGCCTTCGTCAACGAGGAATACATCTTCCGGCAACTGATCCAGCATCCGGAAGGCTGGATGCTGAAGCCGCTCAACCCGGTTTATCCGAACATCCCAATCGACAACCTCGACGTGGTCAAGGGCGTCATCATCCTGAAGAAGAAGCCGGGCAAACGCTCGGAACAGAAGGCCTACACGTAGGGTGCGCCGTGCGCACCATTTACCTTGATCGGTGCGCACGGCGCACCCTACTCAACTGACCTAGCCCATGCCGCGCGAAGAACCCGCCTTCAAGATCAAGAACGCCAACCTGCCGGTCCTGATCCTGCACCTGAAGACCCCAGACATCGGACGGGTCAAGGCGCAGCTCGAAACCCGCCTCAAACAGATGCCGGATTTCTTCGCCCACGCGCCGGTGGTGCTGGGTCTTGCCGAACTGGCCGCAGCCGATGCCGGCGTGGATTTCGCCGATCTGCTTGCCTTCATGCGGACCCACCGCATGCAGGCTGCCGGCGTCATCGGCGGCTCGCCGGCACAGCAGGAAGCGGCCGCGCAAGCGGGTCTCGGCGTGATTCCGGAAATCCCGGCGCGGCCGGCACCCGTCGTGGAAAACGCGCCGGAACCGGAGCCTGAACCCAAGCCGACGCCGCAAGACCTGGGCCCGGCGCAACCGGACCTGCCCGGCCTGGACATGCCGCCGGAATCCTCGCCGCCCGCGCCGCCGGCACCCGTTGCCGCCCGCCCGACGCTGGTCATCGACAAACCGGTGCGCACCGGCCAGCGCATCCACGCCGAAGGCGCCAATCTGGTCGTGCTGGCCATCGTCAATGCCGGCGCCGAATTGATCGCCGACGGCGACATCCACATCTACGCCCCGTTGCGCGGCCGCGCCCTGGCCGGCGCGCGCGGCAACACGGCGGCGCGCATCTACGTGCAGAGCATGGAAGCCGAACTGGTAGCCATCGCCGGCTATTTCCAGGTGTTCGACGAAGGCCTTCCCGACGCGGTGCGCGGCAAATTCAGCCAGGTTTATCTGGACGGCGAGAAGGTCGTGGTCAAACCGATGAGCAGCAAGCGTTGAGCCACCCCGCCGTAGGAGCGCTTGCCAAGACGCGATGCTCTGTCCGCCAGCGAGTTCACCACGCGCACGATGTAGGAGCGCCTTCCAAGGCGCGATTGTTCTATGCATCAATGCATCGCGCCTTGGAAGGCGCTCCTACAAATAGCCATTCGCGAGTGCGCCGCAGCCGCCAAGCCAGAATCCACACCTGCTTTACAGTTAATATTCAAACCTTTACGGAGGGTTCAGAACAGTGCCAAAAGTCATCGTAGTTACCTCGGGCAAGGGCGGTGTCGGCAAGACCACCACCAGCGCCAGCTTCGCCTCCGGCCTCGCCCTGCGCGGCAACAAGACCGTGGTCATCGACTTCGACGTCGGCCTGCGCAATCTGGACCTGATCATGGGCTGCGAGCGGCGCGTGGTGTACGACATCATCAACGTGATCAACGGTGAAGTCGCGTTGAAACAGGCGCTGATCAAGGACAAGCATTGCGACAACCTCTATGTGTTGCCCGCTTCGCAGACGCGCGACAAGGATGCGCTCAGCCTGGAAGGCGTCGGTCGCATCATCGACGAACTCAAGGAAAGCTATGACTGCATCGTCTGCGACTCGCCCGCCGGTATCGAACACGGCGCCTTCAGCGCGATGTACTACGCCGACGAAGCGCTGATCGTGACCAATCCGGAAGTCTCTTCGGTGCGCGATTCCGACCGCATCCTCGGCATCCTCGCAGCCAAATCAAAGCGCGCGACGGAAGGCCAGGAGCCGGTCAAGGAACACCTGCTGGTGACCCGATACGACCCGAAACGCGTCGCCGCCGGCGAAATGCTGTCGGTCGACGACATCCAGGAAATCCTGCGCATCCCGCTGATCGGCGTGATTCCGGAATCTGAATCCGTGCTGCAAGCCTCCAACTCCGGCACCCCGGCCATCCACCTCGACAAGAGCGACGTCGCCGAAGCCTATCGCGATGTGGTCGCCCGCTTCATGGGCGACGACGTGCCGATGCGCTTTACCATCGCCGAGAAGGTCGGCTTACTCAAAAGATTGTTCGGAGGCCGCTGAGATGTCCCTGATCGACAACCTGCTCGACTACCTGCGCGGCGACACCAAGAAAACCGCCGTCGTCGCCAAGGAACGCCTGCAAATCATCCTCGCCCACGAACGCGCCGGCCGCAACGCCAGCTCGCCTGACTACCTCCCCGCGCTGCAGGAAGAACTGCTCGCCGTGATCGCCAAATACATCCATGTCGAGCGCGACATGATCAAGGTGCAGTTGGAGAAGCATGGGGAATATGAGGTGCTGGAGCTGAATATCATGTTGCCGGAGGAGAAGCGGGCGGGTTAGACCACTATTGAAAACTGGAGACATCTTGGTATCCCCACGACTAGTCGCAAAAATTGAGTCAGAAGAGCCAACGCTTCGATTGGCCGTTCTCATTGACGCTGACAACGCGCAGGCTGCTGTCATTGAAGGGCTTCTTGCTGAAATCGCACGGTTTGGGGAAGCCACTGTGAGGCGCATATATGGCGATTTCACATCTCAATCCAGCGCTTCCTGGAAAAAGGTCTTGCAACGATACGCTATCAAGCCTGTTCAACAATATGCGTATACGACAGGAAAGAACGCCACAGACAGCGCTCTAATCATCGATGCGATGGACTTGCTATACACACGAAGATTTGATGGCTTTTGTCTGATTACTAGCGACAGCGATTTCACTGGTCTAGCAATGAGATTGCGTGAAGAGGGACTCACGGTTCTTGGTTTTGGTGAACAGAAAACTCCTGAGGCGTTCCGCAATGCTTGCCATAAATTTCTGTTCACCGAAGTCCTGCGGCCCAGTACTGCAGCTGAACCGGTTAGCCTCCCGCCCAAAGTTCAGAATGAACAAAAATCCGTTCCCACTCAGGCACCTAACGATGCAACTGAACCTAAGCTTCAATTCCCTAAAAAATTCGTACTAACTGCTCTTGAGCAGTCAATTGACGACGCTGGATGGGCACACCTTGGCACATTCGGGAGCTACCTCACAAAACTTCAACCCGATTTTGACTCCCGGTTATACGGTTTCAAAAAACTCTCTGACCTCGTCAAAGCGAAAACAGACATCTTCGTGACGGATGAACGGCAAGCACCGGGGTCAAGTCAGAAGGTTCTTTACATTCGTGCTAAATAGCCCTACTCCGCAAATCCAACTTTAGCCGGGACGCTGACGCAAACTCTGGCGAATCCGCTCGAAAACCAACTCTCCGGGCACAGTCTCGACCTTGCCGCTGCGCACGTCGGCCAAACGACGTTGCGCCTCCGCAGCCCACAAGGCGTCTATCTCGACATCCGGCGCATTCAAACTCTGGAAAATACGTTCCGCCAGACGCACCCGTTCTTTGACAGGCAACGAAACAACTTCCTCGAACAATTCATCGGTTTTCATGACGACATCCTTATCAGGAACCACTCGCAGTTTACGCCGCGAATTCATCACGGAAAGCCCGCGCCACCGCTTACGCGCATGCTCTGTCAGCCAAACTTGCCCCTTCTGTCACATAACCATTCTTCACCTTTGACCAATTCCAATCGCATGAGAAAATCAGCGTTTTCTAATGTGCTGATTTTTCCTTGATCCGGGTCTCCGGATCGGAACCAGCAAGATCGCCTCGCAGGTTGCAACCCATGACGCCGAATCCCGCCGCAACACCCTCTGCCCTGCACGAAGAAATCCGTACCACGACCTGTTATATGTGCGCCTGCCGTTGCGGCATCAAGGTGCATCTGAAGAACGGCGAGGTGCGCTTCATCGAGGGCAATATCGACCATCCGTTGAACCAGGGCGTGCTCTGCGCCAAGGGTTCCAGCGGCATCATGAAACAGTATTCGCCGGCGCGGCTGACCCAGCCGTTGCGGCGCAAGGCAGGTTCGGATCGGGGCGCCGGCGAGTTCGAGCCGATCTCGTGGGAAGAAACGTTCGCGATTCTGGAAGAGCGCCTGGGCAAGATCCGCGCGACCGATCCGAAGAAGTTCGCGCTGTTCACCGGGCGCGACCAGATGCAGGCGCTGACCGGCTTGTTCGCGCGCCAGTTCGGCACGCCCAACTATGCGGCGCACGGCGGTTTCTGCTCGGTGAACATGGCTGCAGGCCTGATCTACACCATTGGTGGTTCGTTCTGGGAATTCGGCGGGCCGGATCTGGACCGCGCCAAGCTGTTCGTGATGCTGGGCACGGCGGAGGATCACCATTCCAATCCGATGAAGATCGCGCTGTCCAAGTTCAAGCGCGACGGCGGCCGCTTCATTTCGATCAACCCGGTGCGCACCGGCTATTCCGCGATCGCCGACGAATGGATTCCGATCAAGCCCGGCACCGATGGCGCGCTGCTGCTGGCGTTGATCCACGAAATCATCAAGCAGGGCCTGTACGACCGCGACTTCCTGGTGCAGTACTCCAACGCCGCCGAACTGGTGAACACCAACGTCAAGAGCCCGGAAGAAGGCATGTTCGTGCGCTTCGAGGTGCCGCCCGAGGAAGGCTGTTTCGACCCGCAGAACAAGCTGTGGTGGGACCGCGAGATGGACAAGCCGGTGGGCACCCATACGCCGGGCGTGGAACCGCGTCTGCTCGGCGATTTCAAGCTGGCCGACGGCACGCCGGTGAAGCCGGCCTTCCAGTTGCTGAGCGAACGGGTCGAGCAATACACGCCGGAATGGGCCGCCGGCATCACCGGCATTCCGGTCGAAACGATCAAGCGGCTGGCGCATGAAATGGGCGTCACCGCGCGCGACCAGAAGATCGAACTACCGATTGCCTGGACCGACGTGTGGGACAACGAGCACAAAACGATTACCGGCAATCCGGTTGCCTTCCATGCCATGCGCGGCCTGGCGGCGCATTCCAACGGCTTCCATTCGATTCGCGCGCTGGGCATCCTGATGTCGCTGCTGGGCACCATCGACCGGCCCGGCGGCTTCCGCCACAAGGCGCCGTTCCCGCGCCCGATTCCGCCCTGCGCGAAAACGCCGACTTCGCCCGAGGCGGTGCGGCCAAACACGCCGCTGGACGGCATGCCGCTGGGCTGGCCGGCCGATCCGGACGATCTGTTCGTCGCCGACGACGGCACGCCGGTGCGCATCGACAAGGCGTTCTCCTGGGAATTTCCGCTCTCCGTGCACGGCCTGATGCACAACGTCATCACCAACGCCTGGCGCGGCGATCCGTACAAGATCGACACGCTGCTGATCTTCATGGCCAACATGGCGTGGAACTCGACGATGAACGCGGTCGAGGTGCGCAAGATGCTGAACGACAAGGAAGAAACCGGCGAATACAAGATTCCGTTCATCGTCGTCGCCGACGCGTTCCAGTCGGAAATGACCGCCTTCGCCGACCTGATCCTGCCCGACACCACCTATCTGGAACGGCACGATGCGATGTCGATGCTGGACCGGCCGATCTCGGAATTCGACGGTCCGGTCGATTCGGTACGCATTCCGGTGTTGCCGCGCACCGGCGAGTGCAAGCCGTTCCAGGAAGTGCTGATCGAACTCGGCAGCCGCCTGAAACTGCCGGCGTTCACCACCAAGGAAGGTGAACGCAAATTCCGCGACTACCCGGATTTCATCGTCAATTTCGAGACCGCGCCGGGGTCCGGCATCGGCTTCCTGGCTGGCTGGCGCGGCAAGGGCGGCGAGAAGTCGATGAAAGGCGAGCCGAATCCGAACCAGTGGCAGATGTACGAACAGAACAACTGCGTGTTCCATTACCACCTGCCCAAGTCGTATCAGTACATGCGCAACTGGAACCAGGGCTATCTGCAATGGGCGCAGGCGCACGGCATGACGCGGCACGCCGAGCCGATCAACATCCACATCTATTCCGAGGTGTTGCAGAAATTTCGCCTCGCCGCGCAAGGCAAGACCGATGGCAAACAGCCGCCGGCGCATTTGAAGAAGCGCATCGAAACCTACTTCGACCCGCTGCCGTTCTATTACGAACCGCTCGAAGCCACACTCAGCGACAAGCACAAGTACCCGCTCAGCGCGGTGACCCAGCGGCCCATGGCGATGTACCACTCGTGGGATTCGCAGAACGCCTGGCTGCGTCAGATTCACGCCCACAACTATCTGCACATCAACCCGAAGACCGCCGCCGCGCAGGGCATCGCCGACGACGACTGGATCTGGGTCGAATCGATGCACGGCAAGGTGCGCTGCATGGCGCGCCTGTCGGAAGCCGTCGAGCCCGGCACGGTGTGGACCTGGAACGCCATCGGCAAAGCCGCCGGCGCCTGGAACCTGGACAAGGACGCCAACGAGAGCAAGAAGGGCTTCCTGCTCAACCACCTGATTTCGGAAGAACTGCCGCGCAACGACTGCGGCGAACATGTTTCCAACTCCGACCCGGTGACGGGACAGGCTGCCTGGTACGACGTGCGGGTGCGTATCTACAAGGCCGGCGCCGACGAGCCGAAGGAAACCTGGCCGCAGTTCACGGCGGTGCCGGCGGCACCCGGCACGCCGGAGCGCAGGCCGTGGCAGAACTATGTCGCGGGGCTGTTCGGTAAAGGAGAAGTCAAATGAAGCGGACAGGTAGGATGGGCAAAGCAGAGCGTGCCCATCAACCCGAAGCAATGATGGGCACGCTGCGCTTTGCCCATCCTACGAAGCCTTCGGTAATGGAGGTGTCACGATGACCCAACTCGCGCTCGTCATCGACCTCAACGTCTGCGTCGGCTGTCACGCCTGCGTGACCAGCTGCAAACAATGGAACACTTCCGGCGCGGCCGGTCCGCTGTTCGACGACAACCCGTATGGCAAAGACCCCACCGGCACCTTTTTCAACCGGGTGCAGACCTATGAAATCGGCGCCTTCCCGAATACCGAGACGCTGCATTTCCCGAAGAGCTGCCTGCATTGCGAAGACCCGCCCTGCGTGCCGGTATGCCCGACCGGCGCCAGCTACAAACGCAAGGAAGACGGCATCGTGCTGGTCGATTACGACAAGTGCATCGGCTGCAAGTATTGCTCCTGGGCCTGTCCGTACGGCGCGCGCGAACTCGACGAGAAGCAGCAGGTCATGAAGAAATGCACGCTGTGCGTCGACCGCATCTACGACACCAGCATCCCGGAAGACCGGCGCAAACCGGCCTGCGTGATTTCCTGCCCGACCAGCGCGCGCCTGTTCGGCGATGTGCACGATCCGGAATCGGATGTCTCGCTGGCGATCCGCGAATCCGGCGGTTACCAATTGATGCCGGAATGGGGCACCAAGCCAGCCAACCATTACCTGCCGCGGCGCAAGACCAAGCTGCGCATCCACGCCGACGAACTGGTGCGCGCCGACAACCCGTTGAGCAAGGAAGACATCAAAC
>JASJPK010000014.1:0-2670 GCA_031426735.1 Hydrogenophilaceae bacterium | reverse complement strand
CGTTCAAATGCGGCAGCAGCTTGTCATAGAGCGCGACCAACTTGATGGCGTCCTTATCCCCGGCCCGGGTCTTCTTGCTGTCGCGATGGTGCGCTTTCTCGACGGTGGCCAAATCGGCCAGCGCCAGTTCGGTGACGATCACTTCGATATCCGACAACGGGTCGATCCGACCCGCCACATGGATGACGTTTTCATCTTCGAAACAACGCACCACGTTGACAATGGCATCCGTCTCGCGAATATTCGCCAGAAACTGGTTACCCAGCCCCTCACCCTTGCTGGCACCGGCAACCAGACCGGCAATATCGACGAACTCGACGATGGCCGGCACCACCCGTTGCGGCTTGACGATGGCAGAAAGCTGCAGCATGCGCGGATCGGGCACCTCGACGACGCCGACATTCGGCTCGATCGTGCAGAAGGGATAGTTTTCAGCCGCAATGCCCGCTTTGGTCAACGCATTGAAAAGAGTGGATTTGCCGACGTTGGGCAAACCGACGATGCCGCATTTCAAACTCATGCTGAAGTTTCCTTACTAGATTTCGGAGTGGCCGGTCTGACATTGGCCCGCTGCATCGCAGCGTTCCAATCCGCATTTTCAATCAACGGCCACAGTTCGAGCGCACGCTCAAGTGCCGCTTCGATCTCGCTCGATTCTTCCCGGCGCGGCGGCTTCAATACGTAATTCACGACTTCATTGCGATCGCCGGGATGGCCGATACCGATGCGAAGGCGCCAGTAATCCTGGCTGCCAAGATGCGCAGAAATATCTTTGAGTCCGTTGTGCCCACCCAAACCGCCACCGAACTTCAGGCGCAACTGCCCGGGGGGGATATCCAGCTCATCGTGCACGACCAGAATCTCGGCCGGCGCAATCCGGTGAAAGCGGGCCAGGGCGCCAACCGACATGCCGGAACGATTCATGAAGATTTGCGGCAGCAGCAACCAGACATGGGCATTGCGCGCATGCGCGACCCGACCATGAAACCGCGTTTCGTTCGAGAAGCTCGCACCCAAGCGGGCAGAAAGGCGCTCACAAAACCAAAACCCGGCGTTATGCCGGGTTTCAGCGTACTCAGCGCCAGGATTGCCCAGACCGACGATCAGGCGAGGCTTGGCCTGCATCGGACTGGCTTGCCGTCGGTGTCAGGACTGCGATCAGGCAGCGGACTCGCCTTCACCAGCCGCAGCGCCGCCACGGATGGCCAGGATATTGGCCACGCCTTGATCTTCGCCACGCACCAGGGATGCGAACTCGACGCCATCCGGCAAGGCCAGATCGGACAGGTGGATGGTCTGGCCGGCTTCCAGCGTGGACAGATCGACCTCGATGAACTCCGGCAGCACGCCCGGCAGGCAGAGCACTTCGGCATCGGTGATCAGGTGGCTAACGACGCCGCCGGCCAGTTTCACGCCCGGGGAGACTTCTGCATTCACGAAATGCAACGGCACCTTCATGTGGATCTTCTGGCTCGCATCGACGCGCTGGAAATCGATGTGCAGAACCAGCGGCTTGTAGGGGTGCATCTGGAAATCGCGCAGCAGCACGGATTCCTTGACGCCGTCGATATTCAGCGACAACACAGACGAATGAAAAGCTTCGTTCTTGAGGCCGAAGAACAGATCCTTATGGTTCAGATCGACGGACTGGGCGGCTACAGCGCCACCATAAACGATGCCGGGCACCCGACCAGCGCGACGCAGGCGGCGGCTCGCTCCGGTGCCCTGCGTGTCACGCTTGCTTGCATTGATTTCGATTTGCATGTCTTGCTCCTTGCGGTTGATAAAGGGCCCCCGCGACCAGGCGACCCCACTTACAAGCTCACTATTCGCTGAACAGCGAGCTCACAGAATCTTCGTCGCTGATGCGACGGATGGTTTCGGCCATCAAATTGGCCACCGACAACTGGCGAATTCGCGGCGAAGCGCGCGCGTCATCACGCAATGGAATGGTGTCGGTCACCACCAGTTCATCGAGTGCCGAGTTGTTGACCCGCTCGACGGCGCTGCCGGACAGCACGGCATGCGTGCAGTAGGCGATCACCCGTTTGGCGCCATTGGCCTTGAGCGCACCGGCGGCTTCGCACAGTGTATTGGCCGTATCGACCATGTCATCCATGATCAGACAGGTACGATCCCGTACATCGCCGATGATGTTCATGACCTTGGCGACGTTCGGCTTCGGACGCCGCTTGTCGATGATGGCAAGTTCGCACTCCAGCCGCTTGGCCACTGCGCGTGCGCGCACCACGCCGCCGACGTCGGGTGACACCACCATCAGGTTGTCGTAGTTCTGCTTCCAGATATCGCCCATCAGGATCGGCGTGGAATAGATATTGTCGACGGGGATATCGAAGAATCCCTGGATCTGATCGGAATGCAGATCCATCGTCAGCACGCGCTTGACGCCCACCACGGTCAGCATGTCTGCAACGACGCGCGCGGTAATCGGCACCCGCGCCGAACGCACACGGCGATCCTGGCGCGCATAACCGAAATAAGGGATCGCCGCGGTAATTCGCCCGGCAGAGGCTCGGCGCAACGCATCGACCATCAGCATGATTTCCATCAGACTGTCATTGGTCGGCTCACAGGTCGACTGCAGCACGAACACATCCTTGCCGCGCACGTTCTCCATGATTTCGACGTTCACTTCGCCGTCGGAGAAGC
>JASJPK010000013.1:0-91027 GCA_031426735.1 Hydrogenophilaceae bacterium | reverse complement strand
TTCCAGAATGCCGCGACCACCGCGCCAATCTTTCATGGACGGGCCGTCGACGGTCTTCTGGGTCGCAGTGGCTGCATGCACGGTGGTCATCAGGCCACGCTTGATACCCCAGTTGTCGTTCAGCACCTTGGCGACGGGCGCCAGGCAGTTTGTGGTGCAGGAAGCTGCGGAAACGATGGCTTCGCCGGCATATTTGGTGTGGTTGACGCCGTACACGAACATCGGGGTGGCATCTTTGGAGGGAGCGGACTGCACCACCTTCTTGGCGCCGGCGGCGATGTGAGCCTGGCAGGATTCGGTGGTCAGGAAGAAGCCGGTGCAGTCGATCACGATGTCTGCGCCGATTTCGTTCCATTTCAGGTTGGCGGGATCGCGCTCGGCGGTCAGACGGATGGTCTTGCCGTTGACGACCATGTTGCCGCCGGCGGTGGACACTTCACCGTTGAAACGGCCATGCACGGAGTCGTACTTCAGCATGTAGGCCAGGTAATCGGGCTCAAGCAGGTCGTTGATGCCGACCACTTCAATACCGGGGAAATCCTTGGCGATGGCGCGGAAAGCCATGCGACCGATACGACCGAAACCGTTGATGCCAACTTTGATAGTCATGTTCTTGCTCCTTGTTAACGATTCAAATTATTTCCGCGGGAGCGCGAATGGCCGCGCTCCGCGTGTTTGTTACAGCAGGCCCTTGGCCTTGGCCACCACGTTCTCGACAGTGAAGCCGAACTCCTTGAACAGCAACGGGGCGGGCGCGGATTCGCCGAAACGATCCAGACCGACCACGGCGCCATCCAGGCCGACATACTTGTACCAGCCATCGGTGACGCCTGCTTCGATCGCCACACGCTTGACGCCGGCCGGCAGCACGCTGGCCTTGTAGGCGGCGTCCTGCTTGTCGAACTCGTTGGTGGAAGGCATCGAGACGACGCGCGCGGCGATACCTTCGGCCTTCAGCGCTTCCTGTGCCTTCAGTGCCAGTTCCACTTCCGAACCGGTCGCGATCAACACCAGCTTGGCTGCGCCGTCGCAATCGGACAGCACGTAGCCGCCCTTGCGGATGTCGGCGATCTGGGCATCGGAACGCTTGACGAACGGCAGGTTCTGACGCGACAGGATGTGGCAGCTCGGGCCGTCCATCTTCTCGACGCTGGCCGCCCAGGCGACCAGGGTTTCGGTGGTGTCGCACGGACGCCAGACGGTCATGTTGGGGATCATGCGCAGCGTCGCGGTCTGCTCGACCGGCTGGTGGGTCGGGCCGTCCTCGCCGAGACCGATGGAATCGTGCGTGAACACGTAGACCACGCGCTGCTTCATCAGCGCCGACATGCGCAATGCATTGCGGGCGTATTCCGAGAACATCAGGAAGGTGCCGCCGAACGGGAACAGGCCGCCATGCAGCGCCATGCCGTTCATGATGTGGCTCATGCCGAACTCGCGCACGCCGTAGGAGATGTAGTTGCCGCCGGCATTGCGGTGCAGGCTGTGGCAGCCGGGCCAGTTGGTCAGGTTGGAGCCGGTCAGGTCGGCGGAACCGCCGACGCGCTCGGGCAACGTGGAAACCAGGCGCTCGATGGCCAGTTGGCTGGCTTTACGGGTGGCAACGGTTTCGGCTTTTTCCAGCGTCGTGGCGAGCGCGGCTTGTACGCGGCCGGCCCAGTCGGCAGGCAGATCGCCATTCATGCGGCGAGTGAACTCGGCGGCTTCGGCCGGGAACTGCGCGCTGTACTCGGCGAACTTGTTGCTCCACAGCTTTTCCAGGCCTTCGCCCTTGGTCTTGGCATCCCAGCCTTCGTACACATCCTGCGGAATCACGAACGGCTCGTGGTTCCAGCCGATGTGCTTGCGGGTGGCTTCGATTTCCGCATGGCCCAGCGCGGCGCCGTGCACGTCGTGGGTGCCTTCCTTGTTGGGCGAACCCTTGCCGATGATGGTCTTGCAGCAGATCAGCGTCGGCTTGTCGGTCGATTGCTTGGCTTTCTGGATCGCGGCTTCGAGCGCCACGGCGTCATGGCCGTTGACGCCGGCGATCACGTTCCAGCCGTAGGCTTCGAAACGCTTCGGGGTGTCGTCGGTGAACCAGCCTTCGACGTGGCCGTCGATGGAGATGCCGTTGTCGTCCCAGAACGCAACCAGTTTGTTCAGATGCCAGGTGCCGGCCAGCGCGCAGGCTTCGTGCGAGATGCCTTCCATCATGCAGCCGTCGCCCATGAACACGTAGGTGTGGTGGTTGACGATGTCGAGGCCGGGCTTGTTGAACTCGTGCGCCATCAGCTTCTCGGCGAGCGCCATGCCGACGGCATTGGTGATGCCCTGGCCGAGCGGGCCAGTGGTGGTTTCGACACCGGCGGTGTAGCCGTACTCGGGGTGGCCCGGGGTACGCGAATGCAACTGACGGAAGTTCTTGATGTCGTCGATGGTGACGTCGTAGCCGGTCAGATGCAGCAGCGCATAGATCAACATGGAGCCGTGGCCGTTGGACAGCACGAAGCGGTCGCGGTCGGGCCATTTCGGGTTGACCGGGTTGTGGCGCAGGTGATGGTTCCAGAGCACTTCAGAGATTTCAGCCATCCCCATCGGGGCACCGGGGTGACCGGATTTGGCTTTCTCGACCGCATCCATCGCGAGGGCGCGGATTGCGTTTGCGAGGTCGTTACGTGTTGCCATGTCTTTGTTTCCTCAAAGAAAAAACCGAAATCTAGGCCCGAATGGGCGGAAAGCTTCGATTATGTCGCACGCTATCGGCCATGAGCAAGCTGACTCCAGACTGACAAAGCCCCTGCGGAACGGGGTCGAAATGCCTCGAAGCGGCCTCAGGGCCTTGTGTTTTGCCGATTGCGAGGTGTGCGAAGCGCGAAAATTAAAATATTTTTATATTCCCGGCCGGCGCGCTTATAGAACCCAGCAATGGTGCGGTGCGCAATGAGATTTCGGGGCAAAAAAGGGCTGCAATTTTGCGCTGAAATCGGCTCAAACCCCGACCCAGGTTTTCCACTGCTGCAGCAAATCCGGTGTCAGTGCGGCGAGAACCGACCGGCACCAGGGATTCTCGCCACGGAACTCGGTTCCATCCAGCGCGCAGGCCGCGCCGCCCGCCTCTTTCAGAATCAGGCAACCGGCCGCGTAATCCCACAACTTCTGGCCGCCGTGCAGATAGACGTGCATGCGGCCGGCCGCGACGTAGCACCAATCCAGCGTGCTGGCGCCCAGATTGCGTTGCGAACTGAACGGATGTTCGAACGCCAGGCGACCGGCCAGTGTGCGGTCGATGCGCTTCAATTCGATGCCGGCCATGCAGCGGCTCAATTGCAGCGGCGGCGTCTTCAGCGGCAACCTTTCGCCGTTCATGTAGGCGCCCTGGCCTTCGACGGCATAGAACGCCTCGTCGGCGCTGGGGTCGTACACCACGCCCAGGACGCTTTTGCGCTTGCGCACCAGCGCCACCGAAATGGCGAAGAAGGGCAGGCCGTTGACGAAGTTGCTGGTGCCGTCGATCGGGTCGACGCACCAGAATCCGTCGTCGCCCAGACCCCAGACATCGTGCTGTTCGGCCTCGCTCATTTCCTCGCCGAGCACGGGATACGGCGCAATGGCCTGCAGACGCTGGATCAACGCGGATTGGGCGGCGAGGTCCGCCTCGGTCAACAGGCTGCCGTCGACCTTGCGTTCATGCGCCACCTTCATGTAGCGCGGCATGATTTCCTCGCGGCCAACGCTGCGGCAGGCCGCGATGACCTGCTCGACCAGAAGGTTCAGGTCCGCCATTTGATCGAACAGCCCATGCTCGGTATCTGCTCGGCCGGGCCGTGCTGGGTTGCGGCGACAAGCTGCATCGCCTCGAACAGGTCGCGGCGCGCATCGGCCGGCGCGGTTTCCTTGCGCGACTCGTCGAGGCGGCCGCGATATTGCAATTCCAGGTCGCGGTTGAAGCCGAAGAAGTCCGGCGTACAGACTGCGCCATACGCCTTGGCGATGTCTTGCGACGCATCCAGCACATACGGCATCGGCAAGGCGAGTCGTTCGGCCAGCGCCCGCATGTTGTCGAAACTGTCCTCGGGATATTCGGCCGGGTCGTTCGACATGATCGCGATGGCGCCGATACCCAGCGTTTTCAACGCGGCGACATCGCGCACGATGCGCTCGATGACCGCCTTGACATAAGGACAATGGTTGCAGATGAACATGACCAGCAAGCCGTTCGGGCCCGCCGCGTCCTGCAATGTGTAGGTCTTGCCATCGACGCCGGGCAAGGCGAAATCGACCGCTTTCCAGCCGAAATCGCAGATCGGGGTTTCCATACGCACCATGTCACCGACTCCAGTGAACCCAAGGCGCCGGATAATATCACTCCGTTTTCTGCCACCCATCCGGTCATCTACCCATGCCCCGTTTCTACTGCGACCTGCCGCTTGCCGTCGGCCGCCTGATCGAACTGCCTGCCGACACGGCGCGCCATGCCATCGGCGCCTTGCGCCTGCGTGCCGGTGAAACGGTCAGCCTGTTCAACGGCGACGGCACGGAATACACCGGCACCCTGGAAGCGCAAGGCAAGGGCGCGGCGGTGCGCTTGAGCAGCCGCGCCGAGCCGCAACGCGAATCGAATCTGCACATCACGCTGGCGCAGGGCATTTCCAGCGGCGAACGCATGGACCTGACTTTGCAGAAGTCGGTCGAACTCGGCGTTGCCGCCATCCAGCCCCTGTTCATGCGACGCTCGCTGGTCAAGCTCAGCGGCGACAAGGCCGAGCGGCGGCTGCGCCACTGGCAGGGCGTCGTCGTCTCCGCCTGCGAACAATGCGGCCGCAATGTGATTCCGCCAGTGGCCGCGATACAGGAATTCATGCCCTGGCTGCAGCAGGCCAGAAATCAGGCCGATGCGCCGCGACGCTACCTGCTCGACCCGGAAGCGGACCTCAGTCTGCGCGACCTGCCGCCGCCGGATGGCCCGATTCTGTTGCTGGCCGGCCCGGAAGGCGGCTTCGATCCGGTCGAACGCAAGGCCGCCCTTGCCGCCGGCTGCATCGCGCTCCGACTCGGGCCGCGCATCCTGCGTACCGAAACCGCCGCACTGGCGGCGCTGGCCGCACTGCAGGCGGTCTGGGGCGATTTCAGATAGCGCCAGCTTAAGTTTTTTGGCTCGAAACCGTAATAAAGCCGTTCAATAGCGACACCCCAGAATGACAGGAGTCAGCGATGGTCAAATCAGCGGAAGCAGGCGCTGCCTCGTTCGTGCAATGGTTCCGCGCTGCGGCGCCCTACATCCACGCCTTTCGCGGCAAGACTTTCGTGCTGGCGTTCGGTGGCGAAGCGATGTTGCGGGAAGATTTCGTCGATCTGGTGTACGACATCAACCTGCTCAATGCGCTCGGCGTGCGCCTGGTCCTGGTGCATGGCGTGCGGCCCCAGGTCGAGGAGCGTCTGAGCGCGGAAGCGCAGTACGTACAAGGCCGCCGGGTAACCGATAGCGACGCGCTCGAACACGTCAAGGATGCAGTCGGTTCGGTGCGGGTCGATATCGAAAGCCTGCTCTCCGTCGGCCTGCCCAACACGCCGATGGCCGGCGCCGAAATTCGCGTCGCTTCCGGCAATTACGTCACCGCGCAGCCGGCCGGCGTGGTCGACGGCATTGATCTGCTCTTCACCGGCGAGGTGCGCAAGATCGCCGTCGCGCCGATCCGCGACCGCCTGAATGCCGGCGAAATCGTGCTGCTCTCGCCGCTCGGCTACTCGCCCACCGGCGAAGTGTTCAACCTGACTCTGGAAGAGGTCGCCACTCAGGCCGCCATCGCGCTGGCGGCGGACAAGCTGGTGTTCATCCTCGACCACGGCGACACCGTCGATGCCAAAGGCCGCCGCATCAACCGGGTCACCGCCGCGCAAGTGCCCAAGCTGCTGCGCGAACTGCCGGATGGCGACATGAAGCTGTACCTGCCGCACGCCGCGCACGCCTGCAAGAAGGGCGTCGGCAAGGTGCATCTGATCAGCGCCGATGTCGATGGCGCCGTGTTGATGGAGCTGTTCACGCATGCCGGCGTCGGCACCATGGTGACGCGTCAATCGGTGGAAAACCTGCGCCCTGCCACCATCGACGATGTCGGCGGCATCCTCTCGGTGATCGAACCGCTGGAAGCCGACGGCATCCTGGTGCGGCGCTCGCGCGAACGGCTGGAGCAGGAGGTCGAACAGTTTTTCGTCGACGAACTCGACGGCCGCATCGTCGGCTGTGTCGCGCTCTATCCCTTCCCGGAAGCGGGCGCCGGCGAAATGGCCTGCCTCGCGGTGGCGCGCGAATTCCAGCGCGGCGGCCGCGGCGATGCCCTGCTGGCGGCGGTCGAAGAAGCCGCGCTGGAACTCGGCCTGACCCAGTTGTTCGTGCTGACCACGCGCACGACGCACTGGTTCATCGAACGCGGCTTTACCCCGGGCGCGCCGGAAGATCTGCCGGCGCCGCGCAAAGCGCTGTACAACTGGCAGCGGCGCTCCAAAGTGCTGGTCAAACGAATCGGACAATGAATTGAAATCGCTGCGCGGCCTCTTCTTCGCATTCGTCTACCTGCTCCTGGCTGCCCCGCTCGCCCATGCTGCATCGAGTTTCATCCTGGGCGTCGTGCCGGTGCACAGCGCCCGCATCCTGACGGAACGCTACGAACCGTTGCGGGCTTACCTGGAGAAAGCCTTGCAGCGACCGGTACGCATCGAAAGTGCAGCGGACTTCCGCCGCTTTCACCAGCGTACGCTCCGCGGCGATTTCGACCTGACCATCACGCCCGCCCACTTCGCCCGCATCGCCCAAAAAGAGTCCGGCCAACTGCCGCTGGTGCAGTTCATGCCCGACCATGACGCGCTGTTGATCTATGCGGCCGAACGCCCGCTGGCCAGCTTCGACGACTTGAAAGGCAAGCAACTGGCGGTCATCGACCGGCTCGCCATCACCGTCACGGCTGCACAGGCCTTTCTCGAATCGAAGGGACTGGAAGCCGACCGCGATTACCAGCTGGCCGAACACCGCACGCATGCCAGCGCCGCCTACGCCCTGATCTCCGGCTTGTCTGCCGCCGCCGTGTCCACCAGCCAGGGCTTGTTGCAGATGCCGGACGATCTGCGCCGCAAACTGGTCGTGCAGAAGCATATCGCCGACATCCCCGCCTTCGTGGCGATCGCCAACGCTCGCATGGACAAGGTTCAGGCCGAACGTCTGAAGACCCTGCTGTTGAACTTCCCGAACGAAGCCGAAGGCATCGACTTCCTTGGACATACCGGCTACGAGACCTTGATTCCGGCCGATGAAGCAGTGCTGAAACGCGCCGATGTCTTTCTCAAGGAAACCCGCAAGGCACTCAAGTGAAATATTTCACGCTGCGCGCCCCGCTTTGGCTCAAGCTCACCCTGGCCGGATTGCTGGTCGAGGCGCTGATGTTGAGCTTGCTGGTGATCAGCAACATTCGGCTGCTGGAAGAAGAGCTGATCCATCAGACCGAATTGCGCGTCAATAGCGCCATTCCGCTGCTCAACGCCGCCCTGGCCACCCCACTGATGCAGCGCGACTACGGCACCTTGCACGACATCCTGGAAGAAGCGCGCAGCAAAGATGCCTATGTCTATCTGGTCCTGCTCGACAAGGAAGGGCGTCGCATCGCTGCCGCCGGCATCGACGCGCAAACCGATTTGCCGGAACTGGACCGACTGCTCGGCATCGGTGATGACCGCGTTTTCGATATCGAAACCAGCATTCGCCTGAGCGGGGCCGAATACGGTCGTCTGCGTTTCGGCATCGCCACCGATTTTCTCATCCTGGCGCGTGCCCGCGCCGTACGCCAGGGCATCTATGTCGGCCTCGGCGCAGTCGCGCTGACCTTCCTCACGCTGGCTCTGATCGGCTACTTGTTGACGCGGCGGCTGCAACAACTCACCCACGCCAGCCATGCCCTGGCCGACCAGAATTTCGATGCCCTGCTGCCGGCTTCGGGACCGGATGAAGTCGGCCAGCTCGCCACCGCCTTCCGCGCCATGTCGCACCAGCTCAAGGCGCGTCTGTCCGAACTAAGGGACAGCGAACAGCGTTTCTTCGCCATCGCCAACTACACCTACGACCTCGAACTCTGGATCGAGCCGGCCGGGCGCACCATCTGGGTGAATCCCTCGGTGGCGCGGATGACCGGCTACGACCAGGACGAATGCCTGACCCTGCCCGGCTTTCCGCTCTGCCTGATCGACGAAGTCGACCGCGCCGAAGCGGAGAGCCACTTCCAGCTCGCCCTGCGCGGCGCCACCGGCGAGGGGTATCAGTTCCGCATGCTGCGCAAGGATGGCTCGCGCTTCTGGGCGGCGGTGAACTGGCACTCCATCTACAGTCGCGAAGGCCAGTTTCTCGGCATCCGCGCCAGTATTCGCGACATTTCCGAACTGAAGGCGTCCGAAGCGAAAGCCCTGGAATATCTGGTCGGCGCCGAAGCCGAACGCGCGCGCCTGAAAGCCCTGCTGTCGGCCATGAACCTGGGCATTCTGTTCATCGGCATCGACCAACGCGTGGTCTACCACAACCCGGCCTTCAACCAAATCTGGCAACTGGCGGACAGCACCGACCTGATCGGCCAGAGCACCGATGCGTTGGTCGCCCACAGCGCCGGTGCACTGACGCAACCCGAGCAATACCGCGACTACATCGCGTATGTGCTCGGCCGCCAGACCGATGCCGACAATTACGAAATCGTCGTACGCGATGGCCGTGTCGTCACCCAGCTGAGCTACGCCGTGCGCGACCGCGAGCAGCGCTTCATCGGCCATCTCTGGGTGTTCGAGGATGTCACCAGCGAGCGCCAGACCGCCGAGCAACTGCTTTATCTAGCCGAACGCGACTCGCTCACCGGCCTCTACAACCGGCATCGCTTCCAGGTCGAACTGGAGCGCATGCTGAGCGAATCCGGTCGCCACAGTGCCACTTCCGCGCTGCTCTATTTCGATCTCGACGAGTTCAAGACCATCAACGACCATTTCGGCCACACTGCCGGCGATGCGATGCTGGTGCGCGTGGCGGGCGAAGTCTCCGGCCTGATCCGGCGCAACGAAATGCTGTTCCGCCTGGGTGGCGACGAATTCGCGCTGCTGCTGCCCAACGCCGACATGACGCAAGCCGAAGCGCTGGCCGAGCGCGTGGTGCGCGCCATCGCACAGATTCCGTTCCGCTTCGAGGGGCAGGCGCTGCACATCTCGTCCAGCCTGGGCATCGCGCTCTACCCGCTGCACGCCGCCGACCAGGATCAGCTCGTCGCCTGCGCCGACGCCGCCATGTACCAGGCCAAGCAGGCCGGCAAGAACGCCTGGCGCGCCTACCGCGCCGACCTCGACACGACCCCGGAAATGATCAGCCGCCTGTCCTGGAACGAACGCCTGGCGCGCGCCCTGCGCGAAAACCTGTTCGAACTGCATTACCAGGGCGTCTATTACGCCAAGACGCGAAAACTGGCGCATCTGGAAGCGTTGATCCGACTGCGCGACGAAACCACCGGTGAAATGGTGTCGCCTGGCCTGTTCATCCCGATCGCCGAAAAGAGCAACAAGATTCTCCAGATCGACCGCTGGGTCGCCCAGCAGGTGATCCAGCTGCTGAGCGAGCGGCCGCACGCGCCGCCCATCGCGGTCAACGTCTCCGGCCGTTCCTTCGACGACCCGACGCTGCCCGCCTACATCGCCGACCTGCTGCGCGAATACGGCGTCAACCCGGCCCGCCTGCTGATCGAAATCACCGAGACCGCCGCCGTGTCCGACCTCACCGATGCCGAACGTTTCATCGAAGCGCTCAAGCAAACCGGCTGCGGCGTCTGTCTGGACGACTTCGGCGCCGGCTTCGCTTCGTTCGCTTACCTGAAACACATTCGGGTCGACACCATCAAGCTCGACGGCATGTTCATCCGCAACCTGCCGCACGACCACGAAAACCAGGTGTTCGTGCGCGGCATGGTGGAAGTCGCACGCGGCCTCGGCAAAACCACCGTCGCCGAATGCGTCGAGGATGAAGCCACCCTGTTGCTGCTGGCCAAACTGGGCGTCGACAAGGCCCAGGGCTACCACCTGGACCGGCCGCAAGCCCGGCATCCCGCACTTAATCGGAACAGCGAGGTCAATCCATCATGACAACCCCACCCGAACCCGTCGTGCGCAGCGCAGAAGCCCACGCCGACATCCTCGCCCGCCTGCACGAACTCGACCGCGCCATCGCGCATCACGCGCAGTGGCTGGCGCGGCTGAACCGGCAACTGATCTGCGGCGGCGGCGGCAATCCGGACGACCTGACCGACGATGCGCATCTGCGCTGCCAGTTGGGGCATTGGCTGCATGGCGTGGAACGCAACCGGGTGCAACAGGATCCGAGCCACGCCGCGCTCGAAGTCGCACATCAATCCATGCACGAAATCGCCCGCCATCTGCTGCAGGCGCAAACCTCGAACCGCCCGATTCAGCCCGCCGATTACGACGCCCTGGTCGCCGTCGCCACCCGCATCCGGCAACTGCTGCGGCGCAAGGAACAGGAACTGACCGAGCGCCTCGGCGGCGTCGACAAACTCACCGGGCTGTGGAATCGCCAGGCCGTGCATCTGCGCCTGGCGGAAGAAGTCGAGCGCGTGCAACGCACCCGCCAACCCTGCGCGATCTGTTTCGTCGATCTCGACGACTTCGCCCGCATCAACGAAGTCCACGGCCAGCTCATCGGCGACAGCGTGCTGAAAGCGGCGGCCGGCTTCTTCGCCAACCATCTGCGCGGCTACGACACCATCTTCCGCCTCGGCGGCGAAGAATTCCTGCTCTGCCTGCCGAATATCGACCTCGATCAGGCCGGCGCGCTGATCAACCGTTTGCGCGACAAACTTGCCGCCAACACCTTCAATGCCGACGGCCGCCAGATCCAGGTCACCGCCTCGTTCGGCATCGTCAATCTGGAACCCATCTTCTTCATCGACGAAATCCTGGAACGCGTCGAACGCGCCCAGCTGATCGCCAAATCGGAAGGCGGCAACCGCGTCTGCATCTGGCACGACGGCTTCAACGGCGATCAATAGCCAAGTCGGTTTCGCGCAGCCAGTTTTTCCGCTCCCCATGAACAGGGGATGGTTGGCTTGCGTACGGATCTGCATAGTCGGCCCCACCTAATTTTCATGTGGAGCCCACCATGCAACCTCTTCTTCGCAACCTGGTTATTGCGGCGCTCGGCACGCTTGCCGTGGCGGCCGACGCCGCCGTCCTCACGCTCGACGCTTCCGGCAAGCTGCTGGGCGCCAGCGGTGTGCAGGTGAATGGCGCCGCCTACGATGTGCAGTTCAAGGACGGCAGGTGTTCGGATTTGTACGGCGGCTGCGACGCAGCTGCGGACTTCGCCTTCGTCACGCAGGAGGCGGCGCGGGACGCCTCTCTGGCGTTGCTGGACCAGGTGTTCAACGCATTCCCCACCTACGATCAGGACCCTTCCCTGACCAATGGTTGTCCGCCTCAGTTTTACAGCTATTACTTCGGCCAATACATGGCGGGATGCACCGTTCTGACCCCGTTCAAGCTGATGCCCATGATCGGCAGCATGGAACTCCAGGTCGCCAATTTTATTGTCTACAACGATATGCGCGACTTCTATGACGCCGTGCCGCCGCTGAACAATAACGTGGTGGGTACGCAGTTCTGGGACACGAACACCGGTTCCGCCGCGCCGCCCTACATCTACGCGGTCTGGTCAGGTGCCGGGCAGACCGGTGGCACTGTCCCCGAACCCGCATCGCTCGCACTGCTCGGCCTCGGTCTCGGCCTGCTGCGCTGGACCGGACGCCGCGGCTAGCGCTGCTAGCCGGCGGCGAACGGCAAGCGCAGCAGAATCTCGCAACCGCCGCCGGCATGGCTATGGCGCGAAAACTTCGCGCCGATGCGGCTGGCGCGCTGCTCCATGTTGCGCACGCCGCGCCCTGGCGGACGCGACGTGGCGCCGGCGCAACCGACGCCGTCGTCGCGGATGGTCAGACTCAGAAAATCCGCGTCGACATCGATGCGCACCCGCGCCTGCCCGGCCTGCGCATGCTTGATCAGGTTGCTGATCGCCTCGCGCAGGATGCGGCCCAGATTGAGCGCCTGCGGCTGGGTCAGGTCGAGGCCGTCGAAATGGTTCGGCTGCGCCCAATCGAGCGCAATCCCCGCCTCGCTCAGGCGCTGTTCGCATTCCGCGCGCCAATCGGCGCAGACCGCTGCGAGATTGAGATTGCCCTGCTGCGTGGTCGACACCACATCGCGCAGATCCTGCAACGCCGAGCGGGCCAGATCGGCGCTGTCCGGCGTGCCGGCGCGGTAGACCAGCGACAGCAGTTTGGCGCCGACATCGTCGTGCAGATCACGGTAGATACGCTCGCGCTCCTCGGCCACGGCCTGCTCCATCTCCAGCGCGCGCATGCGGGCGAAACTGTCCTGCAACAAGGCATGCTTGGCCTGGACGCGATCTTCCAGCTCGTCGTTGAGCGCCTCGAACTCGTTCAGCACGCGCACGAAGCGGCTCGCCATGATCATGCCGACGGCAAGAAACACCAGCGGCGCGCTGTAGTGCAGCAGATAGATGTCGTCGAGAAATTCATGCGGCCGCGTCAGCCAGAAATGCTGGCTGTGTATCAGCCAGTCGTGTCCGGCAAGCAGCACGACCAGCCCCATCGCGGCGGCCATCAGCGCGGCATCGCGGTTGTGCCATTTGAACGCGGCGCGCAGCAGGAACAGCAAGGTGGCGCACGCGGCCAGCAGCGTGCAGACATGCCAGAAGGCGGTCAGCGCCAGGTAATGCCGCGCCGGCACCAGGATCTGGCTGAGCGGCGAAGCGAACACCGAAAACCAGAGCAGCGGGATCAGCGGCCGGCCGCCAGCCGCCGAAAAACGCAGCAACGAGATTAACAGGAACGCGGAAAAGACCTGAAAGCTGCTGTTGACGAGGATTTCCCAGTGCGCCGTCGCCAACGGCACTTCACGCAAATACAGATTGGTCGACTGCGCCGCCCAGAGCAACGCCGACACGCCGAAATAACCGTAAGCCACATCCTGCCGCCGCCGCCACCACAGACTCAGCATCAGCACGCCCATGCTGGCGATGAGCAGGCTGGCGGTCTGGTTGAGGGTGATGCGCAGGAACAGCGCACGCTCGTATTTGGGTCGCAGCACCGCGTCCGCGCCGACCAAGAGCGGCTGCAGGCTGGCCTGGGTATAGGCATGCGACAACAGGCGCACATGCAGCGTGTTCTCGCCGGCCCGCAACACGCCGGGCGGCGCCAGGAACAACAGCGGGCGATTCCAGTTGCGCCCGTAAGGCTCGGTGAAAGCGCCGCCGTTGCCGATCGGACGGCCATTCAGATACACCGCCGCGTTCAACCCCAGTTTCGGCAGATAGATCGCCTGCAGCGGGTCGAACCCGGCCGCCAGCGCGAACCGGAAGCGATACCAGCCGCCCGGCGTGTTATCCGCCACCGCCTGCGGATGGTTGACCGGCCAGGCGTCGGGCAGGGATTGCGGACGCCAGGGCGCCGTGTCGGCGGGCGGCAGTTCGCCGTCGGCCAGCACGAAATCGGCACGGTTCAGTAGCAGCGGCGCTTCGGCGCGAACTGGCGACATCCAGACCAGTAGCAGGATGCCGAGGGAAAGGCTGATCAGGCGAAGCACAGTGACCGGGAAACGCATCCTTAGAACAAGCCGGTGACGCGCAGATAAATATCGCGCACATCGACGAAATTGCGGCCGCGGAAAGCGTCCTGCATTTCCAATTTGACGATCAGCGGCATGAACAGTTTTCCCGCCCGCCAGGCGCGCACGCCGCTCCAGGTGATGCCGAAGCGGAACTGGTCGGCCAACGTGTCGGTATTGGCCATCAGGAAGCGGGTGTCGGTGCCGAGCTTCGAGGTGTAGCGGTCCGGCTCTTCCTGGTAGCGATGCCAGGTGCCGGACACCCGCCAATCGCCGAAACTCTTGCCGAGTTCCATGTCGTACTCCCAGTAATCGCCCAGATCGCGCTTCAACGTTTCCTTGCTCGGCGTGGTGAGCGGATTGCCCGGCCGCATCTCGACTTCATCCGGCAACTGAATCTGGTATTCGGCCAGCAGGCGCAGATCGAAGCCGCCGCCCAGGTCGCGGAAATATTCCAGGCGGGTGCGCAAGTCGGTGCTGCCGTCGCCTGGAGGAATATCGGCCAGATTGTCCGGGTCGTCCGCCTGCGCGACGCCTAAACGCACGCCCAGGCCGAGCAGGGCGCTGTCGCGTTCGCTCTTGTGGAAACGCCACAGGGCGCCCAGCGTGGGATCGCCGAAGCCGGCGCTGGTGGACGTTTGCAATGGCGCATAAGCGAGACCGGAAAGCGCGCCTTGCAAGGTCGCCACGCCGAACGGCGCCGTGTCGGCGAGTCGAATGCGGTTGGTCGTGCGCGTGTAGGGAACGATCGCGCCCACGGTCAGGTTCTCGCCGACGCCATAACCCAACATCAATTCGGCGTATTCGGTAACGACGCGCGAGTCGATCGTCGCATTGATGCCGAAACCGGCCAGTTCGGCATTGTTGGCGCTGTCCAGGTCCACGCGCCGGCCATCGTTGTCGTAACGCTGGTCGTAGCCGTTGCGCAGCAGCGTCAGCCGCGCCGCCCAATGCCCCGCCGGCGCCATGCCGTCGAGAGCGTGCGCGGTCGCGGCCGGCAAAGCGGTCGCGGCCGGCTCGAACGAGGATGCGGCATGGGCGGAAACGGCGCAGATCGACAGGCAAAGCAGGCTGGTTCGGAGCATGTTTTCGAGGCGCATAGGGCGAACGCGGTAGTCGGCAAGGTAGGGGCGCAAAGCTCGGCGATGATAGCCGAGCCGCATTCTCCATGCCGCCCGTGCCGGCGCCATCCCGCGTTCGGGGGGGGCCGGCCGCGGCCGCTACGCGGGTATCATGCCGGCCGAATCACGGGGAGTTCGCATGCGTACCGCTTTCATTCTGGAAGATTTACCCGAATCGCAGGCCTGGCTGAGCGAGGCGCTGACGCAGAGCTTCCCGGGCATCGCCATCGATAGCGCCTACACGCTGCACGAAGCGCGCGAAAAACTGCAGGCCGGCTCGTTGCCGGACATCGCGCTGATCGACCTGGGATTGCCGGATGGCAGCGGCGTCGAACTGATCGAATTCATCCAGCGCCGTTCGCCCGCCACCTTGTGCATCGTCGCCAGCATCTATCACGACGACGGCCACATCTTTCCGGCCTTGCGCGCCGGCGCGCGCGGCTATCTGCTGAAGGATCAGCCGGTCGCCGCCATCGTCGCCGCGCTGACCGGCATCGCCGGGGGCCAGCCACCGCTGTCGCCGGCCATCGCCCGCCGCATGCTGGCCTTCTTCCAACCCCACCCCGCGCTGACCGAGCCGGCGCTGACCGAGCGTGAAACCGAGGTGCTGCGTCTGATCTCGAAAGGCATGACGCAGGCGGAAACGGCGCGCCTGCTCGGCATTTCGCAACATACCGTGGCCGGCTACGTGAAGGAGTTGTATCGCAAGCTCAACGTCAATTCACGCGCGGAAGCGGCGTTGCTGGCGCGGGACATGGGGCTGGTCTGAACGGCGCGGCCGCGATCTACCTGTTCCAGCGCGCCGCCGCGTGATCGTCCGACTCGCGCGCATCGACCCATTTCTCGCCCTCCGGCGTGGCTTCCTTCTTCCAGAACGGCGCCTGGGTCTTCAGGAAATCCATGATGAATTCGCAGGCGGCGAAGGCGTCGCCGCGATGGCCGGAGGCAACCGCGACGAGCACGATGGGATCGGTCGGGAAGAGCGGGCCGACCCGGTGGATGACACAGGCGTCGAGCACTTCCCAGCGCGCCCGCGCCTGTTCGACGATCTGGGCAAGCGCTTTCTCGGTCATGCCGGGATAGTGTTCCAGCGTCATTGCGCTGACGCCCTGGCCCTCGTTGATATCGCGCACCAGGCCGAGAAAGCTGGCGACGGCGCCGACCTTGGGATTGGCCCGGTAGAGCGCGGCGACTTCGGCGGCGAGGTCGAATGCTTCGGTTTGTACGGAAATTTTCATTACATCTTGTCCATCAAGTAGCCGAGGCCGCGCAGGGTGCGGATGGTGACGCCGGCAGGTTCCAGTTTCTTGCGCAAACGGTGCACGTAGACCTCGATCGCATTGGCGCTGACTTCCTCGCCGTAGCCGCACAGGCTTTCGATCAACTGGTCCTTGCTGACCACCTTGCCCAGGCGCGCCAGCAGCGCTTCCAGCACGGAAATCTCGCGCAGCGACAGTTCTATCGCCACGTCGCCCATTCTGGCGCGGCGGCCGACCGTGTCGTAACTGAGCAGGCCGCAGGCAATCACCGGCGAACCGCCCTGCCCGCGCCGCAGCAGCGCGCGCGCGCGGGCTTCCAGTTCGACCAGGGAAAACGGTTTGGTCAGGTAATCGTCGGCGCCGAGATCGAGGCCTTTGACCCGATCCTCGACGCCGTCGCGCGCGGTCAGGATGATCATCGGCGTGCGGCAACCGCTGGCGCGCGCCTGGCGCAGCACCTGCAGACCATCCACCTTGGGCAGGCCCAGGTCGAGGATGACCAGATCGAAACCGCCGCCGCGCAGCAGGCCCAGCGCCAGTTCGCCGTCGCCGGCCAGGTCGATGGCATAGCCTGCCGCACGCATGGCACGCATCAGGCTGTCTTGCAGTATGGGGTCGTCTTCGACGATGAGAACGCGCACGGAATCGATCTCGCGTAAGGGTGGCGTAAGTAGGCCCGGCTAGGATACCGCAACCCAACCCCCATAGCGGGTTGTAACCGGCCTCCCCCGCTCGTTGCCTCGGCGACGGGCACCGCCCCCCGGCTTGCCGGGGGGTTTCCATTTCAGGCCCGGCAAAATTAGCAATAAGGTCATCTCCTCCTTAAGTGTTCGTTAAGTCTGGCTGCGGAGAATCCGCTCCAGCCGACGTTCTACGTAAGGCTACTTACCCAACTCTAGGAGATACCCATGAACAAGTTCCTGATCGCTCTGCTCGCCGCCGCTTCCGTTTTCGCTTTCGGTGCCGCCCAAGCCGCTGACGCCGCCAAGGCCGCGCCTGCTGCCGCCGCCGCGCCTGCCGCCGCTCCCGCCGCCGAAGCCAAGCCGGCTGCTGAAGCCAAGCCCGCCAAGAAAGCCAAGAAAGCCAAGAAGGCTGACGAGAAGAAAGCCGACGCTGCCGCGCCTGCCGCCGCACCTGCTGCCGCTCCCGCCAAGTAAGCAAAGCGCTGCATGAAGGGCCGGACGTTTCACGACGTCCGGCCTTTTTCATTTCCGCTGAGCGGGCTTATGCTTCCCGGCCGCAAGACCCCACCAGCAAACCCAGTGAGAACGCCATGAAACTGCTCCTGGCCGAAGACGATCCAATGATCGGCGCGAGTATGGAACAAGGCCTGCGCCAGGCGGGCTTTACGGTCGACTGGACGCGCGACGGTAAAGCGGCGGAAGAAGCGATGCAGACCGGAAGCTATGCCTTGCTGCTGCTCGACCTGGGCTTGCCGCGCCAGGACGGACTCACGCTGCTGAGAAAAATTCGCCAGATGAAGAACGCCGTGCCGGTGTTGATCGTCACCGCGCGCGACGCCGTGGCCGACCGCGTTGCCGGGCTGAATCTGGGCGCCGACGACTATCTGGTGAAGCCGTTCGATCTGGATGAACTGATCGCACGCGTGCGTGCGTTGACCCGCCGCCAGGTCGGCCGGGCGCGGCCGGAGATGCAATTGGGCGGTTTGAGCCTCGACCCGGTGCGGCGCGAAGTCCGCCTCAATGGCACTCCGCTGGCGCTGTCGCAACGCGAATTCACCTTGCTGGAAGCGCTGATGGAACGTCCCGGCACCGTGTTGTCGAAAGAGCAGCTCGAAGCACACCTTTATGGTTGGCAGGACGAAGTGATGAGCAATGCCGTCGAGGTGCATCTGCACAACCTGCGCCGCAAGCTAGGCGTGGAGTGGATCCGCAATGTGCGCGGCGTCGGCTACAAGGTGGTCGAGCCGACATGAAAAATACGATCCGCGGCCGCCTGCTGCTCTGGCAGATCAGCGCCTTGATGCTGACCGGGCTGCTGGTCAGTGTGATCACCTATATCCTGGCCTGGGATGCGTTCAACAAGCTGCGCGACAACGGCCTCGAACAGATCGCCTACTCGGTCGTGCGCCACGGCGTGCAATACGACGACAACGAGGAAGTGCGCAACGACCGCGGCCAGTTCGTCAGCCAGATCTGGGCCGCCGACGGCAGCCTGTTCTATTCCTCGCTCGACGAAGCCGGGCCGCCGCAGCAACCGCCCGGCTTGAACGTGATCGAGTGGAAGGGTACGGAATGGCGCATTTATGCGTTGAAGGAAGGAGGTCTCACGATCCAGGTGGCCACCACTTCGGCCAGCCGCGCCCGCCGCTTTGCCGGCATCGCGCCGTGGTTGCTGCTGCCGCTGGTCGTGCTGGTCGTCGTGCTCGGCTTGTTGATCCGCGCCGCCGTGGGACGTGCGCTGGCGCCGCTGCAACAGGTACGCGCAGAGATCGGCCAGCGCGGCGTGCTTTCGCTGCATGCTGTCGATGCGCGCGGCATGCCGGACGAGGTGGCACCGCTGGTGGATGCCTTGAACGACTTGATGGTGCGGCTCGATCAGGCGCTGGTCGCACAACGCCGCTTCATCGCCGACGCCGCGCACGAACTGCGCTCGCCGCTCACCGCCGTCAAGCTGCAAGCCCAGATCGCCAGTCGCGCCGGAAGTGACAGCGAACGCGCAGCAGCCCTGGCGCAACTCTCCGGCGGCGTCGATCGGGCCGCGCACCTGATCGAACAACTGCTGCACATGGCACGGCTGGAACCCGCCGCCCGCCAGATGACCTTCGCGCCGGTCGCGCTGGATGCGCTGATCAAGCAGGTCGTGGCGAGTTTTTCGACGCAGGCCGAAGCGCGCCATATCGATCTCGGCGTCGGCGCCTGCGCAGCGCTGAACCTGACCGGCCAAGCCGACAGTTTGCGCATGCTGCTCGGCAATCTGGTCGATAACGCCTTGCTCTATACGCCGGACGGCGGCCGCGTCGATGTCGAACTCAGCAGCGACGACGGCAACGCGGTGATCCGCGTCAACGACAGCGGCCCCGGCATCCCCGCGGCGGAACGCGAGCGGGTGTTCGAGCGCTTCCATCGTCTGGCCGGCCCGGAAACGCCGGGCAGCGGCCTCGGCCTGTCCATCGTGCGCCAGGTCGCCGTCCTGCATGGCGGCCGCGTCGAACTGGACAGCGCGCCCGCGGGCGGCCTGGCGGTGCGCGTCTTCTTGCCGTTGCGTTGATCCTTGATACTGGCTCTCCCGCAACGAGCGCGGCGGCCGGATAATCGGACGCATATCCACTCGTCGCGCCGCCCATGTCGAACGTCAACTCGCTCCTGCAGGCCACTGCCGATCACCTTGCCCGTTTCGTCCCGTTCGACGGCATGGCGCGCGAACATCTTCTCTGGCTGGCCGAACGCCTGAAACTGGCTTACTACGGCAAGGGCGAAACCCTGCTCGAACCGGCCGACGGCGCGGTCAACAAGCTGTTTATCGTCAAACAGGGCGTGGTCACCGGCGAACAGGGCGATGCCGGCGCCTGGCTGGAACTGCACGAGGGCGAATCGTTTCCGCTTGGCGCATTGCTGTCCGGGCGCGCGGCCATCTCGCATTTCAAGGCCAAAAGCGATGTCTTCGCCTACGAACTGGCCGCGGCCGATTTCCACGAACTGGTCAAACGTTCGCAAGCGTTCCAGGATTTCTGCACGCGTCGCCTGGCCACGCTGCTGGAAAAATCGCAGCGCGGCGTGCAGGCCAGCTATGCCACCGCGACTTCCGAACAGCAGTCACTGCGCAGCCCGCTGTCCAGCATCGCCCGCCGCAAGCCGGTGACCTGCACGCCGGAGACGCCGCTGCGCGCCGCGCTGGAAACCATCCGCGCCAGCGGCATCGGCTCCATCGTCGTGGTCGAGGGAGACGCGGACAACCAACGCCCGGTCGGCATCTTCACCGTACGCGACCTGATCGGGCGGGTGATCCTGCCCGCGCTCGATCTGGCCACGCCGATGCGCGAAGTGATGACGCCGAATCCGATGACGCTGCCGTCCAGCGCGCATGCCTTCGAGGCCGCCCTGATGATGGCCAAGCACGGCTTCCGCCACGTCCTGGTCGCCGACGCCGGCAAGCTCGCCGGCGTGGTCTCGGAAAAGGATCTGTTCTCGCTGCAGCGCGTCGGCGTCACCCAGATCTCCGCCGCCATCCGCGGTGCCGCCAGCCAGGTGCAGTTGCAGCATGCCGCGCACGACATCCGGCAACTCGGCCACAACATGATGGCGCAGGGCGTCGCCGCCGAGCAGCTGACCCAGATCCTGTCGACGCTGAACGACATCCTGACCCAGCGCGTGATCGAACTGGAATGCGGCGAAGGCTGGCGACATGCCTTCTGCTGGCTGTCGTTCGGCTCCGAGGGCCGCCTGGAACAGACACTCTCCACCGACCAGGACAACGGCATCGTGTTCGTGCCGAAGGACGGCGCAAGCGCCGATGCCGTGCGCGCCGAACTGCTGCCGCTGGCCGAGCGCATCAACCGGACGCTGGATGCCTGCGGTTTTCCGCTGTGCAAGGGCGACATCATGGCGATGAACCCGAAGTGGTGTCTGTCGCTGGAAGAATGGCAATCCCAGTTCGCGCGCTGGATCGACGCCGGCGATCCCGAAGCCCTGCTCAACGCCAGCATCTTTTTCGACTTCCGGCCGCTGCATGGCGAAACCGAGCTGGCCGAACGCCTGCGCGCCTGGCTGCTGGCGCGCACCGCGACGACGCCACGTTTCCTGCACCAGATGGCGGCCAATGCCTTGCGCAATCGGCCGCCGCTCGGTCTGGTGCGCGATTTCGTGGTGGCCTCGGACGGCGAGCACGCCAATACGCTCGACCTGAAACTGAACGGCACGACGCCGTTCGTCGATGCCGCGCGCCTGTTCTCGCTCGCCTCCGGCGCCAGCGTCACCGGTACCGCGTCACGTCTGCGCGCGGCGGCGCCGAAGCTGAATATCGCCGGCGCCGAAATCGAGGCCTGGATTTCCGCTTTCTTCTTCATCCAGATGCTGCGCCTGCGCGGCCAGCACGAAGAAAACCAGGCCGGCGTCGAGATGGACAACCGGATCAACCCGGATGCGCTCAACGACCTCGACCGCCGCATCCTGAAGGAAGCGTTTCGCCAGGCGCGCAAAGTGCAGGCCAGGCTGGCGCTCGATTACAAGGTGTAATCCTGTGGATCGGGCGCATCGCACTTTGCCCAACCTGCGCGCCTCTTGTTGCGTTGCACAAATCGTGGCAGTCTGACGCGCTCGTTTCCCTCTCCAGCCCACCATGACCGAAACCATACCGCCGCCGCCGGAGTCACCTGAAGCCACCGCGCCGGCGCATGGCATGTTGTCCGAGACGCTCCTCGCCGACCCGCTGGCGACTCCGCTGTCCGCCCTGCTGCGACGCGGTCCGGTGCTGTGCTCGCAGGACAGTCCGGTGCGCACGGCACTGGAAATCATGCGCCGCGAGAACGTCGGCTCCATCCTGCTCACCGACGCCGCCGGCGGCCCGACCGGCATGTTCACGCTGAAGGATCTGCGCGACCGCGTCGCGCTCGGCGCCTGCGACATCGGGCAGGCCATGCGCCGGGTGATGACGCCGAATCCGTTTTCGCTGCCCGACGACGCGCCGGCTTTCGAGGCCGCATTGGCGATGGCACAACGCTCCATCCACCACATCGTGGTGACGCACGCGGGACGGGTAGCCGGCGTGATTTCCGAAAAAGATCTGTTCGCGCTGCAACAGGTTGGCGTGTCGCGCATTGCCAGCGCGCTATGCATGGCGGAAGACCTGAGCAGCCTGCAACGCGCCGCCGAGGATATCCGCCGACTGGCGCGCAACCTGATGGCGCAGGGCGTCGGCGCGGAACAGCTGACGCGGCTGATCTCACAGCTCAACGACCAGCTCACGCAACGCATCCTCTATCTGGCGTTCGCCGACAGCGGCCTGGAGGATGCGTCCTGGTGCTGGCTGGCGCTGGGTTCGGAAGGCCGTTTCGAACAGACCCTGCATACCGACCAGGACAACGGCCTGATCTTCAGCGCGCCGGATGCGGCCGCCGCCGAACGCCTGCGCGGACCGATGCTGGTCGCCGCGCGCCGCGCCAACGAGTGGCTCGACGTCTGCGGCTTCCCGCTGTGCAAGGGCGAGGTGATGGCGAGCAATCCGAAATGGTGTCTGTCGCTGGAAGAGTGGCAACACACCTTCGGCGACTGGATCTTCCGCGGCGACGCGCCGGTGTTGCTCAACGCCAGCATCTTCTTCGACTTCCGCGCGCTGGCCGGCGATGCCCGCCTGGCCACGGCATTGCGCGTCTGGCTGAACGGACGCATCAAGGAAAACCGCCAATTCCTCAAGTTGATGGTGCAAAACGCGCTCGGCAACCGCGTGCCGCTCGGTCTGGTGCGCGATTTCGTCACCGACGGCAACGGCGACGAGGCCAACACCGTCGATCTCAAGCTGCATGGCGCGACGCTGTTCGTCGATGCCGCGCGCATCTTCGCGCTGGCCGCGGGCCTCGACGCCACCGGCAGTGTGCAACGCCTGCGCGGCGCCGGCGAGGTCTGGAAGATGAATGCGCAGGAAGTCGAGGCGTGGGTCGAAGGCTTCCTGTTCATCCAGCAGATGCGCCTGCAATTGCACCAGTCCCAACTCAACGCCGGCAGCCCGCTCGGCAACCGGCTCAACCCGGACCGCCTGAGCACGGTCGAGCGCCAGGCGATCAAGGAAGCGTTGCGCCAGGGCAAGAAACTGCAAAGCCGGCTGGAAAGTTTCTTTCAGTTCTGAAGTGGGATCGCTGGGCGCGAGATCGTTGACACCTACAGCGGCGGAACGTCTTCCGGAAAATATTCCTCCAAGGTGGACCGCTCCGCCGCCTACGGGCATTTCGGTAGGAAAACACTGACAAGGCCGGACCGAAGACAAAGCCAGTAATACAAAAAGCCCCGCAAGCGGGGCTTTTTGTATTTGACCTGAATTGAAGCTCAGGCCTGTCTACGACGGCTCCAGCCCAAGACCGCCAGACCCAATCCCAGCAAGGCGGTAGAAACCGGCTCCGGCACATGGCTGTTAGGCAAGGGCGCCGGGGCTACGCTGGCATCGTTGAAACGAATGTTGTCAAAGTACACATCCCCGGCGACACCGCCCGAGCCAACATAATCCTCGAACATCAGATGCACAAGTTGTCCAACTGGGGAGGCGAAAGTCAGGGCATAACTGTGCCACGTACCATCGTCAGTCAAGTCGATATTCACGGGGAAAGAGCCGGTTCCAGCCACCCAATGATGCGTGCCGGGAAAATCCTGGCTGATACCGAAAAAACCACCGAGATCTCCGGCAACCCCACCCAGACCGGGACGGCCAAGATAGTCGAAGGAAACGGTGAAATCGCCGCTGGTGGTAATGGAGTCCGTGGAGAAGATGCTGCCGGCTGAACCCAGACGATTGAAGGCAAGCACGTGGTTTCCCGCGCTCAGGGGGTCGACCACGATGGCGGATTCAGGCGACAAGGGGTTACGGTCGGTCCAGGCCGAGAGGGTGCCCTCGAAATCCTCGGAAAAAGCGGAGATGATGCCAGCGTGAGCATTGGCGGACAGGATCAGTGCGGAAAGGGCAATGAGGCGTTTCATTATCGGAATCTCAGGTAAGGAATAACGAAACCTTCTAAAGCAATTAACATGCCATTACAGCAAAAAGCAGGTAAACCATTGATTAGTGAATACATATTTTGGCGTACCTCCGATACCTGGCGGCGAGCCTGGAATCAGATGTAAAGAAACCCGTCAGTTTCTGCACGTCCAAGTGGCTTACGCCCTGCCGGGCGCAGCAATGAATAAGCCGGGTTTCCCCGGCTTGCGTGGTGGGTGTTAGGCCTGCCTTATTCGACGCCCTGGCTATGCAGGTATTCGTCGTAATCGCCTTCGTAGACGACGTAGCTGCCGTCCAGTTTCAGTTCGATGATCTTGTTGGCCAATGAGCCTACGAACTGGCGGTCGTGCGAGACGAAGATCAGTGTGCCGGGGAACTGGTCGAGGCCGGTGTTGAGCGCTTCGATGGATTCCATGTCGAGGTGGTTGGTCGGCTCGTCCATCACCAGCACGTTCGGGTGCAGCAGCATCAGCTTGCCGAACAGCATGCGGCCCTGCTCGCCGCCGGAGATCACCTTGACCGACTTCTTCACTTCGTCGCCGGAGAACAAGAGACGGCCGAGCGTGCCGCGCACCAGGGTTTCCAGGTCGCCGCCCTCGTAGCCGCCGGCGCGCACCCAGGCGCTGATCCAGTCGGTCAGCGCCTTGTCCTCGGCGAAGTCGGCGGTATGGTCCTGCGCGAAGTAACCGGGTTTGGCCTTTTCCGCCCATTTCACGCTGCCGGCGTCGGGTTTGAGTTCCCCCATCAACAGGCGTAGCAGCGTGGTCTTGCCGACACCGTTCTCGCCGATGATGGCGACCCGGTCGCCGGCATTGATGGTGGCCTTGAACTTGTGCAGCACCGGCACGCCCGGCTCGTAGCCGAAGTGGAGGTTGTCGACCTCCAGCGCCTGGCGGTGCAGCTTTTCCTTGTCGTCGTAATCGAAACGGATCCACGGATACTGGCGCGACGACGGCTTGACGTCCTCCACCTTGATCTTGTCGATCATCTTCATCCGGCTGGTGGCCTGGCGCGCCTTCGATTTGTTGGCGCGGAAGCGGCGCACGAACTCTTCCAGTTCAGCGATCTTTTCCTTCGACTTGCTGCTCACCGCCATCTGGCGTTCGCGCGCCATGGTGGAGGCTTCCATGTAGTCGTCGTAGGTGCCGGGATAGACCTTCAGGGTCTGGTAATCGAGATCGGCGATGTGGGTGCAGACCGAGTTCAGGAAGTGGCGGTCGTGCGAGATGATGATCATCGTGCAGTTGCGCCCATTGAGCACCGACTCCAGCCAGCGGATGGTGTTGATGTCGAGGTTGTTGGTCGGCTCGTCGAGCAACATGATGTCCGGATTGGCGAACAGCACCTGCGCCAGCAACACGCGCAATTTCCAGCCCGGCGCGACTTCGCTCATCGGGCCGTTGTGCTTTTCGCCGGGAATATCGAGGCCGAGCAGCAGTTCGCCGGCGCGCGCTTCGGCGTCGTAACCGCCCATTTCGCCGAACTGGCTTTCCAGATCGGCGGCGTGCAGGAAGTCCGCCTCGCTCGCCTCCGGGTTCATGTAGATCGCGTCTTTTTCCTGCATCACGCGCCACATGTCGGCATGGCCCATCATCACCACATCGAGCACGCGCAGGTCTTCGAAGCCGAACTGATCCTGGCGCAGGAAGGCCATGCGCTCGTGCGGATCGATGGAGACGTTGCCGGCGCTGGCTTCCAGCACGCCGGCCATGATCTTCATCAGCGTCGACTTGCCGCAGCCGTTGGCGCCGATCAGACCGTAGCGGTTGCCGTCGCCGAACTTGACGCTGACGTTTTCAAAAAGCGGCTTGGCGCCGAACTGGATAGTGAGATTGTTGACCGTGAGCATAGGGAAACCTTATGTAAGCGGGCGCGATTTTAGCCGCAAGCGACGTCGGCTCGCTTCCGCATATCCGCCGTACGATCAATATCTATCAATGAAAAACGGTTTGATAGATTTGGTCGCCTCCATCAAACTATCAATCCGTTATCAACACCTGTTGAATTGATAGATTCGTGAAGCTACCCCTGCCGCCGCCAGCGCCGAACAAGATCCTGGCCCAGATCGACCCCAGTGTGCTGCTCACCCTGTTGTCCACAACGCGCTCGCCGCTGTGCGACGGGCAATATCTGCATTGGGACGAACTGCGCCATCGCACGCCACCGGCCGGCCTGTCGCACGACCTCTGGTGGTTGAACATCAAGCTGGCGCGCACCGCGCTGGCCCAGGTATTGCCGCTGACCGATCGTGACGGCGAAGCGTTCCAGTTCGCCATGCCGGAACCGGCGTTGCGCGCGCTGCACTTCATCGACCGCGCTGCTGCCGGCCAGATTCTGATGGATGCGCCGGTCGCCTCGCCGCAAGACCGTGACCGCTATCTGGTCAGCTCGCTGATCGAGGAATCGATCACCTCCAGCCAGCTTGAAGGCGCTTCCACCACGCGCCGGGTGGCGGAGGACATGCTGCGCGCCGGGCGCCGGCCGCAGACCCCGAGCGAGCGGATGATCTTCAACAACTACCAGGCCATGCAGCACATCCGCGCCATCGGTCAGGAAACGCTCACTCCCGCCTTGATCCTGGAACTGCACCGGAAATTGGCGGTGGGCACGCTGGACCAGGCCGACGATGTCGGCCGGCTGCGTCAGACCGACGACATTCATGTGGTCGACCCGCGCGACGGTAAATTGCTGCACATTCCGCCCGCCGCCGCCACGTTGCCGGAGCGCCTGCAACGCCTGTGCGACTTCGCCAACGGCAGCGAGACGGACACGCCTTATGTGCACCCGGTCATCCGCGCCATCCTGCTGCATTTCATGCTCGGCTACGACCATCCCTTCGTCGACGGCAACGGCCGCACTGCGCGCGCCCTGTTCTACTGGGCGATGGCGCGCCAGGGCTATTGGCTGATGGCGTATCTGTCCATCTCCAACGTGTTGCGCCGCGCGCCCGGCCAATACGCGCGCGCCTATCTGCACACGGAAAGCGACGGCAACGACACCACCTATTTCCTGCTGCATCAACTCGATGTGATCCGCCAGGCCATCGACGCCCTGCATGGCTATCTGAAAGAAAAGACGCGGGAAACCCGCGCCACCGAACGCCTGCTGGAGGGCGCACCGTCGCGCAGCCTGTTCAATCACCGCCAGATCGCGCTGTTGAGCCACGCCCTCAAACACGCCGACGCGCGCTACAGCGTGGAAAGCCATCGCGCCTCGCATGCCGTGGCCTACGCCACCGCGCGCGCCGATCTGCTGCAACTGGCGCAACGGGGCCTGTTACAACAACAAAGCCAGGGCAAACGTTTCGTGTTTCTGGTGCCCGGCGACCTGTCGGAGCGGATGAATCAACTGGCCGCCGCAGGAACATGAGCGTAGCCGGAACATGAACGTATATCGCGGCCGCTTCGCCCCCACCCCGTCCGGCGCGCTGCATTTCGGTTCGCTGATCGCCGCGCTGGGCAGTTGCCTGGATGCGCGCGCACACGCCGGCGAATGGCATCTGCGCATCGAGGATGTCGACCCGCCGCGCGTCGTGCCGGGCTCGGCCGACCGCATCCTGTTCACGCTGGAAGCGTTCGGCTTCGCGTGGGATGGGCCCGTGGTGTACCAGAGCCGGCGCGGCGAGGCGTATCGCGCGGCTATCGAACGCCTGATCGAGGCGGGGCAACTCTATGGCTGCGCTTGCACGCGCAAGCGCTTGAAGGGCGCGCGCATCGGCGTCGACGGCCCGGTCTATCCCGGCACCTGCCGCGAACGCCGCTTGTCGCTGAAAACCGCGTTGCGCCTGCGCGTGCCGGACGAGCGCATCGAGTTCGCCGACCTGCTGGCCGGCCATGTCGCCTGCGATGTGGCGCGCGAATGCGGCGACTTCGTGCTGCGCCGCGCCGATGGCGTCTACACCTACCAGCTTGCGGTAACCGTGGACGACGCCGAACTCGGCGTCACGCACGTCGTGCGCGGCGCCGACCTGCTCGCCTCGACGCCGCGCCAGATCGTGCTGCAATACGCCCTCGGCTACCCGACGCCGGCCTATCTGCATCTGCCGGTTGCGTTGAACGACGCCGGCGGCAAGCTGAGCAAACAGACCCTGGCCGCGCCGCTGCGCGACGACGCTCCGCTAGCGGCCTTGCTGCAGGCGGCGGCCTTTCTCGGCATGGATTTACGCGCTCAGGCCGGTTCGCTGGCGGAATTCTGGCAACTCGCGCCGCAGCTTTGGCGGCGTGACAGGTTGCCGCCGCTGCGCGGCAAACGTCTGTAAACCCCACCGCGTAGAAGCGCCTTCCAAGGCGCGATTGTTGCTGACTTCGCGCCTTGGAAGGCGCTCCTACGGCAACCGCGCGAGAGGACTACAAATTCAGCAGAATCTCCTGCTCCTGCGGCGACGGCTGGAAGCCGCGCGACTCGTAATGCTGGAAGATCGCCGCGACGACCTGTTCCGGCTCGTCGATGACCTGAATCAGCTCCATGTCTTCCGGATTGATCATGCCCTCGCCGACCAGACGGTCGCGGAACCAGTCGACCAGGCCGCCCCAGAAACTGGATTGCACCAGGATGATCGGAATGCGCCGCGTCTTGCCGGTCTGCACCAGCGTCAACGCTTCCATCAACTCGTCCAGCGTGCCGAAACCACCCGGCATCACGACGTAGGCGCTGGCGAATTTGACGAACATCACCTTGCGTGCGAAGAAATGGCGAAAGGTCTGGCTGACGTCCTGATACGGGTTGACGTGCTGTTCGTGCGGCAACTGGATGTTGAGTCCGACGCTGGGCGACTTGCCGAAGAAGGCGCCCTTGTTGGCCGCCTCCATCGCCCCCGGCCCGCCGCCGGAAATCACCGCGAAGCCGGCATCCGACAATTTCCGCGCGATGCTCTCGGTCAGCATGTAATAAGGCGAGTCGGGCGGAATGCGGGCGCTGCCGAAGATGCTCACCGCCGGCCGGATCGGCGCCAACCGCTCGGTCGCCTCGACGAACTCCGACATGATCTCGAACATGCGCCACGACTCGCGCGCGGATAAACGGGCTTCCTGGCCGCCGCCAGGGTCGAACAGATGCGGGAGTTTGGGTTTGATCATGGTCGTTGCGTGGGGTGAATGGCCAAGCGATTCTAGCGGGAGTCGGTAGCGGCTTGCCGGTGTCTACGTTTGCGTGAGCGTGGCCGAATCCAGGTCCTTCAGAAGCGCTTCCACCCGGCTGGAAGCCGCGTCGAAATCCCCGGCAGGAACCGGCCGCGAGAACAGGAATCCTTGTGCATATTGGCAGCCCATCGCACGCAGCGCCTTCATGTGCGTTGTCGATTCAACGCCTTCCGCCACGATGTCGAGTCCAAGGCTCCTGCCCATGGCAATGATCGCGCCGACCAGCGTGTGTTCATTGCCGCCATCCCGCATGTCCTTGACGAAGGATTTATCCACCTTGAGGGTGTCGACCGGGAAGAGTTTCAGATACGACAACGAAGAATAACCGGTGCCGAAATCATCCAGATAGACCCGGAACCCCAGTCCATGCACCGCCTTGAGCCAGCTCAGCGATTTATCGATATCGCGCAGCATCACCCCCTCCGTGATTTCCAGGGCCAGTTTGCCCGGCGAGATACCGTAATGCGTAATCGCCGCCAGGAGCTTGGCGGGTGACAACCCATCAGGAATCTGCCGACCGGAGACATTCAGCGACAGGGTGTAGTCGAGTCCGGCCTCTTTCCAGGCCTGCAATTGCCGACAAGCGGAATCGAGCACAAACAGGCCGATCTCGATGATCAGACCGGTTTTTTCCGCAAGCGGGATAAAGCTGTCTGGCGGTACCAGACCCCGTGTCGGATGCCGCCAGCGGATCAAGGCTTCGGCGCCGGACAGGCGATTGCGCCGCAAGTCGACGATGGGTTGATAGAACATCACAAACTGCTGGTCACGCAGGGCGGTGCGTATATCCGTTTCCAGATGGCGGCGCTGTTCCGCCGCTTCGGCAAGCATCGAGTCGAAGAAAACACAGGTATCGCCGCCGTCCGATTTGGCGCTGTCCATGGCCAGTTCACACTGCCGAAACAGGGTCGGCACATCCATCCCGTCATGCGGGAACAGCGTGATGCCGATACTGGCGTGCAGATTGATCGGCGAGCCATCGACAAAGTAGGTTTGACGAACCGCTTCCAGTATCCGACCGGCGATCTTGACGGCTACCTCGCCTTGGATAATGCCTTTCAGGATGACGCCGAAAAGGTCCGCCGACAGGCGCGCCACAGTATCGCCGCGCTTGACGCAACCTGACAGGCGGGTCGTGGTGAGCTTCAGAATTTCATCCCCGGCCGGCAACCCCATGCCTTCGTTGACCCGCTTGAATTCATCCAGATTGATCAGCAGTAACGCAAACCCGCCGCTCTGCGTGAAGATGTATTCCTGCACATGGGCGTGCAGACGCTCTTCCAGACCGGAGCGGTTGGCCAGGCCGGTCAGACGGTCCGTGACCACCATGCGCCTGGCGGAGACTTCCGCCTCCTTGAGTTGGGTCACATCATGCACCACGCCTTGCAGCAGATTGTCGCCAACCGGGCTCAGCACGATGTTCAGCCAGCGCAGCTTGGCGCTAGTCAGACGGATCAGGATGTCCTCTGCCACCGAAGCGTTCTGGCGTAGCGCGGACTTGATGAGTTCCATCGCCTGGCCGGGATTTTCCCAGGGCAGCAGCCCCAGATGCAGCCATGCATCTGCGTCATCTTCCTCGGTCACGCTGATTTCGAATAATCGCGAAAACGCCGGGTTCCAGGATGACAGCGAACCCGTGCTGTCGACGATGAATATCCCCGATTCGGCATTATTGAAAATGGCGTGATATTTCTTCTCGTCGATCTCCCGCTGCCGAAGCAAGTTGCGCTCTTCCGCCAGCGTGCCGACCAGACGTTCGGCCAGCTGATTGATGTCGAGGACAAGCTGGCCGATTTCCGTATAGGTATGCCGTCTCGGAACGCGCAGCCGCTCGCCGGCGGTCGGGTCCATGCTGTGCAGGTGATCGGACATGGCCTTGATCGGCCGCACGATGAACAGCAGCATGATCCCCGCCACGGCGAAAGCCACCATGGCCAATTGCCAGCTCAACTGAATGGCGGCGAACCTGACCTCTTCCGCAATACGGGCTTCGATAACGTGCGGATTCAGTGTCAGCAAAACTTTGCCAACTTCTTTGCGGCTGTCGAACGGAGAATAGATTGCACGCTTCAGTAACGGTGCAGCCAGTGCTTCATCAGAAGCCGGCGCATGGCTTCGCTGCTTGTGCGCTAAAACCTGTTGGTCAGTCGAAATGGTGACGGCAAGCACATCGGAATTACTGAGCAAACCTTGCACCAAATCATTTGCGAGCGTCTGGTCCTTGGCGAAACAGGCGACTTTCAGCGTGCTTTCCACCGTATCCAGCAGTTCGTTCAAGCGCATCTGCGAAGCCTGATGCGCGCGCTGGTTGGTCGCGTAGGCGGTGTAGGCGACGGCGACCACCCCAGCCAGAATGGAAGCGAAGATGACCACGAGGGTGGAACGCAGCAACAGCCCGCGCATGCGAAACAGGTAAGCCGCCGACCCCCTCGGGCTTTGCATCACGGAAACTCCAGAACGATCCGGAAGCGGCTATCGACCAGGCCGCGCTCGATATATGCGATTCCGCCGGCCTCCCTGCTCACCACCGAGACGACCTCTGACGCGCTGGCGGTTTGCCTGGGTGGCGAGGTTTTTCCCGAAAAGATCAGGCGCGACCAATAGGCATTGATTTCATTCAAATCCTTGCCGACCAACTTGCGATAAAACTCCGCCCGCAAGGCGCTGCTCTCGGGCTGGTCGACTGGAATGGCGGCGACGCCGGTAGGGAGACGGCGATAACGCCCGAGAAAAATGCTGATGACTTCATCCCGGCTCAATCGTTCAACGCCGCTGCGTGCGTTGACGACCACGACGGGTTCCGCGCTGGCCGTTACGCTGAAAATCAGCAGCGCGATAAAGAAGGGCATGATCGGGCGCATGGTCGCCTAGAACACGAAATCCAACGCCAGGCTGAAGACGGTCATGTTGCCGTCCCAACCTGGCTGGGTGTTCTTGAACAGGAATAACGAAGACGGTTGGCCGCGTATCCAGTCCACCTGCGCCTTCAAGGCAAGATTTTTCTGAAAATCCCAGCGCCCGCCAACAGTGTAGGTGTGCTGGTCCATGTAGCTCTTCGACACCAGGGACAAGGTCAGCGCATTCACCCCCGGGAAGGGGCTTGAGGGCAGCGTTTCAGCGTTGGTAAGACTCCGGGAAATCCCGAGGTAAGGCGTTACCTCGCCCAAACGATAAGCGGCGAGGGCATAACCCGCCTTCGAGTCCGCATAAGCCGGACTGTCTTGCTTGATTTGATTCAACATCAACTGAAGGTTCAGCGGCCCCTCGTCGTAGACCAGGCCGATGGAACTGAAGCGCGCCCATCGATCCGCCATCGCCATTCCCGGCACCAACGAGAGATAAGGGAAGCCAAGCATTTCATCGGTCGGCGTCTCGTGATTGAAACGAACCTGGGCATGGCTCAGGCGCATCTGCCAGGGGCCATTCTGATAATCCAGGTAGCCGCCCAGCAATGCCGAACCCCGTTGGTTCCATTCAATACCCGGTGAAAAGGGCGCTTTCTCGGGAGACAGGCCCGCAAACAGCTTGCCGCTCAGCAGACCGCTGGAAACAGGAAACGTGGCGCTGACATCGAAACCATCGATGTAGGAAAACACCAGCGATCCATAGAAATCCGGTGGCGGCCGCAATGTCAGATTGGAATAGCCCACCAACCGCGAATCGCCCAGCATGTAGAACTCGGTGCCCAGGCGACCGGCGCGCAAAGAGAAATCAGGCGAGAAGTTGTGGCGCAGGAATGCCCAGGTGAGTTCCGGGTTATAGCTGCCGTCATAGTGGTAACGACTCACCGTTTGCAACACGCCCTCGGTCTGGGGGCTGAAGTGGATGTTGGCCTGCAGGCCAAGCAGCGAATCTATCTTGGCCGTCCAGGATTTGTCCGCGCCCTTGGGTTGCGAGAGATCACGTACATATTGAACATTGGCATCATCGGACCGCGTAACGCCCAGCGTGCCAAAACCTTGCAACATCAGGCTGGGCATCGCTTCCGAGACGTTCCGGCCGGCCGCCAGTACCGTGCTCCACGCCAGTAAAAACAAACATGCCGATACAGTGCGTGCGAATGATTTCATCATCAGCTTGTCCCGAGTCGCCAAGCCATCGCTGAACTCCGTATATAAATTGTTTTACTGATGGCTTTTTACTGGTTTATTCCCCGGAAGAGGGTGATTACACCGACTCTGCGCTACGACTGAGGCAGCGCTGTTGCAATATGTCGGACACATCTGGCGCCTGACGGGCTGTCACCGGCGTCCTTGGCGTCGAGGTAACGCAGTTCGTTCGCTGAGCACATCCCACGCGTGCACCCGATGCCAGTCGGCGCGCAGGATGTCGAGCCAGGCGCTGGATGAGGTCACCCAACGCGGCCAGTGCCGGCGCGCTGGCCAGCAAACCGAAGCCGAGCAGGCCGGCCGCGAGCAATTTGCTGGCTAATTGCTTAACCTCGCGCTTAACCTCGCGCTTAACTTCGCGCATGACTTTGTGTGCAACCCCGCGTTTATCCCCGGCAATCGCCCCTTGTTTGGCAATCGCTTGTCTGGAAACCATGGCCGGGCCATTCTTGAATTTGTTTGGAAAACCTTCGATTCCAATCGGATATATTTACGTAACAATATGATTTATATAAACAATTACTTGCATATTCTCCTTAAATAATTAGCCCTACGCGTATCCAGGATTTCCCATGCCCCACACCCTCTTGCTGGTCGACGGTTCGTCCTACCTCTACCGCGCCTTCCACGCCATGCCCGACCTGCGCAACCCGGAAGGACAGCCCACCGGCGCGATGTACGGCGTCATCAACATGCTGAAAAAACTGCGCAAGGATTTCCCCACTGCCTACGCCGCCTGCGTGTTCGATGCCAAGGGCAAGACTTTCCGCGACGACTGGTATCCGGACTACAAGGCGCATCGCCCGTCGATGCCGGACGATCTGGCCTGCCAGATCGCGCCGTTGCACGCAGCGGTACGTGCGCTCGGCTGGCCGTTGTTGATGGTCGACGGGGTCGAGGCGGACGACGTGATCGGCACCTTGACGCGGCAGGCGGAAGAAGCCGGCATGCAGGCGGTGGTGTCGACCGGCGACAAGGATCTGGCGCAACTGGTCACCGGCCAGGTGCGCCTGATCAACACGATGACCAACGAGGTGCTCGACGAGGCCGGCGTGCTGACCAAGTTCGGCGTGCCGCCGACGCGCATCGTCGATTACCTGACCCTGATCGGCGACACCGTCGACAACGTGCCGGGCGTGGCGAAAGTGGGACCGAAGACGGCGCTGAAATGGCTCGCCGAGTTCGGCGATCTGGACGCGTTGATGACGCGCGCCGGCGAGGTCAAGGGCGCCGTCGGCGAAAACCTGCGGCAGGCGCTGGACTGGCTGCCGCAGGGGCGCCAGCTGATCACGGTGAAGACGGATGTGCCGCTGGAGGTGCATCCGAACGATCTCGGCTGGGGCGCGGAAGATCGGGAAAAACTGGCCGAGCTGTTTGCGAAATATGGCTTCCGGACCTGGTTGCGCGAGGTTTCACTCCCCTCCCCCGCAAGCGGGGAAGGGGCTGGGGGAGCCAGAGACTTGGCTGACGTTCTTGGGCAGCCTAGTCGGTTGGCTGGTAGTTCCATCAGAGAGGGCGGTTTTCCAAGCGCCTCGCAAACATCCCCGCCAGCGCAATCCTTGTTCCCTCTCCCCAGCCCTCCCCCGCTTGCGGGGGAGGGGGCAACCCCGCGCCATTACGAAACGATCCTCGACGAGGCCGCGCTGACGCGCTGGCTGGACAAACTCGCCGCCGCCGAGCTGATCTGCCTCGACACCGAGACCACCAGCCTCGATCCGATGACGGCGCAGTTGGTCGGCCTGTCGTTCAGCGTCGCCGCCGGCGAGGCGGCTTATCTGCCGCTGGCGCATCGCTACGCCGGCGCGCCGGCGCAGTTGCCGCTCGACGCCACGCTGGCCCGGCTAAAGCCGCTGCTGGAAAACGCCGGCAAAGCCAAAGCCGGCCAGAACCTGAAATACGGCTGGCATGTGTTGATGAACCACGGCATCGACCTGCACGGCATGGCGCACGACACGCTGCTGCAAAGCTATGTGCTGGAGGCGCACGAACGCCACGACATGGTCACGCTGGCGGCACGCCATCTGGGCGAAACGACGAGCCAGTACGAGGACATCTGCGGCAAGGGCGTCGGCCAGATCGGTTTCGATCAGGTCGAGATCGAATGCGCCGCCGCTTATGCGGCCGCGCAGGCGGACATCACGCTGCGCCTGCACCGGCACATGCACGCCAGGCTGGCCGCGACGCCGCATCTGGAATCGGTGTATCGCGACATTGAAATGGCGCTGCTGCCGATCCTGTGCCGCATCGAACGCACCGGCGTCAAACTCGACGCCGAGCTGCTGCGCGCGCATTCCGGCACGCTGGCGCTGGAAATGGTGCAGCTGGAAGGCAAGGCACATCAGGCCGCCGGCCAACCGTTCAACCTGAATTCGCCGAAACAGCTGGGCGAGATCCTGTTCAACCGGCTCGGCCTGAAACCGAAGAAGAAGACCCCGGGCGGCGTGCCGTCGACCAATGAGGACGCGTTGCAGGAACTCGCGCTGGATCATCCGCTGCCCAAGCTGATCCTCGACTATCGCGGCCTGGCCAAGCTGAAATCGACCTACACCGACAAGCTGCCCGGCATGGTCAATCCGCGCACCGGCCGCGTCCATACCACCTATGCGCAGGCGGTGGCGGTAACCGGGCGGCTGTCCTCCAACGAACCCAACCTGCAGAACATCCCGGTGCGCTCGTTCGAGGGCCGCAAGATCCGCGAGGCGTTCATCGCCGAACCGGGTTACGTCATCGTCTCCGCCGACTACTCGCAGATCGAGCTGCGCATCATGGCGCACCTGTCCGGCGACGAAAGCCTGCTGAAAGCCTTCGCCATGGAAGCCGACATCCACGCCGCCACCGCCGCCGAGGTGCAGGGCGTGGCGCTGGCGGCGGTAACGGCGGATATGCGGCGGATGGCGAAGGCGGTCAACTTCGGCCTGATTTACGGCATGTCGGCGTTCGGTTTGAGCGCGCAACTGAACGTCGAACGCAATGTCGCGCAGGCCTATATCGACCGTTACTTCGCGCGCTACCCCGGCGTGCTGGACTACATGAACCGCACGCGCGAACAGGCGAAAAGCGATGGCTATGTCGAAACCCTGTTCGGCCGTCGCCTCTACCTGCCGGAGATCCGCAGCAACGGCCCGCGCCGCCAGGGCGCCGAACGCGCTGCGATCAACGCGCCGATGCAGGGCACCGCGGCCGATCTGATCAAGCTGGCGATGATCGAAGTGCAAGGCTGGCTGGATACGAGCGGCCTGCAATCGCGCCTGATCATGCAGGTGCACGACGAACTGGTGCTGGAAGTGCCGCAAGCCGAACTGGAAGTTGTCCGCGTCGGCCTGCCGGAAAAGATGTGTGGCGTAGCGCAATTGAAGGTGCCGCTGAAAGCAGAATTGGGGGTCGGTGCCAACTGGGAAGCGGCGCATTGAGCGTGTTGCGCGGCGTGCTGCGCGACGCCGCCGCCGGCCGATCCGTCTAGAATCAAACCATCCACACGAGGCCCACATCATGCGCACAACCGCTTTCCTGCTCGCCAGCCTGCTCATCGTCGCCAACGCCTACGCTGCCGACAAAACCCCGCGTCTGGAACCCCTGCCTGACATTCCGCCGCCGCCCGGCATGGTCGATCCCGATCTGGAACCGCAGATCACCATCACCCAGCGCGGCGAAGATCGTATCGAAGAGTTCCGCATCAAAGGCCGGCTGTACATGATCAAGGTTACGCCGCCGCACGGTAAACCCTATTACCTGATCGACCAGCGCGGCGATGGACAGATGCGCAAGTACGATGACCTGTCGCCGAACTTCCAGGTGCCGCTCTGGGTCATCCACACGTTTTAATCTGGCGTGCACATTCGGCGCGTAGCGTCGCTTTTCGAACGCGCTCCTGCTGCAACAGGGCGCCCCATTTTTCTCCGCAATGCCCATGAACATGCTTAACGTTTCGCGCCCCCCTACCGCCGCCGGTACGGCCTGGATCAGAGAAGGCTGGCGCCTGTTCATGCTCGCCCCGATCCCGTGGACGGGCATGACCGCACTGGTTTTTCTGGTGTTGATGGCGGCGAGCATGGTGCCCGTCGTGGGCGTAGTGGCGGTGCATGTGCTGTCGCCCTTCATCGTTGCCGGTTACATGGCGGCCAGCCGCGGCGGCAGCGTCGGCGAACCGATTTCCTTCATTTTTCTAGGTGCCGGCTGGCGCGAAGGCCGCAATCACCTGTTGCTGATCGGCGTGCTGTACATGCTGGCGACCCTGTCGATCTTCCATCTGGTGAAAACCCTCACCGGCGGCGATATGGAAATCCTGCTGCAACAGACCCAGAACCCGGCCACGCTGACGCCGGAGCAGGCCGAGCAGATGCTGGCGACGGCGCTGCCCGCGATGGGATTGGGCTCGCTGCTGTTCGCGCCGCTGCTGATGGCCACCTGGTTCGCGCCGGGTCTGGTGCTGTTCGAAGGCTTTCCCGCCGGCCGTTCGATGTGGTGGAGCCTGTGGGCATGCTGGGTGAACTGGCGACCGATTCTGCTCTACAGCCTGATTCTGGGCCTGGCCGGCATGGTCGCGCTGCTGATCCCGTTCGGCCTCGGTTTGCTGGTGTTCCTGCCCTGGACGCTGACCTCGACCTATGCCGCCTATCGGGACATTTTCAGCACCGCCGCACAGCCGGAAGAGATCTCCGAACTGGTGTGAGCGCGCGCATGAAATCTTTCTTTCGCCTGTGCCTGCTCGGTGTGCTGCCGGTCGTGGCTGCAATGGCAACGGCGGCGGAGCCGGTCAGATTCAGCGACGCGTTGTACGCCAAATTCCAGCATCCGCGCTGCCTGCAGTGCCATCAATTCAACAGCCGCGTCCATAACGGCCGCGCCTATGGTTCGCATCGCTCCCGCTATCTGTGCGACAACTGCCATACCGCCCGGCTCACCGGCCTGCCCCGGGGCGAATGGATGGCGCCGCATGAAAAAATGGACTGGACCGGCATGCCGCCGCGCGACCTTTGCCTGATGATCAAACGCAACCTGGGCAGCGACGATGAGTTCAACGCCAAACTGGCCGAACATCTGCTGCATGATTTGCGCGTGCGCTGGGCGCTGGATAACGGCATGACGCCGAACGGAAAATTCCCGGCGGTGCCGGGCGGTTCCTTCGAATGGGCGCGCGAAGTTCGCGCCTGGGCCGAGAGCGGCATGTTGTGCGAGTAATGATGTGATCTGACTCTGACTACAAAAAAACAGGGAGAAACATATGGCCATCACAGATTGGCCGGCAGGCGAACGACCGCGCGAGAAGCTGCTGGAACGCGGCGCGACCGCCTTGTCGGATGCCGAATTGCTGGCGATCTTTCTGCGCGTCGGCATGCCGGGCAAAAGCGCGGTCGATCTGGCGCGCGACCTGCTCGACCGCTTCGACGGACTCAACCCGCTGTTCGCATCGAGCCTGGCCGCGTTCAGCGCCATCCCCGGCATGGGCCCGGCCAAATACGCGCAACTGCAGGCAGTGCTGGAAATGGCCAAACGCGCGCTAGGCGAAACGCTGCGCCAGGGCGACGCGCTGAATTCGCCGCAAACGGTGCGCGATTTCCTGCACCTGAACATGCGCGGACTCGGCCACGAAGTGTTCATGGTGCTGTTTCTGGACAGCCAGAACCGGGTACTGGCGACACAGGAACTGTTTCGCGGCACCTTGACGCAAACCTCGGTCTACCCGCGCGAAGTGGTCAAACAGGCGCTGGCCTGGAACGCGGCCGGCGTCATCCTGGCGCACAATCACTACTGATTTAATTTGGATATATCCGGATAATCAATTTGCATCGTAAGTGTTTGACAAATATATAAATATGGTAGGACATGAGCCATAAACTATCCGGCTTTATCGAAGGGTATCCAGAAATAATGCGGGTATAATATTGGGTATAAAAAGGAGATACCCTCATGGCAAGTCCAACTAAGCTAAGTGATACCCGCATTCGAAATGCTAAGCCTAGTGTCAAGCCGATAAAGCTAACTGACGGCGGGGGGCTTTTCGTTTTGATAAACCCCAATGGCTCACGTCTTTGGCGTTACCGTTATCGGTTGAACGACAAGGAAAACATGTTTGCCCTTGGAGAATACGGTCAAGCGCCTAATGGAGAAACCACCGAAGCAAAAGCGTTGAGATTGGCCAGTGGCATCCTTACGCTTGCCGAAGCAAGGGAGGCTCACGCAAAAGCTAGGACGTTAGTTAAATCTGGCCAGCATCCTTCAGCAGTAAGGGCAGAAGCAAAGCGGGTAGCCAATACCATGAAGGCTACATCCTTTGAAGGGGTGGCCCGCGAATGGCTAAGCAGAGCTAAGGCTAAATGGCAACCCCAAACACTACGCCAGCGAGAGCGACTTCTGGAGGTGGATATATTTCCGCTTATAGGAAAACGCCCGATAGCCGAACTAAAGCGCATAGAACTGAATGGCCTGATTATTGAAATTGAAAAGCGTGCTCCACAGATGGCTATTTTGGCGCGTCAACTTATGCAAGCAATATTTGACCATGCTGAAAGTACCGGAGCAGTTGGTGAATCTATAGCATTACGTTTAGCCAAGGTTATCACTCCGAATGTAGTTAATGCCCGACAGCTTTCTCTATCGGAGATAGGGCAATTCCTGATGGACTGTGAAAACTATAGAGGCACCTTCGAGATGCGTGCAGCTATGAAGCTAGCATGGTTGACGTTGGCACGAACTATGGAGGTTTTGGAGGCAGAGTGGAGTGAGTTTGACCTTGAGCAGGGTGTATGGAGAATTCCAGCCCCTCGCATGAAAATGGAACTTGAGCATATTATTCCCCTTTCACATCAAGCGATTGAATTGCTGCAAGGTATTAAAGCGGTAAGTGGTAATGGTAGGTATCTATTCCCTAATCGATCAGATAGGAGTCGTCCTGCCTCGCATGGAGGGTTATGGAAAATGGTTGATTCGATTGGATGGAGGGATCGATTTAGCCCACATGGAATAAGGGGGACCGGGTCTACCATACTAAACGAGACATGTCGCTGGAATGGCGATGTGATAGAACGCTTGTTAGCTCATGTCGAAAAGAGCAAATCAAGAGCAAGTTATAACGCGGCAGAATATCTTGAACAACGGGCTGAGATTCTGCAATGGTGGGCGGATTTGTTAGATGCAAAGCGCCAAGGAGATGAAGGCGCAATGGTTTATCACTTACCAAAGTTACGGGTTGTGGGCCAATCCAGGAAAAGTTCTATCGCAAAGTAACTTTAGCGGGCTTTGTTGTTTGACAAATTATTTAATATGGTACGATTGTTGACCATGCGGACTTATCTGGATAGCATTGGAAACATCGAAAAGACAACATTTGTCTTCATGACTGGATAAGACATAGCCTGAAGTAGCTACCTACGAGTAGCAAGGCGGCCTCTAAATAAAAAGGCCGTTTGGTGGACTGTCAATATAAATGGCTGGCCGATTGGCTTCATTGTATTGGTGTTCACCAAACGGCCTTTTTTACTTTCCGCTTAAGGAGGCTGGTTATGCCTATTACCGTCAAAATACATCATGGGCCCGCGAACGCCCAACCGAATAACATAACTCGACAACGCGGGCACGTCATCCCACGAATGCCTGTCATTGATTTGAATGGTCCCGGAAGACTACGCAGTGCCCATGTCCTTGCGCTTGTTGGAATCTCACATTCCACTCTTTACGCCAGGATGCACAGCGGAACCTTCCCCAAACCTGACGGCAAAGATGGAGGTCTCCTCTATTGGAATACTCTGACTATTAAAGAGTACCTAGATAGCTAGATAGAACTTTCTTATAAATATTTCATCTAGGAAGCAGATAAAATGAAACCATCCATCTGTAGCAGCCCGAACAGCGTGAGCAGTCCAAAACTGCATCTTGTCAAAAGCGATACTCCCGGTCAGCGCATAATAAAAACCAACATACTATTGTTGAATAATTCCGAACAATTTGTGCATTCACTTCCTAAGGAAGGAAGTACAACAAACACGGAAACACTTACACCGGAAATATCACTTGAGCATCAGCAACAGCAACAGCAACAGCAACAGCAAGCAAGGAATGACGTAATTCAGTTCAGAGCAGGCTTGATCAATGCTACTGAACTTAAGAAGCTTCATCCTAAAACCTACAAGAACTGGGATGACATGAAGCAGCGTTGCAAGGTTGATCCCGAGACAGGAGAGCCTGCCATCGTGCTGGACCCTGCTTTCGAGAAATTTGCAGATTTCTTGTACATCGTTGGTCCTCGCCCCGAACCGACATGGAGCATAGATAGGATTGATCCTAAAGGCCCTTACTCTCCGGAGAATGTACGCTGGGCAAGCAAAACCACTCAATCTCGAAACCGTACCAACACAATTTTTCTTACTTATCACGGTGAAACCAAGCCCTTGGCTGAGTGGGCAGAACTGTGCAATGTAAACCACAACACCCTCAGAGCAAGAAGAAATAAGGGTTGGTCAGACGAGGAAATTATCGAAGGGGTTAGATCAACTCCCCACAATTTAAGCTCCGCCAGTCCCAGTAAATCAAGGAATCCATTCGACTACACCCCTTGGCCACCAGAGCACAAGGAGTTACTTGAAATGCATTATCAAAAATACCATTGGAACGGTGAGAAACGCCTCGATTTTATGAAGCGGCATTCGGAACACATGGCTGAAATCTTCTCGAATAGAGCAGCATTGGAACTGACACCGCCTGAATATGGCCCACCTTCCGTAGAAGAAGAAAAACTATCTCAGTATCTTGGTAAAGCGTATCGCTTTTGGTTGCATATTCATCAGGATGCCCGCAAAAAATTAGCTGGAAATTACAACCTAATGCTTTATGGACAGTTTCAATTGCCAGAATGGGTTCAAAACTCTTTAAGCAAATACACGCACTACAAACCAGGCAAACTTTAACTGCAGATTATTGCATTTAGCTTTTTCAAATTGACAAACACATCTACCTGATACCTTGCACTTTCAATAGCAACGAAAAAAGCCGATTGCGCAAGGAATTAATAATAAATAAAATGTTAAATATTGTTATGCCTTGATAAGGATTCCGATGAAAAAGCATAATGAATTAAAGCCAAGACAACTAAACGCAATCCAGCTTCTATCGGTTGGCATACCAGAAAACCAAGTTGCCGAGAGGCTAGAAATTACAACCATGACTCTTTGGAGATGGAAAAGGCTCCCGCACTTCGACGCCAAACTCAGAGCAATCACTACCTCCGGATTAGAGGAGATCGCCCGCATGATGAATGCGGCCACCCTCACAGCCGTAGAGACATTGCAAGAAACAATGTGCAACCTGGCCGAGCCGGCTTCAATCCGGTTGAAAGCTGCTCTAGGAATTCTGAGTCATACGGCTTCTGTAAATAGCATGCTCGAAAAAGGCCTCAAGCATAAGCAGGGAGACTTTGATCTACAGACTAGATTTGAGCGAGGGTCTGTTTACGATAGCTGCGGCAACCGCATTAGTGGGGAAGTCTCGGATAGCTGCTATGGACAGCTGAATTAGCTGTTACATCCCATGCTAACTAATCCTATTCAGTGTAACCATTTGCTGGTATGAAGTAGCGAGACTCTGAGCGGCGGCTTACTGAATCCACCAGTCGTTCCAGCGGGTAGGTCATGATACAAATGGGGGGCCGGGACCCGGCCAGAAGCTGAAATTACCCCAATGTCCTGAATGCAGACATTCCCATGCTATGCGATTATGCCCGCCAATCAGCGAGCCGTTTCACGGTCGTTTAGTAGTGCTGGTTGATGTGGTTCGCATTCGGTTAGTCGGCGTTCCAAGTAATGGTATGCCGACAGGCACCTATTGTTCGGTCGAGGATGGCTTTACCTAATGGATAACGAAGACATATTGCAAACCTTCCTGCACGCGGCCGATAAATGGGTTTGCGAAGGGTACACAATCGACATTCGATACTTGGCGTATATCAAGGATCGAGAATTGGCGATATGGGACGCATTGGTTCATCTGAATCCGCTACCTCCGCTGCGGGATTTCAGTTTTCATATCAATACCGGACGTTTAGTCGTGGGGCAAATCAATCGGCCAGGACTAAAGAAATCGGAACTAATGAGTTTGCTCCATCGGGCAACTGCTGGCGAACTCGCAATCGAAGACGGTATCGCAAAGGTCAGGTTTCAAAAGTCCGTCGACTACTGGTCGGAAATGGTCTACCGGGAACGGTGGTTTGCCGATCTCCATCTCCAAGTTTCTGGTGAGATGAGGCCCTTCCCGGGCGGAATTGAATATGCAGCAATCCAGAACGCCCTACGGAAAGCGCAGCCCCCCTTCGATGGCGTAGAAGACGCCGCAGCTTGGCTGGGCCTTGGCGATCCGGGAACGAAAGTTAATTCGCCCTCCATCAATATCCGGGTGGAACCTCCGGTGGTCCTGATATTCAAGGAATGCCGGCTAGACGCAGACACCCTAACCTTGACTCTCCATGCACATCCCAAGTTCGACGTTCGACGCGTCGGTCTTGCGGTGCGGGCTGCCCCAGGTGATGGGTTGGATGGACGCCGGCAGATTGGAGAGCTGATCAAGTGGGGCCGAGTGAAGGATGGCCGACGGGTGGGCGTCGCGCAGGTAATGCTTGCACAGGCAGACAGCATTCTAGCCATGTTGATGATCGAGGACATGACCGTTCAACGCCAATGGTTCATTGATACAGCCAAGGCGCGCAATAACCGGTGGGTCGCTGTCCAACACTTTGACAAGGACTTGCGAAGGATTCGGGAGTCGGTCCTTGATTCTCAGGACTCGAATCGCTTTGAGCATGGCGTCGCGGCTTTGCTCTTTCTTCTCGGTTTCACGCCATCGGTGCAACTTGAAACCGATGCGCCTGACCTAATCGTTACAACGCCGGACGGTAAGTTGATCCTTGTCGAATGTACGATGAGAATCGCAGACTTTTCTGTAAAGCTTGGCAAGCTCGTGGACAGACGTGGCGCGCTGACGAAACAATTGACTGCGGCCGGTCATCCGGCCCAAGTGACTTCGGTTCTTATATGCCGCCAACCAAGGAACCAGATTGCGGCTCAAGCGGATGAACTGAGAACCTTCAGTACGATTCTTGTTACGGGAGAGGATTTGGCAGCGGCCTTTGATCGAGTGCGGTTGCCTCACGATCCGGATGCTCTGGTTCAGTCCGCCATGGAAAAGCTTTCGCGAGGATTTCCATCCAACATAGGGTTAACGTAGCATCCAACATGGATTTGACTTTGCAGGTTGAACGTCTGCCGCCGTCAGTCCTAATGGCAACAAGGGGCCGGCTGCCGACATGCAGAAAACTGAAGTCGAACTGCAGCAAACCGAGTGGACCGACCACCGGGTCTGCCGTTGTTATCAGGCAGCAATCAGTCTATTGCCGCCCTATCCCTTGAAAGCCTGACAGAAAGCTCACGCCGCCATCATCTGCCGCCTAATTTCTACAGATTTACGCCGCCGCAACAGCCGTTACCCCTCGATTTGACAAACGATAACATTCAATTATCGATACCTAAAAACCCGTATTTCACCTGCCACTTCACACCAGTGATGGACGATTTTTCAGTCTAATTTTCTCAAAATTTCGTAATCCGAAGCCGTTCACGGATAATGCGAAAACGATAAATTCATCGTCAGGGAGCAGGAGAGGATTAGTGAAAAGGTTGAGTCTTAAAAGAAAGCTCTACCTCTCGCGACGTGCCAGACGCAACATACGGCGCAAGTGGAAAAAAGCTGTTCAGAAGTCGTCGCGAAACTCGGACAGCCTGGTCGGATTCAAAGTATTGCATGCACCACAGTTCTTTGAGCTTTCCGCCAACAGCTACAGGCATGAGTTACTTACTTTTCTCGACAAACTCCGGCAACTTCTTGTAGTCAAAAAGGCGAAGGTGCTACTGGATTTCAAGGTGACCGCAAGGATGTGGTCGGGAGGGACGCTCTTGTTCCTCGCGGAACTCCATCGCTGCAAAAAATTGCTGGGTGGGACAATGCCCCTTCGCTGCAAACCTCCACGCAATGTAAAGGTCGCACAGGTTCTGAAGCAAATTGGTGCTTTTGACCTAATGCATTACCACAAGCGGATCAATCCTTCATTCTCCGATGTCATTCATTGGCGTTATGCATCGGGGCATCAGGTAGAGGGGCAAAAGTACGAAAACATCCTTGGGTCGTACGAAGGAAGAGTCGCCGATACTCTTCTTGGCAGTCTGTTTCGAGGGATAACTGAAGCCATGACCAATTGTCATCACCACGCCTACATCGGAGTCCGATCGGATGGCATGGCGTATCAAGATGTCCAGAAAAACTGGTGGATGTTCTCTCAAGAGAAAGATGGATTTCTGACCGTTGTGTTCTGCGATCTTGGCGTAGGCATACCAAATACCCTCCCAACGAAAAAACCTGGCATCTGGCAGCGCATCATGTCGGCAGGCAAGGCTGGCAGTGACAGCAGCATTATCGAAAAGGCTGTGGAAGACTCGGTATCGAGGACAGGAAAGCGATATCGCGGGAAAGGGCTGAAACAGCTGCTTGAAGCCGTCCAGGACATGCAGGGCGGGGCACTACAAATCTTCAGCAACCGTGGCTGCTATAATTTCATCGATGGCAAAGTTACGCTCAAAGACTTTTCCGAAAGCATTATGGGTACCTTGATTCATTGGAGAGTACCCATCATTCAACAGGAGTTGTTCTAATGCCCGCACGTGTTATTAACGTGGCGAGGGACTTTTCGCGTTACCCTGCGGGACGCTATGTCGAAGATGGTCCCTACAGTGGAGCTGCATTCCGTGATGGCATCCTTATCCCAGCACTGAAGACTGGAGAGTTGATTGCTGTGGAACTGGACGGCGTTCGTGGCTACGGTTCCTCGTTCTTGGAGGAGGCTTTCGGTGGCCTTGTTCGAAATGGGTTTTCGCCGGATAAAATCCGCCAATTGATCACCCTAAAGTCTTCTGATCAAAGTCTTGTAGAGGAAATCGAAGAGTACATTGAGCACGGTAACGAGTCCTTAGTGGACGAGTAGTGTTTCAAGGATCTCAATTGGTGACACAGATCATCACATGGATGCTAATTGTTGCGGGATGGATGACTGTTCATTACCTCACCCTGACACGAGAGCGCCAGAAAGAAATTCGGGAGCTTAAATCCAAGTTGGTTGAGCGAATATTGGAAATTGAGTGTCGATCAATCTCCTTTCATCAGGCGTCAAATTACAGCCAGGATGATGCTCGTTCGCTTGTGGCTGATATTGAACGGGTAAGCTCTGCCATTGCCCGAAAGCCGTTATCTATTCTGGCTATTGAACCCAAGCATGTAACCCAGTTTCGACGCAGCATCACGCTGAAGAACTTTGATCCGACTGCGTTCGGTACCCAATCGGCAAACAGTCGCCTGCTTAACGATATTTCGTTACGTACTGAAGCATTAATCGATGCATTGGAGGAGGCATACGCTAACCGCTATCTTGATTTGTGGTGGCAGGCTTTTTGGGTCTAGTCTAGGTTTCGCTGCCCTATACAGTAGGCTACGGACTGCTCTTTAATCCTAACCATAGGCAACGAACGCACCACTTTTAACATTCAATCGTCATTTCGTTGAAGCTCCTCGATTTTTTCTCGGCCAATTTTCAGGCAGTCGATAAGGTTTGAGATAACTTATGTCGAGCTAATTCTGGTCATTGAACTTCGGAACGAATCGGCCCGATCTACTCAGTGGCAGCCATCGTCCCATCAAGATCAAGTTCTATTCGCTGGTTTTCTTGATCGATGCCGATAACTCGAACGCGAATGTTGTCACCGATTTTTGCTGCAGGTTCCAAGCCATGGTCAGTCATTTTGTTGTTATGTAGCAAGCCCTGCACACCCGGTGAAAGTTCTATGAACGCGCCATAGGCTTTGCATTTCCTGACCGTACCGAGGTAAACCGCCCCCACCTGCGAGGTTTTCACAAAAGCGTCGAGAGGGTTCGGCAATAGAACTCTGCGTGACACAATCATCCGCTGCCGATCAGGGTCGATGCCGATGATTCTGACATCAACTTCTTCCCCAATCTGTAGTGCTTGCATCGGTTCGATACTGACCCAGTCGATTTCCCTTCTTTTAAGCAGGGCGACGACCCCAGCACTCAGTTCTACCAACAAGCCGTAATCAATCCTGCCAACGACGGTGACTTTGACCTCCTGACCAACATGGTAGTCCTCAAGCACGGCCTGCCAGGGGTCAAGACGACCAGACTGCAGCAGTAATGAAGACGTGAGATTGAAAGGCATGGTAGTTGAAGGGGCCCAGTTCAGATCGGCTCGATCAACTCAGGGGTGTTGTTACGCGCCTGGTTGACCGCCGTTGACACCGGCCAGCATCGCATCTGATCAGCCGGGTAGGGATGTAACAAACCACTGGCCTGTTCGATGCTGGTGTTCGGGTCGAGCCATGCGGCATAAGCAGTTTCAGGAAGGATGATGGCCAAACGGTCGTGGATGGGGGCAATCAGTTCGTTCGCCGGCCCCACGAGTATCGTGCAACTGGCCAGCGTGAAGCCGGAGCTGTCCCGCCATTCGTCCCACAGGCCGGCCATGGCGATGCCTCCATCTTCCTCGCTGGTAATGAAGTAAGGCTGCTTCTTGCCGCCTTCCTGTTTCCATTCGTAGAGTCCCGAAGCAGGGATCAAGCAGCGCCGTGTGCGAAATGGGCCACGAAAAGCTGGCTTCGTGGCGACGGTTTCGATCCTGGCGTTGAACGTGCTGTATTCCGTGCTTGGACTCTTGGACCAGAACGGGATGAGTCCCCAGCGTAACTCCGTCAGTTCGTAGCCGTGCTCAGTCTGGCGAATGATGGGGATATTTTGAGTTGGCGCGATGTTGTATCGGGGCTGGACAGCCAGGAATGTGGTGCCCAGCACCTCCTCGATGCGCGTGAAATGGGGAGTCGCTATCGCGTAACGGCCACACATCAGTAACGACCCCCATGCCCCCGATTATTTAGCCGGAGCCGGAGCCGCGTCCTTCTCGCACTTCTTCACGAAGCTGGCTTTGGCCGCGCCATGCAGCTTTTTCTCGCCGGCCGTGGCTTCGCATGCGGCTTTAGGACTGGCCGCAGCGGCATCCTTTTCGCACTTCTTCATGAAACTGCTTTTAGCCGCGCCAGCCAGCTTCTTCTCAGCAGCCTTGGCTTCACAGGTTGCATCAGCGGCATAAGCCTGAGTAGCCATCAGAAAAACACCCGCCAGCAAAGCGACCATGATCTTGTTCATTGAAACTCCGTTTCGATAGTTCAGAGGGGTACGTCATCCGGCCCAGGCATCAGGTTTCTGACCCATTCGCGGACTGAGCAAATCTTCTTACAGCTTATGGGTTGCTTCAAGGTTCATTTTGATACTCAGGGGCGATACCAGTGAGCGAATTTATCGGTCAATCTGGTCAGACAGCACCTACTCGATTTTGCGGTCAGAGCGGGTCCATTCTAGGGCGTTTTCATTTGCAGTTAATTGCACGTAACTCATTGTATTAATTGACAAATAACACATTTCTGGTATCATACTTTTATGGAAAAATTTCTTCAATCCTAGATGCTCAATCGGCCTATTTCCTCGGAAAAAAGTGCCGCACTAATAAGCCCAGCTTGCTTAAGTACATCAATCGCCCTTCCCGCATCGGCTGATGTCAGCGATTACCTTCGTGCCTCTCTCTCAGGCAGTTCCAGAAAAGCTTACCGCTCCGACCTGAATCATTTCCTCGCATGGGGCGGCAGCATCCCCGCCAGCCCCGACTTGGTCGCTCAATATCTGGCAAATTTTGCGGGAACACATGCCGTTGCAACGCTTTGCCGGCGACTTGTCAGCATTCGCAAGGCCCACACAGCCAATAACCTGCCATCTCCCACCGATAACGAGTTGGTGAAAGCCACCTTGCGCGGGATACGTCATGTCCACGGCTCAGCCCAGCGGCAGGTAGCCCCGGCGATCAAGGAAGACGTGTTGCAGATGGTGGCGGGGTTGTCTGGCATTAAGGGAATTCGTGACAGGGCCTTGCTGCTGATCGGATTCGCGGGGGCCTTCCGCCGAAGCGAATTGGTTGCTCTCACAGTGGCCGACATTGAAAAGGCTCAGCAGGGCCTGGTCATCCAACTCCGATTTTCCAAGACAGACCAGGAAGGCCGAGGGCGAAAAATCGCTATTCCCTATGCACGTGGTGCAGTCTGTCCGGTACAGGCATTGCAACAGTGGTTGGAGGCCGCCCAGATCAGTGATGGCGCTATTTTCCGGGGGATCACCCGGCATGGTCGGGTATCAGATCAACAACTCTCTCCCCAGTCCGTAGCTCTGGTCATCAAGGAACGGGCTCAATTTGTGGGTCTCGATCCAAGCAAATATGCAGGCCACAGCCTCCGTGCCGGGCTGGTGACATCGGCGGCACAGCTCGGGGTGTCAAGTTGGAAGATTCGTCAGCAGACCGGCCACAAGTCAGACGCCATGCTGGCTCGATATATCAGGGACGCCAACATTTTTGTCGACAACGCCGCAGGAGCCATTCTATGAACCAAACCCCAACCGAATTTTTCCCAAGCGTCATTTCTGCTCATCCCTGAAGTGGCAAGGCAGATGACGCGATAACAGAGCGGCGGGAAAGGGTGCTGGACACACCCTCACCGCCTAACCACCACGCAATACAGGAGATTGCATCATGGCTGAGAAGCATTTTAGCCGGGATATACATTCCCGGATTTTCCATAAACTGTTGGATGTCGTGCCCGACCTGCTCACCATCGAGGAAGGGGGAAAGTCGAAGGTCGAGGGTTACATGGATTTGGGGCTGGATATTCTGTTCCGCTCCCCCGAAAAGTTGGTGATCGCCCTCAGTCACTATTACAAGCACCCTTCCGGCGACATGATTGCCGACCCGGATATGGAAGTAGCTGTCTTTCCTGATCTGGAATATGCCGAGGCACTCACCTATCAGGACAGCTATGGTTATCAGTCAGTGCTTCAGGGGGAAGGCACGGTTAATGCCAAGCTCCAGCAATACCTGAATAGTTTCCTGTCGAATTGGCTGAACAACCTGATTCAGCAAGGCCATCGGATAGGGATCGAGCCATGACTTCTGACCTCTTCTTACCTCAAGTCGAGCCCGGCCACATTCAGAAGCTGACCGAAGAAATTTCGGCGTACTCTCTGAAATTCAGTCCCGATCACGTTCCAAGCAGTTCTGATAAGTGGGTACTGGCTTCCAACTTACAAAAATCCATCCGGCGCGGATTGACTGAAACTGCAGTCGGGACCGCCATCAAACTTCTATCTGTCGACGGGCGCTACTTCTGGCGAAGGCTGCTGGTCATTGCCTACGAAGATGTTGGCTATGGAAACATCCAGCTTTGCTTCGACTTATTGAAATCGTTTCGCCGTGAAGCCATGCACCGCCAACTTGGGGCGGAGCGTGTGGCGGCATACTTTGCGACGGCGCTATCAAACGCCTGCAAGAGCAGAGCCTTGTGTGATGGCATTGCCATGCTGGAATTCAATGTGCAGTTAGGCAAATTCGAACAGCATTGCTTCGGACTGACAGACTCTCAGTTGGTTGACGCCATCTGTGACGAGAATGAATCACACATGACCCGCGTCGCTGCCCTGCGGCAAATCTGCGGCTACCAGGAATATGCCAATGGCAGCTATCGCTCTATCACTCCTGCCCGACCTGAATTGATGCGGGAGGTTTGCTGCCGACTCGAACTTACGACAATGGAGACGACCTTGTTCCTCTCCGGCCAAAGTGCTTCGGAATCCTTGAACATCCCGCTTCCCCTTGTAGCAACGTTGGCGAGAGGCGAAAAATCCGAAGTGCGGTCCGAGCAAGTCTATGAGGGCAAGAATGGAACCCTATTCGCTGCATTCGATAGGCATACACGGGTTGGGAAACGCTGCTTTGCGCGGCTTGTGCATGATGTTCCGCAAGTGTGCAAGTTTTTCGACCACCGCCCCGCACTTAAGCCTGTCGATGTGCTCGGCGTCTCGGTCTTCATAGTTGAGGGTTCGCTCTTAAACCGCTGGGTAGAGTTTCCCCAGTCAGGAATCCTGAACCAGACCTTTGAGCACAAAGTGCTTGAGCATTTCGGGGTCACAGGGGGATGCGTCCACGAGCTGCTGAGCCTTACTAGCGACTGCTTGCCGATGTTGAATCACATTCGTGCGGGGAGTGCTGAATGAACTACACCCATTTTTCTGAAGAAGCATTGCTGAGCAAGCTTATAGGTGTGCAGGCCACAAAACGGCTATATCGTGGATCGTTGAAGCCTTTGTTTACCGAGATTGACCCTCCGCAGAATGAGCGATGTGCGGTGGCGTGGGAGTTGGTGAAGAGGTTACTGGACGAGGAAATAAAGCGGGAGTGCCTGCTTTCAGCACCCGCTGCAGTGCGTGACTACTTGAGAATGCACTTCGCTGGCCGAGAGTACGAAACATTCGTCGCTCTGTATCTCGATGCACAGAACAGGCTTATTCGAAGCGAGGAGCTATTTCGGGGAACCCTTACCCAGACCAGTGTGTATCCCCGCGAAGTGATCAAGGCTGCTCTGAGGGAGAACGCAGCAGCAGTCCTGTTTGCTCACAACCACCCCTCTGGCATAGCTGAGCCAAGTCACGCAGATGAATTGCTCACCCAACAGTTGAAACAATCCCTTGCCCTAGTTGACGTCAAGGTGCTCGACCACTTCATCGTTGCGGGAGCTGCAATCCTAAGTTTTGCTGAACGGGGACTGCTGTAATGCAGGATAGCGACATGGGGACATCTTATTTCACCCTAGGCGTTATCGTTAAACCAGCCAATCCCATCATGGATGACGATGAATGAAGCTGGGAGCCATGAAACAAACTCCTACATAATTGCGCTGCAAAGACCAGGGAGTGCCATACAGCTATGGATCAGATAACACGCATGTTCGCCGAGAGATTTGCTAATTGGGACATCACGCTCCCAGCCGAAAGTATCAGGCTGCGAACTGCTGGGCACATCGAAAAAACAGGGTGGCTAATCCAGTATTGCTTTGGCCACGATGAGAACGGCGAATACCTAGACTACTATGCCTCTCATCGCATGACAGATGACGAACATATCCGTCTATGTGCAGATGGAAGCCAAAGTGAATTGGCAGCTTTGGGGGGGCTTTACCTGACAAGCACCGACCCAATCGAGGCCAAACGACTTAAGGAAGAGTACTTCGAGTCCAACCGCAAAATTACTGAGGAGCTTGTGACGAAGGGGTTCAATCTGTTCACGATAAACATGCAACTACAGGCTGGCCTTGTGGATTCGGAGAAAAAGTAATTTTATGGCGTTAAAAACAGGCAATTCGTTGACGGATGAAGAGGCCGTAGCACTTGCCCGACAGCTTCAAGAACATCCCGACTATCGTGTGATCCGCAGACTGGTTCCACGCACTCATTTCGCGCCGCCCGATGGCCTCCCCCTCGTCAAGGGCGTCATAGTAGATACCGAAACTACAGGTCTTAGCCACGACACCGACAAGATCATCGAGATCGGCTTAGTGTCCTTTGAATTTGATCCTCAAACTGGCAAGGCGTACCGGATACTTGAAAGCTACGGCAGCCTAGAAGACCCCTGCATACCGATCTTGCCCGAGATTACCGATGTAACGGGCATCACCAACGACATGGTAGCGGGGCAGCGCATTGACGATGCCCAAGTTGAGCAACTGGTCGAAGGTGCGACTCTGGTCATAGCTCACAACGCAAAGTTCGACAGGCCCTTTCTGGAGCAACGGTTACCGATTTTTGAATCGCTGCAATGGGGGTGTTCGTTTGCCCAGATTGCATGGAAGGATGAAGGCCTGGGTTCAGCCAAGCTCGATTACATAGCCTACCAATTCGGTTTCTTCTTTGATGCTCACCGCGCCGAGAGCGATTGCATGGCCTTGCTTGAAATTCTTCAGCAGCCCCTACCCAAGTCCAACATCGTCGCCTTGAAGCGCCTCATTGAACAATCCGACCAAAAAGATTGGTGCGTCTATGCGCTGAACTCGAAGTTCGAAACCAAGGACACTCTAAAGGCGCGGGCCTACAAGTGGGATGCTGCTAAGCGATGCTGGTACAGGACGGTGACAGGGTCGGATGCGATCAAAGAGGAAGTCTCCTGGCTCAAGGAAACCATTTACGGTGGCCGCCAGGTCACGCTTGAATTCGAGTCCAGAAACGCTCTGGTGAAATACTCACTGAGACCTGGAAAACAAATAACAAAGACCGTTTAAGCCTGTCATGACGCCTTACACAAGCTTTGTGGCGAACAAGAATGACCGAAATGGTTCAAGTCTTTGCGTTACTCAACTTGGTTCACTGGCTTGCAAAGCCTCTATGAATTTCCCGCGATATTCCCCGAGAAATGAGGCGAACTCGAACACATTTCCTTTGATTTGGTGATATTTCACGTTCAAGCCATTTGGGTTCTCGATTTGATCTCGCCGGTAGAAGCCAAACTTACTCCCTTGGCGTCGGAAACCAAGGGCCGTTTCCTCGTCGATGGCATTCAAAATTCGCTTTGGCAGATTGAGATATACATCATTTTTCCCAAAAAATGCCAACCCAAGAAAATCACCTCCATCGGGGTACGTAATGCCTGATCGTAGTAATGTGGGCGTACCGCTTTGATCTAAACCCAGCGATTCAAGTTGTTCCAGTAGTTGCGTGACAGCCGGTAGGTCTTCGGAAGAGACAAGTTGCAGGAGCTGATTCTTCGTCAATATGGGTTTCGCAGCCTTAACTGAGCGTGATTCTTCAACTTTTCCACCCCCGGATGAACTGCGGAATTCGTCACGTACCACCGTCGTAGCTTCGGAACCAGCTTGAGGCCTTACATCAACAACAATCACATGCCGAGAGACCTCCCGCGTTTTCAATACTGTGCGGGGAATGACTAGCTGTTGATCGCCAAACGCATAAAACTTCAGCTCCACCAGCCCAAATTTGAATGGCGAACTGCCCTGATCGTTAAGCCAGTGCGTGACACGCTCAACACCAATTCGAATGCCGTCTGAAACCACTAGCAGCAGGATTTCACCCTGTCGAAGATGCTGCTCCAAAGCTTCCTCAAAATCATCGGCAAGCGAAGCTGATAGCTCCGGATTGTTATAAGCCAACCTGGCAACACAGTCCCGGATGCTTTCATCACGCCCAAGCATTGGATTTTGTCCACGTCTAATCCTGGCTTCCAGTTCGAGAACAGGCATTCGCCCAACCGCCATGCCGTATTGCAAAGTTTGCGTGACAACAACGCGGGTAGCCTCAGGATTCCGGTAGAGCTTGGTTTCCACGATGACGATGTAACCGTCGTTGGTGACCAGTAGGTTGTCAATAAAACCTTCGCTGCCGCCGATATCGACAGGTACCTCACGGCCAAGAGAAAACAACGCAGATGTCGAGGGCAAGAACTCGCGTACCGGCAAAACATTGGGGGTCTTGTCTATCAAATGCTGGAGGATGTTCTCATCGAAAGCATTGGGATCGTCACGCCGGGTAGAGACGCCTGCAAGCAGCTTGAACTGCCTTCCCTCTGGGGATTTATTGAAAACTACAGGTCCGCCTAGACTCATACGTTGCCCCCTGAACATTGAGGGGCATTCTAAGAGCGGCGGCAGCAATTTTCCCAATATATTGTGAAGACTCAAAAACGACCCGGAACTAACTTGACCCCGTCAAAAGGGGGGAAGATTGGAACCGGAGGTAGCGTTTGGCTTGGTTTTGCGGGAACTTCGGAAGCGGCAAAATCTGTCGCAGGAGAAGCTATCCCAAGAGGCCGAGTTAGAACGCAACTACATTTCCCTGCTGGAACTTGGCCGGAACAGTGCCAGCGTCAAAACCATCTTCAAGCTAGCTCCCGTGTTGGGAGTTTCAGTCACAAGCCTCATGACGATGGTCGAAGAACGGTACAACTCACTTCGTCAGAGCGATGACCCACCCTCAGGGTAGTTACGACATCCTCGAAGCAGGCTCGCTTCAGCTTGGCCGGGAACAAAAACGGTGTCGATGAGTTGTCCGAACCTGTTCATTCCCAGCAACACCAAGCCACAAGAAACGACCAACATTTGACATCATGACAGTCAACCTATCCGGGGTTGATCTGCCATTCGCTAACCTTCTGCAAAATTCAGTTCAACGACCAAACCAGCCATTGAAGAAACCTTACGCTAGGCATACTGTGAGGAGTTGCCGAACGTTACCTGAGCGCCCTTGCCGTTTTTTCTCGCAGCGGATAACGCTTAAATAAACACAAAATCACGGGAGATCAACAGGCTATGCAAGCCCTTAAACTTGTCGCACGTCATCACTCACCAGGGAATTCACGTCAATTTTGACGTCAATCTAAAACTTAAGCCTCAGAGCACCGCAGAGTCATCTCCGCCACCATGAGCAAGAAAACATTTTCGCCATTCGAGCGTTTTGCCGTCCACGTCACGCACGGAGAAAAGTGCTATATGTGCTCCAAACCTCTTGACCTTCAGTCAATGGAAGTGGACCACGTAGTGCCTGAGTCCCTTGAAGGCAATCCGATACGACTTGCGCAGGTCCTTCGAGACCTTGGCAGACCTGAGGACTTTGCAATCCAGTCATTCGCAAACTGGTTACCAGCATGCCGCAGGTGCAACGGAAAAAAGCTGGATACGATCTTCGAGCCCAGCCCCATTGTGCAGTTGTGTCTGCAACGTGCTGCCAAGCTTGCGGCCAAGGCTGCTGCCTTAGCTGAGCAAGCAGTCACGAACAGGAAAATCTCCAACGCTCTTGGTGTGCTTCAAAGAGCTGACGAGAAGGGACTACTTACGGAGGCAACGAAGAACACCATCGTTCCCCTGATTGAGTTCCAGACCACGCACCGTGCACCAGAGGTAGTCGGCGAACCGATTCGCCTTACTCCTCTGTTCGAGGTCTTAAGCGACAACGGTCGAATCCAGATAGTACGCGGTCCCTATGGCGTCGGCGGACGACTTTCTCCAACGGCAGGCTTCGCGCCGCAAGGATGCGTGAACTGTGGTTCGATAGCTGCATGGAACGGCGTGCGGTGCGTAATATGCGGGCAAGTCGGCGACGACTGAGGCGCCTAGGCCTCTGAGAGAATTTGACATGACACTACTGGTTTGCTGGGCAGGAATCGATACCCATGGAACTTCATCGCTATACATGGCTGCGGACAGCAGGATCTCCTGGAAAGCGCCCGCTCAGTTTGACTACGCCCGGAAGGTGTTTGCGTTTTCAAAATGGCCTGATGTCCTCGGCTACTGCGGTGACGTACTCTTTCCTTCAATAGCATTAAGCCAGATCGTTGAACTCGCAGATGCTGGTCTCTTGTTCTCGGATAACTTCTCTCCAAGGCAAAAATTTCAAGCGATCGTCGACAAGCTAAATGATCTTTTTAGGCAGTACCCGGCGCTTCATTCTGGCCTGAGTGAGAACTCCTTAAGTGTCGTTCATGGCTCTCGCGATCCTCATAACAACAAGAGCTTCTTCAGTCACACAATTCGCTGGAGTGAGAAGAAGGGCTGGCATGGTGAAAACAAGCCGATGCCGACGGCTTCTGGAGTTCTCTTTTCTCTAGGGACGGGGGCCGATGAATTCACAACGAATCTCAAGCGATATGAAGGTGGCCCGACAAAAAAAACAAGCAGAGCGGTTTTCCATTGCTTTTGCGACACCCTTGCGAACACTTCTGAGACCACCGTTGGTGGCTCGCCTCAACTCGTAGGGGTCATCCGCAAGCCAATGACTCCAGCCATCACTTTTGGCGTTATCAGCAAGGGGAAACGAACTTTCCTAGGAGCGCACATAGACAATCTGCGTAACTTTGATACAGTTCCTTGGAGGAACGAAAACTTCGAACTGTGTAATGGCACAACGATGCAAAAGCTTCCTACCGCACAAGCACAGCCTGACGTCATGCGCAGGCTATGAAGAAGAGCAACTCCCTGGACCCCACAAGCGGGGGCGAGGTGCTGTCGGGGACAGGTGCTTCAGCACTTGTTCCCTACTCAGGGTTCGCGAGCACCGATGAACAGCTTCACACAACATGTGCAACACAGTGAGTAGTTTATCCACTCAAGCATCTATCCCCAGTTAGCAGGGGCGTTAGCCAACTGAATAACCCGCTGCTATGAGCCTCGAAGAAGAACTTACCACTGCCTTCATTGAGGGCTACCACGTCGCAGGAAAAGAGGTTGGCTACTGGGGCCGGCGCTTTCTTCAAGCCGTGAAACGAAACGGCGGCTTGGCCACCGCGAAACGAATGCTCCTTCCCCGAAACGAAGGCCAGCGCAAGGGCCTTGATGCGCTTCTTGAAGCCGACCGGCCAGAGCTAACTGTCGAAGCAATCGTCTTACAGCCGAAGTTTCGTAGTCTTTTCAGTGCAGCCGAGCTTGCCACTGCCCAGGAGCGCCTTGGTGAATACGGCAAGACCATAGCCGCCCACATCGCCACTCGGCAGAGGTTGTTTCCCGACGAACTCGAACCCGGCAAAAAGTACGTCGAAGGCGCTAAGAAGCAAGTACGGGTGAACGCCTACGAACGCGACCCGAAGGCACGCAAAGCTTGCTTGAAGCATCATGGGATCAACTGCGTGGTATGCGGTTTCAATTTCCAGTCCCGCTACGGTGAAATTGGAAAAGATTTCATTCATGTCCACCACCTCAAACCTCTCGCACTGACAGATGGTGCCTACGAGCTTGACCCAGTCACTGACCTACGACCCGTCTGCCCGAACTGTCACGCAATGCTCCATCGTGGTGAGACCGTGCTAAGCATCGAAGAACTTGTTTCAAAACTGGGCGCATAGTGACTAGCATCGCAGATTTGCTTCATCAATCGGATAAATTGGCTACCGAACTGTCTGCGCTCCTGGATTTGTCCCCATACGACAACTCACCGCGAATAACATCGAGTCGCACCCTTTGCGGGGTTTCATTTGAACACTCCGAGAGTGTGCGTATTCTAGTAACGACAGGAAATTTCACATCATCACTCGGTGTACTTCGAATGCAGTACGAAGCACTTGTTAAGGCCATTTGGGCACTCTACGCAGCTTCAGAGAATTCCATTTCAAAGCTACAAAGCAATTTAAATGCTGACAACGCCAAGTGGGCTGACAGAATCCCTCTTCTGGGTGAGCTACTGGTTGAGCTTGAGGGTAAAGCCCCTGCTCAAGCACTTGGACCATTGAATGAGTTCAAAGAATATTCTTGGAAGCCATTGAGTTCTTATATCCACGGCGGCATTCACGCAGTTACGAGACATGGCAAAGGCTACCCCATTGAATTGCTCGCACAAGCAGTGATGTCATCGAATGGCCTCCAAGTCATGACGGGAATGATGTTAGTGATCTTGTCTGGTGATACCAAACATCAAGGGCGTATTTCCAAGATTCAGCAGCAATTTGCCGACTGCTGCCCGGCCCTAAATCCTCATAACAATAGCCTCGCCGGAGATGAGGAAGCGGGCCCCTGACGTTCACAAACGACAGCTTTCGGGATTCGGTGAATGACGGCTGTGACCATTTCAAGCCGCCATGAGAAGTTGGCCAGTGTCTCGTAATGGCTATACAGCGGTCATTGATGGCGCTGAACCGCAGAATGTCACTGAAAAAAGTGCGAAACCTGTCAGCCTGAACAAATGCTGGGAATACCAAAGAACAATACTTCCCCATCTTGCATGTCAGTGGATCGGCTCTGGATCGTTCAGTTGCCCAAATCGAATCATGCCCAGCACCCCAACCAGAATCTCCATCCCAGAACCTAACAGCATGGCCTGCTCTTCATTCGGCGTGATGACATTGAGCATGGCCGGCGTTTCATCAAGCGGAAGCGCGCCATATTTGCCTTGGTAGTGGGCCAGGTTGAGGGCTAGCAGCTTGGCTACTTCAGCAAGATCGTCCTTGCTGCATTGTTCGATGAGGCTGTCAGCTAGCGTTTGAAGTCGGCCATGCTACTGTCCGATAAAATTATGATGAAGGGAGGATGACCATCAGGAACACGGCAGGCATTTCAGCAAGGCTGAATATCGGCATGGGCTCGTAGCGGGCTTTCTGTCTACCCCAACTTATAGCCCGGGGAAGTGGCAGGTTTTTTGCGAATGCCAAGGAGCGCCATGCTAATGAATACGTGAGTAGGTATCGCCTGACAAAACACGTTCGACCTGCCGCTCATTCAAGGCTCTGACCATCAATGCGACCTTCTCAATGGGCATCCCCAGCGTATTCAAGCGGCGTATTTCCCGAACCTGCTCTACGGACAGCCTTCCTTCGACACCGCAAATGACCTTCTGCGCGTATTCCTCGTTCTTCCAAAGTTCGCTAATGAGCAGATTCGGAACACCGATACGAGGATTGAGGCGCTGGTATTCGGTTGTCGCTCGCTCACGATCTTCAAGTGTGACGTTGAGCGTCGAACCGAGCAACTTGTGCTCATGCAGGAACTTTATCCCTTTGAATCCTCCGGGGATCATGTTGAGAGATTTGCCGAGCGACATGTATTTATCTACCTGCTCCTCCTCCCAATCCATGATCTGCTCAAAGGTGTGATTACCAATAATCAATTCAGACCCAAGCAACACATCGCGTCGGCCAATGTATTCGCGCCAAGCACGATGGAATGTCTTATTAGAACCGGTTTGAATCTCACGAAAATGCTCTGCCATGCGAGCCAGCCAGTTTCGCTTCGACACCCCTATATAAAAATATTGATCCATTTCACCCGTAACAGAATCCGTCAGCGAAATGGAATGGGAATATCCGATATGTTCATTCTCTATCTTCGGCCATCCCTTCATCAGCATCTGCAACGGAATTGAAATACTCCACTCGGTTCCGTTGAATTTGTGTGCGCGAATGTGCAAAACAATCCGCCGCTGGTGTTTGGGGCGAGAAAACTGGGTGTGGTGGAAGTAAGCCTTAATTTCAGTTTGCACAAGCCCCGCATCTTTGTGTGCAGAATGAACAATATCAAAGTCCAAATCGTCGTACATGTCCCAAGGATAAAGGCCCCCGCGACTCACATTGTGCGCGAGCAGTTTGTCAGGAATACCTTTAAGCCGTTCAGATATTTGAGGAGGATCGCTTGGGTAACTCCCCTTGCTTGACCAATAGACCAACCCTTCATAGTTGATCCCCCGCAATACAGTATCAAGAAGGTGAGCGAACATTCTCGGATTGACAGGGGAATATCCACTCAAAAGGCGCATTACCGCCGCCTCATCTATGTATTCAAGCCTGCGGGATAACATTTCGCTGATCAGCGCCACCGTATCTCTCTTCGGCGGTTTAGCGAGGATGCTCTGCTTGCGAGCGAAGGGTGGTTTGGTTGAGGATTTCACGTTTCGCTTTTTCAGATCAGGCGAGTAGACAGATAGTTTAGGCACATAGCGAATGGTCGTCGTCCCCGCATCATGCTTTTAAACGACAAAGCGTTCTAAGACCGCATTGTTTCGGCAAGAGGCTGTTTCGATCATTGGTCGGGAAATTGCACAGCAGAAATGATGCCAGACTCCTCAACCACCATATTGAGCGTCGAGACTACCTGCCAGCATATGAACGTGTTGTATATGTCCGTGCTGACCGCCCCCAAAGTATCCGAAGAACTTCGCCATGGCCTTTAGCTGCTTGGTATGGTCGGTAACCTCGCCCATGTCATAGATGGTAAGCAAGCGCCATCGAGGCGGCGGTGAACGCTTCCATTTCCACGTCGGTACGGCCTATGGTTCAGCACGAGCGCATCCGCTTTTTGATGAGTCGCAGTTGGACTGTGAAGTGAAGCAGTTTCCCGGATATGACTTGGTGGCAGTCAACCCAGACAACTCAAGATCAGCCCGAATCCAAGTAAAAAGTCGCTGGGCAACAAACTATGACCGCAGCTTTCTGATCAAAAATTTCGACTGCGAGTTTGTTGTCCATGTAGCCCTTAACAGGGGCTATCGTTTTGGAAAAACTGCAAAGGAAGGCAAGACGGAAATTCGTGCCCCCGACTTCTACGTTTTCCCAGTGGCAGTAGTGAGGGATGCACAGAACACAAGTGACAAGTGGGGGAAAGTCAAAATCAGAAACATACTTGACTATGAGCAGTACAAGGATGGATGGCATCTAATCACAGAGCACCTTTACACACCTTAGAGGCTATCAGAGCCATCAAGAGGCCTCATGGGGGATTCCCCATACCAACCCATATACCCAGAACTAACAAGGCGAAAACAAGCCTCAAATGACTTCGAAAGAATGGTCGATCAACATGATTCCTTGATCAAGGAGACATGCGGCGGCCTTGGCGAGCATGAAAAAGCGCCACATAAAAAATAGCGGGTATCTATGCGGGTATCGCCCATCGCTGATATATTTAATACACTTAATAAACAATTGCTTACGTGTATTTCAGTCATCCTGGCGCACAACCACCCGTCCGGCGTCGCCGAGCCCAGCCAGGCCGACCGCTGGCTCACCGACCAATTGAAAGCCGCGCTGGGCCTAGTCGACGTGAAAGTGCTCGACCATTTCATCGTCGCCGGCAGAGACGGTTTATCGTTCGCCGAACGCGGTTGGCTTTGACCGATGCAATGCCGCTGTGATATAAACGTCGGCTTTCCGATTCAGCCATTTTAAGAGGTAATCGCTCATGGCACGTGTATGTCAGGTCACCGGCAAGAAGCCGATGGTGGGGAACAATGTGTCCCACGCCAACAACAGAACAAAACGTCGTTTTCTGCCCAACCTCCAATACCGCCGCTTCTGGGTGGAAAGCGAGAATCGTTGGGTACGTCTGCGTCTTTCCAATGCCGGCCTGCGTCTGATCGACAAGAATGGTATCGACTCCGTCCTGGCCGATCTGCGCGCCAGCGGCGTACTGTAATAGGAGCGCATCATGGCTAAAGGCGGACGCGAAAAAATCAAGCTGGAGTCCACTGCGGGCACCGGCCATTTCTACACCACGACCAAGAACAAGAAGACCATGCCCGGCAAGATGGAGATCAGCAAGTTCGATCCCGTCGCCCGCAAGCATGTGGCTTACAAGGAAACCAAGCTGAAGTAATTCGGCCTGGCTCCGCAAAAACCCCGCTTCGGCGGGGTTTTTTATTGGCTGCGTTGGATGGCTCGGCTACAGATCAGATCGTAGGATGGGCCAAGCGCAGCGGGCCCATCATTCACGGCGAACGATGGGCCCGCTACGCTTGGCCCATCCTACATGCGCCGGAATGAAGAAACCTTAATCCGAATTCGCCAAACGCTTCAGCCCACCTTCGGCAAGCGTTCCAGCGCGGCTTCAATCTCGTGCTCCGGATAGGCGAAATCTTCCAGTTGGCCGGAGAAATAGCGGTCGTACGAAGACATGTCGAAATGGCCATGGCCGGACAGGTTGAAGAACAGCGTCTTCGGTTCGCCGCTTGCCTTGCAGCGCAGCGCCTCGTCGATGCAGGCGCGAATGGCGTGGCACGATTCCGGCGCCGGGATGATGCCTTCCGCGCGCGCGAAAGTGACGCCGGCTTCGAACGTCGCCACCTGGGGCACCGCCACCGCTTCGATCATCTTCTCGTGATAGAGCTGCGATACCAGCGGTGAATCGCCGTGGTAACGCAGGCCGCCGGCGTGGATGCCGGGCGGCATGAAGTCGTGGCCGAGCGTGTACATCAGCATCAACGGCGTCAGACCGACCGCATCGCCGAAATCGTAGGCGTAGTGGCCGCGCGTCAGCGTCGGGCAGGAGGTCGGCTCGGCCGCAACCAGACGCAGATTCTTCGCGCGCGGATCGCCCGCCGCCTTGTCGGCCAGGAACGGAAAGGCGCTGCCGGCAAAGTTGGAACCGCCGCCGCAACAGGCGAACACCATGTCCGGGTAGGCGCCGATCTTGTCGAACTGCTTCTTGGCTTCCAGGCCGATGATGGTCTGGTGATGGCAGACGTGGTTCAGCACCGAGCCCAGCGCGTAATTGGTGTCCGGCCGGCTGGCGGCTTCTTCCACCGCTTCCGAGATGGCGATGCCGAGGCTGCCTTGCGATTCCGGATCGGCTACCAGAATCTTGCGGCCGGTCACGCTATGCGGCGACGGGCTGGCGAACACTTCGGCGCCCCAGGTCTGCATCATCGAGCGGCGATACGGCTTCTGGTCGTAGGAAATCTTCACCATGTAGACGCGCACGTCGATGCCGAACATTTGCCCGGCCAGCGCCAGCGAACAGCCCCACTGACCGGCGCCGGTCTCGGTCGCCAAACGTTTGATACCGGCCTGCGCGTTGTAATAGGCCTGTGCGATGGAGGTGTTGACCTTGTGCGAACCGGCCGGCGACACGCCCTCGTACTTGTAATAAATCTTCGCCGGCGTACCCAACGCCGCCTCCAGACGATGCGCCCGGAACATCGGCGACGGCCGGTACAGGCGATAGGCCTCGCGCACCGGTTCGGGAATCGGCAGCCAGCGTTCGGCCGAGACTTCCTGCTCGATCAGCGCCATCGGGAATATCGGCGCCAGCGCTTCCGGGCCGATCGGTTTGCCATCCGGCCCGAGCGGCGGTGCGGGCTTGTTGGGCATATCCGCCACGACGTTGTACCAATGCGTCGGGATGTCGGCTTCGTCGAGCAAAATCTTGGTTTGCGGCATTACGGTCTCCTGGGTCTAGAGGATCGACAGCGCCCTGGCCCACGCAAGGCGGACGCCGGCCAAAGCAGCCGGGCAACTATACTCGCGCCGTCAGCATCCTGAGTGACCGCAAACAACCATGACCCCGCTCGACCTCACCGAACACACCCTCGACTCCCGCGACGAATACCGCGGTCGATTGCTGCACGTCAAAAAGGACCGAGTGCGCCTTCCGAATGGAGCCGAATCCAGCCGCGAATTCATCGTCCATCCCGGCGCCGCCGTGATCCTGCCGATCTTCGACAATGGCGACATCCTGCTCGAACGCCAGCACCGCTACCCGCTGCATCGCGATTTCCTGGAACTGCCCGCCGGCAAATTCGACCCGGATGAAAGCGAACTGGCCTGCGCGCAACGCGAACTGCAGGAAGAAACCGGCTACCTGGCGCGCGCATGGCGCGAACTGCCCACCTTCTACCCGTGCATCGGCTACTCCGACGAACGCCTGGTCTATTTCCTGGCCGAGGGCCTGGAATTCAGCGGCGAAAACATGGACGACGACGAGTTCCTCGAAATCCTGCGCGTGCCGTTCGCCGAGGCGCTGGCGATGGTCGGCGATGGGCGGATCAACGAGGCGAAAACGGTGATGGGCTTGCTCTGGTTCGAGCGGTTCGGCACGTCGCTGGATGCGAAGTAAGATTCAGCCATGACCATCGCCAGCCTCGAACAACTTGCCTCTGCCGTGCGCGAATTCGGCCACGCGCGGGATTGGCATCTGTATCACACGCCGAAGAACCTGACCGCCGCGCTGATCGTCGAAGCGGCGGAACTGCTCGAACCGTTCCAGTGGCTGACGCCGGAACAGAGCCTGAATCTGCCCGCGCCGAAAAAGGAAGCGGTGCGCCAGGAAATGGCCGATGTGCTGATCTATCTGGTCAGCCTGGCCAACTGTCTGGAGGTGGACTTGCTGAAAGCCGCCGAGGACAAACTGGCGATCAATGCCGCGAAATACCCGGTCGAAAAAGCCAAGGGGTCTTGCGCGAAATCCGACGAACTGTAAAACCGAGCCACCATGAGCCATTACAAGCACCACCTGTTTTTCTGTCTCAACCAGCGCGAGGACGGCGCCGCCTGCTGCGCCGATCACGATGCCGAGGCGATGTTCGAACACGCCAAGAAGAAGGCGAAGAAACTCGGCCTGCACGGCAAGGAAGGCAACTGCCGGGTCAACCGCGCCGGCTGCATGGATCGCTGCGCCGAAGGTCCGGTCTGCGTCGTTTATCCGGATGCGGTCTGGTACACCTACGTCGACACCGCGGATATCGACGAGATCGTCGAATCGCATCTGCGCGACGGCAAAGTCGTGGAACGGTTGAAGATCTGAACTTGTGTCCAAACAGCACAAACTGCGCATCAAAGGCCCGGTCGGCGCCATCGAGACGGTGATCGAAGAACCGTCGGGGCAAGCTACGGGTCTCGCCCTGATCGCGCATCCGCATCCGTTGAAAGGCGGCAGCCTCGACAACAAGGTGGCGTGGACGCTGGCGCGCGCGGCGGTGGCATGCGGACTGGTGGCGGTGCGCCCCAACTTTCGCGGCGTTGGCGAAAGTGCCGGCGAATTTGACCACGGCATCGGCGAAACCGAGGACCTGCTGGCGCTGAGCCGAGCCATCACCGCCCACTACGGCCCCTTGCCGTGGACGTTGATGGGCTTTTCCTTTGGCGCTTACGTTCAGCACCGCGTCGCGCAGGAACTGCACGCACAACGCCTGATCATGGTCGGTCCGGCGGTTTCGATGTATTCCTTCGAAGCGACCAACATCCCCTGCAGCATCATCCACGGCAGCGACGATGAAGTGATTCCGCTCCAGGCCGCGCACGCCTACGCCAACGAGCACGCCATCCGGCTGATCGAGATCGCCGGTGCCGGCCACTTCTTCCACGGCAAACTGCGCGAATTGCAGACCCAGGTCGAGGCCCTCTGCCAGCCATGACCTCGCCGCTGATCCTGCGCAACCTGAACAAGTCCTACGGCGGCAATCTTGTTGTCGACGGTCTCGACCTGGAACTCGAACGCGGCCGCTGCCACGGCCTGCTCGGCCCCAACGGCGCCGGCAAGACGACGACCTTGCGCCTGGCCTTGGGGCTGATCGGCGCCGATGCCGGCTCGGTCGAACTGCTCGGCTATCCGATGCCGCAAGACGCCGCGCTGGCGCGACGCAAAGTCGGCGTGGTGCCGCAAATCGACAGCCTCGACCCGGATTTCACGGTGCGCGAGAACCTGCTCACCTACGGTCGCTATTTCGGCCTGAAAGGGCACGAGATCGAGGCGCGCATTCCTTATCTGCTGGAGTTTTCCGGCCTTGCCGGCAAGGCCGATGCACCGATCAACAACTTGTCCGGCGGCATGAAGCGGCGCCTGACTCTGGCGCGCGCGCTGGTCAACGACCCCGACCTGATCTTTCTCGACGAGCCCACCACCGGCCTCGATCCGCAGGCGCGCCACCTGATCTGGCAAGGCCTGCGCCGTCTGATCGGGCAGGGCAAGACGCTGCTGCTGACGACGCATTTTATGGACGAAGCGGAGCGCCTGTGCGACGTGATCAGCGTGCTCGACCAGGGCCGCGTCATCGTGCGCGGCAGTCCGCGCGAACTGATCTCGCAGCATATCGAACCGCATGTCGTGGAAATCTACGGCGACGGCTTGGCCGAATGGAAAGCCTGCGCCTCCAGCTTCTGCCATCGCTGCGAACAGGCCGGCGAAACGCTGTTCTGCTACACCGACGCACCGGACAAGGTGGTGGCGGAACTGGAAAGCCGCAGCGGGCTGCGCTATCTGCACCGCCCGGCGAATCTGGAGGACGTGTTCCTCAAGCTGACCGGGAGGGATCTGCGTGATTGATCTGAACTGGTACCCGGTTTGGCGGCGCAACTTCCTGGTCTGGAAGAAGCTGGCGATTCCGTCGCTGCTCGGCAATCTGGCCGACCCGATGCTGTACATGCTGGGTCTCGGCTACGGCCTCGGCGGTTTGTTGCAGGCGGTCGACGGCGTGCCCTATCTGAACTTCCTGGCCGCCGGCACGCTGGCCTACAGCGTGATGAACAGCGCGACGTTCGAGACGCTGTATTCGGCGTTCTCGCGCATGCATGTGCAGAAAACCTGGGAAGCCATCCTGAACACGCCGTTGACGCTGAAGGACGTGCTGCTCGGCGAACTGTTCTGGGCGACCTCGAAGAGCCTGCTGTCGGCGGTGGCGATCATGCTGGTGATCTGGGCGCTCGGGCTGTATGCCAACTTCGGCATGACGCTGGCGTTGCTGCCGGTGGCGCTGCTGACCGGCTTCTGCTTCGCCGGCATGGGCTTGGCGATCAACGCGGTATCGCCGAACTACGATTTCTTCCTGTACTACTTCACGCTGGCGATCACGCCAATGATCCTGTTGGGCGGCGTGTTCTACCCGCCCACCGCGTTGCCGGCATGGCTGGCCGGCGTCGCCGCCTGGCTGCCGCTGACGCACGCCATCGAACTGGCGCGGCCATTGGTGCTGGGACGGATACCGACGGACCTCGTGCTGCACGGCGTGGCCTTGATCGCCTATGGTCTGGCCGGGTTCTCGGCCGCGTTGGTGCTGACTAAACGGCGGCTGTTGAAATAACCCGTGCAATCGCGCCTTGGAAGGCGCTCCTACGCTTCGCCTACTTTCGGTTGCTGCCCGCCACCAGCCGATATTCCACCAGCCGGCATTCCAGCGGGCCGTTGAACAGCGGCACGCGGCGGCTGGTTTGCAGGCCGATGCGTTTGGGCAGTTCCGGGTCGGCGGAGAGCAGACAGACCGTCCAGCCGGGGAAATGCTGCTTCAGGTTATCGCCGATTTCCTTGTAGAACGGACCGAGGTCTTCCTCGCTGCCCATGCGCACGCCATACGGCGGGTTGCTGACGATGAAGCCGCTCTCGGTGGGCGGATCGACGTTGAGGAAGTCCGCTTCCATCAGGCGCACGCAGTCGAACAGGCCGGCGGCGCGCAGGTTGAGGCCGGCGGCGCGCACCATGGCCGGATCGATGTCTGAGCCGAAGATCGGCAGCGGTTCGCGTTCCAGCACGGCGGCCTCGGCGTCCTTGTGCAGACGCAGCCATTCGATGCGGTCGAAGGTTTTCAGGTGCTCGAAGGCGAAATGGCGGCGCAGGCCGGGCGCGATGTTCAGCGTCATCAGCGCGGCTTCCAGCAAGATGGTGCCGCCGCCCATCATCGGGTCGTACAGCGGCGTGCCCGGCGTCCAGCCGGACAGCAGCAACATGCCGGCGGCGAGATTTTCGTTGAGCGGCGCACCGGAGGGCTGCACGCGGTAACCGCGCCGGTTCAGCGGCTCGCCGGACAGATCGATGTAGAGGTTGTAGCGGTCCGAGCTGAGGAACAGCGTCAGCGGGATATCCGGTTTGCGGGTGTCGACACTGGGCCGCTCATTGACGGCTGCGCGGAAGACATCGCAGATCGCGTCCTTGATGCGCAGACTGACGAAATTGAGGCTGGGCAGCGGGCTGTTCTTGCCGACCGTGGTCACCGCGATGGTGCGCGTGACATCGAACCAGGACGGCCAGTCAAGCGCCACGGCGGCCTGGTAGAGGTCTTCCTCTTTCTTGTAATGACCTTCGCCGACCCGCCACAAAACGCGAATCGCCAGCCGGCTCCACAGGTTGATCTTCCAGCCGGTCGGCATGTCGCCGACGAAACCGACGCCGCCGGAGGCAGGCACGATGTCAGTCGCGCCGAGCTCATGCAATTCCTTGCAGAGCTCTTCTTCCAGGCCGCGCGGGCAGGAGGCGAAGAACTGGTAACCGACCGGGGCACGCGACGATGCGCGCGGCTGCGATGCAGGTTTGTCGTGACGCGGGTTGTCGAAGCCCGGCTTCTCGAAACGCGGCTTCGCATAAGCGGGCTTATCCAGTACCGCCCGCGTTTCCGGGCTGATTTCGCGGCGGCGCGGGTTGGACGGGTAGGCGGGTTTGTGCTCCGGCGCGGAACCGGACGTGCGCTCAGGACGCGCAGAACGATCACTCTCGGTATAGCCGGAACGGCCCGAGCTGCGGCCACGGCCACCCGCTGCGGGCGGCGCATCGGACTGGCCGCCATACGCAGGCTTGCCTGGACGTTCCGGACGCCGTTCGGATTGATCCGGCCGCTCGGCCCGACGCGGCTTGTCGGCATACGGCGCACGCGGCGCACGCTTGGCGTCGGGACGCACTCGCTTGGAGATGGTCGGCGCGCCACCCTCGCTCTTTTTCGGGATGTCGGCCGAAGCGACCCGGGTGCGCGGCGTATGGCGGCCGCGCACGGGCGGACGCCAGCCGGCATCTTCATTTTTTGCGGAATCGCTGCCGCCTTCGGGTTTAATGCGGAGCGTGTTGCGTTTGGGCTTATCGGATGACGAAGACAAGGGAATTCCTCAAAAAACTGAAACCCAGCCCGATCACGGCAATTCTGATCGGGCTGATCGTGTACCTCTGGTTCCGACCGCCAGCCGCTGTGGACGACCTGGCCTATGCCGCGCCGGATGTGCCCGCCCTGCCGGGCCAACGTCTGAGCGACCTGCGCGGCAAGGTGGTGCTGGTTAATTTCTGGGCCACTTGGTGCCCATACTGCCGCCACGAAATGCCGGCGATGCAGGCGTTCTATCAAGACAACAAGGCGAAAGGATTCGAGATTGTCGCCTACAGCCTGGATAAAACCCAGGCCGAGGTAAACGACTACTTGCGCCGAGAGGGTTATACCTTCCCCGCGCCCCTGGCCACGAACGAAGTAACAACTGCATTTGGCGATGTTTCGCGGGTGCCGTTGTCATTCGTCATCGACCGCAATGGCATCGTGCGCCACAAGATCGGCGGTCAGGTTCATCCCGGCCGGCTCGACGACCTGATCACACCTCTTCTTCGGGCGCCGCAGCCTGCTTCATCTCGCTGAGCAGGCGTTCCATCTCGCGCCGGTAGTAGATGAAGTCCATTTCCGGGCTCGGCGTGCCGAGGCGGGTGGCAATGGCAGAAACCTGACCGCGATGGTGCGCAAAATGCGTGAACAGATGGGTCAAAGCATCGCGCACCCAGATCGTGTGGGATTTGCCTTCACTGCCGATGTAGACGATGCGGGTATCGTAAAACTCCGGCGCCTGCGCTTCCAGCCAGGCTTGCAGCTTGCGGGTTTCGCGCCGTAGCGCGAGCTTGAGTTCGCGCCAATCCGGGTTGTTGATGACTTTGTAGTTCACCGTCAGCGTCTCGCCTTGCAAGCGCGCCAGCCAGGTCTGGCTGACCAACAGCATGTGATCGACGGTGTGATGGATGCTGTTGAAGAAGAGGCCTTGGTCGCTGTCGATGACGTCGGGCTGCAAGTAGTCCAGCGAGGTGAACAACACCTCATTGGCCCAGTGCTGATAGTCCGATTGAACGACGAAATGACTTTTCCATGCGTACATATTGTTCTTGCCCCCCGGTAAGCGGTTATTCGGCGGCGGCCGAAAAAAGGCTACGTGTCCGGTACGAACTATAGCCAATCCTGCCCGCACATGCGCACCCGCGCGGTACACGCTACTTTGCGCCGGCATCCCGGATCAGCCGTTTCGCCATCGTCGGCGTGGTTTCGATCTTGCCGTCGGCGGCGACGAACAGCACTTCGCCGATGCCCATCTTACCGGCCAGACGCCGCCAATCGCTCGGCCCGGCAATGAACAAGGGTTTGCTGGCGACATCGGACAGCGTGCCGGCATGGCCGCCCCGCGCGATCACCGTCACCGCCTGCGTCCGCTCGGCCGGCCAGCCGGTGCGCGGGTCGATCAGGTGGCAATAACGCTTCCCCGCCAGCTCGAAAAAGCGCTGGTAATCGCCCGACGTGCCGATCGCCTCGCCGTCATGCAATTCCAGCATGGCCAAAGCGCCGGCGCGGCGCGGGTGCTGAATGCCGACTTTCCAGGGCTGGCCGCCCTTCTGGCCGAGCGCCAGAATGTTGCCGCCGATGTTGATCAGCGCGTTGTTCACACCCTGGCTTTTCATGTAGGCCGCCGCCAGATCCAGCGCGAAGCCTTTATAACCGCCCAGGTCGAGGCGTACCGCCGGATTGGCGCTGCTCAGCATCAACCCGTCGATATGCAGATCGGTCATGCGCGGATGCGCCTTAACCAGACGCTCGACTTCCCGGGGGTCCGGCATGCGCGGCTCGAAGCTGTCGGAATGAAAGCCCCATAGCCGCACCAGGTTGCCGATGGCCGGGTTGAACAACTCCTCGGACTGTAGCGACAAGTGGGTGGCGTCCTGCAGGATGGCGGCCAGTTCCGGCGTCAGCGCGGCCTTGGCCGGGGCGTCCGGCCGCGCCAGCGCGAGGAGGCCGTTGATGTGCTCCAGCGGGCCCGGCTGCCAGGCATGCAGGGTCCGGTGCAACGCGTCGAAATCCTTCAACACCTGGTCGGTGACCCGCTTTGCCTTGGCCGCATCGGCGTCGTAGACGGTGATTTCGACCAGCGTGCCGAACACGTAGGACTGCTGCTTGTGCAGTTTCTCGCCACAGCCGGCCAGCAGAAAAACGGCCAACAGCATGAGTAGGTTGAGCAAAGCGCAGCGTGCCCAACCTACAAAAAACATCACGCCTGATCCTTCACCGCTTTTTCCAGCGCATCGACGAACATCGCTGCGACGTCGAAGCCGGTCTGCTGGGTGATTTCCTGGAAGCAGGTCGGGCTGGTCACGTTGACTTCGGTCAGGCTGTCGCCAATTACATCCAGCCCCACCAGCAGCAGACCGGCGGCCTTCAGCGTCGGCCCGAGTGTGCGGGCGATTTCCCAATCCCGCTCGGTCAATGGCCGCGCCACACCGGTGCCGCCGGCAGCCAGATTACCGCGCGTCTCGCCCTCCGCCGGAATGCGCGCCAGGCAAAACGGCACCGCCTCGCCGTCGATGACCAGGATGCGTTTGTCGCCGTCCATGATCGCCGGCAGATAGCGCTGCGCCATGATCGTTTCCGCACCGTTGCGTGTCACCGTTTCCAGGATCGCGCCCAGATTGGCGTCTCCCGGACGCAAGCGGAAGATGCCGCTGCCGCCCATCGCATTGAGCGGCTTCACGACGATGTCGCCGTGCTCGGCGAGGAATTCCCGGATCAATGCGGCATCGTTGCTGACCAGCGTCGGCGCGATGAACTGCGGAAAGCGGGCGATGGCCAGTTTCTCGTTGTAATCGCGCAAGGACTGCGGCCGGTTGAACACTTTTGCGCCCTGCCGCTCGGCCATCTCCAGCAGCCAGGTCGCGTAAAGATAAGCCTGATCGAACGGCGGATCGGTGCGCATGATCACCGCATCGAAATCCGCCAGATCGCGCCATTCCACCTCGCCCTCGGCAAACCACGGATCGCCGCCGGTTAGCGAAGCCGTTTGCGCTTTAGTGCTTACGGATTCGGCATCCCCCTTTAGCGGGGACAGGCTGATCGTCCGCATGCGTCCGACGACCCGTCCCTCGCGCCAGGCCAGATCGCCGGCCAGCATCGCATGCAGCCCATGCCCGCGCCGCGCCGCCTCGACCAGCATGGCGTAGGTCGAATCCTTGTATATCTTGAATGTCGCCAGCGGGTCGGCGATGAAGAGGAGGTTCATATCAAAGCGGCCCAAGCGAAAATGTAGCGGTGGATTTGAAGCGGTTGCGGTTGTTCATTCACGCCTTCCCCTCCACCGCCCGATACGCCTGCTGCGGATCATTCGGCTCGTCTGGATTGGTCATCACCAACCGCCCTTCCTTCATTAAAGGGCGCAGATAATTCTGGCGCACGACCTCGGGGTTGCGGCGCAGTACAACCGACAGTTCGTTCACTGGACAATCCCGCAGGGCGCACAAGGCCACCACCAATTCTCGAATTTCCTGAGGAGGATGGCGTAGGCCGATAGCGCCGAGCCTCGCCGCCAGGGAGCCGGGCAAGTTGTCCAGTAGTGTGTTTCTGAGTGTCTCGTCGAACCTAGTCGGCAATCTGGACGACTCGTCGGCCTGGGGGTTGCTAGATAAGGCAGGGAGGTTACTAGATAAGGCCAGGGGGTTACTAGATAAGCCCTCGTTGGGGTTACTAGATAAGCCTTGCTCCTCCACTGTCAGGCGCTCGGTCGGCACGTAGTAGGTGGCCGATCCCCGACCCTTCTGGGCCAGCAGGCCGGCGTCGCGCAACCGCCGCAGGGCCTGACTGGCGGTCAGGGTGTCGACCTTGCACAGGTCGCGATAGGCGGCGTTGTCGATGGCGCCGGCTTCGCGCACGACGATCAGGGCCTTGGCTTCCTCGTCGGAAAGGTGCAGATCGCGGAAGCGGGTGAGCCAGGCGATATCTTCCTCGCCGAGGAAATGATGGAAGAAGTAGCGGGCGACGAACTGGTCGTTGCTCCGGTCCGATTCGAACAATGGCGGCGTGAGGCCAGCTTGTTCCATGCTCTCGCGCATGACGCGGATGCCGCTGCCCTTGGTCTCGGCGAAGCGGGTTTCGTGCAGCACGGCGGCAATCTTCGGGTTGCGTGGCTGCGAGCCGGGTTCGCCCAGATGCTCGGGTGACTTGAGCGAGAAACCGGGATTGCGGATTTCCAGCCGGTTGGCGTAGCGAATGATCTGCACCGGGCTGTGGCTGCGATAGCTGCGGTGCATCAGGGCGTTGACCAGCGCTTCACGGATGACGCGCAGGGGAATCACCGGTTTGTCCTGGCGCTGCAGGTCGCCTTCTTCGAGGCCGAAGCTTTTGGGCAGGTCATCGAGCACAGCGGCCTGTGCCCGGCGGATCAGGCGGAACAGCGGGTCGCGCAGTTCAATGGTGTCGAAGCGGCGATCGGGGTCGGGTACCCATTCGCGGCCTGGCACGCGGATGTAGTCGACGCGGGTCATGGGGAAGCAGCGGCGCAGGGCGGCGGGTTTGCCGAACAGGATCAGGCCGGCGACAGTCGGCTGCCATTCTTTATTGGCATCGCGACGCGTCGCGCCCAGGGAAGCCAGCAATTCCTCGTCGGTCCAGCGCAACTCTTCGGCGTCCGGGGTGGCATCGGCGCGGGATTTTCGATAGTCGGCAATGGCCTCGGGCGAGAAGTCGTCCAGGGCTGCGTCGGCCACGATGCCGGCGTCGAAACTTTCCTGCTGGCGGCCTTGGTAGAACACCGCCAGATCGTCGTCGGTACAGCGCTGGTCGGTGCTGCCGATGCGCCGAAAGGCACCCTTCGGCAATCCCTGTGCTTTGAAAAAAACGGGCTTGTCCTGGGGCTGCAACTCCGGGACGAAGACCACGACGACGTTATTGCCCTGAATGTTTTCGGTCGAAATATCCACCCGGATCGGGATGTTGAACATGTCGCGGCACTGACTGGCGATATCCGACGTGATCTTGTCGGGATGTGTAATGCCTTCGATCTCGTAAGCGGGAAACAGCGCGAGGTCTTCGCGCACCACGCCCAGCACGATCCAACCGCCGCCGAGGCCCGGCTCGTTGGCGAAGGCGCAGACGGTTTCCAGTACCGACTTGCCCACCTCCGAGGCGCGTTTGGCTTCGACCTGCTCGTGTTCGTCGAGCAGATTGAGGTTTTCCAGCAGTTCAACAGCAGTCACGTGTGCATCTCCGCCTTGATCCTTTCTAGAAATTCGACAAATCGTGACTTGCACTCATGCCTTCGGCTCCGTCTGCTCCAGTTCCAGCGCCGCTGCCAGCGCGGCGAGGCGGGCGAGCACGCCGTAGGTGTAGAAGCGGTTGAGCGGGGCGTCCGGGCGCAGGCCGCAGTCGCAGAAACTGCCGATCTGGTCGAACGCGAGCGGCACGAAATGCATGCCGGCGGCGTTGAGGTTTTCGTCGATGCCGCGACTGGTATGGACGCGGTAGAAACCGCCGATGACGAAGTGGTCGATCATGTACACGACCGGTTCGGCGACGGCTTCGTTGATGCTCTCGAAGGTCGGTACGCCTTCCTGCACCAGCACCTGGGTGACTTCCAGGCCTTCCTTGACCACCGCCATCTTGTTGCGCTGCTTGCGGTTGAGATCGCGCACGTCGTCGGCGGATTTCACCGTCATGATGCCCATGCCGTAGGTGCCGGCATCGGCTTTGACGATGACGAAAGGTTCCCGCTCGATGCCGTATTCGGCGTATTTGGCGCGGGTCTTGGCGAGCACTTCCTCGACATGCTCGGCCAGGCAGTCTTCGCCGACACGGGCCTGGAAGTTAACCTCGCCGCAATAGGCGTGATACGGGTTGATCAACCACGGGTCGATGCCGATGAGGCCGGCAAATTCGCGCGCGACCTGGTCGTAGGCGGTGAAATGGTTCGATTTGCGTCGCGTCGCCCAGCCCGCGTGCAGCGGCGGCAGCATGGTCTGGGACGGGTCGAGGCCATGCAGAATGGCCGGCGCGCCGGCGGAAAGATCGTTGTTGAGCAGGATCGAGCAGGGATCGAAATCCGGCAGGTGCAGCCGGTTGCCGCTGCGTTGAATCGGTTCCAGCGTCAGTTGGCCGCCGTCGGGCAGATCCAGCGTCAGCGGTTCGGTCAGATCCGGGATCAGGCTGCCGAAGCGCACGGTCAGGCCGGTCTTGCGAATGATGTCGGCCAGCGCGGCGACGTTCTGCAGGTAGAACAGGTTGCGCGTGTGGTTCTCCGGCACGATCAGGAAACGACGCGCGTCGCCGCACATCTTTTCCACTGCGACCTGCGCCGCCTGCACCGCCAGCGGCATGAAGTCCGGATTCAGGTTGTTGAAGCCGCCAGGAAACAGGTTGGTGTCAACCGGCGCCAGCTTGAAGCCGGCGTTGCGCAGATCGACCGAGCTGTAGAACGGCGCGGCATGCTGCATCCATTGACGACGGAACCAGTGTTCGATATCGGTCTGGGCGTCGATGACGTGGCGTTCCAGGTCGAGCAGGGGGCCGGCAAGTGCGGTGGTGAGGTGAGGGACCATGGTGGCGCGGGGCTGGGTGCGATACCCCGAAGTTTAGTCGGGTAGGAGGCCCGCTTGCAGCGAACTCGTTGGCGCTTGAGCGCTTACGGATTCGGCGTACCCCTTGCGGTGCCGGTTCGGCCCGCTAGCGGGCCTCCTACCTGGGTTCGCCCAGATCCCTGGCCTTCTGTTGCGCATATTCGCGCAGTTCGCCGCTCAAGCGGGTCTGCAGCGCGCGCTGATAGGCCATGCCGGCCTCGCCGCGCTCGCCGCTTTGCTCCAGCGCCACGGCGAGGCCGATCCACCAGTTGCCCTGCGCCGGATTCAGCCGCACCGCTTCCCGATAGGCCAGCGCGGCATCGGCCGGCTTGCCGAGTTTGGCCAATGTGCCGGCGTAAAGCCCCCAGTTGGCGGCATCGGCGCGCTTGGCCAGGCTGGTTTTCAGGATGGCTGCGGCTTGCGCGGCGTCGCCGCGTTGCAGCTGCAGTTGCGCCAGGCTGCGCGCATACCAGGCATCGTTCGGCTGCTGCGCCAAGCCCTCGCGCAGCAAGGCTTCCGCGCGTGCGCCGTCGCCGGCTTCCAGCACCAGCGCGATCAGGCTCTGGCGCGCGCCGACATGGCTCGGGTCCAGGCGCAACGCGCTTTCCAGCTTGTCCTGCGCATCGTGGTTGCGGCCCTGTTCCTGCAGGCGGCTGGCTTGCCGCCAGACTTCCTCGGCCTGGACCTGCGGCGTCGCCGGTTTGATTTCCTTCAGCACCTGGGCTTTGGTGGCCTCGGGTTGGCGTACTTCGGGTTGGCGTATCTCGGGCAGACGCGTATCGAGGCGCGGTTTCGAGACGGGAATGACAGCCACGGCGCTAGCCGGTGCGGGCTGCCGCGCGGCGGGCTTGGCGGACCTGGACGTTGCGTTGGCGGCAGGCGCTTCGCTTGCGTGTCGCCGCGGTGCTACATCGCCGAGTTCTTGCGTCAGGCGCAACTGCGGCTCGGGTTCGGCCGGAATCGGCAGCGGTGGCGCCGTTTCCGCCGCGCGCGGTGCGGCAGTCGGCGGCAACGCTGCCTGCCACCACCAGGCGAAGACGACCATGCCGGCAGCGGCGGCTATCCCCAGCAACCAGGGCCAGCGCGGTGCCGCATCATCGCGCCGATCGACGGCAAACACACCGGCCGGCGTACTTACGTTGGCGCCCTGGCGGTCGAGATTCTTCAACACCTGATTGATGACGCTCATGCGGACCTCGACAAGTAGTCCCACCAGGCCAGGCGCGCACCCGGCGTGTCGCGCGCGGCCAGGCGGGCATGGCGCGGTTCGGCCTGCGCACGGCCTTCGCCGTAGGCCAGCAGCAGGGATTTATGCGCCAGGATGTTGAGCAGGCGCGGCACGCCCCGGCTGAGACGATGCAGTTTGTTCGCGGCGGCCGGCGTGAACAACGGCCCGGCCGCGCCGGCCTGGCTGCCGCGATGCGTCAGATACACCGGCGTTTCCTGCGCGGCCAGCGGCACGATGCGTTCATGGAAGGCGATGCGGCTGCGGATCTGGCGCACCGACGGGTCGGCCAGGCGCACATCCAGTTCGGGCTGGCCGAACAGCACGATCTGCAGCAACTTGCGCTTCTCGGTTTCCAGATTGGTGATCAGGCGCAACGCCTCCAGGCTTTCCAGCGGCATCGCCTGCGCCTCGTCGATCAGCGCGACGGCGGGCTTGCCGGCCTGGGCCAGTTCGAGCAGGCGCATTTCCAGCGCCTTGGTCAGGCCGTAGGCGACGCTGCGTTTGATGTCGCCGCCGAGTTCGGCCAGCAGGGCCTGGTTCAACGCGGCCGGCGACAGATGCGGGTTGGGCACGTAGGCTGCGGCCCAGCCTTGGCTTTCCAGCCGATTCAACAGATAACGACAGAGCAGGGTTTTGCCGGAGCCGACCTCGCCGACGATCTTGATCAACCCTTCGCCCGATTCCAGTGCCACCAGCAAAGTGTTGAGCGCCGCCTGGGCGCCGACGCCGGGGAAGAAATAGCCGGTGTCGGGAGTCAGGCCGAAGGGAAATTCCTTGAGACCGAAGTGGGCGAGATACACGTAGATCGCTTTATTGCCGTACCGGTGCCGGCACGAAGGACTGCAAACGCACGCTGGCATCGCGCACGCCTTCCATCCAGTCCGCCTGCTGTTTGATCAAGGTCGGTTTCAGCAGGATCACCAGTTCCTGCTTCTGGCGCAACGCGTTGGTGTTCTTGAAGAAATAACCGAGTCCGGGAATGTCGCCCAGGCCGGGCACGCCGCTGCCGGCGTCGCGCGACTCGCGTTTCATCAGGCCGCCGATGGCGGCGATTTCGCCGTCCTTCAGGCGCACCACGCTGTCGGTTTCCGAGACGCTGCTTTTCGCCAGCGGCAGGCTGAACGGCTGGCCGCCGACGGTGACGGATTTGTCGTCGGTGACCACCTGGCTGACCGACGGATGCACATGCAGGATGATGTTGTCGGCATCGTCGATCTGCGGTGTCACGTCGAGCGCGATGCCGGAGAAGAACGGCTGCGTCGTGATGCTGGTCGAGGTGGTCGTGCCGGAGCCGCCGCTGGTGGAAGGCGTGCTGGTGATTTCAGTGACGAAGAACTCGTCGGTGCCGACCTTGAGCACGGCCTTCTGGTTGTTGATGGCGGCGATGCGCGGGCTGGACAGCACCTGTACCTGGCCCTGGCTTTCCAGGAAGTTGAGCAGGGCGGCGAAGCTGCCGGTCTGGAAGGCGAGGCCGAAGACGCCGGCCGAGGTCGCGGTGGCACCGGCTGCGGCGGGCAATCCGGTGCCCAGCATGGCCGCCAGGTTGCTCGCCGGCGCGGCGCCGGGAACCGCGAAATCGCTGGTCGTCGCGCCCTTCGACCAATTGTGCTTGCCGTTATGGAAATGCGCCCAGTTGATGCCGGTCTGCGCGTTTTCGTTCAGCGTCACGTCGATGATCTTGGCCTCGATCATGACCTGGCGCTCGACCTGCACGCGCGCAGCTTTCAGGTATTCGTTGACCTGCCGCTGTTCGATCGGCAACGCGCGCACCATCAACATGCCGGTATGCGGGCTGACGCCGACGTTGCGTCCGCTCGGGCAGTTGGCCACCCCGGCGGCGGCGCCGGCGGTCGAGCTGGCGGTCACCGCGCAGCCGATCAGCATGCCGACCGAAGATTGCAATTCGCCCCAGAAATCGCTCGCCACCGAGGTCGTCACACGGCTGCTGTCGACCTGCGCGCTGGTGCTGCTGCCCGCCGCGGAACTGCTGGCGGAGCTGGCACCCTTGTCCGCAATCGAGCCGGAAATCACGCGCAATTCCGATTTGCCCTGACGCAGCGAGGCCGGGTAGGCGATGGAATAGAAGCGGGTCTGCGTGGTCAGCGGCTGCACGAAGATGCGGTTGCCGTCGATGCGGTATTCGTAGCCGTACAGCTCGCGCAGCGCGTCCATCGCCTCGGGCACGGTCACGTCCTTCAGGTTGACCGTGATGCTGCCGGCGACTTCCGGGTGCAACAGCATGCTGTAGCGGGTGCCGGAGGCGATGCCGAGAAACACCTGCTGCGCCGAGGCGGCATTCACCGCCAGATCGAAGCGCGCCTCGACCGATTGGCCGGCCGATTTCGGCAGTTCCAGCCGGGTTTGCGGCGCCAGCGCGGCCTCGACGGCGGCGGGCAGGGGTTTCGCCGCGGCGCTGGCTTGCGGGGCGGCAGCTTTGCGCAGTTCGTCCTGAATAGTCGGCAACACAGGCTTTTCCCTGACCTGGGCACAGCCGACCAGGATCAGCGCCAGGCAGGCGAGACCGCTCGAAAAGCGGGGAATGTTCAGCGTATTCATCATTTCTTCTCCGTGCGCGCGGCGGCGGGGGTCTTGCGTACATCTCCCGGCTTGACCGGTGTCTTGACGACTTCGGGCAACCATTTCAGCAACCGCATGCCGCCGCGGCGCTGGTCGGCGCCGGTGACGACGATCCAGACACCGTTTGCGTCGATCTTGCCGACCTTGCCGTCGGCGAGCGGGTCGCCCGGCCGCACGATCTGGCCGTCGACGACGGCATAAGGCTTGGCGCCCATCAAGAACAGACTCGATACCACCAGCGGGGCCGTTGGCACGGCGGGCGCCGACGTGCTGTCGGCCTGTTCCGCGAAGCCGTCCGGCGGCCGCGTCGGGTCGAGGCTGGCAGCGGCGGCCCCGCCAACGGCCAGTTGCGCCAGAACGAAGATACCGGCGAAGGTCAGACGGTCAACCATGTCTGCTCCAGGCTGAGGGTGTAGAGGGTCAGCGTCAGGCTGATTTCGGGATGTGCGCTGGCATCCAGTTCGGCGCGTGCCCAGTAAAAGCCGACCGGCAGGTGTTCCAGGCTTTCCATGTAGCGGGTCAGCGCGGCATAGCTGCCGACCAGGGTCAGTTTGACGCCATGTTTGTAGAGCGGATTCGACGCCGTTGCCGGCGCTGCGGGCGGCTGCGTACCGGATTTCGCTGCCTGGACGGGTTGGCCGACCGGTTCCGGCGCCAGCGTTTGCAGGCTGCCCAGGCGCAGGCCGGCTTGCTCGACCAGCATGCCTTGCAGCACGCGCACCATGTCTTTCGGGTCGACCATGCGTGCCTGCAGGCGGGCCGCGGTCTGCATGCGCGCATTCAAGTTCTGGCGGGCGTTTTCCAGGCGTTGTTGCGCAATCCGTGCGGGATCGGGCTGACTGGCGCGCAATACCAGCGCCTGTTCCGCCTCGGCCATCTGGCTTCGCGCCTGGGCGATCTTGTCCTGTTCCGCTTTGCGGGTACGCTCCTGCGGCGCCAGCAACAACGCATCCATGGCCGCCCAGATGCCGGCCAGCATCAAGACGAACAGGATGACGCGTTCGCGCAGACTGAGGGCATCGACTTTATGTAGAACGTCGCTCACTGCTTTCATGGCGTGCCTCCCTCCGGGCGAACGTTGGTCGGACCGCTCGCGACCGGTTCGGCCAGGTGGGCGCTGAGCGAAAATTCCAGGAAGCGCGGCGCGGCTTTGCCGGCTGATGCGGCAGCCGGGCCTGCCGGCGCCGCCTCGTGTTGCGCCGGCGCACCGACTTCCAGCCCGGCGAAGGAGAGGCCGACGAACAGCGGTTCGCGACGCAGGTTGGCGATCAGACGTGCCGCGTCGGCGCCGGTCAGGGCGCGGCCGTGCAGGTCCAGGGCGCGGCCGCTATCGGCGATGGTCACGCCGGTCAGCCAGGCACCCGGGCTGGCCGCAGTGTTCACCGCGCGGGCCAGGGCGCTGAACTGCGCCGCATAGCCGGTTTCCGCACCCAGTTCGCCGCTGGCGATGGCATCCTGCGCCAGTTGCAGCGCGCGTACGCGGGTTTCCAGCGTTTGCGCCTCGGCAGCCACGGCGGGATCGACCTGGCGCGTACCCATCGCGGTGGCCTGCACCTGGCGCGTCACCGCTTCGGCACGCTGCACGACCTGTTCGACCTGGCCGCGCAACTGGCGCAATTGCCAGCCGTTCCAGGCGTACAGCGCCAGCATGCCGAGCAGAAGGGCGCCGCCGCTCAACGCCAGCGTGCGCGCCGGCAAGACGATTTTGGGCGGACGAAATTCGGCTTGATAGAGGTTGATCTGTTTCATTGCGCCCTCCGCCGCAGGCTCGCACCGAGCAGATGGAAGGCGGCGTTCTGTACCTGCACGTCCTGCAATTGCACCTGGTCGGCGAAGTCGAACACCCGCGCCAGATCCAGGTTTTCCGCAGCGACCGGCAGGTATTCGCCAAGCCGGCGCAGCAACGCCGACGCCTCCGCAACCGGCGCCAGATACAACTTGGCCAGCGGCAGCCAGGAATACTGGCGTTCGAAGTAGTCGACCGAACGCTGCACTTCCATCGCCACCTTGTCGAGCAGGGACTCGCCGGTCGCGCCGCGCCCTTCGATGCGCCGCGACATGATCAGGCTGTCGCCGAAGCTGAAGGTGAGCAGGCCATTCTCGCCATCGAAATGCAGCACGGCGGCGGCATAGTCAGCCGGGGCAATACGCATCGCCAGGTTGTGCTGGGCGGCTTCGCGGATATCGATCACATCAAGCGGCAAACCGGCTTCGTGATACGGCTGCACCAGCGCGCGCACGGCCGTGGCCTGCGCCGCCACCACATACAGACTCGGCGGCCGTCCGCTGCCGCCGGGTACGGGCAAATGGTCGAGCACCGCATCGTCGATATGGAAGCTGAGCAGATCCTTCACTTTCCAGCGGATCGCACTCCTGATTTCATCGTCCGGCACACTGAGCGCCTCCACCATCACGGTCTGATAGTGGTCCTGTCCGAGCAGGGCGATCAGCGGTGCATCCTTGATGCCGGCCTCCGCCGCGGCCCGGTGCAGCAGATCGGCGGAGAGCGGTGAATTTTCGCGTTGCACAAAGGCCAGTACGCGCGCCAAGACGCCATCGTCCTGCACCTGCAAGGCGGCAACCCCGCTCAGATAGGGCGACAACACGGCATGCTGGCGAGTTCGGGCGCGTGATTTGAGCCAGTTCATAGGCTTGAGTCGGGTGGGTTCATGCGCTGCGCGAGATTACTTCGATAAGCCATTGTCATGTCAATAAATTTCCCGCCGAATGATGACCTTGTCGCTGCCCTTGCGCTTGCCGAAAGCGGCGCGGGCGCGCGGGTTGTCGTCGAACAGATTGCCGTCGCCGGCCTGGTCGACGCCATCCCGGTTGTACTGCAACCACGCCGGTGCAGCGACCGACAAATCGAGAAAACCGAAATTGCCGACGCCCGGTGCAGAGAAACGCAGATTGCCGTTGCCTGCAGTTAGCGTGGCATTGAAACTGGCCGTGGTTTCGCCGCTGGCAAGGTGGTTATCGGCGCTTTGCGCATAAAACGTGAGCGCGGGCGCAGTCAACACGGTGCAGTTGTCGTCGGTGTTGGTCACAAAACCCGCATCGTTCCAGTATTGCGCGGTCAACGGGACAGGCAGCGCCAGCATTTCGGAGCCGAGCGTGTTGGTGATGCGCAAACGACCGAAACGGTGCGGCGCGGCGGCCGTGGCGACGCTGGCTGCAGTCATCGTGACGCCATCGCTGTCGCTGACTTGCGCCGTCACCTCGATATTCGCCCTGGCTTGCGGAACGCCGCTGCTTGCGCGCAGGCTGCGGTGCACCGCCGTCACGCTGGCGTTGCCGTTGCTCCAGCTGCCCTGCGGCGGACTGTCGCCTTGCTGCAGCGTGGTGCCTGCCGCGGCAAAGCCGAAATTGTTCCAGTCGGTCAGACCGAGCCGCGCGAAATTTCCGGTGTAGTTCTGCGTGATGCTGTTGGCGCTGTTCAGCGCCTCCAGGGTGAAGGCCGTGGAGAAATCCTGGCCGTAGTAGGTGAAGTTGCCGCAACCTTGCGTCAACACGCCGGCGGTCACCGCGAAACGATCCGGCGTGAAGCGGCCGAAGTAGCCGGTCGAGGCGGTATTGCCGAAGTAGCAGCCGTATTTGCCGCCGACGGCCGTATTGGAATAGTCCGCGCTGCAGTCGCTGTTGGCGGCATCGACGCTGGTGAAGCTAGTGTCCGCCACACCGTTGGCGGCAAGACGGAAATAGCCCACCTCGCTGTAATTGAAGACGCTGCCGGAGGCTGCCCCGGTGGCGGCGTTGGCCGCGCCAAAACTGCCGCCCAGGGCGCCGGCCTGGATTGCGCCACCGTGCGCCTGCACTTTGCCGGCATCCAGCGTCGGCGTACCGCTGTAGCCCGCCATGGCGGTGGCGGTAAGTGCAAAAGCCGCGCCGGTCTTCACGATGGGGACGGCGCTGGCGCTGGTGCCGGTTGCATCGGCATTGGCATTGGCGGAGGTCACCGTGAAGGCCGTGGGACGGATGCTGAAGTTGTCGCTGGAGCAGCCGGTGACACTACCGTCCGACACCCGGCAACGCAGGTTGGCGTAGGCGCCGGCGACACTGGCCGAGCTGGCGGTGATGCGGCCGGCGTTGGCGCTGGTAAAGGTCTGGCCGGGCCAGGCGATCAATGAAGTTCGACTGGTGCATGCCGTATTGCCGCTGCCATCGACGAGTTGCACGGATACCGCCTTGTTTGCATCGGACGCATAGCTGGTTTCCAGCGTTCCATCCGCCTTCAAGGCGACGATGTCGAAGTTGAAATTGGTGCCGACCAGCTTGGTGTAGAGATGGCCGCTGCTGCCACTGGCGCCGACTTCGACGCAGTTGAAATTTGCCGGCGGGGTCGGCGCGACGGTGCCGCCGCCGCAGATGCCGGAGCTGGACAGTGCGGCGCTGACCGCGGCGTTGTAGGTGAATTCCGCGTCTTTACCGATGGAAATGGCACCCGGAGTGATCAGCGCCCCGGTGATTTCCCATTCCTTGTCGAACGTGATGCTGTTGCCGGAGCCGGCCGCCACCACGATCCCATCCATGCGGCCTTCCTTGTCGGCGGTGAAATCGGCAGAACCGTACAGATAGAAACGAGCGGGCACGCTACCGACCGCCGCGCCGCTGGCGCGCAGATCGACTTCCTTGTCGACCGTCACCAGGCTGTTGATGCGGAAATCGGTGACGGCGGTGAAGTCGATGTTTTCCTCTTTGTCGATGCTGAGCGTGTTGACGTAATAGGTGCCGCCACTGAAGGTCACCGCGCCGTCCAGCGTCAAGGTATCCATGTAATAGGTGCCGCTCGGCGCGGTGCCTGAGGTCAGGGTGACATCGTCGTAAGTCGCGCCCGGCGTCAGGCTGCTGGCCGATCCGCTGTAATCGCTGCCGCCGCTGAAGCTGGGGAACGCAGCCGGGCTGAGCGCGCCCAGCGTTTGCGTGGCGGTACTGCGCACGCCCGTGTCCGGATTGATGGTGTTGCCGCTGCCGGTGATGTCGTGATGGTTGATTTCCGAGTCTTCACCGACGCTCAGGCTGCTGCCGGCGTAAACCGGGTTGGCGCAGACGGCGGCGGCGGTGGCACAAGCATGGGTCTCGCCGACCAGCGCGGCTACCGCGCTGGCGGTGAGTTCGGCGTTGTAAACCCTCACCTCGTCGATCCTGCCGTTGAAACGGTAGTAGTTATCGCGTTGCCAGCCGCTGATGCGCAGCGTCGATTGCACCTTGGCGGTGGTGTTGTTGGGCGTGCTGCGGCGCTGCGTGAGCGACTGTCGCACCCCGTCGAGGTAGAGCGCGTTGCCGGTCACGCTGCCGTTGGTGAACACCGCCGCCACATGCACCCAGCGGTTGGCCAGTCCGGCGGACGCAATCCCGAAGACATCGCTGTTGCCGGTGTTGAAGCCGAAGCTGCCGGAAACCAGCCAGAGATCATGCGTATTCCAGCCGATCGGCATCATGTTGTCGCCGCCGTTCCAGTACATCCAGAAGGACACCGTGGTCTTGGCGCCGGTGACGGTGGACACGGGCAAGCCGCTCAACTCGATGGCGCCGCCGTTGGCCGCAGGGCCGGCAAATCCGCCATAGCCGCAGGTGCCCGGATTGCCGGCGCGCGCCGGCGCGGCGCTGGCCGGGGCCGGATTGGGCGAACCGATGGCCTTGCCGTGCAGATTGTTGCCGCTGCTGTCCCTCACTTCGCCGGCGGTGCCATTCCAGCTGGTTTCTTCCAGCCGCCATTCGCCGATGGGCGTCGGCGCCGCGCCGCTATAGCAGGCGCTGACCGGGCAACTGGCCAGGGTGGCGGTGTCGCGCACATTGCCGTCGCTGTAACTGGTGCCGCCGGCAACGCCCTGCCAATAGTTGCCGGTAAAGCGATGCGTCGTGCTGTTGCTGTAGGCGCGCGGCGTGGTGGATTTGACGAAGCAACTGTTGCTGACGATGGTTTTGTAGGCCGGATCCGCCTCGACGCGAACGCCATAAGTGGTGTTGGTGAACTTCGAGTTGTCGATCGCGACGTTCCTGGCGTGCCATTGCGCCACATTGACCCCGTATTTGCCGCTGTTCACGCAGACATTGCTGATCGTGCTGGAAGGCGCGGAGTCTTCCAGCAGAATGCCGGACTCCTGGGCGTCGAGCGTCAGATTATTGAACACGTGCGCGCCCGAAGCGGCCCAGCCGAGATGAATGGCGTGGCTGTTGCTGCTCGCTACGACCATATCGCGAAAACTCAATGCGCCCGCCACTTCGACGTAAACGCCCTTGTTTTTGGCGGTGACATTGATGTTGGAAAAATTCAGCGCCTTGCCGCTGGCAACCCATTCCATGTAGATGCCGTGGTCGTTGGTCGAGGTGGCCGTGATGTTGGTAAAGCTGGCGTCGTAGCTCGGCCGCAGGTAAATGGCGGAATTGTTCTGGGCAGTGACGGTAAGGTCCTTGAACAAGCCTCCGCCCTGGTAGGTGTAGATGCCGTAGTTCTTGCCGGTCGCCGTGATCGTGTCGAACACGTGCGCTCCGCGGCTGGCGCCATCGAGCCGGATGGCGTCGTTGTTGCTGCTGGTCGCGGTGACATTGGTCAGGCTGACCAGGGCCGACACCTCGATGTGGATGCCCCTTTCTTTTGCATTGACGTTGATATTGGAAAAAGTCAGCGCCTTGCCGCTTGCCACCCATTCCATGTAGATGCCGCCGCCATTGCTGGAGATCGCATTGATGTTGGTAAAGCTGGCGTCGTAATTGGGCCGCATATAGAGCGCGTGCTCTTTGCTGGTGACGGTCAGGTCCTTGAACGTGGCACCGCCGTTGTAGGTGTAGATGCCGTAACCGTTCGGCGCGCTGGCGCTGACCGTGTCGAACACGTGCGCGCCGTTGCTCGCGCCGGCCAGATAGATCGCATCGCCATCGCTGCTGCTGACGCTGACATTGGTAAAGCTGACCTTGCCCGATACATCGATGTGGACGCCTTTATCCCTGGCCGTGATGGCCAGATTCTCGAACGTGTAGGCACTTGGGCTTGCCGTCCATTCCCGCTTGATCGCCTTGTTGTTCGTACTTGTCAGCGTCATGTCTTTCAGCGTGATGTTGGCGCCGGTAAGCGTGAACGGAACCCCCGCATTGGTCACGGTGACAGCCGCCCGATTGCCGCTCGCGCCGCGCAGGGTCAGGTTGTCCTTGTTGACGGTGACCGCCTCCGTATAGGTGCCGGGACAGATCAGGATGCTGTCGCCCGCGCTGGCGGCGACGATCGCGGCCGCCACACTGGCGCTGGTGGGGCTGCCGCAAGAACCGACATAGCGCGTGGCGGCGAACGCGTGCCCGCACAGCAGAATCAGGGCGAGTGGGATAACCCGTTTCATCCTGGAAACCTCAGTTCGTAGGAGCGACTTCCAAGGCGCGATGGCCGGAACGATCGCGCCTTGGAAGGCGCTCCTACGACAAACCGCATCCGCGGTTTTTAGGTTCATCGTTCCACCGTCGCGGAAACATGCCGCTCGACATACTCCGGCAAACTCGGAGCGGCGTTCGGGCAAGCGCCGCCGCTGGGCTGGTTGCAGGCGATGCTGGTAATGACATGGAACGCGACGGTCGTGCCGCCTTCGTCCGCCGATGACGTCGCGCAGCTCACGCTGGCGGTAAAGCGGGCGAGGTAGTTGCCGAAGGCGATGTTCTGGGCGGTGCAACTGCCGTTCAGCGCGGCATGAACCCCGGCTTCGAGCCCGGACTGCGCGGCCTGATAGGCACGCTCGCCCTCCATCGCCAGCGCATCCTGCGCCTGCGTCGCCACGGTCAGTTGCATCATCCAGCCAGCCAGGCCGCCCAGCACCACGAGCAGGAAAATGGCGGCGGGTAGAGCGAAACCGCGCTCGGGTTCATGCATCGTTGTTCACCACCACTTCGCGATACAGCGAAACCTGTTCGGCATTGTCGCCTTCGCTGTTCTCCAGTTGCAGCCACAGCGTGAGTTGACCCAGACGCTGACTGGCGCCGGCGCTGTAGACGATGCGGCAGTCCTTGACCCGGTTGGCCAGCAGCGCGTTGCTGCCGCTGGCGAAGCCGGTTGGCTGGGCGGCGCTTGGCGCGCCGTAACCGGAATAGCGCCGCACGGTGCCGGCGACGGGATCGCAGACGTAGCTGACCGGCGTGCCGACCAGGTAGAAACGGTGGCTCGGCGATTCCAGCGGCAACGGCGTGCCGCTGGCGGCGAAGGCGAGATTGCTCACCGCGCCGGTGCTGCTCACCGCGCGCCGGTTGCCGCCTTGCCAGGCATCGCTGTCGGCATCCAGGCCCAGGTTGTAGATCACCAGGTATTGGTTGCCGGTAGCGCTGACGGCCGGCCCGAGCACGTCGAAGCTGGTATCTGCGCCGGAGGCGAAATCGAGAATGTCACCCGCGCCGGCGCCGGTCGCTGCGGCCCGATAACGGCCGCCGTCTTCGATCGGCAGGTATTCCAGGTAGTACGCGTCGCCGACTTGTGTGACGCGCACGCTGTTGGGCAGCGCGGTACGCAGGTCGCGGGCGATGCGGACCAGCGCGCCATCGGCCGTATCGGTCAACTCGGCGCGGCGCGAAGCGGCCATGTAGCCTTCCAGCGGATGCCGGATGAATACCGCGACGATGCCGGCGAGGATGCCGACCACGGCGATGACCACGATCAGTTCGATCAGGGAAAAGCCGGAGGCCCGCCGCGTAGGGTGCGCCATGCGCAGCATCGCCCTTGAGCGGGTACGCGTGGCGCACCCTACTGATTCAATGGTCTTTTCGCCGCGCATGCTCAGTAGTTGGCCCGGTAGCCTTCCAGCGCGAGTTGCGCGCCGGACGGGTCGGTCACGGTGATGGTAATGCGATAGCCGGCGGTGGCAGGTACCGAGCCGAAGGCGGCGGCGACCACGGCGACGCTGGCCTGGTAATGGCCCAACCCGGTCAGCGCGGTGTCGTCGAGACTGCGGATGCCGTCCACGTTCATGCTGAAGCCGTTGTAATCGTCCACATCGTCGAACCATTGCCGGTTGGCGCTGGTATATGGCCCGGCGAAACCGCCCTGGGCGACATCGTCGGTCGCGGCACTGCCAAACGGTTTGAAGCTAATTTCATCGAGCAGCGATTGCGCAATGGCCAGCGATTGCCGCCGCAACACCGGGTCGGCACTGCCCTGGTTGGCGATATCGAACGCTTTCAGCACGACCACCAGCGCGATGCTGACGACGACGATGAACAACACCGCCTCGATCAGGCTGACGCCGCGTTGTGGGTGGGAGCGGCCTAGCGGCCGCGATCGCGGCCGGTAGGCCGCTCCCACACAGGCCACGCCAGGTTGCATCGTCAGAGGGTGGCATTGCCGCCGGTCAATGCACATAACCCGTCTCCGCTTCCACCGTCAGCGTGCGGGCTTGATCGCCGCCGATGCTGAGCGTGACGCCGCTATTCGGACGACCCTGGGCATCGAAGCTGAAGCTGGCGACGTTGCCGCTCTGGCTGACGCCGTTCGGCACCAGTACCTGGAACGGTTGCGTCCCATCCGGCCCGGCGATCTGGTCGGCCGCAGGACAAGGCGCCGTCGTGACGCGGCAGAGCGTGAGGCCATCGGCGCCGACCAGCACCGCGACATTGCCGTGGCGGGCGATCGCCAGTTTCTGCGCATAACGCAGAAATCCGGAAGCGGCATCGTAGTAACCGCGCGATGCAAACGTGGCCGTGTTGAAGAAACGCGGTGCCGCCACGGCCGCCAGGATGCCGGCGATGGCGATGACGCCGATCAGTTCGACCAGAGTGAAGCCTTTAGCCGGTAAAGGCGTGGGTTCACCCTGAACTCTGGACACTAGTCGCAGTCGGTGGCGGCTGGCGCGGCACTGATCACAGGGGCGGCGCCGGCAACGGCTTCTGTGTAAGTGACCTTGCAATCGGCGTGTGCGGCATCAGCCACAATAGTCAGCACCGTTGCCGTGGCAGCGGTAGTGGTCAAGTCGTAGTCGGTCAAACCGCCGGCGGCGAGCGCGATACCGCTGGTAGCGGCAGTCGCGCCTGCCACGACATCCGGATAGCCGTTCACCAGATTGATGACCGTGCCTTCCATCGTGATCGAAGCAGGATTGGTGCCTTTCACCAGAAACGCCGAGTGCGCAATTGCGGAAGCAGATTTGACGGCGCCCAATGCCGCCTGCATCTTGGCGACGCGAGCATCGGTCTGCAGGTCGTAGAAGCGCGGCAGCGCGACGGCGGCGAGGATACCGAGAATAACGATGACCATGATCAGTTCGATCATGGTGAAACCGGCCTCTTGCGAGCGGATCGGTCGCAGCGGGGAAACGGGTTGCAGCTTGGGCATAGCGATCTCCTGTTGGGAATGACAAAACAACGTTGGCGCGGGGGTTAATACGGCACGACGGCAAGAAACTTGAAGGACATCTTAGGTTGATCTTTCATTTAGCGCTTCATCATGGTGGAGCCCAAATCCCAGACCGGCAGGAACACCCCGAGGGCGACGACCAGCACGATGGCGCCGAGGCCGGCGATCAGGATCGGTTCGACCTGTTCGGACAGGGTACGGATTTCATATTCGACTTCGCGCTGTTGCAGATCGCCGATTTCGCCGAGCAGGCGGTCCAGTTCGCCGGTCTCCTCGCCCACCGCCATCATCTGCAGCACCACCGGTGTGAATACGGCGGTGGTGCTGGCGGCACGGGTCAGCGATTCGCCGCGCTCGACGCCGTTGCGCATCTGTTCGATGCGGCTGGCGATGAAGGCGTTGTCGACCACTTCCGAGGCATTGGTGAGGCCTTGCACGATCGGCACGCCGCTCTGGTATGTCATCGCCAGACCTTTGGCGAAGCGGGCCAGCGCCGCCTTGTGCACGATCTTGCCGGCGATGGGCATCTTCAGCAGCCAGCGATCCCAGGTGTAACGCCCGTCCGGCGTGCGTTTCCACCAGCGCAGGGCGATGAATCCGAACACCAGGCCGACCAGGAGCGCCGGCCACCACTGCACGGTCCATTCCGAGAAGCCGACCAGGATGCGGGTCATCAGCGGCAAATCGGCGTGCGAACTCTTGTAGACCTTGGCGAAAGCAGGGATGACGAAGACGTTGATGACGCCCAGTGCAATCACCAGCGCGGCGATGACGAAGGTCGGGTAGCGCAGCGCGCTTTTCACCCGGTCGCCCATTTCACGCTCGAATTCGAGATGGTGGAACAACCGCATGAAGACTTCGTCGAGCCGGCCGGTGGCTTCGCCGACCCGCACCATGTTGATGAAGAAGGTCGGAAACACCTTGGTATGTTTGCGCAGACAGGCGGAAAGCTCGCGTCCGGCGGAAAGGCCTTCGCGGATATCGCCGAGCAGTTTCTGGAACGCCGGATGCACGCTCGATTCGGCCAGCGAAGCCAGCGCGCGCAGGATCGGCACGCCCGCCTTGAGCAGGCTGGCCATCTGGCGCGCAAACAACATGATGTCGAGTTCGCTGACCTTCTCTTCGAAGTGGTCGCCGAACAGGTGCTTCGCCTCCGCCTTGGCCGCCAGCGCCTTCACTTCCACCGGGGTCAACCCGGAGCGCATCAACTCGTCCGCCACCGCGTCGCTGGAATGGCCTTCCAGACGTCCGCTGAGCAGTTCGCCGCGCGGGTTGCGGGCTTTGTAACTAAACGCGGGCATGCCTGGTCCGGTAGGCTGCTCGCCGCGCTGAATTTGACGCGCCGATCAATCGCGCCTTGGAAGGCGCTCCTACGCCGGACGTGCTGTAGGAGCGC
>JASJPK010000012.1:0-7048 GCA_031426735.1 Hydrogenophilaceae bacterium | reverse complement strand
GCTTCGTCCTGATCAAATCGGAAGCGGCTTCCTGGTATCGCATCCAGGAAATGTTTCACTTCCAGAGCTTCCACATGTTCGGCATCATGTTTTCGGCCATTGCCACCGCCTTCGTAACGACCCAGATCATCAAACGCCTGGGTCGCCGCAAGGCTTTAGATGGCCAGGCCATCGAAATTCCGGAAAAACCTGCCGGCCGCATCAGTTACGTTGCCGGCGGCGTTATCTTCGGTCTCGGCTGGGGTCTGATCGGCCTGTGTCCGGGTCCTGTATTCGCTCTCGTCGGCACCGGCTCGGTCGGCGCCGTCGTTGTGCTGGCAGGCGCCCTGCACGGCACCTGGCTGTACGGCGCACTTAAACAGTACTTACCCCATTAAAACCATTAACCCGCGCATTAAAGTGCTTTTTTTGACAGCATCTAGTGCGCGGGCTACCCTTGCCGCCGGAATTTTTGTCCGTCTGTCATCACAACGCTCGGAGGAGAGCACTATGCGTACGATTTCCCTTGCCCTGGCCGCTGTTGGCCTGGTTTCCCTGTCTGCCCAGGCGGCTCCCATGATGTCCGCTGATTGGGCTGTGCAAGCCTGTCAGTCCTGGAACAACAACCCCATTCTGACCGATGAACTGGCCGAAAAATGGATCAAGAACGACAAGGGCCGTGGCTATAAAGTCATGCACATGTACCGCACCGATTGCGGCGAAACCACCAAAATTGAGATGACCATCTCCGCCAAGAATGGCAAGGCGCTGTGCTCCTACGCCGGCCCGATCCAGCACACCACGCTGGACCTGGATTCCGACTACCTGATGCATGCCGAAACCAAGCGCTGGAAGGAAATGGGCGCCGGCGAATACGGCCCGATGCGCGCCATGATGTTCGGCCGCCTCAAGTTCGAAGGCCCCAAGGGCGAAGCCATGCGCGTCATGGGTCCGTTCGAGCAGTTCCTGCTGATCCCCGGCAAGGTGCGTGGCGAGGATGCCTGTCCGGCCAAGTAAGCGGCATTGCCTGGCGTAAAAAAGCCCGCTTCGGCGGGCTTTTTTCATTTTGGCTGCATGCGTGCCGAAAATCCTGACCCGCCTGCCGCGATATCCAGCAGCCGGTCGATATTCGGATGCTTGCCCGGATGCTGCCGCGCATCGTCGCCATGTTCGGCGTACAAAGCCAAACCTTCCGCAGCCGCCGCGGCATTTATCGCGCCGAATTTCTCCAGCAAATACAGATAGAGCCGCAACGAACCCTGGCTACCCGGCTTGTTCTCGATAACGGCTACCGTTGCGTCCGGCCCGATCAGCTCGATAGCGGCCAGATGATCCGCCGCCGGCAAGGTCGCCAGATTTTCCGCAAAACTCATACCCGATACGCCGCGAAAGTCAGCAGTTTGGAAGTCAACTGCATCGCCTGCCTGACCGGCACGGGCAGCGGCACGCCGCCATGCGTGACAGCGGTTTCCGCATGTTTGATCTCATCCACTTTCATCTGTTCGACGATGGCACGGCTTTTGGCATCCTGCTCCGGCAACTCGCTGAGATGGCCGTTCAGGTGGCCTTCCACTTGGCGCTCGGTTTCCGCCAGGAAGCCCAGATTCCATTTGTCGCCCAATGCGCCCGCCAGCGCCCCCAGCGTGAACGAACCGGCATACCAGAGCGGATTCAGAATGCTCTTGTGACTGCCCAGTTCATGCAAGCGCTTCTCGCACCAGGCCAGATGCTCGGTTTCCTCTTCCGACGCCTCGATCAACGCGCGCGCCGCTTCAGGATTACGGGCGGTCAACGCCTGGCCTTGATACAGCGCCTGGGCGCAAACCTCGCCGCTATGGTTGATCCGCATCAGACCGGCGGCGTGACGCTTCTCCGCTTCGCTCAACTCGGCCTCTGCCACGCCGGCATCGGGATAGGGGCGACGCGAAGACGCCGTCGCGAACACCGTGCGCAGGGCTTTGTCGACTTGCAGAATGAAGGCATCGGGGCCGGCGGGGAGTTTGGGTAACAGGTTGAACTGCATGACGGAATTCCTTCGGAATGACAGCGGCCGATTATATCTGTCGACAGGCGCATCCTGCGCCGGCCTGTACCGACATCGGGTGAGCGAATCCGTGGTCAAATGCGCCCCTTTTCTGCCAAGCCGGCCCGTATTTTCGACCGCACCATGACCACACCGGACATCCTCTACGCCGTCGCCATCCTGCTGCTGGCCTATTTCGTGCGCGGCATTTCCGGCTTCGGCTCGGGCCTGATCGCGGTGCCGTTGCTGGCGCTACGTTTTCCGCTGCCGGAAGTCGTGCCGTTCATGCTGATCACGGATTTCTCCGCTTCCGCGCTGGTCGGCGGCGTGACATTCAAGCATGTCGCCTGGACGGAAATCCGCCGCTTGCTGCCGGTCAGCCTGGTCGGCGTCGTGCTCGGCACCAGCCTGTTGGTTTCGCTGTCGCCAAACATCCTGTTGACGCTGCTCGGCATTTTCGTCCTGGCTTTTGCGTTGCGCTCGCTGCTTACGCATGCCGGCAAATTCAGCCCGATTGCAACCGGGTGGGCTTATCCCGCTGCCCTCACCGGCGGTGCGGTTGGCGGCCTGTTCGGCACCGGCGGGCCGCCATACGTGATTTATCTGTCGCACCGTATCGAGAATAAATCGACGTTGCGCGCCACGCTGTCCGGGCTGTTCTTTCTCGAAGGCCTGATTCGCATCGTGACCTTCCTGGTGGTTGGTCTGCTGCATGGCAGCGCGGTATGGATCAATTGTTTGCTGGCTGCGCCGTTCATCATCGCGGCGCTTTATGCCGGTAGTCACGTGCATGCCCGTCTGACCAACGCGCAGATGACGCGTCTGGTCGGCGTTCTGCTGCTGGGCAGCGGCGCTTCGTTGCTGCTGAAAGCCTGGATTTGAAGCGTTGAATGAAAAAAGCCGCCCCGGCGGATCACCGGAGCGGCTTTTGGGTCGAACTGTCCGGCTATTAAGATGCCTTGGCAGCGCGCTTGTGGAAGTCGAGCTTCTCTTTGATCCGCGCCGACTTGCCGGAACGATCGCGCAGGTAATACAGCTTGGCGCGACGCACATCGCCGCGACGCTTCACTTCAACCGAAGCCAGCAGCGGCGAGTAGGTCTGGAACGTCCGCTCAACGCCTTCGCCAGCGGAAATCTTGCGCACGGTAAAGGCGGAGTTAAGACCGCGATTACGCTTGGCGATCACGACGCCTTCGTAAGCCTGCAGACGCTCGCGATTGCCTTCCTTGACCTTCACTTGCACCACAACGGTATCGCCGGGCGCGAAGGGCGGCAGCACTTTGCCGACCGACAGGCGGGCAATTTCTTCATTTTCGAGTTGTTCGATGATATTCATCTTCGTTTCCTTGCACGAAAGTAGGCGGTATAGGTTTCGTAAAACATGCCGCCATTTCTAAATGGCCCGAATCACTCCGGACCGGCTTCCCGGTGAATTTCACCGAGCAATTCCAGTTCCAGCGGACTCATCGCCCGCCGTTCCAACAAATCCGGTCGCCGCAGCGACGTTCTTTTCAATGCCTGGCGCAAACGCCAACGCGAAACTTCCGCGTGATTGCCGCCGCGCAACACCGGCGGCGACTTCAGCCCCAGGTAATCCTCGGGCCGCGTGTAATGCGGGCAATCCAGCAGACCATCGGCGAAAGAATCTTCGCTCGCCGAATCGGCATGACCCAGCGCCCCCGGGATCTGTCGAATTACCGCATCGAGCAACACCATCGCCGGCAACTCGCCGCCCGACAGCACATAGTCGCCGAGCGAAATTTCCTCGATGGCATGCCGCGCAAACAGACGCTCGTCGATGCCTTCATACCGCCCGGCCAACAATACCAAGGCGGGTTCCCGCACCAGATCCAGCACCAACGCCTGATCCAGACGTCGGCCTTGCGGCGACAGGTAGATCATGCGCGGCGAAGAAATACCCTGCCGCAGCAATTCCGTTTTCACCGCCGTCAACGCCAGATCCAGCGGTTCCACCAGCATCACCATGCCGGGACCGCCGCCGAAAGGCCGGTCGTCGACAGTGTGGTAGTTGTCCTGCGTGAAATCCCGGGGATTCCAGAACTTCACACCGCACAACTGTTTTTTTACCGCTCTGCCGCTGACGCCAAAATCCGTCAGCGCAGCGAACATCTCAGGGAACAGGGTAACGACGTGATATTGAGGCGCCATATACCCAGTTACCTAGTACCCAGTTATGACCCAGTTCAGAAATCCAGACCCCAATCCACCACGATGCGCTTGGCAGCAAGATCGACCGTTTGAACCAGAGCGCCAACAAACGGAATCAGCCGCTCGACCGGTTTCGAGTCCAGCTCGCCTTGAATCTTCAGCACTTCGTGTGCACCGGTTTCCAGCACACCGACCACCCGACCAAGCAACTCACCCTGCAGATTGACGACTTCCAGGCCGGTCAGCTGGTCCCAGTAGTACTCGCCTTCATCCGGCTGCGGCAACTCGGCGCGGGACACGGCCACTTCGAAGCCCTGCATGGTCTCGGCGACATTTCTGTCGTTGATACCGTCCAGACTGACCAGAAGGGTCTGCCCATGCACCTTGCCTTCAAGCAGGCGATAAGCGCGCCATTGACCGTTCTTGCCCAGATGCCACTGCGGATATTCCAGCAGACTGTCGACAAACTCGGTAAACGGCTGAATTTTCAGCCAACCGCTTATCGCGTAAGGGGCGGCAACCCGCCCCATTACCACCAGGTCTTCAGGCGGCAGCGCTGACGCCACTGTGCACGATCCGGGCAACGGTATCGGAAGTCTGCGCACCGACGCTCTTCCAGTAGGCCAGACGTTCCTGGTTGATGCGCAGCTTCTCGGCATTGCCGGAAGCGACCGGGTTGTAGAAGCCGATGCGCTCGATGAAGCGGCCATCGCGACGATCGCGGGAATCGGCCACGACGATGTTGTAGAAGGGGCGCTTCTTGGAGCCGCCGCGGGCAAGACGAATGGTTACCATGTTATTGCTGTCCTCTGAGCCTGTTGTCGACCGGAACGGCCGATAAAACCGGAAAAGCCGCGCATTATATAGAGTGGATGCGGGCAATCCAAGTGTTTGTTTTACCGCGGTTATCGGGCTGCCACTCGCACACGGGCGGCAACCGCTGAATCAGTCGCGGAAATTCTGATACTGCAACGGGAAATCGGTGATGCTCTTGCGGACCAGGGCAATCGCGTCCTGCAGGATGTCGCGCTTGGCACCGGAAACCCGCACGCTTTCGCCCTGGATGCTCGCGGTCACCTTCATCTTCGAATCCTTCAGCAGCCTGACGATTTTCTTGCTCAACTCGGTTTCCAGGCCGCTTTTCAAGGTCGCCGTCCGTTTGACCTTGTTGCCGGAAACCTTTTCGCTTTTGCCCAACTCCATGCAGCGAATATCGACACCGCGCTTGATCAGCTTCGCATTGAGCACTTCCTGCACCTGATCGAGCTTGAAGTCGTCGTCGGCATACAGCGTCAGCACCAGCTCGGCTTGCTCGACGCGCGCGTCCGAGCCTTTGAAGTCGAAGCGGTTGGCAACTTCCTTGTTGGCTTGTTCGACGGCGTTCTTGATTTCCGGCTTGTCCAACTCGGATACGATATCGAAGGAAGGCATGTTTTTTTCCTGTACAAGTACAAACGGGGCGCGATTATAGGGTTTCGCACCAGCCTCGTTTAAAATCCCTGCATCACTCACCGCTTCATAAAGGCATTGCTCATGGCCCGCGTTACCGTCGACGACTGCATCAAACACATTCCCAATCGATTCGAAATGACCCTGGTTGCCGCCTATCGGGCACGCCAGATTTCCACCGGTTCGACACCGCGCGTGGAAGCCGAGAAAGACAAGCCCGCGGTGCTAGCCTTGCGCGAAATCGCCGAAGGCCTGACCGGCGTCGAGATCCTGAAAAAAGGCGCGTTCTGAATCTCGCAATCGAAGGCATCCCGATGCCGCCCGCCGACCCTCTCCCGATACTGCCGGAGGCGGCCGCTTACCTCAGCGAGGCGGATCAGGCAGCCTTCCTGCGCGCCTACCAGTTTTCGGCCAGCGCGCATGAAGGCCAGTATCGCCAAGGCGGCTCGCCTTACATCACGCATCCCCTGGCGGTGGCGGAGATCCTGGCCAGTTGGCATCTCGATGCGCAAACCCTGATTGCCGCCCTGCTCCACGATGTCGTGGAAGACACCGGCGTACGCACCGAAGACATCGCCCGCGAATTCGGCAAAGCCGTCGCCCAACTGGTCGACGGCGTCACCAAGCTGGACAAGATTCAGTTCGAAGACAAGGCGCAGGCGCAGGCCGAAAACTTCCGCAAAATGTTGCTGGCGATGGCACGCGATGTCCGCGTCATCCTGATCAAACTGGCCGACCGCCTGCACAACATGCGCACGCTGGATGCCATGCAGCCGGACAAAGTCAGCCGCATCGCGCAGGAAACGCTGGAAATCTACGCCCCCATCGCCAACCGTCTCGGGCTCAACAAGGTCTACCAGGAACTCGAAGACATCGCCTTCGTGCACCTGCATCCCAATCGCTACAAGGTGATCGAGAAAGCGGTGAAATCCGCGCGCGGCAACCGCAAGGAAGTCGTCGACAAGATCCGGATCGCGATTGAGGCCAAGCTGCTCGAATGCCAGATCCCGGCCCAGATACGCGGCCGCGAAAAGCACCTGTACAGCATCTACCGCAAGATGCAGGAAAAGCACCTGGCCTTTTCCGAAGTGTTCGACATCTACGGCTTCCGCATCGTGGTCGAAACCGCGCGCGACTGCTATCTCACCCTCGGTGCCTTGCACGCGCTGTACAAGCCCATCCCGGGCAAATTCAAGGATTACATCGCCATTCCCAAGCCGAATGGCTACCAGTCGCTGCACACCACCTTGTTCGGCCCATTCGGCGCGCCGGTGGAAGTGCAGATACGCACGCAGGACATGCACCGCGTCGCCGAAGCCGGGGTCGCCTCGCACTGGCTCTACAAAACCGGCGACACCAGCATCTCCGAAGTCCAGCGCAAAACGCATCAATGGATGCAAAGCCTGCTCGACATCCAGGCCGACAGCC
>JASJPK010000011.1:0-59709 GCA_031426735.1 Hydrogenophilaceae bacterium | reverse complement strand
GGCATATCCGACAAATTCAGTCGGATATGCCCGCCGCCGGTTCGATCCAGGCTCAGCGCGCGCAGTAACGTTCGACCAGTTCCTGCGCCGTCAGCGGCGTGGCGAACAAATAGCCCTGGCCGATATGGCAGCCGATATCGTGCAATACGCCAAGCTGTTCTTCCGTCTCGATGCCTTCCGCGACCACCGTGAAACCCAGCGTCTGCGCCATCGCCACGATGGTCTGCGCAATGGCGCGGTCGTCCAGGTTCTGGCCGATGTCGGCGACGAAGGATTTGTCGATCTTCAGTTCGTCCAGCGCGAAACGGCGCAGATAGGCGAGCGAGGAGTAGCCGGTGCCGAAGTCATCGATGCTGAGCAGGATGCCGAGCGATTTCAGTTCGCGCAGCATCTGCTGCACCCGTTCGGCATTCTCCACCAGCGCGCTTTCGGTCAGTTCCAGCATGACGCGCGTCGCATCGAGACGGAAGTGGCTGAGCAAACGCCGCATCAGCGCCGGCATATTGGTGCGCCGCAACTGGTCGGCGGACACGTTGATCGACACGCGCGGCACGGCATGGCCCTGTGCCGTCCACAACGCCAACTGGCGGCAGGCGGTCGCAGCCACCCATTCGCCGATCAGATCGATCAAGCCGGTTTTCTCCGCCAGCGGGATGAACTTCAACGGCGGGATCAAACCGTCTTCGGGATGCTGCCAGCGCACCAGCGCCTCGACCCCGACCAGACGGCCGTTGGAAATATCGATCTGCGGCTGGTAGAGCAGGAACAGCTGATTCTTCTCGACCGCGTCGCGCAGACCGGTTTCCAGCTTGAGGCGTTCGTCGGCAGCCTGCTTGAGTGCGTCGGTGAAGAAATGGTGCGTGCCCTTGCCGCCGTCCTTGGCCTGATACATCGCGCTGTCGGCGTTCTTGAGCAGGGTTTCGGCATCCTGGCCGTCGTTCGGATACAGGCAGATGCCGATGCTGGCGCCGGGATAGACGCTCTGGCGACCGATCAGATGGGAGCGCTGCATCGCCTCGGCGATGCGGCGCGCGGTCAGTTCGGCGTCTTCGACCGTGGCGTCTTCCAGCAGCATCGCGAACTCGTCGCCGCCGAAGCGGGCGACCGTGTCGGAGCCGCGCACACACTCGCGCATGCGCCGCGCGATTTCCATCAACAGGTCGTCGCCGGCGGCGTGGCCGAGCGAATCGTTGACCACCTTGAAATTGTCGAGGTCGATGAACAGCACCGCGAAGGTGGCTTCGTTGCGGGCGGTGCGCGCAATCGCCTGGCGCACCCGGTCGAGGAACAGGGCGCGATTCGGCAGGCTGGTCAGTTCGTCGTGGGTGGCGAGGAATTCGACCCGGCGTTGCGATTCCTTGACGATGGTGATGTCGCTGAAGATGCCGACGTAATTGACCACCTTGCCCGCCGTGTCCTTGACCGAATTGATGGTCAGCCACTCCGGGTAGATCTCGTCGTTCTTGCGCCGGTTCCAGACTTCGCCCTGCCACCAGCCTTGGTCCTTCAGGTGCGCCCACATGTCGAGGTAGAAATCCTCGTTGTGCTTGCCGGAGGCGAGCAGGCCCGGCGTCTTGCCGATGACCTCCTCGGCGCTATAGCCGGTGACCTGGGTAAACGCCTCGTTGACGGTCAGGATGGTCTGTTTCGCGTCGGTGACGATGATGCCTTCGCCGGCCCGATCGAACACGCGCGCGGCGAGGCGCAACTGGTCCTCGGCGTGCTTGTGCTCGGTCACGTCGATCGACTGGGTGCAGATGCTGTAGACCAGGCCATCCTCGGTCTGCAGCGGAAAGCGGATCGAATGCAGGAAGCGGTCGCTCTGCGACGGGAAGACGACGTGATCCTCGAACTCCAGCGCAATGCGTTGCCGCGCCACGTCGAGTTCCTTGGCGCGGAAATCGTCGGCCATCTTGCGCGGCATCACCTTGACGTCGGTCTTGCCGATCACCTTGTCGGCGTCGATATCGAAAAAGGTCTCGAACTGGCGGTTGACGAATTCGTAGCGCCCGGACAAATCCTTCAGCGTGATCAGCGAGGTCGAGTTGTTCATGATCGCCAGCAGCATCTCGCGGTTCTTGCGCACCTCGCGTTCCGCCGCCAGGCGTTCGGTATGGTCGAGCATCACCACGATGGCGCCGCGCGTGCCGCGGGTACCGCGCACCAGTGTGTCGTAGGGCGAGATGTGCAGCAGGTAGTGGCGCTCGCTGGAGAAAATCGGCGCCTCCACCGGCCGGTTGGTTTCGATCGCCTGGCGCACGATGGCCGAGAAATCCTGCATGCCCGGCGGCAGCCGCAGCATCACCAGCGGCTGCTTGAGCGAGGCGGCGGAAAGCGAAAACAGCGCTGCCGCCGGGCTGTTGAAACGCGACAGGCCGAGACTTTCGTTGCACACCAGGACCGGGAAGCCAACGCTGTTCTGGATGTTCTCCAAGTCATTCAAGGTGTCAGCCAGCTCGCCGGTGCGCACCTGCAACTCCTCGTTGACCGTAGTCAGTTCTTCGTTGGTGGACTGCAATTCCTCGTTGGCGGCTTCCAGTTCCTCGTTCGACGACTGCAATTCCTCGTTGGCGGCGACCACTTCCTCGTTGAGGGCCTGCATTTCCTCGTTCGAGGTTTCCAGTTCCTCGATCACCGTCTGCAGGCGCTCGCGGGTGGAAATGAGTTCGTCCTCGAGGTCGCGCACATTGCGTCCATCCTCGGATGGCGGGTGCGCTTCACCGTTTGCTTCAACTGGCTCGGTCGGCGGCAATTGCTCGAAGCAGACCAGGAAGAACGGACTGGCGATGCCGCGTTCGAGCGGGTGCACGACCAGGCGCACGTCGCGCACACCGTCCAGCGTCTTGATGCTGTGACGGCGGCCGAAGGCGGACTCCTGCTTGTGCTCGGCGTGATGCTGCAGCAGTTGCAGATCGGCGCGCATCTCGCGCCGCAACAGGTGCTGCAGGTTGAAGTTGGGCTTGCCCGGCAGCACGGTCAGGTACTGGTTGACCTCGCCATGTAATTGCAGGATGTCGAACGCGTTGTTGATCAGGACCGAGGCCGGCACGTAGCGCCGCACCGCCGCATCGAGCAGGCGCCGCTCGGCATCCGGCGCCGTCGCCGGCGCGGTGGCGGCCATCCGTTCGGTGGTGTCGGGCAGGCGGAACGACGGCACGTTCAGGCGCGATTCACCAGCGCGGCGGCGGTAGATGCGGGCGCCTTTGTCGACGACTTCGTACAGCGCCTCCTGCTGGAAGATGCCTTCCGACTTGCCGAGAAAAAGAATACCGCCCGGATTGAGGCCGTAATGAAAGGTGGCCAGCACCTTGGCCTGCCAGTCGTTCTGCAAATAGATCAGCAGGTTGCGACAGCTGACCAGATCAAGGCGCAGAAAGGGCGGATCCTGATTGATGTCCTGCCGCGCCACCACCACCATGTCGCGCAGGTGGCGGGCGATTTCGAGGCGGTTGCCGACTTTCTGGAAATAACGCACCACCAGACCCGGATCGAGGTCGGCCAGCGCACTGTCGGCGTAGGAGCCTTTGCGCGCAATGGCCAGTGCGTGCAGATCGATGTCGGTCGCGAAAATCTGGATGCGGTGCAGCGCCGCGTTGGGGCCCAGCGTTTCGGCGATCAGGATGGCAATGGTGTAGGCCTCCTCGCCGGTCGCGCAGCCCGGCACCCAGACCCGGATTTCGTCGCCCGGCTGCTTGCTCAGCAGCATGCCGCGCACCAGCATGCGCAGCGCATCGAAGGACTCCGGGTCGCGAAAGAATGCGGTGACCGAAATCAGGATGTCCTTGCCGAGATGTTCGAGTTCTTCCGGACTCGACTCGGTCAGCGTCATGTAGTCGTTCAGGCTGGTGACGTGCTTGGCCGCCATGCGCCGCTCGATGCGCCGCCACAACGTGCCTTCCTTGTAGCCGGAAAAATCGATGCGCGTCTGCTGTTTGACCTTCAGCAGCAGTTTCTTCAACGCCGTGGCCGCCACCGGCGGCTTCGTGGTCACCGTGACGGTGCCGTGCGAGCGCGCGATGATGGCGATTTCGGCGGCAATTTCGGCGGGCGGCAGCACCCAGTCGACGCAGCCGGTATCGATCGCCGATTGCGGCATGCCGGCGTACTTGGCGCTCTGCGGGTCCTGCGCGAAGGTGTAGCCGCCGCCGGCCTTGACGTCGCGCAACCCGGCGGCGCCGTCGCTACCGGTGCCGGACAGGATGACGCCGATGGCATCCTCGATCTTCTCCGCCGCCAGCGAGGTCAGGAAGACGTTGACCGAAGGGCGCGGCATCGCCTCGCGCGGGCCTTCGATCAGCACGAAGCAGCCGTCCTTGATGATCACGTTGCGGCTGGCTGGGGCGACGTAGATCGTGTCCGGCTCGGGCTGGATACCGTGTTCGACCTCGGTCACCGCCATCGCCGTTTCGCGTCCGAGCAACTGCACCATCATGCTGCGGTGGGTCGGCGACAGGTGCTGCAGCACGACATAGGAAATGCCGAGGTCGGTGGGCAGCGCGGCGATCAGCGTCGACAGCGCCTCCAGACCGCCGGCGGATGAACCGATGCCAACCAGATAGGGGCGCAGCGGCACCAGCACCTCGGCGGCGGCCGGCGGCAAAGCGGCGTTGGCCTGGCGGCGGCGCGCGGGCTTGGTTTTTTCGGCGGCTTTCGGCGTGGTCATCGTGGCGCGACGCCGCTAGTTCGACTTCTGCGCGACGATCGCATCGACCAGATCGTCGAATCGCTCTCCGGCCACATTGCGCGCGTGCAGATCGGCGAAGGCGCCCACATCGCAAAGGCGCAGCGCCTCGTAGCGCGCATAGCCTTTTGCGGCAGCGCGCATGCCGTAGGCGCAAGCCCGCATCAGCCGCCGTTTCGACTCGGGGTCGACACATTCCGGTTCGTCGGCCAGCGCGTCGAGGGTGTAGGCGTACTGCTCGAACAGCCGTTGCGTTGCATTCATTGCCATCCTTTCGAAGATCGGCGCCGACAGCGCCGAACCCATGCCCGAGCGGACGCGCCGCGGCGATGCGTCGCTACGTATTCGACCCTAATTGGAGCTACGGTGGCAGTTGGGCAAGCACGCGCGTGTTTGTACGCGCGTATTGCCACGGGCAGCCTGGCTCAGGCCAGCACGACACCGGCGTTGGCGGCCTGGCGAGCCAGTTCGAGCAGCGAATCGACGCCGGTCTTGAGGTAAATGCGCGAGCGATGCCCTTCGATCGTGCGCAGGCTGATCCCGAGCCGGGCCGAGATGTCCCGGTTAGCCAGGCCGGCGAGGGCGAGGACGAGCACTTCCCGCTCACGCCCGGTGAGCTTCCGCAAGCGCGCCTCGAATGCGCGCTTGTCCGCGGCCGCCCGGCGCTGCTCGCGATCCTGCACCAGGGCGGCCTGCACCCGCTGCAACAACACCGCGCCGTTGACCGGTTTGATCAGGAAGTCGAGCGCCCCCTGCTTCATCGCCGCCACGCCGGCGGCCAGATCGGCATGGGCAGTCAGGAATATGATCGGCAGCCGCATCCGGCGCTGCGCCAGCACCTCCTGCAGCTCCAGTCCACCGAGGCCCGGCATGCGCACGTCGAGCAACAGGCAACCCGCCCGCTCCGGATCGCATTCCTGCAGGAACTCTTCGGCGCTGGCGAAACATTCGGCGCGCAGATCGGCCGTTTCGAGCAGCAGCGAAACGCTGTAGCGGATGCCGGGATCGTCGTCGACGATGAATACGGTGGCCAAGGACATCGGATTACCTCGCGAGCGGCAGGGTGAAGCGGAAAGTGGCGCCCGGTCCGTCGTGGGCATCGTGCCAGAGCTTGCCGCCCTGCGCTTCGACCAGGCTGCGACTGATCGCCAGTCCCATGCCGATGCCGCTCGACTTGGTGGTGACGAAGGGATGGAATATCTGTTGCTCCAACGCGCCGCCGATGCCGGGGCCTTCATCGCGCACGGTGATGCAGGCTTCGCTGCCGGCGGCGACCAGGCTGGCGCTGATCCAAACGCGTCCCGGCGGCTTGCGTGCCGGGCGCATCGCTTCGATGCTGTTGCCGATCAGGTTGAGCAGCACTTTTTCCACTTGCATGCGATTGACCCGGACCGCGGGAAAGTCGTCGGCGCATTCGACGAGCACTTCGCAGCCGTTGTAGCCGTTGGCGCGGACCATATTCACCGCTTCGCGCAGCATCGCGGCCAGCGCCACCGGTGCAACCCGGGTGTCCGGCTGGCGCAACGATTCCAGCAGATGGCGCACGACACCGCCGACGCGCTCGGATTCGACCGCCAAGTGGCGTAGGGTCTGTTCGAGCCGTTCCGGCCGGGCACCCGCCACCAGCATGCGGCTGGCCGCCTCGCACAGCGCCGAGATGCTCGACAGCGGCTGGTTGATCTCGTGCGCCAGCGCCGCCACGGTGTGGCGCGCCACCTGCCATTCCATCACCTGCTGCAACTCCGAACGCAGCGTAGCCAGTTCGCTTTCCGTGCGCCGGCTTTCCGTGATGTCCTCGGCCGAGATGATGATGCCGCCGATCATGCCCGTCTCGTCGTGCCACGGCAGCAATGCCCAGCGCAGCCAGCGTTGGCTGCCGTCGGCCTGCTGCCACAGGTCTGCGTCGTTGCTCAGCGTGATCCCGGCCATGCCCTGCTGATGTACACCGCGCCAGGCGGCAGGCAGGTCAGGATGCACCCGGTAATGGTTGCATCCGACCAGATCGGCGTGGCCGCGGCCGTATTCCGCCAACCAGCGGCCGCTGGTGGCCAGATAGTTCATGTCCCGGTCGAACATGGCGATGCTGAGCGGTGCGTGCTGGATGAAGGTCTTCAACTGGGCCTGCGATTGTTCCAGGCGGTGTTCCACCGCCTTGCGCTCGCCGATGTTGGTCAGCGCGATGCGCAGCGCCGGACTGCGGTCGCCGCCGCCGCTACGTGCACAGTCAAGATGCACCGCAACGAGACCGTCGTCGGATTGCAAGGTCAGATCGCACGCGCTGGCGCCTTCGTGCGCCAGCGCGCCGAGGAACTGGCGCCGCCAGCGCTCGCGCTCACCGGCGACGACGAAAGCGTCGAAACGCCGCTGCAGCAGGCGCTTGCGCTCGCCGCCGAGCAGCGAGGCCACGGTCAGATTGGCTTCGGTGATGAGGCCGTTCTCGGCCAGGGTGAGATAGCCGACCGGCGCGAATTCGTACAGGTCGATATAACGGTCGCGCGACTCCTCCAGCGCGATCTGCGCCTGGCGCAGCGTCTCGTTCTGCATCTCCAGTTCGATCTGGTGGACTTGAAGTTCGTGCAACAGCGCGTCGGTCGGACCGGTCGCCGCCGCTTCATTGCCGGCTAACCGCCTCTCGGCTTCCGCGCGCAACGGTGCGGTCAGTTTGGCTGAACTTGGCTTGGGCTTCATGCGTTCAAACGGTGTGCAGCAGAGCGAGCGTCACCTCCACCATCAGGCGCATTTCCGCCTCTTCGATGACGTAGGGCGGCATGAAATAGACCGTATTGCCAATCGGGCGGATGAACAGGCCCTGGGCGAGCGCGTGTCGATGAAAGTGGGCGCTGAATCCGGGCGCGGCGTCGTGTACGTCGAATGCCCAGATCATGCCGGTATGGCGCATGTGCCTGACGCGCGGATGCGCCGCGAGGGGCGCGAGCAGTTGGCTGAAGCGCAGCGCCTTGACGCGATTCTCGGCCAGCACATCGTCGGTCTCGAAGATATCCAGCACCGCCAGCGCGGCGCGGCAGGCGAGCGGATTGCCGGTGTAGGAATGCGAATGCAGGAAGCCGCGCGCGGTCGCATCGGCATAGAACGCGGCGTAGATTTCGTCGCGCGTGAGCACGCACGACAACGGCAGATAGCCGCCGGTGATGCCTTTCGACAGGCACAGGAAATCGGGCCGGATGCCGGCCTGCTCGCAGGCGAACAGCGTGCCGGTGCGGCCGAAGCCGACGGCGATCTCGTCGGCGATCAGATGCACTTCGAACTTGTCGCACAACTCGCGCAGCCGCGTCAGGTAGATCGGGTGATACATGGCCATGCCGGCGGCGCCCTGCACCAGCGGCTCGACGATAACGGCGGCGGTGGTATCGGCGCATTCGGACAGGAAGTCCTCCATCTGCGCGATGGCGCGCCAGGCATAGGCTTCGGCCGATTCGTCCGGTTCGGCCAGACGCCAGTCCGGGCTGATCACCTGATGCGACTGACGCAGCAGCGGCGCATAAGTGTCCTTGAACAGCGCAACATCGGTCACCGACAGCGCGCCCAGGGTTTCGCCGTGATAGCCGTTTTGCAAGCTGACGAATCCGGTCTTGTGCGGGCGGCCCATGTTGCGCCAGAAGTGGAAACTCATCTTCAGCGCGATTTCCGTCGCGCTGGCGCCGTCGGAGCCGTAGAAGGCATGGCTCAGGCCGCTCAGGCGGGCAAGCCGTTCCGACAGTTCGACCACCGGCGCATGCGTGCAGCCGGCCAGCATGACGTGCTCGATGCGGCCGAGCTGGTCGACGATGGCCGCGTTGATGCGTGGGTTGGCATGGCCGAACAGGTTGACCCACCAGGACGAGATTGCGTCGAGATAGCGGCGGCCTTCATGGTCGATCAACCAGGCGCCTTCGCCGCGTGCGATCGGTAACGGCGGCGTCTGTTCCAGATGTTTCATCTGGGTGCACGGATGCCAGACGCTGGCGCGGGTGCGTTCGAGCCAGTCGGCGTTGCTCATGCAGGCTGGACGGCGATTTACTGGAAAAAGCCCTTGGACAGCAGTTCCATGGTCAGCAGGCGGTAATCGTGCGCACCCGGCGAATCGGCGGAATAGGCGAAGATGTCCATGCCATGCGCCGGGCTTTCGGACAGCGCGGCATCTTCCGGAATGCGCGTGTCGCACAGATTCTCGCCATAGCGGCTCTTCAGATTGGCCAGCGCTTCGCGGCATTGCGGCTTGGCTTCGTCGAAGCGGGTCAGCACGACGCGGCGTTGGATGCGCCGCTTGAGCGGACCTTCCAGCACGTTGAGGGCCAGGTCGAGCCGGTTCAGGCCCTGGATCGCCAGGTAATCGGCGGTGACCGGAATCAGCACGCGATCCGCCGCGCACAGCGCGTTGAGCGACAGCACGCCCAGCGCCGGCGCGCAGTCGATCAGGATGGGCGCATCTTCCCAGGCCAGCGCGGCATCCAGGCCATGCTTGAGGGTGCCGGCGACGCCCGGCGTGGAACCGAGCAAGGCATCGATCTTGGACAGGTCGGGGTGGCCCGGCAGCAAGCGGATCTGATTCGCCAAGCGCCGCATGATGCGGTCGAGCGGGACTTTGTCGCGGAAGAACGCCGCCGTGGTCGCATTACTCTGCAGATTCCTGACCCCCAGCGCCAGGCTGACATGCGCCTGCGGATCGAGATCGATCACCACCGGACTACGTTCCAGCAAGGCCAGGGAGGCAGCCACGTTGAGCGTGGTGGTGGTCTTGCCGACACCACCTTTTTGATTGAATACCGCGATGACTGCCATGTAGGGATTACTCCAACGGAGGGTTATTCCACGGTGACCGATTTGGCGAGATTGCGGGGCTGGTCTACATCGGTGCCTTTGAGGATGGCGACATGATAGGCCAGCAATTGCAGCGGGATGCTGTAGACGATGGGCGCAGTGCCGGGATAGATATCGGCCAGCGTCAGATTCTGGAAGCGGTCGAGCTCGATCTTCACGTTGTGGTCGGAGAACAGGAACAGCTCGCCGCCGCGCGCGCGGACCTCCTGCAGGTTGGACAGCACCTTGTCGAGCAGCGGGTCGTCCGGCAGCGCGCAAATCACCGGCATGTCGGCATCCACCAGTGCCAGCGGGCCGTGCTTCAACTCGCCGGCAGGATAAGCCTCGGCGTGGATGTAGGAGATTTCCTTCAGCTTCAGAGCGCCTTCCAGCGCGATCGGGTAGAACGGACCGCGGCCGAGGAACAGCGCATGCTGCTTGTCGGCGAAGGCCGCGGCCATCTCCTTGATGGCATCGGACAGCGCCAGCACGACTTCGACCTGGCGCGGCAACGCGTGCAGTTCATCCACCATCCGCTTTTCATCCTCGACCGACAAACCGCGCCGCCGCGCCAGGGCGACGGTGAGCAAGCGCAACGCGGTGAGTTGCGTGGTGAACGCCTTGGTCGAGGCGACGCCGATTTCCGGGCCGGCGCGGGTCATCAACGCGACATCGGATTCACGCGTCAGCGACGATTCCGGCACGTTGCAGATGGTCAGCGAGCCGATGTAGCCGGCCTGCTTGGCGAAGCGCAACGCGGCCAGCGTATCGGCGGTTTCGCCGGACTGGGATATCGACAGGAACAAGGTATCCGGCGGCACCACGACTTTGCGGTAGCGGTATTCGCTGGCGACTTCGACGCTGCATGGGATGCCGATTTCTTCCAGCCAGTAACGCGCCACCAGGCCGGCGTGGTAACTGGTGCCGCAGGCGATGATGTGGACGCCGCGCGTCTTGTCGAACAGCGTCTTGGCTTCATGGCCGAAGCTCTCTTCCAGCAGACGGCCCTTGTGGATGCGGCCTTCCAGCGTTTCGGCGATGACCGAAGGCTGCTCGAAGATTTCCTTCAGCATGTAATGCTTGTACGGCCCCTTGTCGGTGGTGGAGGCGGAAAGCTGCGACAGGCGTTCTCGCCGCTCGACCGGGTTGCCGGCGACATCGAACACGCGCACGCCGTCGCGGCGAATCTCGGCGACATCGCCCTCTTCCAGGAAGATGAAGCGTTGCGTCACCGGCAACAGCGCGAAGACGTCGGAAGCGATGAAGTTCTCGCCGATGCCGAGACCGATCACCAGCGGACTGCCGGCGCGCGCGACGATCAGGCGATCCGCGTCGCCCGGCGTCGACACGGCGAGGCCGTAGGCGCCAACCAGTTGCGTGATCGCCTTCTGTACGGCGCGCAGCAGATCGGGCTCTGCTTCCTGCAAATGCGCGAGCAGGTGGGCAATGACTTCGGTATCGGTTTCCGAGGTGAAGAAATAGCCCTTGGCCTGCAATTCGGCGCGCAATTCGGCGTGGTTCTCGATGATGCCGTTATGCACCACGGCGACCTTTTCGCCACTCATGTGCGGATGCGCGTTGCGCTCGGCCGGCATGCCGTGCGTCGCCCAACGGGTGTGAGCGATACCGAGATTGCCGGCAATCGGATTCGCTTCTACCAATTGCCGCAGCATGGCGACCTTGCCCACCGCGCGAATGCGACCGAGGCTGCCATTGGCCTGACGCACGGCGATGCCGGCCGAGTCGTAACCGCGATATTCCAGGCGCTGCAATCCTTCGATCAGGATGGGCACAACATTGCGCTGGGCTACTGCACCGACGATGCCGCACATAATTCTTCTCCGATTATTTCTTGGTTTTTACCGGCCGTTGCCAGCCGGAAAGGGTGACTTGCTTGGCGCGCGACAGCGTCAGCTGTCCGGCCGGGGCATCCTTGGTCAGCGTGGTGCCGGCCCCCAGGGTCGCACCCTTGCCGACGGTGACCGGGGCGACCAGTTGCGTGTCGGAACCGATGAAGGCATCGTCCTCGATAATCGTGCGGTGCTTGTTGGCACCATCGTAATTGCAGGTGATGGTGCCGGCGCCGATGTTGACCTTGCGGCCGATGGTGGCATCGCCGACGTAGGAAAGATGGTTGATTTTCGAGTTGAAGCCGACCTGGGCATTTTTCAGCTCGACGAAGTTGCCGATATGGGTTTCCTCGGCCAACTCGGTGCCGGGTCGCAAGCGCGCATACGGACCGATCACCGCATAGGCGCCAACGCGTGCGCCGTCCAGATGGCAGAACGGCTTGAGCTGGACGCCCGCCGCCAGTTCGACGTTCTTCAACACGCAGTTGGCGCCGATCTGGACGCCGTCGCCGAGCACCACATCGCCTTCGAACACGGCGTTGATGTCGATCAGCACATCGCGCCCGCACGTCAGCTTGCCGCGTATATCGATCCGGCTCGGGTCGATCAGCGTGACGCCATCGGTCATCAACCGGCTGGCCTGGTTGCTCTGATGCAATCGTTCCAGCTCGGCCAACTGAGCGCGGCTATTGATACCGAGCACTTCCCATTCCGCCGCCGGGTGGCAGGGAATTACGCGTTCGCCCTCGGCGGCGGCCATGCCGATGACATCGGTCAGGTAGTACTCGCCCTGCGCATTGTTGTTGTTCAAGCGCGCCAGCCAACCGGCCAGTTTGCCGGCGGGCAGACACAGGATGCCGGTATTCACTTCGTTGATCTGCAGTTCTTCCGGGCTGGCATCCTTCTGCTCGACGATGCGCTCGACCTGGCCCCGCGCATTGCGCACGATGCGGCCATAGCCGATCGGATTGGCCAGATGCACCGTCAGCAAGGCAATGGCGCCGTCACGTGCGATCAGGGTCATTTCCTGCAAGGTTTCCGGGCGAGTCAGCGGCACATCGCCATACAGGATCAGGCACAGCGCCGCCGGATCGAGGTGCGGCACGGCCTGCTGCACGGCATGGCCGGTTCCGAGTTGCGGTTCCTGCTTGGCCCAGGCCAGATCGGCACGAGCAATCGTCTGTGGCAAGGTTTCGCCGCCGTGGCCGTAAATGACGCAGATGGAAGTCGGCGCCAGCTGGTCGGCGGCGGCCAGTACGTGTGAGATGAGCGGTTTTCCCGCCAAGGGATGCAACACCTTGGGCAGGTCGGATTTCATCCGGGTGCCCTTGCCGGCAGCAAGGATGACGATATTGAGCGGTGGATTCATGGGCAGGAGAGGGGCGCGGTCGGCCTGAAACGCGCGTAAGTATAAACAGCGCCTCCGCTCTTTGTCTGGCGTGCCCGGAAAGAAAAACGGCAGCGCCAGGCTGCCGTTTTCGATCCGGTTGAAACCGTTCAGCCTTTGATTTTGCGCAGTTTCTGAATCGCCGCCAGTTGCGCCACAGCTTCAGCCAATTCGGCCTGGGCACGGGCGTAATCCATCGAGGAAGTGCGGTTCTTCATCGCCTCCTCGGCTTGACGTTTGGCTTCGATGGCACGGGCTTCGTCCAGGTCGGCGCCGCGTGCGGCGGTATCGGACAAAATCGTGATCACCCCGGGCTGCACTTCCAGTATGCCGCCGGAAACGTAGATCAGATCTTCTTCCGTCCGCTCCGGCGACTTGATGCGCACCGAACCCGGTTTCAGGCGGGTGAGCAACGGCGTGTGGCGAGGATAAATCCCGACCTCGCCCATTTCGGCAGGTGCGATCACATACTCGGCCAAGCCCGAGTAGATGGCGGCCTCCGCGCTGACGATGTCGACATGTAAGGTCATGGGCATGACGTTGCCTCCTTATCGGTTGCGGCCTTTGCAGGCAGCTTCCTCATTGAATGGTCTTTGCCTTTTCGACCGCTTCGTCAACCGTGCCGACCATGTAGAAGGCCTGTTCCGGCAGATGGTCGTATTCGCCGTTGACGATCGCCTTGAAGTTGGCGATGGTGTCTTTCAGCGAAACGTACTTGCCGGCTGCACCGGTAAACACTTCGGCCACGAAGAAGGGCTGCGACAGGAAGCGCTGGATCTTGCGCGCACGCGCTACCGCCAGTTTGTCCTCGGGAGACAGTTCGTCCATACCGAGAATGGCGATGATGTCGCGCAATTCCTTGTAGCGCTGCAGCGTAGCCTGCACCGAACGCGCCACCGAGTAGTGCTCTTCGCCAACGACCAGCGGGTCGAGCTGACGCGAGGTGGAGTCGAGCGGATCGACGGCAGGGTAGATACCCAGTTCGGCGACCTGACGGCTCAACACCAGGGTGGCGTCCAGGTGGGCGAAGGTGGTCGCGGGCGACGGATCGGTCAAGTCATCGGCGGGCACGTAAACGGCCTGGAACGAGGTAATCGAGCCGGTGCGGGTGGATGTAATGCGTTCCTGCAGCGCGCCCATTTCCGAGGCCAGCGTCGGCTGGTAACCCACGGCGGAAGGCATCCGGCCGAGCAGTGCGGAGACTTCGGTACCGGCCAGGGTGTAACGATAGATGTTATCGACGAAGAACAGCACATCGCGGCCCTCGTCGCGGAAGTACTCGGCCATGGTCAGGCCGGTCAGCGCTACGCGCAGACGGTTGCCCGGCGGCTCGCTCATCTGGCCGTAGACCAGCGCCACCTTGTCGAGGACGCCGCCATCCTTCATTTCGTGATAGAAGTCGTTGCCTTCGCGGGTGCGCTCGCCGACGCCGGCGAACACCGAGTAACCGCTGTGTTCAACGGCGATGTTGCGGATCAATTCCATCAGCGTGACGGTCTTGCCGACGCCGGCACCACCGAACAGGCCGACCTTACCGCCCTTGGCGATCGGCATGATCAGATCGATGACCTTGATGCCGGTTTCCAGAATTTCCACCGAGGCCGCTTGATCGGCGTAGGCCGGTGCTTTACGGTGGATCGGCATGCGCGTTTCGGCACCGACCGGGCCCGCTTCGTCGACCGGCTCGCCCAGCACATCCATGATGCGGCCGAGCGTGGCCTTGCCGACCGGCACTGAGATGGCGGCACCGGTATTGCGCGTTACTGCGCCGCGCTTGAGTCCATCGGTGGAGCCCATCGCAATGGTGCGCACGATGCCGTCGCCCAATTGTTGCTGTACCTCGAAAGTGAGGGGAGGCGTATCCATCTTGATCGCGTCATAGACCTTGGGCAGCGCTCCCCGCGGGAACTCCATGTCTACCACCGCGCCGATGATCTGTACGATTTTTCCTTCGGTCATGGCATTCATTCCTAGCAAATTTCGAATCTGTTAAACGGCGGATGCGCCTGCGACGATTTCGGAGATTTCCTGCGTAATCGCGGCTTGACGGGTTTTGTTGTAAACCAGCTTGAGCTCGTTGACGACATCCTTGGCGTTATCCGATGCGGCCTTCATGGCCACCATGCGGGCGGATTGCTCACAGGCCAGGTTTTCCGCCACGGCCTGATAAATCAATGCCTCGATGTAACGCACCATCAGACTGTCCACCACACTCCTGGCTTCCGGCTCGTACAGGTAATCCCAGTGATGCTCGGCTTTCTCAATGGCCTCTGCGGCATTGAGCGGCAACAGCTGTTTGAACGTGGGTTCTTGCTTCATGGTTGAAACGAAGCGGCTGTAGACCAGATAGAGCGCGTCGATACGGCCTTCCTTGAAGGCATCCAGCATGACCTGCACGGGACCGATCAAACGCTCCATATGCGGCGTATCGCCCAGCCCGGTCACATGGGAAGCGACATTGGCGCCCAGCCGTTGCATAAAACCGAGGCCTTTGTTGCCGACCACGCAAACATCGATTTCAAGTTTCTGCTCATCCCAGGCTTTCATCTTGCCCAACGCCAGACGCAACGCGTTGGTGTTGAGTCCACCGCACAACCCCTTGTCGGTGGTGACCAGAATCATGCCGACACGCTTGATGGTTTCACGTGAAACCACGAAGGGATGGCGATACTCGGGATGGGCCTGGCTGAAATGCGCGGCGACGCGGCCGATTTTCTCGGCATACGGGCGCGCATGCCGCATCCGCTCCTGCGCCTTGCGCATCTTGGCGGCGGCGACCATTTCCATGGCGCGAGTGATCTTGCGCGTGTTCTCTACGCTTTTGATCTTGCTGCGAATTTCCTTGCCGGCGGCCATGCTTTTTCTCGTCCGTCAGTGATTGATCAGTAAGCCGCGCTGGCCTTGAAGTCGTCGATAGCGGCGGAAAGCTGCTTCTCGGCTTCGCCATCCAGGTCGCCGCTCGTCTGGATTTTGTCCATCATCGCCGCGTATTTGCCTTTCATGAAGGACTGCAACGAGGCTTCAAAAGCCAGTACGCGCTTCACTTCGACGTCATCCATATAGCCACGGTTGACGGCAAACAGCGTGACCGCCATTTCCGCCACGTTCATCGGCGAATACTGGAACTGCTTCATCAACTCGGTGACCAGCTTGCCGCGCTCAAGCTGTTTGCGCGTGGCTTCATCCAGATCGGAAGCAAACTGGGCAAATGCGGCAAGTTCGCGATATTGGGCCAGGGCCAGGCGAATACCGCCACCCAGTTTCTTGATCACCTTGGTTTGCGCGGCGCCGCCGACGCGGGACACCGACAGACCGGCGTTGATGGCGGGACGGATACCGGCGTTGAACAGATCGGATTCCAGGAAGATCTGGCCGTCGGTAATCGAAATCACGTTGGTCGGCACGAACGCGGAAACGTCGCCGGCCTGGGTTTCGATAATCGGCAGCGCGGTCAGCGAACCGGTCTGCCCCTTGACGGTGCCATTGGTCTTCTTCTCGACGAAATCGGCATTGACGCGGGCGGAACGCTCGAGCAGGCGGGAGTGCAGGTAGAACACATCGCCCGGATAGGCTTCACGACCCGGCGGGCGGCGCAGCAACAGGGAAATCTGACGATAAGCCCAGGCTTGCTTGGTCAGGTCGTCATATACGATCAAGGCATCGCGGCCGCTGTCGCGGAAGAATTCTCCCATCGTGCAACCGGCATAAGGTGCAATGAATTGCATCGCGGCGGGATCTGAAGCGGTAGCCGCAACGACAATGGTGTGCGCCATGGCGCCATGCTCTTCCAGCTTGCGCACGACATTGGCGATGCTGGATGCCTTCTGGCCTACCGCGACGTAGATACAGAGTACGCCGGTACCCTTCTGATTGATGATGGCGTCGACGGCGACGGCGGTCTTGCCGGTCTGACGGTCGCCGATGATCAATTCGCGTTGCCCGCGGCCCACCGGCACCATGGCATCGATCGCCTTGAGACCGGTCTGCATCGGCTGTGACACTGACTGACGCGCAATAACACCCGGGGCGATCTGTTCGATCGGAGCGGTTTGCGGGCAATCGACCGGGCCTTTGCCGTCAATCGGCTGACCCAGCGCATTCACTACGCGGCCCAGCAGCGCTTCGCCGACCGGCACTTCCAGAATGCGGCCGGTGCACTTCACCGTGTCGCCTTCGGTGATGTGTTCGTACTCGCCCAGAACGACGGCGCCGACCGAGTCACGCTCCAGGTTCAACGCCATGCCGAAGACATTGCCGGGGAACTCCAGCATTTCGCCTTGCATGACTTCGGCGAGTCCGTGCACGCGCACGATGCCGTCGGTGACGGAGACCACGGTCCCCTGGGTACGCAGTTCAGAACCCGCTTCCAGATTCTGGATACGGCTCTTGATCAGCTCGCTGATTTCAGACGGATTGAGTTGCATGAGAACTCCAAATTTCTTGATTAAGCTTTCAGGGTGACGGCCAGGGCTTCGAGCCCGCCGCGCACCGACGCATCCATGACTTCGTCGCCGACCTGGATCACGACGCCGCCAATCAGCGCGTCATCCAAGGATTGGGTGGCGGTAACCTTGCGACCGAACTTCGCTTCGAGTTTGGCGACCAGACCGGCCATCTGCTCGGCAGCCAGCGAAAAAGCACTCGTGATGTGAGCGGTCAGCTCACCCTCTTGTTCGGACTTCAGCACTTCGAACAGGCTGACGATTTCCGGCAAAAGAACCAGGCGCTTGTTTTCTGCCAACAAGCTGACCAGATTGACCCCCTCTGGCCCCAGTTCTTCACCGCATACGGCCTGAATGAGTTCAGCGATCCGGGCGTGGGGAACCGCTGGATTGCCGGCCAGATCCTGAACCTGGGCATCGCCGGCTACAGCGGCAAGCAAAGCCAGTCGTTCCGACCAGAGACTCCAGGCTGCACCCGCGCCAGCCAGTTTGGCGATCGCTTCGGCATAGGGGCGAGCTAAGGTTGCGCGTTCCATATCAGAGCTCGTTCTTGATGGCTTCCAGGAGATCGGCGTGGGCTTGGGCGTTGACTTCACGACGCAGCACCTTGCCGGCTCCGGCCACAACCAGCGCAGCCACTTCACCACGCAACGCTTCGCGCGCACGGTGCGATTCCTGCTCGATTTCAGCCTTGGCCGAAGCAATCATGCGATCGCCCTCGTCCTTGGCGGTGCCCTTCGCTTCTTCGACGATCTGCACTGCACGCTTTTCCGCCTGCGCAATGATGTCCGATGCTTTCAGCTTGGCCTCGTGCATGGTTTCGCTGGCGCGTTTGGCAGCCAGTTCCAGCTCATGCTTGCCGCGATCCGCTGCCGCCAGGCCATCGGCAATCAGCTTCTTGCGGGCTTCCAATGCACTGACTATGGGCGGCCACACGAACTTCATGCAGAACCATACGAATATGGCGAAGGTGATGGACTGCCCAATCAGGGTCATATTGATGTTCATGACCGCTCCTCTTGCGGGTTATTGCGGTTGGAAATCAGGCCGCAACAGCGAAGAGGACATACATGGCCAGACCCACAGCGATCATCGGCACCGCATCGACCAGACCCATGACGATGAAGAACTGCGTACGCAGCATCGGGATCAGTTCCGGCTGACGTGCGGCACCTTCGAGAAAGCGGCCACCGAGGATGCCGATGCCGATGGATGCGCCTAGCGCGCCCAGACCCATCATGATGGCGCCGGCGATGAACAGCAGAGCTTGAACTTCGGTCATTTGGTTACTCCTGTTTCAACAAGTCAAAAAATTTTTAATGATGTTCCTGATGCGCCATGTCGAGATAGACGATGGTCAACGTCATGAAGATGAAGGCCTGCAAGGTAATGATCAGAATGTGGAACACCGCCCACGCCCACTGCAGCACACCGCCCGTCACGGCGAGCACGGCTCCGCCGGAGAACATGATTGCGATCAGGATGAAGATCATTTCGCCGGCATACATGTTGCCGAACAAACGCAAAGCGAGCGAAACAGGCTTGGCGATTAGATTGACGCCTTCGAGCAGCAGATTGGCGGGCATGCCCCACTTGCCGAACGGCTGCAAGGTCAGTTCGCCGGCGAAGCCGCCGAGGCCTTTCATCTTGACGCTGTAATAGAGCACCAGGCCGAATACGGTGAGCGACATGCCGAAAGTGGCATTCGGGTCGGTCGAGGCGACCACTTTCATGAAGGGCAGACCCAAGGCGCCAGCCACGCCGGGCAACCAGTCGATGGGTAGCAGATCCATCAGGTTCATCAGGAAAATCCAGATGAAGATGGTCAGCGCGAGCGGCGCGACCATCGGATTGCGTGCCGTGAAAGAACCCTTGACGCTGGAGTCGACGAACTCGACCACCCACTCGACGAAATTCTGCAATCCGCCCGGCACCCCGGTAGCGGCCGACTTTGCGACCATGCGGAAAAAGAACAGGAAGAGCGCACCGAGAAGGATGGAAAAACCCATCGTATCCACGTTGATCGCCATGAAGCCCATGTCTTTGGCTTCTTGTGCGGTATGCGCCAGCCCCCAGCTACCGTCGGCGTGCTGGCCATAGGTCAGGTTCTGCAGGTGATGCTTGATGTATTCCGTTGAGGTGTGCGCTTCCGCGGACATGGCTCTAACTCTTTGTTTTGCCCAAGGCTTGACCCTCGGGCTTCAATCTGTATTCAGAACAATCGGCGCGCAAGCATGACTGCAAATGCCCAGGCCAACTGCCCCACTATAAAACCCGTCAGCATCGCTTGCGGCCCTAGATCCAGAGGTCCGAATCCTACAGCCAGCAAACTGCCGACAACAAAAAACCGTTCCAGACTGGAACGGTGGAATGACTTCAGGTGACGCTCGCCGTTGCAATGGTAGTCGTCAAGACCGATGTACCAGCGCCCCACCAGCAATCCGGAATTCGCCAGCGCGATTACCGCGCCGTAGGCCATCGCTTGCGCAACGGCCAACCCCAACCAGACCCAGGCGGCTGCTACAACCAGCAAAATGACCATGCACTGGAGCAACAACGCAAAAAACATTAGCGGAAGATAATATATGAATTAGTGGGGCTAATGCAATCATCAATGAGTTTGATGAATTCGAAAAGCGATATACACCGCATATTTTGCCCGGTTACTTGATGCGGCGCAGCAATTCGTCCAGTTGCTCAAGACTTTCGAACTGGATCGAAATCCTGCCGGCCCCCTTTTTGTTGGCGCCGATCTTCACGCCGGCCCCCAGACGCTCGGAGAGTTCCTCTTCGAGCCGCGCCACATCGCGATCCTTGCGTACAAAGGCCTGCTCGACCGGCTTCGCCATACGTGCGGCCAAGCGCTCCGCCTCGCGCACCGACATGCCTTTCCTGGCAACTTCATGCGCCGCATCGACCTGCTTGGCATGACTCAGCGGTAGCAGCGCACGCGCATGCCCCATGTCCAGTTCGCCATTCATCAACATGCCTTGCACCGGCTTGGCCAGATGCAGCAATCGCAACAGATTCGAAACCGCGACGCGAGAACGCCCGACGGACTCGGCTGCCGTCTGATGCGTCATGGTGAATTCCTGGATCAGGCGATGTATCCCTTGCGCTTCTTCGAGCGGATTCAAGTTCTCGCGTTGAATGTTTTCGATCAGCGCCATCTTCAACGCGGCCTCATCCTCGACCACGCGGACCAGTACCGGCACTTCCTTCAAACCCGCCAACTGGCTGGCGCGCCAACGCCGCTCGCCGGCGATGATTTCGAACTGACCGCCCGGGATCGCCCGCGCCAATATCGGCTGCATCAGACCCTGCGACTTGATCGAGGCCGCCAATTCCGCCAGTGCAGCTTGATCCATGTGCGTGCGCGGCTGATATTTCCCGGGCACCAGGCTCTCCACTGGCAGCGTCAACAAACGCTCGCCATCATTGGTATCGCCCTCGCCCAGCAACGCGTCCAGACCGCGTCCCAACCCCTTCAATCTAGCCACGTGCGACTCCTTCTTTCCCCGCCTGGCCGGCCTGCTTGCCGACCAGTTCCTGTGCCATCTGTAGATAAGCCTGCGCCCCTTTCGAGGCGCGGTCGTATTGCAGAACCGCCAAACCGTGACTCGGCGCTTCCGCCAGGCGCACGTTGCGCGGCACCACGGTATCGAACACCTTGGCGCCGAAATGCGCCTTGAGCTGGTCGGAGACGTGCTGCGCCAGGGTATTGCGGTTGTCGAACATGACCCGCACGACGCCATCGATGACCAGCTCCGGATTGAGTCGCGCCTTGATTTTCTTGATGGTATTGACCAGATCGGCGAGGCCCTCGATGGCGAAATACTCGCATTGCATCGGGATCAGCACGGCATGCGCGCAAGTCAGCGCGTTGACGGTCAGCAGATTCAAGGCAGGCGGGCAGTCGATCAGAATGAAATCGTAAGCTGCCGCGGCCTTGTCCAGCGCGGTCTTGAGGCGGTACTCGCGCTGTTTTTGCTCGACCAGCTCGACCTCGGCCCCGACCAGATCGCGATTGGCCGGCACCAAATCGAAACCGCCCGCTTCGGAGCGCAAGCGGACCGCCTCGTATCCGTCCGTTCCCAACAGCAGGTGGTACACCGTCCGGGTCAAACCCAGTTTCTCGGCGCCGCTGGCAGTGGTGGCATTTCCTTGCGGATCGAGATCGACCAGCAACACCTGCTTGCCAAGGCTGGCCAGACTGGCTGCGAGATTGACCGCGGTCGTCGTTTTTCCGACCCCGCCTTTTTGATTGGTAATTGCGAGTATGCGGGCCATCAGACGGGTTCCATAACAATCAGGTTTCGTTCGGCATTCAGCCCGGGAACCTGCAGTGGCAAGGCGCGCACCACGCGCGCCGTCTTGAGTCGATCGATCTCGGCCTGCGGATACACGCCCTTCATCGCCAGCCAGACGCCGCCCGGTGCCAGCAAATGCGCGCTGAGCCGCACAAACTCGGCCAGATCGGAAAAAGCGCGCGAAACGATCTGCGTGTAGGGCGGCTCAGCGCGATAGGACTCGACGCGCGCATGCACCACCGTGACATTGGCCAACCGCAACTCGATTGCCGCCTGCTGCATGAAACCGCATTTTTTCTGGCTTGCATCCATCACGGTTACCGCCAGTTCGGGCCGAACGATGGCCAACGGAATACCGGGAAATCCAGCACCGCTGCCGACATCCAGCAGCGTTCCTGCTGCCACATACGGCGTCAGTGCCAGGCTATCCAGGATGTGGTGCGTCAGCATGCGCTCCGGCTCATGAATCGCGGTCAGGTTGTAGGTCTTGTTCCATTTGCCGAGCAGCGCCAGGTAACTCAGCAAAGCGGCCTTTTGCTGCGCCGGCAAGACGAGCTGCATGCTTTCCAATCCGGCGTCGAGCGCTTCCGGCAGATTCATGCCTTTGGCCCCGTCGGTTCCGGACGCGCACCCAGCTCACCCCGCTTCAGATAGACCATCAAGACCGAAATCGCCGCCGGCGTTACGCCAGCGACACGCGATGCCTGGCCCAGCGTGGCCGGACGTGCCTGATTGAGCTTCTGCCGCACCTCGATCGAAAGACTGGCCAGACTCATATAGTCGAAGTCCAGCGGCAAGGTTTGTTCCTCCTGGCCGCGCTGACGTTCGATTTCGTCGCGTTGGCGGGTGACATAACCGGCATATTTTGCCTCGATTTCAACCTGCTCCGCCGCCTCCTGATCGGCCAGTCCGGGCCCGGCGCTCGGCAAGTTCATCAAGTTGGCGTAAGTCACCTCGGGGCGGCGCAACAGATCGAACAGACAATATTCATGATCGATGGACTTGCCCAACAACCTCCGTGCATCGGCATCGGCCAGATTATTGGGGTTCACCCAGGTCGACTTGAGGCGCTCGCTCTCGCGCGCCATCGCTTCACGCTTGGCTTCGAAATGCTGCCACTGCGCGTCTTCCACCAGTCCGAGGCGCCGACCGGTTTCAGTCAGGCGTTGGTCGGCATTGTCCTCACGCAATGACAGGCGATATTCGGCGCGGCTGGTAAACATCCGATACGGTTCGAGCACGCCGCGCGTGGTCAGATCGTCGACCATGACGCCCAGATAAGCCTGGTCGCGACGCGGCCACCAGGCAGGCTGTTCCTTGACCTGCAAGCCGGCATTCAATCCGGCCAGCAGTCCCTGCGCGGCCGCTTCTTCATAGCCGGTCGTGCCATTGATCTGGCCCGCGAAAAACAGACCGGTTATGGCCTTGGTTTGCAGGCTCGGCATCAGGCCGCGGGGATCGTAGTAGTCGTATTCGATGGCATAACCCGGGCGCAGCAGATGCGCCTTTTCCAGGCCGCGGATCGAGCGCACCAGATTCACCTGGACGTCGAACGGCAGGCTGGTGGAGATGCCGTTTGGATAGAACTCGTGGGTCGTCAGGCCTTCCGGTTCCAGAAACACGTTGTGCCCGGACTTGTCGGCGAAGCGCGAAATCTTGTCCTCGATCGACGGGCAATAGCGCGGGCCGACACCTTCGATGACGCCGGTATAGAGCGGCGAGCGATCCAGGCCCTGGCGGATGATTTCATGCGTCCGCTCATTGGTAGCGGTAATCCAGCAAGGCAATTGTTGCGGATGCATCTCGCGCCGCCCCATGAACGAGAACACCGGCGACGGATCGTCGCCGGGTTGTTCCTGCATCGAGGAAAAATCGATACTGCGCCCGTCGATCCGCGGCGGCGTCCCGGTCTTCAGCCGGCCGACAGGCAAGTTCAACTCGCGCAGACGCGCCGCCAAGGAAACCGCGGGCGGGTCCCCCATGCGGCCGGCCTGAAAATTGGCCAGGCCGACATGGACCAGTCCGGCCAGAAAGGTTCCCGTCGTCAGCACCACCGCGCGCGCCTTGAACACGATGCCGAGTTGGGTGCGTACGCCGGCAATCCGGTCGCCCTCCAGAATCAGGTCGTCGACAGCCTGCTGGAACAAGGTGAGATTGGCCTGATTTTCCAGGCGGCTACGTATCGCCTGCTTGTAGAGCAGACGATCGGCCTGGGCACGGGTCGCCCGCACCGCCGGCCCCTTCGAAGAGTTGAGAATACGGAACTGGATGCCCGCTTCGTCGGTGGCAATGGCCATCGCGCCACCCAGTGCATCGACTTCCTTGACCAGATGCCCCTTGCCGATACCGCCGATGGAAGGATTGCACGACATCGCCCCCAGCGTTTCGATGTTATGCGTGAGCAGCAGGGTTTTCACCCCCATGCGCGCCGCGGCGAGAGCCGCCTCGCTTCCCGCGTGGCCGCCGCCAACCACAATGACATCAAAAATATCGGGGAAAATCATGGTGTTATTTGCACTTCGGGCGGTCTGACAGGCGGCGGATTCTACGCCATGCCAGCACGCCTTTCATGCGATGTTTCACGTGAAACATGCCTCAGGCATGCGCATAAAGCTGGTGATACAAGCCACCGCGCAGCATCAGGCTGTCGTGCACGCCTTCTTCTACGATGCGTCCGTTTTCGAATACCAGTATTCGATCGGCCTGACGAACGGCAGAAAGCCGATGCGCAATGATCAGTGTCGTCCGGTTTTCCAGAAACTTCGCCATAGCCAGATGTAGATCGCGCTCGGTTGCACTGTCCAGCGCCGACGTCGCCTCGTCGAGTATGACCACGCTCGGACGTCCCAAAACGACGCGTGCGACGGCCAGACGCTGACGCTGACCGCCGGAAAGACGAACGCCATTCTTGCCGACGATGCTATCCAGGCCCGAGTCAAGATTGGCGATGAATGACTTCAGCTGAGCAATCTCCAGGGCATGCCACAACTCCGCATCGGGGTATTCGCGCCCCATGGTCAGATTTTCGCGAATGCTGGCGTTGAACAGAACCGGATGCTGCAGCACGACACCGACGTTATCTCGCACCGCATCCCAGCCGATTTCTGCGACATCGACGCCGCCGTAGCGAATCGATCCATTGCGCAGCGGATACAGGCCGAGCAAAGCCTGCACCAGGGTCGACTTGCCGCCACCGGAGGCGCCGACCAACGCCACTTTTTCCCCCGGCGCAATCGCGAGGTCGACCCCGTCCAGCACAGCATCGCCTTCAGCGTAGGAAAACGTCACATTCTCCAGTTGCAGTCCGATGGATTTGGCCGTGGCGAAAGGATTCAGGCTGCTCTCACCGGTTTGTGCAGGTTTCAGCGCGAGCATGCTGTTGATGCGGGCAAGCGCGGCATTGGCTGCATACCACGAATATTGAATATTGATGATCTCCTGCACCGGCGACATCATGAACCAAAGATAGCCGAACACCGCCAGCATCTGCCCGATGGTCAGATCGGAGAAAACCACCATCAACATCGCACCGGCACGGAACGCGTCGAAACCGGCCAGGAAAATGAAGAAGGAAACGCGATTCATCGCATCCGATTTCCAGGCATAGGCTGCGGCATGTCGGCGGATATTTGCAGCCTTGTCCCGAACACGCCCCAGATAATGCACCTCACGATTCATCGCTCGAATCTGGTTGAGGGCATCCAGTGTTTCACCCAACGCTTCCTGGAAGGCCTCGAAGGCGCTGTTTTCCTGCTTCTTGAGTTCCTTCACCTTCTTGCCGAGCCGGGTCGAAAATCCGATCACCAGCGGATTCAGCAAGAGGATGAACAACGCCAACTGCCAGTTCATCCAGAGCAGGACGCCCGCTACACCAGCCAGTGACAGCAATGCCACCAGGAAGCCGGAAATCGACGCGCCAAGGAATCCATCGACCGCATTCAGATCGGTTATGAAATGCGAAGTAACTCGGCCGGAGCCGAGTGTTTCGTACTCGGACAACGCAATTCGCGATAACCGATCCAACATCCGCCCACGAATACGAAAAACAACTTCCTTGGAAATGAGTGAAAAGATGCGCGACTGCCAGACATTGAGCAGGATGGACGCCAATCTCAAGCCAAGGGTGACGACCAGCGCGATCGAGATAAACAACACCGGACCATGCCAGCCGCTGGGAAACCAGGGTGCGAAAAATGCGATGAATCCGCCCGGTTGCTTCAGCAGCACTTCATCCACCAGTACCGGCAGGAATAGCGGAACCGGAACCGCACAGGCAACGGCAAGCAACGCAATAAGGTTGCCGCGCAACAACGCTGTGCGATACCTGCGGACTTCAGTGAAGATCGTTCGCCAAGTCAGGGGAGTCGAAGCTGGGTGCTGAATTGTCATAATTTCGTCATGCCTGTCGATAACGGCTCGTTTCTGTAGCGGCAAAACTGCTTAGGAGGGCCGTGGAGATGCATTGTCCTTCGATTATTCAGATAAAAAGCCACCAAATTCAATGGCATGGGAATTGCTCAGTATGGATACATACATCTATTGGAACGTGACCATGCTCACCACCAGCGTTATCCCCCTTTCCAGCCCACGCGCCAGCCGAACCAATGGCTGGGACGATGTTTCCGCCATCGAAACGCGTTTTGCACGCATCGCGAACGAGCTCACCAGCCTTTGGGCCAGCAAGGACATCGATCGCTACATCGACAGTCTTCTGCTTGATGATCGTGGCGATCGCATCGGGTTCCCCATCGATGTTCTGGATGAACTGATGTTTCTTGCCGGCATCCGTTGGCACCTGAATCATCTCTGTGGCACGCTGATCGAGAATACCCATCCAGAGGAATTCAACTACTCAGGCAACAGAGCCGAACTCTGCGGTGCCAATGCGGGAAGCTGGGTGTTGGTTTAATTCATTATTTCAAGCTGACCCGCCGGCTCGCATCCATCTGGAAGAACACCGCTGCCGGTACGGGCTGCTGTGTTTCACGTGAAACACGAGTTCACTTGCCAATACAGAATTGGCTGAAGATGACACCCAACAGATCATCTGATCCGAATTCGCCGGTAATTTCCGCAAGCGCTTCCTGAGCCAGGCGCAGTTCTTCGGCAAAGAATTCCAGTTGCTGGCCAGCTTTACGCGCATTTTCCAGAGCAGCGCCAGCCCGCCGCAATGCATCCAGATGACGCGCGCGTGCGATGAAAACCCCCTCGCCGCCAGAGCCGTGCCAACCGGCCAATTCCAGCAGTTGCCGCCGCAATAACTCTATGCCGGCGCCCGATTTTGCCGACAACCAGATTTCATTCGCAGCGTGAACCACGCGCGGAGTTTCTCCAGCCAGATCGATCTTGTTGTGCACGGTAAGGCGAGGAATCTGCGGCAAGCGCCCCAGAATCTCAGCTTCCTGCCGACCGACTCCGTGCGTGGCATCGACCAGCAGCACCGCGATATCGGCCTTTTCAAGCACTGCCCAGGTCCGCGCGATACCCAAACGCTCGACCGGGTCTTCGGTTTCCCGCAAACCTGCGGTATCGATCAGATGGATTGGGATGCCATCGATCTGAATGGCTTCGCGCAGCGTATCGCGCGTGGTGCCGGCAAATTCGGTGACGATGGCGGCATCGTATCCGGCCAGTTGATTCATCAGACTCGATTTGCCGACATTTGGCTGGCCGATCAGCACGACGTTGAGTCCTTCACGCAGTAATGCACCCTGGCGGGCTTGCGTCATGACCCCGGTGAGACTGGCTTGCAGTGCCGACAATTTCCCCCAGGCATCTGCCTGTTCGAGGAAATCGATATCCTCCTCGGGAAAATCCAGCGTCGCTTCCACCAGCATGCGCAGTTGAATCAAGCCATCGCGCAGCAGATTGATCTTGCGGGAAAACTCTCCATCCAGTGTACGTAGCGCCGATCGCGCAGCCTCCCTGCTACCGGCATCGATCAGATCGGCAATCGCCTCGGCCTGAGCCAAGTCCAGTTTTCCATTGAGAAATGCGCGCCGGCTGAATTCACCGGGCTGAGCCAGGCGCGCCCCCAGCTGCAGGCAGCGCTCCAGAACCAGTTGCAGAACGTGCGGGCCACCATGGCCTTGCAGTTCCAGAACATGTTCGCCGGTAAAGGAGTGGGGTGCCGGAAAGTAGAGCGCGATGCCGTCGTCCAGCGTTTCCCCAGCGCCACCCAGAAAGTGCACATGGCTGGCATGTCTTGCTTGCAGGGCCTTCCCGGTCAACCCGATCTGGTAAGCAGAAAGGTCGGGACCGGAAATTCGCACCACGCCGATGCCGCCCCGACCTGGCGCGGTGGCAATGGCGGCGATGGTATCGCTAGCGCTCATCTCAGGCGACCTTGCTCACCTGGCAATGCGCCAAACGGACGCTCAGTGCTTACTGTCGTTGGCTGCCTTGCCGCCGGCTTCAATAATCTTGTTGATCCGCCATTGCTGCAGGATGGAAAGGACGTTGTTGACCAGCCAGTAAAGTACCAGACCAGCCGGGAAGAACAGGAACATGACCGAGAAGATGATCGGCATTGCCATCATCACCTTCTGCTGCACCGGATCGGGCGAGGCGGGCGATAGCTTGACCTGGATGAACGAAGTAATCGCCATGATCACCGGCAAGACGTAGAACGGATCCGGCTTGGAGAGATCCTGAATCCAGAGCGCAAAAGGCGCCTGACGCAGTTCTACGGCGCCCAGCAGCACCCAGTACAACGCGATGAAGACCGGAATCTGAACCAGGATGGGCAAACATCCGCCCATCGGATTGATCTTTTCTTCCTGGTAAATCTTCATCATCCCTTCATGCAGTTTTTGGCGGTCGTCGCCATAACGCTCTTTCAGGGTTTGCAAACGCGGCGCCAGTTTGCGCATCTTCGCCATGGATTTATAACCAGCTGCGGACAGCGGATAGAACGCCATCTTGATCAGGACTGTGAGCAGGATGATGGAAACACCCCAATTCACGACCAGCTTGTTGATCCAGTTGAGCAACACGAAGATGGGGTAGGCGAGCACGGTCAACCAGCCGTAGTCGACCACCAGATCGAGACCCGGCGCCAGCGATTTGATCTTTTCCAACTCCTGAGGACCGGCATACAAGCGCATTGCGACCGTTTTCTCTTCGCCTGGATTCAACTTGACGGCAGGGAGAATCATGCCCGCGCTGAATTCATCGTTGCCGATCGCCCTTGTATAGAACTCACGCGGACTCGCATCGGCGGGATCGAGGGTCATCCAGGCCGAGACGAAGTGGTGTTGTACCAAGCCGATCCAGCCATCCTTGGCCTCTTTGACGTGCTCGGCCTTGCCCTTGGTAATGTCCTCGAAGCTGACTTTCTGGAACTTGCCCACATCGGTATAAATGGCCGGGCCGGTGAAAGTCTGCATGAGGGCCGATTCGCCTTCCGGAGACTTCCCGTTGCGCAGAATCTGATAGTAAGGAAAGCCTTCCACGGCGGCTGTGCCGCGATTGACGATATGCGTGGATACATCGACCACGTAGCTGCCACGATTGAAAGTGTAGGTGCGTACAACTTCCGCACCGTTGACGTTTGCCTTCAGACTGATCTTGAGTTCGTTCTGGCCTTCCTTCAGGCGATATTCACCTGGAACCAGATCGAACACCGTTTTATGCGTGGGCAGCGCGTTGCCGACAAAGCCCATCTGGGCGAAGTAATTTCGTCCCGGCTGCTCTTCCAGCAATAAGAAAGGCAGTTCCGCCTGTTCGTTCTGGCGGTAGCGGCTGAGTACCAGCTTGCGCAAATCGCCGCCGTTGGCATCGATTTCGGCATCCAGCACATCAGTGACGATTCTGGCTCGCGCACCGCGCGCCACCTGACCGCTTTCGGCGATCGCAGAATTCGGTTTCAGGCCCTGTCCCGGTACCGGCAGGTCAGCAGTTGCGGGCTGAACCTGCTGTTTTCCCTTGTCTGCCTGGACTTGAACGGTCGGCTGGGGATTGTTGTAGTTCTGCCAGGATTCCCACAGCAGCAGCAGAGAAAACGAAAAAACGATGAACGCGATGATGCGTTGGGTATCCATGATGTCGGCAGATTCTGGTTGATGGCAGTAAGTAAACCGCTATGTCTTAGCGGAATTGACAGCTTGAACGGAGGACTTGAGGCGCGCTGTGACGGTTGCCTTGCATTGTGTCAGACCTGTTTGCAAAGCCTGCTTCAGCCTGACATCTTCCGGCTTCGATTTGATACGCGCCACCACATCGAGTCCGGCCAATTCAGCCTGATTCAGGCGAAAAGCCTCGCGAATCAGACGCTTGACGCGATTACGCGCCACCGCCGTGGCGATGATTTTCTTCGGCACGATCATACCCAGACGCGAATAATCCAGACCATTCGGCGCAGCCAGTAGATCAAAACCCGGTAGGGTTCGAACGCACCTGAAACGAAAAACGGATGAAAACTCATCCGTTTTGCGCATTTTTTTATCGCCCCCAAAGGTGTAAACCACACTTGGTGCGATGGGCGGCGAGCCCGGATCAGACATCAAATCACTGACTCAAACTGCAAGACGCTTGCGGCCTTTGGCGCGACGGGCATTGATGACGGCGCGGCCGCCGACAGTTTTCATGCGCGCGCGAAAGCCATGGGTGCGCTTGCGGCGAACTACGGAAGGTTGATAGGTGCGTTTCATTATGGGTACCTCAGGAGGGAAGAGTCGACTTCAAAAAAGCAGCGCATTAGACCGCTAGCCCCCTGATTTGTCAAACATTTCCGGGTCATTCCGGGGCGGTGATAGAATCCTCGGCCTTCCCTCCTACCGCTCGCTGCCACGCTGCTCATGCACGAATTCTGGAGCCATTGCATTGCCCACTTCGCGCGTACGTTGAACGCACAGCAGCTCAACACCTGGATAAAACCGTTGAGCGTCGAGGTCAGCCCGGAACAGATTCTGGTCAATGCACCGAATCGTTTTGTCGCTCAATGGGTACGCGAGAAATTTCTGCACGACATCGATTTACTTGCGCGCGAATATTTCGACAAACCGCCTGCTATCCAGTTGGCGATATCCGACACCCGCACACAAACGGCGCCGTCTGAGCAAGTTGCATCGGTCGAAGACTCCGCCAGCAATAACAGACTCGAACTCGCATCGATCCCAGAACCCGAGACAAGCAAAGCCAAGTCGACCAAGACGACAAAAGCCGTCAAACAAGACAAGCCCTCACCGCTTGACGAAAGCCGGCTCAATCCGTTGTTCAATTTCGATTCTTTCGTACCCGGTAAAGCAAACGATCTGGCGCGTGCTGCGGCGCTGCAAGTCGCCGACAACCCTGGCGCCGGTTACAACCCGCTGTTCGTCTATGGCGGCGTCGGTCTCGGCAAGACGCATCTGGTGCAAGCCATCGGCAACCGCATGATCCAGCTCGATCCGAAAGCGCGGGTCCGCTACATCCATGCCGACCGTTACGTATCCGATGTCGTGCGTGCCGTGCGCACCAATTCCTATGACGATTTCAAGCGTCGGTATGACACCCTGGATCTGCTGCTGATCGACGACATTCAGTTTTTTGCCGGCAAGGAAGGCACTCAGCAACAGTTCTTCTACACCTTCAACACGCTGATCGAAGAACACAAGCAAGTCATCATCACCAGCGATACCTTTCCGAAAAATATGGAAGGCATCGAAGAACGCCTGAAATCCCGCTTCAGCTGGGGTCTCACCGTGATGCTGGAACCGCCCGAGCTGGAGATGCGCGTAGCGATCCTGCTCGACAAGGCGCGCATCGACAAAGCCGATCTGGATGAAGGCACCGCCTTTTTCATCGCCAAACAGGTTCGCTCCAACGTACGCGAACTGGAGGGCGCATTGAAACGGGTGATTGCTTATGCCCGCTTCAGCAAATTGCCGATTTCGGTCGAGCTTGCCAAGGAAGCGTTGAAAGACTTGCTGGCGGTACAGAACCGGCAGATTTCCATCGAAAACATTCAGAAAACGGTGGCTGATTATTTCAAGATCAAAGTTGCCGACATGTATTCCAAGAAGCGCACCCGTGTCCTGGCCAGACCGCGCCAGATGGCCATGTACCTGGCGCGCGAACTGACCAACCTGTCATACCCCGAGATCGGGCTTTCCTTCGGCGGAAGGGACCACACCACCGTATTGCATGCCTGCGCCAAAATCGAAGAGTTGAAGGCCAGCGACCAGACCCTGCGCAAGGACTACAACTTGTTGATTCAGGTGCTGACCGGATGAAATCGGATAGCCTGAACATGGCCGCAAGGTTGGTGATAACCATGTGGATAGAGCCTGGATACTTTGTGGATAAGCCATGCAAAAACCAAATCGAAAAAAGTTACCCACAATCCGTACCAGGCCGGTACACAGGCTTATCAGCCCATTTTTACACAGGTTAAGCCGATGATTTTGATACACTTTATTGGCTTATCCCAAGAAACTGCCATCACCTATTACTACCATCAGGAATATATATAAATGCTTGTACTTAAATCTTCCAAGGACGCCTTGCTCAAACCCCTGCAAGCAGTGGCCGGGGTGGTTGAACGCAAGCACACGTTGCCTATTCTTTCCAATGTCTTGTTGGAAGTTGTCGGTGGACGCGTCGCCTTCATTGCCACCGATCTCGAACTGCAGATCACCACTTGGGCCGAAGACCAAGGTACCTCCGATGCGGCCTTCACTGTCTCTGCCCGCAAATTGCTGGACATCAGCAGATCGCTGCAGGATGTCGAGGCAATCTCGCTCGACTTGAACAACGATCAACTCAAGGTGCAATCCGGTCGGAGTCGCTTCAATCTGCAGACGCTGCCGGCGCGCGATTTCCCCAAGCTGCAAATTCCGGAAGGACAAGGGCTCAACTTCAGCTTGCCGCAAGGTCTGGTCAAACAACTGCTGTCGCGTGTGCAATACGCCATGGCAGTACAGGACATCCGCTACTACCTGAACGGCATGCTGTTCTCGGTGCAGGGCAAGCGCTTGACCGTGGCGGCAACCGATGGCCATCGCCTGGCGGTGGATGGCACTGACATGGCGGAAGAAGTCGAACAAGGCGTCGATGTCATCCTGCCGCGCAAGACGGTGCTGGAACTGGGCAAACTGTTGAGCGACGGCGATGAGCCGATCCACATTCAGGTCAACCAGAACCAGGTAGTCTTCCGGCGTCCGGATTTCGAACTACGCAGCAAGGTCGTCGACGGCAAATTCCCCGATTGGCAACGTGTGGTGCCGGTTGGGCATGACAAGAGCTTCGCCATTCAGCGTCAACGCCTGTCGCAGTCGCTCAATCGCGCGGCGATTCTGACCAATGACAAATATCGCGGCGTACGCATCGCGTTGACGCCGGCAAGCTTGCGCATCGCCTGCAGCAACAACGAGCAGGAAGAAGCGCAGGAAGAACTGGATATCGACTACAGCGGCGATCCGCTCGATATCGGATTCAACATTCAGTATCTGCAGGATGTGCTGAACAACGTCGCAGTCGAAGCGGTGTTGTGCTCATTCGGCGATCCCACCAGTTCGTTGCTGATTACCGTGCCGGGAGAAGAACACTTCCGCTACGTTGTCATGCCGATGCGTATTTAAGCAGTTCATTCGAGCCGAAAGAGTGGCCTGGCAATGCCGCTCGCAGCACTCGATCAATCAATAGAAAAGGTTTCACGTGGAACATCCAAGCGGTAACGGCGGCTACGACGAGGACAGCATTCAGCAACTTGAAGGCCTGGAGGCGGTGCGCAAGCGTCCCGGCATGTACATCGGCGACACCTCGGACGGCTCCGGTCTGCATCACATGGTGTTCGAGGTGCTCGACAATGCCATCGACGAAGCCCTGGCCGGCTACTGCGACGACATCAAGGTCATTATTCATCCGGATAACTCGATTTCCGTTTCGGACAACGGCCGCGGCATCCCGGTCGGCGTCAAGATGGACGACAAGCACGAGCCGAAGCGTTCCGCTGCCGAGATCGTCATGGTCGTGCTGCATGCCGGTGGCAAGTTCAACCAGAACAGCTACAAGGTGTCCGGCGGCTTGCATGGTGTCGGCGTGTCCTGCGTCAATGCCCTGTCGAAGTGGCTGCGCATGACCATCCACCGCGATGGCAAGAAACACTTCATGGAATTCAATCGTGGCGCGCCGATCAACCGCCTGATCGAAGTCCACAACGGCATCGAAGTGTCGCCGCTGAAAGTCATCGGCGACAGCGTGCGGCGTGGAACGGAGATCCATTTTTCAGCCGACGAAGAGATTTTCGGCAATGTCATCGACTTCCACTATGACGTGCTGTCGAAGCGTATCCGCGAACTCTCCTTCCTGAACAACGGCGTCAAGATCGAACTGATCGACGAGCGTGACGGACGCACCGAGAACTTCGCCTTCTCCGGCGGCGTCAAGGGTTTCGTCGAATACATCAACCGCGCCAAGACGGTGCTGCATCCCAACGTGTTCTACGCCACCGGCGAATCCAAGGTGGGTGATAGCGGCGTCATGATCAGCAGCGAAGTCGCCATGCAGTGGAACAGCGGTTACCAGGAACAGGTGCTCTGTTTCACCAACAATATTCCGCAGTCCGATGGCGGCACCCACCTGACCGGTCTGCGCGCCGCGATGACCCGAGTGATCAACAAGTACATCGAGGAACACGAGATCGCCAAAAAGGCTAAGGTCGAAATCACCGGTGATGACATGCGCGAAGGCCTCGCCTGCGTACTGTCGGTGAAAATGCCCGACCCGAAGTTCGGCTCGCAGACCAAGATGAAACTGGTCTCCTCGGAAGCGCGTCCGGCGGTGGAAGAAACCGTGTCGCAGAAACTTTCGGAATACCTGCAGGAACGCCCGGCCGACGCCAAGCTGATCTGCGCCAAGATCGTCGAAGCCGCACGCGCGCGCGAAGCCGCACGCAAAGCGCGCGACATGACTCGACGCAAGGGCGTGCTCGATTCCGCCGGCCTGCCCGGCAAGCTGGCCGACTGCCAGGAAAAGGATCCCGCCTTGTGCGAGCTTTATCTGGTCGAGGGCGATTCCGCCGGCGGTTCCGCCAAGCAAGGTCGCGATCGTAAGTTCCAGGCCATCCTGCCGCTGAAAGGCAAGATTCTCAACGTCGAGAAAGCCCGTTTCGACAAGATGCTGTCGTCGCAGGAGGTCGTCACGCTGATCACCGCGCTCGGCACTGGCATCGGTACTGGCCTTGGCAAGGACGATTACAACCCGGCCAATCTCAGATACCACCGCATCATCATCATGACCGACGCGGACGTCGACGGCTCGCACATCCGTACCCTGTTGCTCACCTTCTTCTATCGGCAGATGCCGGAACTGGTCGAACGCGGCCACATCTATATCGCCCAGCCGCCGCTGTACAAGGTCAAGCAGGGCAAGCGCGAGACTTATCTGAAGGACGATTACGAATTCAAGCAATACCTGCTGCGCGAAGCCCTCAACGGCGCTGAGTTGATTCCTGCCGCCGGCGCCGAAGCATTGAGCAAGGAAACCTTTGAACGCATCGCGCGTGAATTCCTGCTGGCCGATGCCATGATCGAACGTCTCGCTCGCCGCATCGACCCGGACGTGCTGTACTGCCTGCTGAAGATTTCCAGCATCAGCCTGAACACAGAAGTGGATGCCCAGGCCGCTGCGCAACAACTGACCACGCAACTGAGCAAGCTCGGCCCGGTCAAGATCAACCCGCTGCAATATGAAGGCGACCTCGGCTGGCGGCTGGAAATCATCCGCAGCAAACATGGCATCGGCCACACCAGCTACCTCGACTACAACTTCGTCGAAGGCGGCGATTACGACCAACTCCGCCGCACAGCAGAAATCCTGGTCGGCCTGCTGCTGCCCGGCGCCGAAATCCGCCGCGGCGAAGCCCGCGCCCCGGCCTACGACTTCAAGCAGGCGCTCGACTGGCTGCTCAACGAGGTCAAGAAAAACCTCGGCGTGCAGCGCTACAAAGGCCTCGGCGAAATGAACCCGGAACAGCTCTGGGAAACCACGATGGATCCGCAAGTCCGCCGTTTGCTGCGCGTCCAGATCGAGGATGCGATCGCCGCCGATGGCATCTTCACGACGCTGATGGGCGAAGAAGTTGAACCGCGCCGGCAGTTCATCGAGACGAATGCGCTGGGGGTAAGAAATCTGGATGTTTGAAGCTGGATTTCACCAGTCTTTGGGCTGACAAAAATGGTCAAGAACAAAGCGGAAATGTCGAAACACGATGTATTATTTTTGATTAAAAAAATACATTAATTTTATTGATTTTTTTAGGGAGTTTAATATGAAAAGTGTAGCCATTGCATTATCCGTGCTTTCGCTTAGCGCATGTTCTACATACATGCCGCAGCGCTATAACATTTCAGCCGATAACAATGTAGCGTTAAAGGCTTTGGGTGTAAGTAAAATCAACGTAGGCACTTTCAAGGGCCCCAACACTTTTGATAGTGGTTGTAGAGGCGCAGGTCCTATTGCACCCCCAGACAATATGAGCTTTGAGGGTTACATTCAAAAGGCACTTGCTGATGAACTCAAGGTTGCAGGAATGTTTGATGAGAAAATGCCAGTAGCTACCCTGTCCGGAGAACTTGAAAAACTAAGTTTTTCTTCCTCGCGCGGCCTCACTGGTGGAGAGTGGGACATAGGAATGCGTATAAATTCTTCAAATGGGAAATCGATTTCAATTACTGAGCACTACGAATTCAATAGTGGTTTCATAGCGGATACAGCTTGTAAACAAACAGCAGAAGCTTACTTACCGGCTGTGCAAAATCTTATTGGGAAAATGATTAAGTCGGCTGATTTCAAGTCTCTCCTTGCCCCAATATAAAAATAAATATCAAAGAATCGTAATTTCCAACCGCTGTTGATTGATATAGAAAAGAACAATAGTGCTGTTGGGCATGGGTGAAATACTTCAACTATGCTTCAATAGGCGAACTTCACGTTGCGGGAAGGGAATTACGATGCCGTCAACCAGGAAGCTCTCCAGCACGGCTTTGTAGATATCGCCGGCTGCGGTGGGAAAGGCCTCGACCGAGACCCAGGGTCGGATGCCGATGCTCACTGACGAGTCGGCCAGCGTGGTGATCAGCACCAGCGGCGCCGGTTCGCGTAATACCTTCGGATTTGCTGCGAGGAGTGCATCGATGCGGCTCAGCGCGGCGCTTAAATCGGTGTCGTAGGCCACGCCTACGCTCAAATTCACCTGTCTGACCTGGCCGTAGTTGTGCAGGATTTCGCCGGCGATCTTGCGATTCGGGATGATCACGCGCGACAGATCGGGGTGGCTCAGGATGGTGTTGAACAGGCTGATCACCTCAACCTGGCCTTCCTCGCCGACGATGGAAATGTATTCGCCCACCTTGAACGGTCGGGTGAAGATGATGGTCAGTCCCGCCGCCAGGTTGGACAACACGCCCTGCATGGCGAGCGCGAGGCCGGCGCCGGCAACGCCGAGACCGGCGATCAGGGGCAGCAGTTCCACCCCCAGATTCTGCAGCGCCAGAATGGCGAACATGCCGAGAACGACCAAGCGCGCCAGACGCACCAGCAAGATGCGGACGGTAATGTCGAGGTCCAGTTTGAGTAGCAACCCGGCCAGCATGCGACCGACCCAACGCCCGACGAAATAGCCCGCCAGCAGAATCAGGCAGGCGACCAGCAACTTCGGACCGAACTGCATGCCAAGGTCGATGGCCGTGCGCTGCACCTGGTCCAGGGCAGCGAGGTTCATGCCAATTTCGTGGCCGATGGGGTTGCTCATGGCGATTATTCCGGGATGCGAACGTCCGGATTCTAAGCCGGAGCGGGATAAAATCCGGGTCTCCATGACCCCCCTGACGCACCTGGCGCATGGCCGGGTGGTTGCACCATGTTGCGATTAACCGAAGTCAAACTTCCCCTCGACCATCCCGAAAGCGCGCTGCGTAGCGCCATCCTGAAGAAGCTGGGCATCCCGGCGGAACAACTGCTGCGCTTCGAAATCCACCGGCGCGGCTACGACGCGCGCAAACGCGCCGCGATTGCCCTGATCTACACGCTGGATGTCGAGGTTAAGAACGAGGCAGTGCTGTTGAAGCGTCTGCGCGGCGATAAACAGGTGATACCGACGCCGGATATGGCCTATCGCTACGTTGCGCGGGCGCCGGAAATCCTGCATTCGCGCCCGCTGGTAATCGGCGCCGGACCATGCGGCCTGCTCGCCGCGTTGCTGCTGGCGCAGATGGGGTTCAAGCCGATCGTGCTGGAACGCGGCAAGGCGGTGCGCGAACGCACCAAGGACACCTGGGGTCTGTGGCGCAAAGGCGAGTTGAATCCAGAGTCCAACGTCCAATTCGGCGAAGGCGGCGCCGGCACCTTTTCCGACGGCAAGCTGTACAGCCAGATCAAGGACCCGCAGCACCACGGCCGCAAGGTGCTGGAAGAGTTCGTCAAGGCCGGTGCGCCGGCGGAAATCATGTACGTCAGCAAGCCGCATATCGGCACGTTCAAGCTGGTGACGATGGTCGAACACATGCGCGAGACGATCACCCAACTGGGCGGCGAGATCCGCTTTCAGAGCCGCGTGATCGATCTCGACATCGAAGCCGGCCAGGTCAAAGGCGTCGTGCTGGCCGACGGCGAGCGGATCGCCGCCGATCATGTCGTGCTGGCGTTGGGCCATAGCGCACGCGATACGTTTCGCATGCTGTTCGAGCGCGGCGTCCACATCGAGCCGAAGCCGTTCTCGGTCGGCTTCCGCATCGAGCATCCGCAGTCACTGATCGACCGGTGCCGCTTCGGCGATTTCGCAGGCAACCCGGTGCTTGGCGCGGCCGACTACAAGCTGGTCTATCACGCCGGCAATGGCCGTTCGGCCTACAGTTTCTGCATGTGTCCGGGCGGTACGGTGGTCGCTGCCACGTCGGAGCCGGGTCGCGTGGTGACCAACGGCATGAGCCAGTATTCGCGCAACGAGCGTAACGCCAATGCCGCCATCGTGGTCGGCATCGAGCCGGCGGATTTTGGCGCGGATCTCAAAGCCAATCCGCTCGCCGGCACGGATTTCCAGCGGCGCTGGGAAGAGGCCGCCTTTGTCGCCGGCGGCGGCGATTACCGCGCACCGGCGCAGAAGGTCGGCGATTTTCTGGCCGGGCGGCCTTCAACCGAGCCGGGAAGCGTGCTTCCGTCGTACACGCCGGGCGTGCGCTGGACAGACCTGTCCGGCTGCCTGCCCGATTACGTCATTGCCACGATCCGTGAGGCGTTGCCGGCCTTCGACAAGCAGATCAAGGGATTCGCGATGGACGATGCGGTGCTGACCGGTGTGGAAACGCGCACGTCGTCGCCGATCCGCATCACGCGCGGCGAGGACTGCCAAAGCCTGAATACGCGCGGCCTCTATCCTGCCGGTGAAGGCGCCGGTTATGCAGGCGGCATCCTGTCCGCCGCCGTCGACGGCATCAAGGTCGCCGAAGCGGTGGCGCTGAGTCTGGTTTCGTAGGAGCGATTCACCGCGTAATTGCTTTTGGCATGAAGCGGCGCACCCCTGCCGCGAGTGGGTAGTCGGCAAGGGATTGCCGACCTACTTCGGCTGGACGGGTGTTGTGGGAGCGGCCTACCGGCCGCGATTCAGTGGCAACAAACTTATCGCGGCCGGTAGGCTGCTCCCACAGGTATCACCTTGCAGCTCAGAAACTGGCCGCTTCGATTTCCAGAAAGGCCTTGCTGATGTTGCCGCCCATCTGTTCGTCGAAATGCTCCAGGTTCCTCCACTCGGTCAGGTCCAGCTTGTTGCGGATCTCGCTGTCGGTCAGGCCTGCCTTGACGCCGGCTTCGATGCCCGAATACAGGTTGGCCATACGCTGGTGCATGGCGGCGGCATCTTGCTTGCTCATCAGCGGGCCGTGGCCGGGAACGATGGTCTTCACCGGCAGGCTTTGCACTTGCTCCAGCGCGCTGATCCATTCCTTCAGATTGCCGTCGCGGAAATTGGGCGTGACCTTGTTGACCATCACGTCGCCGGACAGCAGGACCTGATCGTCCGGCAACCAGATCATCAGGTCGCCGAGGGTGTGCGCGGCTTGCGGAATCCAGAACACCATCTTGACGCCGGCCAGCGTCAGTTCGGTTTTGCTGTTCTGCGGGTAGGTGGTCTCGGCGGTGACGACCTTGGTGTTGGGGAATTTGCGTCCGGCGGCAGCTTCAATGATGGTTATCCACTCGGCGCCCTGTTCCAGCGCAAGCTTGCGGCATTGCTCGGAACTGAGGATTTTGGCTTTGGGGAAGGCGGCGTTGCCCAAACTGTGGTCGCCGTGATGGTGCGTGTTGATGACGTGGGTGATCGGTTTGCCGGTCAGTTTGGCGGCCTGTTTGGCCAGCATGGTGCCGATTTCATCGGTGAAGCCGGTATCGACGATGATGCTGCCGCTGTCGCCGACGATCAGGATGCTGTTGACCATGTAACCCTGGTTCATCTTGTTCGGCAATTCCATCGGGCCGAGCAGGGCATAAATGCGCTCGTTGACCTTGACTACTTTGGGTGCGGGCAATGCGGCCGCAACCGGGGCGACAACGGAAAAAGCCAGGATCATGCCGGCCAGAATCGAAAATATGTATTGCATCGATAACTCCTGTTTATGACTGGGGTGAGGGTGGTAGATCGTGGGGCGGGTCGATGCGAGGACGAGACTGCAACGCGGCGAGGTCTTCCGCTTCCAGCCACTTCCAGGCGCCGCTGGCCAGGTCGTCCGGCAGGGTATAGCGGCCAATGGCGCAGCGGTGCAGCGACTCGACGCGATTGCCAGCTGCAGCGATCATGCGTTTGACTTGGTGGTATTTGCCTTCCTCGATGACCAGTTCAAGCTGCTGCTCCGACAATGCGCGGCTTTGCCGGGCGCGGATCGGCGCGGGTTCGTCGTGCAACTGCACGCCGCTCAGCAGCTGGTCGATCAGATCCTGCGTGAATGGATGCTTGCAGGTGACCCGATAGGTCTTGCCGATCTGTTTCTTCGGCGAAGTGTGGTCATGGATGAAGTGGCCGTCGTCGGAGAACAGCAACAGGCCGGTGGTGTCCTGGTCCAAGCGGCCGACGCATTGCACGCCGCGCCGCAGCATCGCTTCCGGCAGCAATGAAAACACGCTGCGATGGTCGCGCGGCTGGCGCGAGCATTCGTAGCCGGCCGGCTTGTGCAGAGCCAGGTAAACATATTGGCGGTAGCGATACGGCTGGCCATCGACGCTGAATGTGAGGCCATCGCAGGCAAACTCCTGCTCGGGGTCGGTCACCAGCACGCCTTCGAACAGCACACGCTGGCGCCGCATCAGGTCGCGGCAATCGCGCCGGCTGCCGAAGCCCTGCGACTGCAGAATGCGATAGGCCTGCATCGTCTCGCTCACTGTGGCAGAACCGCTGACAACAGGATGGTTACGCTGGGTGCGACGGACATGGCGCTCAATCTCGCAGGGATGGGGGAGCGAAGGTTGCATGTTTCCGGCAGGCGCGGGAAGGGGATGGATGGACTAATAGTCCGTTCCGGGCAGGCAGGAAACATAAATACATTGCATAACGAGAGGGTTCGCGCAGCATCATAATCAATCTTTTTTATCGCACCGAGAGAGACTATGGCCGAGACCAAACGCAGCGTAAAACCCGCAACCGCCCCGCGTCGTCGCGCCACCGCGGCGAAAGTGCAGACCGCCGTAGCGGTTGCTCCGCAAACGGAGCCGGTCGATCAATCGCCAGACAGCCAAACCCTTGCCGGCGCGGCGTTGGATGTCGTCGACGATGCCGCCAATTGTCCGAATCCGAAAGCGGCGGCGGAAATCGAGGCGGTGAGTCACGATCCGGTTGCGCTGACTGTCGCGCATGCGCCGCCCGGCAGCAACGAGGACAGCGATTACGCCGCCTTGCCGGCCAGCTACCCGTATCGCACCCGGTTGCGCCGGGCCGACTACGAAGCGCAGAAGGAGATGCTGCAGATCGAGTTGTTGAAGGTGCAAAGCTGGGTGCGCGATAGCGGCCAGAAAATCGTCGTGTTGTTCGAAGGCCGCGATGCGGCCGGCAAGGGCGGCACCATCAAACGCTACATGGAACACCTGAACCCGCGCGGCGCGCGTGTCGTCGCACTCGACAAGCCGTCGGACCGCGAACGCGGCCAGTGGTATTTCCAGCGATACGTGCAGCATCTGCCCACCGCCGGCGAAATGGTCTTCTTCGACCGCTCCTGGTACAACCGCGCCGGCGTCGAGCGGGTCATGGGCTTCTGTACGCCGCACGAATACCTGGAATTCATGCGGCAGACGCCGCAATTCGAGCGCATGTTGGCGAATAGCGGCGTGCAGCTATACAAATACTGGTTTTCGGTCAGCCGGGAAGAGCAGTTGCGCCGCTTCGTCTCGCGCCGCGACGATCCGCTCAAGCACTGGAAATTGTCGCCGATCGACATCAAATCGCTCGACATGTGGGATGCCTATACCGAGGCGAAGAACGCGATGTTCTTCCATACCGACACGGCGGATGCGCCCTGGGTGGTGATCAAGTCCGACGACAAGAAACGCGCGCGGCTGAACTGCATGCGCCATTTCCTGCACACCCTGCCCTATCCGGACAAGAACCTGCATGTCGCGCATCAGCCGGACAACCTGCTGGTCGGTTCCGGCGCTCAGGTCCTGGCGGGCGAGGAAAACATCCTCACCCGGTTCTAGATCGCGATCAGGCCGAGCAGGCCCAGAACCAGCATAACGACACCGGCAGTGACCACGTTGCTGTTCGGTTCCTGCAGGTTCTGGCGCACTTCCAGGCGCATCTTCTCGACCTTCATGGTCGGTTCCGAGGCCGGCGCGACATCCACCCGATAGCTGCCGGCTTGTACCACCTGCATGAACAAGAGGTGTTCCTTAAAGAGTTGATTGCCGTTGGCCGAGTTGGAGGCTTTCAACGTGATGGTCAGCGGTTTTGCCGACTCGCCCTGTTTCGACAGGATGACGTTGTAGCGGTCCATCGGCGGTTGATGATCGGCCATATTGGGCGAAAAGCTGGTATCCACATGCAGCACCAGGCCCACCGGCGCCATCTCCGGTTGTAAATCGAAGGTCGGCGAGCGCCATTTCTCGGCCGCTCCTTCCGCCTTGGCCAGCGTCAGCATGGCGGTTTGTTTGCCGGTATAGAACTTGGCATAGATCCAGTAGGCCGGGGCCAGGATCAGGCCGGCGACAAGCAGAAGCAAAGAAATGGTTTTCATGGTTCGGAACGGTTTGTGGAAGATGGCGAGCCGGCAGGATCGGCCAGCAGATGAGAAAGAAAGGCGCGCAGTTTGGCTGGTTTGATCGGTTTGTGCAGCACCGGCAAATGGCTGGCCTGAATTGCCTGGATGGTATCCGTCGCGGTATCGCCGGTCAGCAGGGCAGCCGGGATGTCGGCGCCGAAGGCATCGCGCAGCAGCTGCACCGCTTCGACGCCGGTATGGCCGTCGCGCAAGCGGTAATCGCACAGGATCAGATCGGGCGCGCGGCCGAGTGCCTGCAATTCGGCGCGCACCTGTTCGGCATCCTCACCGGCAGCCAGCGCCACATTCCAGTGGTCGAACACCTCGACCATGGCGGCCAGAATGGTTTCGTCGTCGTCGATGAAGGCCACCAGCGAATTTTCCAGAGGCAGCAAGAAAGAGGCCGGCGCCGCGACAGTCTCGGCGGCAGTCGGCGCGGCTTCGCAACGCGCCAGCTGGAACGCGAAACAGGAGCCGCGGCCGGGTACTGACCGCACCTGTACGCGGCTGCCGAGCAGACGGGCAAGGCGGGAGACGATGGCGAGGCCGAGGCCGAGGCCCTTGTCGCGGTGGCGTTCCGGGTTTTCGAGTTGAAAGTACTCCTCGAAAATGCGCGCCTGAAATTCGGGCGGGATGCCCTTGCCGGTATCCAGCACCTCGAAGCGCAGCCAGTCCTTGCCGACCCGGCGCACCCCCACCAGGACGCGGCCGCGCTCGGTATAGCGCAGCGCGTTGGAGACCAGGTTGGCGACCACGCGCTCGACCAGGGCCGGGTCCGAATACCCCCACAGACCGCTGGCGGCGAAGTTCAGGCGGATGCCGCGCGCCTGTGCCACCGGCAGAAACTGGCTGGCGACCTGATTGAGCACCTTGTTGACCGGGAAGCAGACTGGGCGGGCTTCCACTACGCCGGCATCCAGTTTCGACAAATCCAGCAGCGCGTTGAGCAGACTTTCCATGGCCGAAGCGGAGGCTTCGATGTGCCGCGCGAGCCGTCCCGCTTCGCCGTCGGCAACCTGCTCGCGCAACGCGGCGACGAGCAGCGTCAGCGCATGCAGCGGTTGGCGCAGGTCATGGCTGGCGGCGGCGAGAAAACGCGATTTGGCACGCACGGCCGCTTCCGCAGCCAGCTTCTGGCCGAGCAATTCGGCCGTCGCATCGTGTACCCGCAGCGTCAGGTTGCGCTGATTCTCTTCCAGCGCCTGCGCCATGCGATTGACGCCGCGTTCGAGCAGGCCGATTTCGCCCTGCGAGGTTTCCGGCGTGCGCTCGGTCAGCTTGCCGTTGGCCAGATGCGCCACCGTGTTGGTGATGTTCACCAGCGGCCGGCTGACGCCGCCGGACAGGCGCCAGGCCAGCAACAGTGCGAACAGGATGGTGATCAGCGCGGTGCCGCCGGCAGCCAGACCGACTTGCGAACGGGTCAGTTCGACCGGACCGCGGCTCAGGCTGACTACCAGATAATTCGCCGGGCGGTTTGCCTCCGGCGGGGCGAGATAAGGGTCCGATTCTCTGGGGGCCGGTAGCTGCACGGTCTGCGCGAAGTACAGCATCGGGCCATTGCGCCAGAAAGGGGGCGGCGCCTTCCCTGTCAGCGCCGGCAAGGCTTTCGATTTGCCGCTGATTAGCAGCCAATGCGCGCCATCGGTGACCGCGGCTACCTCGATACGGCGAAAGTTGCGCTCGTAGTCGAGCAGGCGTTTGACCGGCGGCAGATTTCCGGAAAACAGGTCGAAGGCGATTGCATCGGCCAGGTGGTTGGCGCTATCCCGCCCCAAGTGCGCCAGCGAGGTTTCCATTTCGTTGACGCTGCGCTGCGTGAAATAGACCGCAAACAGGCCGACGGCAAACAATAGCGGCATCAGTGCGACGGCAAGAATGCGCAACCGCAGGGTCAAAGAGGGTCGGAAACTGCTCATGGCAAGCGTCTGGCGCCACTACCTCGCAAGAGAAACGCTGGATCCTATTTCTTGTGCATACCCATTTTCTGGGCCACCAACACCGCTTCGGTGCGGTTGTTGACCTTCAGCAGCCGAAAGATCGCCGCCACATGCAGTTTGATGGTGCCTTCGGTGACTTGCAGGATATCGCCGATCTGACGATTGCTACGCCCCTTCGCCAATTCGCGCAGGACCTGAATCTGGCGCGTGGTCATCGCAGTATGGCGGTTGGATTTCTGCGCGATCGGCGCTTCCACGGTGGGCGGCTCGATCAGGCCGGGCGGCACGTAGACGCCGCCCGCCAGCACCAGTTGCAGGGCGTTGAGGATGACGTCGCTGGGCGAGGCTTTGGTGATATAGCCGAGGGCGCCGGCTGCCAGCAGCTTCTGGATATCCTCGACCTGCTCTGAGGCCGACAACACCACTACGGGGATGTCCGGGAAGGCGGCGCGGAAGCGGGCAACGCCTTCCAGGCCGGACATGCCCGGCATGTACAGGTCGAGCAAGGCCAGATCGACTTCGCGTGCCTTGTGCATGGCGGCGAATGCGGACGGGTAATCGTCCGCTTCGATCAGGGTGACCCTGCGATCGAGTTTGAGGAGTACCGGTTTCACGCCTTCGCGAAACAGCGGATGGTCGTCTGCCAGCAGAATTTTCATGCACCCTCCCGATTGATTTTTATGGGTTGTGTCGAAATACGGCCCGGTCCTAGAGGCCCAGCCGCTGCCAGATCGCCGTGGTCAAACCGGCCTGATTCAGCGTGTAGAAATGCAGGCCGGGCGCACCGCCGCGCAGCAGTTTGTCGCACATGCCGGTGACGAAATCGAGGCCGAACGCCTTGATCGAAGCGGTGTCGTCCATGTAGCTCTCCATTTTGTTGGTCAGCCAACGCGGAATTTCGGCACCGCACGCCGCCGAGAAACGCGACAACTGGCTGAAATTGGAGATCGGCATGATGCCCGGCACGATAGGCAGCGTGACGCCCAGTTGGGTACAGTCGTCGACGAAATTGAAATACGCATCCGCATTGAAGAAATACTGCGTGATCGCCGCATTGGCGCCGGCTTCCGCCTTGCGCTTGAAGTTGAGCAGATCCTCACGGTAATTGCGTGCCTGCGGGTGGGTTTCTGGATAGGCCGCGACCTCGATCTGAAACCAGTCGCCGGTTTCCTGGCGGATGAAGCTGACCAGTTCGTTGGCGTAGCGGAACTCGCCCGGCTCGGCCATGCCGGACGGCAGATCGCCGCGCAACGCGACGATGTGGCGGATGCCGTTGGCGCGATAGGTTTCCAGAATCTCGCGAATGCTCTCCCGGGTGGAGGCGACGCAGGACAGATGCGGCGCGGCGGCCAAGCCGGCAGCCTGGATATCCAGTACGGTTTCCAGCGTACGGTCGCGCGTCGAGCCGCCGGCGCCGAAGGTCACCGAGAAGAACTCGGGATTGAGCAGGGCCAATTGGCGCCGTGTTTCGCGCAGCTTGTCCATGCCCTCGGGGGTTTTCGGCGGAAAGAATTCGAGGCTGAAAGTGCGTGCGGTCATGGCGGTGGGAGTCTGAAGTGGATGGCGAGGAATTCTAACCGCTTAAAACCACGCCCAAACCCTTGCCGATGAACCAGGTCGCTGCGCCCGCGGCGGCGCCGATCAACGCCATGCGCAGGCCGCCGGCGAGGGCACTGCGCCCGGTGAACAGGCTGAGTGCCGCACCGACGCCGAACAGGCCGATCGCTGCCGTGACCAGGACGCCGTAAAAGGCGTGTTCTCCACTCAGCACCAGATACGGCAGCACGGGCAGGAAGGCGCCGACGGCAAAGGCGAAGAAGGAGCTGATGGCGGCCCCCCAGGGCGAGCCGAGCTGGTCCGGATTGAGGCCCAGCTCCTCGCGCGCCAGGGTATCGAGGGCGCGGTCGGGGTCGGCGATCAAGGTCTGCGCCAACTGTCGTGCCTCGGCCTTGCCGATGCCCTTGGCTTGATAGATCAGCGCCAGCTCGGCGGCTTCCTCTTGCGGATATTGGTCGAGTTCTTCGCGTTCCAGCGCGATCTGGTACTCGTGGAATTCACGTTGCGAGCGCATCGAAACGTATTCGCCTGCCGCCATCGAAAATGCGCCGGCAAGCAGCCCGGCGATGCCGGACAGCAAAATCATGTCGGGGCCGGCAGCGGCGCCGGCGACACCCAGAATCAGACTGGCGTTGGAAATAAGGCCGTCGTTGATGCCGAAAACAGCCGCGCGCAGATTGCCGCTGCCCGCATTCTGGTGCCGTTCATTGCGCATCTGCTCCAGATTGACCGGCGTGCTGTGCGGCACGGCTGTTTGATACAGGCTCATGCCGCGCACTTTCATGGCGGCAAGTATGCCTTTCAGCGGCCGCACGCCGACGCGCGGAATCAGCCAGGCAACCAGGCTGGCGCGCGCATCCGGCACAAAGCGCGCCGGTTTCGCCATGCCCAGTTTGTCCATTTCGGCTTCCCACAGCCCGGCTTGCTTATCAGCCGCCTGCGCCAGTTCGAGAAACAGCACCTGGCGCGGCGAACCCGATTCCGCATCCGACACGATGCGATACAACCAGGCGGAACGTTTTTCCTCGTGCCAGCTGGCCAATGCCTGGGTGGAAGTTGTCTGCATTTGCATGTCCTTCAGTTTCCGACACCGCGTCGATACTGCACGGCCTCGGCAACCTGACCGGCACCGATACACTCTTCGCCGGCCAGATCGGCAATGCTGCGCGCCACGCGCAAGATGCGATGGTAAGCGCGCGCGGACAGATTGAGTCGTGCAATCGCCAATTTCAGCAATGCCATCGCGGCGGTGTCGGGCTGGCAATACCGGTCGATTTCCTTGCTGCCGAGCTGCACATTCGGCTTGCCCTGTCGCTCGATCTGGCGTGCCCGCGCGGCAGCGACCCTGGCCCGCACGACGCTGGAAGCTTCGCCGTCGCCCGCCGCGGTCATTTCCGCTTCCGGCAACGCGGCGACTTCGATATGCAGGTCGATGCGATCCAGCAAGGGTCCGGAAATGCGGCCACGATAGCGCGCGACCAGTTCCGGCGAACAGCGGCATTGCCCGCCGGGATGGCCGAGATAACCGCAGGGACACGGGTTCATCGCCGCGATGAGCTGGAAGCGAGCCGGAAAATCGGCCTGCCGTGCCGCGCGGGAGATCGTGATGCGACCGGCCTCCATCGGTTCGCGCAGGACTTCCAGCGCCTTGCGGTCGAATTCGGGCAGCTCGTCGAGAAACAGCACGCCATGCGTCGCCTGACTGATTTCGCCGGGACGCGGCGGATTGCCACCGCCGACCAGCGCGACGCCCGAAGCGGTATGGTGCGGCGAGCGATACGGCCGCACGCGCCAGTTTTCGCTGCGGAAGCCGCCGGTCAACGACAGTACGGCAGCGGATTCGAGCGCTTCGGCCTGCGTCATCGGCGGCAGGATGCCGGGCAAGCGGCTGGCCAGCATGGATTTGCCGGTGCCCGGCGGCCCGCTCATCAAGAGCGAATGGCCGCCGCACGCGGCAATTTCCAACGCGCGGCGGGCGTGTTGCTGGCCTTTCACATCGGCCAGATCGGGGTAGTCGAGCTGAACAATGGTTTCACGTGGAACAACGCGCGGCAAAAGTGTGCGGCCGGTGAGATGCGCGCAGACTGCCAGCAAGGTATCGGCGGCATACACTTCGGCGCCTTCGGCCAGGGCGGCCTCCTCGGCGCTGGCGCGCGGCAGAATGAAGGCGCGGCCACTGCGCGCGGCACCCAGCATCATCGCCAACGCACCGCGAATCGGCCGCAAGGCGCCGGTCAACGCCAGTTCGCCGGCAAACTCGTATTCCTTCAGTTTTTCGGCCGGCAATTGTCCGGAGGCGGCGAGCAGGCCGAGCGCGATGGGCAGGTCGAAACGGCCCGATTCCTTCGGCAGATCGGCCGGCGCCAGGTTGACCGTGATGCGGCGTTGCGGGAATTCGTAGCCGGATTGCAGCAAGGCGGCGCGCACCCGGTCGCGCGATTCCTTCACCTCCGCTTCGGCCAGGCCGACCAGGGTGAAGGCTGGCAGGCCGTTGGCCAGATGCGCTTCCACGATCACTTCCGGCGCTTCCATGCCGGCCAGCGCGCGGCTGCTAACGATGGCCAGCGACATGCGGTGTTACTCCCTAATAATTTGTTGTGCGCATCTTCGACGTTGGCGCTGCGTCTAGCAAGTCAGGCCGGTCTGGCTTTGCGTCGCAAGCCCTGGCGGCCGACCCAGTCGCGCGCGAACTGCTGCGCCACCCGGCCGGAACGGCCGCCGCGCTGGATCGCCCATTGCAGCGACTCGGTGCGGGTATCCGCGTCGGTGCTGCCGCCCAGCGCGGCGATCCAGCCGGCGACGATGGTCAGGTAGGCGTCCTGATCGAACGGATAGAAGGTCAGGTTCAGGCCGAAGCGATCCGACAGCGAAATCTTTTCCTCGGTGCTCTCGCCCGGCCGCACTTCGCCGCCCAGGTGTTGTGTCGCTTCGTTTTCGGCGAAGAACTCCGGCATCAGATGGCGCCGGTTCGAGGTCGCGCAGATCAGCACATTGGCCGGCAGCCCCGCGACCGACCCGTCGAGCGCGGCTTTCAGCGGCTTGTAGGCGGCGTCGCCCGACTCGAACGAGAGATCGTCGGCGAACAGGATGAATTTGCCGGGCTGGTTTTCCAGGCGCGCGGTGATTTCCGGCAGATCGATCAGATCGTCGCGATCCACCTCCACCAGGCGCAGGCCCTTTTTTGCGTGACGCGGCAGCAAGGCTTTGACCAGTGAGGATTTGCCGCAACCGCGACTGCCGGCAAGCAGCACGTTGTTGGCCGGCAAGCCCTTGAGAAACTGCAGGATGTTGCGCTCCAGCGCCGCCTTCTGTTCGTCGATGCCGGACAGCGCCGACCAGGGCGGACAGTTCAGCGTCGTCACCGGCACCAGCATGCCCCGCCCCATTTGTTTGTGCCAACGGCAAGCCAGCGTTTCGCGCCAGTCGACGCGGCGCGGCACCGGCGGCAGCCAGGCATCCAGCCGTTCCAGCAAATCGTTGCCCCGCGCGATCAGCAGGGCGAGTTCCGGGTTGACCGAATAGCTGGGGAGTTCGTCTTCGTCGTTCATCGTGGTCGCCGTCGCTATGATGTAACGGCATATTAACCGGCTCCGCGTGTGATCCCGTCGTTAGGGATCCAGGGTCCAGGGTCCAGCCAGTAGGATGGGCGAAGCGCAGCGCGCCCATCGATCACTACGAATGATGGGCGCGCAGCACCAGTTCTCGGCACGCCGGATGCCTAAGCGGCAAAACCCGCCGCCAAGGCTTCCGCTGCGCTTCGCCCATCCTACGTGCTACGTGCGTCGGCTGCTTAGCTGCGGTATTCCGCGTTGATCTTGACGTAGTCGTAGGAGAAATCGCAGGTCCACACGGTGGCGACGGTGTTGCCGCGTGCCAGATCGATGCGCACGGCGATTTCCGGCGCGGCCATTACGCGCGCGCCTTCCTCTTCCCGGTACGACGCCGCGCGGCCGCCGTTTTCCGCGACCAGCACATTGCCCAGCCACATGCGCAGCCGGTTCACATCCAGGTCGGCGATGCCGGCGTAGCCGATGGCGGCGAGGATGCGGCCGAGGTTGGGGTCGGAGGCGAAGAACGCGGTCTTCACCAGCGGCGAGCGGCCGATGGCGTAGGCGACCTGCTTGCATTCGGCCTCGTCCTTGCCGCCTTCGACGCGGATTTCCATGAACTTGGTGGCGCCCTCGCCGTCGCGCACGATGGCCTGGGCGAGTTCGATCATGACTTCGGTGACGACGGATTGCAGCGAGTCGAAGCGGGCATCGGCGCTGTCCATGATCACCGGCGCCGGTGTCATGCCGGTGGCGATCAGGATGCAGGAGTCGTTGGTCGAGGTATCGCCATCGACGGTGATGCAGTTGAACGACTTGTTCACCGCATGGCGCAGCATGGCTTCCAGTGCCTCGCACGATACCGGCGCGTCGGTCGCGACGAACGACAGCATGGTCGCCATGTTCGGGTGAATCATGCCGGAACCCTTGGCGATGCCGGTGACGTTGAATTCGACGCCATTCAACGATGCCTTGCGCGAGGTGGCTTTCGACACGATGTCGGTGGTCATGATCGCCACGGCTGCGGCGGCCCAGTTGTCCGCTTTGAGGTCGGCCAGCGCGGCCGGCAGCGCGGCGACGATCTTGTCGTGCGGCAGCGGTTCCAGGATCACGCCGGTGGAGAACGGCAGCACCTGCTCGGGCTTGATGTCGAGGTTCTCGGCCACCGCGGCGCAGGTTTCGCGCGCGCGGCGCAGGCCGTCCTCACCGGTGCCGGCGTTGGCGTTGCCGGTGTTGACCACCAGCGCGCGGATGCCCGATTCCAGATGCAGATGTTCTTTGCAGACCGTGACAGGTGCGGCGCAGAAACGGTTCTGCGTGAACACGCCAACCACTTCGGATTCAGCCGGCAGCGTGATCACCAAAACATCGCGGCGACCGGGTGTCTTGATGCCGGCGGAAGCAATGCCGAGTTCAACGCCGGGAACGGAACGCAGGCTGGCGGGATCGGGGGCGGAGAGATTGACGGGCATGGTGGCGGCGGCGAGGGTTGAAAACAGCGCCATTGTAAGGTGGCGAGGCGAGGTGGCGGTCTGGGCGATGCGCCATGCGCACCCGACAAAAACTCATTCCCCGTCGGGAAGGCTCTTGCCGCTGCTGATGCATTGGGTCGAGACATAGCCGGCCGGGCAGCAACAGAACCGGAACTGATTGCGGCCGGCGTCCTTCGCCGCATACATGGCCATATCGGCCTGCTTCAGCAGTTCGCCGGCGCTTGCCGTGCCGTCGATGGGCAGCACGGCGATGCCGATGCTGGTGGTGATGCGCAGGCGTTGTTCGCCGATCGTGACGGGCAAGGCCAGGCTGGCCAGGATTTTTGCGGCGACCCGCTCGGCGTCATGCGGCTGGCTGATTTCGGTAAGGACGACGATGAATTCATCGCCGCCTTGCCGGGAGACGGTATCCACGTTGCGCACGCAGCTGTTCAAACGCGCGGCGACGGCGATCAGCAGTTCGTCGCCGACGTCGTGGCCGAGCTGGTCGTTGACTTCCTTGAAACGGTCCAGGTCCAGATACATGACCGCGAGGGAACGGTGAAAGCGCCTGGCCTGGGTGAGCGCCTGGTTGAAGCGGTCCATCAGCAGCCGGCGGTTGGGCAGGCCGGTGAGCGTGTCGTAATAGGCGAGGCGGTGGATTTCTTCCTGATCGCGCTTGCGGCCGGAGATGTCCTCGATCTGGGCGATGAAATTGAGCGGTACGCCGGCGGTGTCGCGCAGCAGCGAAACGGTCAGTTGCGCCCAGATGGTCGCGCCGTTCTTGTGCAGATAGCGTTTTTCCAGTTGATAGGAATCGATCTCGCCGGCCAGGATCTGTTGCATGTTGACGACGGATTGCTCGATGTCTTCGGGATGCGTGAAATCCCGGAACGACAGGTTCTCCAGCGCGTCTTTTTCGTAACCCAGGATCTGACAGAGGGCGCGGTTCGCCAGGACGATGCGCCCGTCCAGCGTGGTGACGGACATGCCGATCGGGGCATATTCCAGCGTGTCGCGGAAGCGCTTCTCGCTTTCGCGCAAGGCGGATTCCGCCTGTTTGCGTTCGCTGATGTCGCGCGTGACGCTCAGCAGGGAAACGATGTTGCCCTCGGCATCGGCCAGCGGTACGGCGTTGGTTTCCAGCCAGCGATGCGCGCCTTTCAAACTGCATATCTCGAATTCCAGCCGACCTGGCTTGCCCTCGAACACTTGCCTGGTCAGCGTTTTGAAGCGTTTGCGGTATTTCGGCGTGACGATGTCGGCGACCGAGGTGCCGATGACCTGTTCCAGCGAATGCGCGTCGATCATGTCCAGGCCGGCGCGGTTCATTTTCAGCAACGTACCGTCGGCGGACAGCATCTTTACGCACTCGGGTTCGTTCTCGATGATCGTGCGCAGTTGCAATTCGCTCTCGATCAGGCGCTGCTCGACCCGGCTGCGTTCGATCGCCGATTCCACCCAGCGGGCGAGCAACTGGACAAATTCCTTGTCGCCGTCGTCGAAAGCGCGGTGATAAGGCTGCGGCGAGCTGAAATTGACGGTGCCGTAAATCGTTCCGCCGACCCGGATCGGCGCGCCGATATAGCTTTCCAGCTGGAACGCCTGATAACAGGGATGCCCCCGATGCGCGGAACTCGCCATCGCGTCGATGGCCAGGACGTCGTCCTGGGCGATGGTCATGCTGCAATAGGTCAAACCTAACGGAAAGGTCTGCGCGTCCTGCAAGGTGCCGGGCGGCGAGATCTGGGACACGACATGGTAAGTGTCCGCTTCGATATGGCTGATGATGCCGAATTCCAGCCCCAGGTGCGCCGTGCCGAGCGCGAGTGCCTGCCTGAACTGTTCCGCCAGCGGCAGATGCGACAGGGCGGCGATTTCGCTCAGATGGCGGAAGCTGGTGTGTTGGCGGAGCGCGTTCGCCTCCAGCCGTTTGCGTTCGGTGATGTCCCGGCCGATGACGACCAGGCCGCGCCGGCTGCCGTCGGTATGGAACAGGGGCAGCCGGGTCACTTCGAAGGTTTGCAACGCGCCGTTGAGCGGGTTTGCCACGCTTTCCAGCGAGTCATGCTGCGCCCGCAGCGCCCAGGCGGCTTCGTCTTCGCGATGGCAGATCGTAAAGGCGTCGGCCAGCGTGGGGTAGAGACGCGCCAGTTCCAGGTCCGTCATGCCTTCCCAACGCTGCCCGATCAGATTGAACAAGTGCAGGCCGGCCGTGTTCACCACGCGCCAACACCCCTCGCCATCCTTGAAAAAAATGGCATCGGGCATCGCCTCGATCAACGTGGAGAGGCGCTCGGAGAACTCGTTCGCGGTGGAAATTTGCAACATGTCCAAATAGTACCGGCAGATGAGGGGCATATGTCTAAAGACATAGCGCTGCAGCCGCCTTGCCTTGCCGCGGTTGCGTACCTGCTACCCGTCGCTACCCCCTTGCAGCGTCCACAGCACCGACCAGGGCGGCAGTTCGCCATCCCCTATCGCATCCGTAGCGAACAGGGTGCGACCGTCAGGCAGCACGCCTTCCCGCGCCTCGTTCGACAGATTCGTCAGCAGCCGTAGCGTGGCGCCGTCACCCAGGCGCCAGTGCACTTGCAGCAAGCCGCTCGGCAAGACTTCGAACTGTCCCGCCGCCCCGTTCATGCTGTGCAGGCGCGGCACGATCATGTCCTGCCGCAGTTGCAGCAAGGTGCGGTAGTAGGCCAGCCACTCGGCATGTTCCGGCTTTTCCAGGCAGCCCCAATCGAGCCGGGCGGCGAGAAAGGTTTCCAGCCGGTTCGGATCGGGAATCGCGGCCTGCGCCGCCGCGTCGGCGTAGCGCGCGAAATGGGCGAATTCGCGGCGGCGGCCTTGCGTCACGGCCGTGCGCAGTTCCTTGTCGCGGTCGTTGCCGCCGAAATCGCAGAAGAACGGGAACGGGGTTGCGGCGGCGAACTCTTCGCCCATGAACAGCATCGGAATCGACGGCGCCAGCAGGTAGATCGCAGCCGCCGCGCGCAGCGCCGGTTTGCTTACAAGTTGGGCGATGCGTTCGCCGTAGGCGCGGTTGCCGATCTGGTCGTGGCTTTGCAGGAAGGCGACGAAGGCTTGTGCCGGCAGATGCGCGCTGGCTTCGCCGCGTGGATTGCCGTCGCGATAAGCCGATTTCTCGCCTTGCCAGGCGAAGCCTTGCGCCAGGCTGCGGCCGAGGTGGTGCAGCGGCGCGTCGGCGTAGTCGGTGTAATAGCCGTCGCTTTCTCCGGTGCAGAGCACATGTAGCGCGTGGTGCAGATCGTCGTTCCATTGCGCGCGATAGCCGTCGCCGCCGAGGTAGCGTGCCTGGTTGGCGTCGTTCTCCAGGATCAGATGGACCTCGCGCCGGTTGCCGATGGCGGCCCTGACGCAGGCCGACAACTCGTCGAGGAAGTGGCGCGGGCTGGCGTCGAAGATCGCATGCACTGCGTCCAGGCGCAGGCCGTCCAGATGATATTCCTGCAACCAGTACAGCGCGTTGTGCAGGAAGAACTCGCGCACCGGGCGCGGTCCGTCGAAGGCGATGGCGGCACCCCAGGGGGTCTGCCGGCGCTCGCTGAAAAACGGCTGGGCGTAGACGTGCAGGTAGTTTCCTTCCGGCCCGAAGTGGTTGTAGACCACGTCCAGCAGCACCATCAGGCCGCGCAGGTGGGCGGCTTCGATCAGCGCCTTGAGGTCTTCCGGGCGGCCGTAGCGGCTGTCCGGCGCGAATGGCAGCACGCCGTCGTAACCCCAGTCGCGCGTGCCGGGAAAGTCCGCCACCGGCATCAGTTCCAGCGCGGTGACGCCGAGTTCGGCCAGATAGTCGAGGCGTTGCATGACGCCGGCGAAGCTGCCTTCCGGCGAGAAGGTGCCGACATGCAATTCGTACAGCACCGCTTCGTGCCACGGCCGCCCGCGCCAGGCCGCATCGCGCCAGACGAAGGCGCTCGGGTCGATTACTTCGCTGGCGGCATGCACGTCGTCCGGGTTGTAACGCGCGGCGGGATCGGGCACGCGCAACGCGTCGTTGACCTCGAAGCGGTAGCGCGCGCCGGCGCCGGCATCGGCCACGGTCAGTTCGAACCAGCCTTCGCCGTGCGCCGCCATGGGCAGCGCTTCCGGGCTTGGCTCGATGCACAAGCCCACCTGGCCGAGGTCGGGCGCCCACAGGCGAAAGCGCACGCCGGACTCGGTGATCCGCGCGCCGAACGGCATGTCGTGTCGTCGTGTCGGCAAACCGTTTCTCCTTCAGCGCCGCACCAGCCGGAGCAAGCGCCGCAGCGCGCTTCCGACAGCAACCGATGACTGTTTGAGCGCATCGCTCAATTCAGCAATCGCCTTCTCCGCCAGGAACAAGGTCAACAACACTTCGGCGACCGCGACTTCGGCCGGGTAGGTGGGGTGCCCCTTCATTGCCTGACGGTAACTTCTGAAAAACGCCTTGCTCGCCAGCCGTTCCCAGGTGTCCACCTGGAGCTGCCGGTTCGCTGCCATTTCCGCGCCCTGCTGCGGCAAATCCCAGTCCGCCTGTGCCAGCGCGGCGGCGCCGGCCATGCCAAGGGAAGCCAGCATGCCTGCCACATCCAACAACGGCGTGTGCTTGCGGCGCCGTTCCTCCCAACTTTGACCCGGCTCGCCGCCATAGTTGGCGATGAGCACATCGTTGTTCACCAGCCAGACCTGGCCCAGGCCATAGTTGCCGTGGCAGCGCGTTTTCACCGCCTGCAGCCGCATGCCGGCCGCCCGCACGATGCGGCGATACAGCTTGGCGCGCTGCGCCAGCAGGCCGACGGCCAGTTCCCGCACCGACTCCGGTTGGCGCGACAGTTCCCGCTCCAGCAATTCGAACATCGCATCCATCTCGCGCCGCACCTTGTTCACCCAGGCGACGATATCCGCCGCTGCGACCGGTTCGGTGCCGAAGGCGCCGGCCGCATCGGACTGCGCCAGGGCGCGATGGAACTGCGCCGTGCGCAGCCCGAGGTTCTTCATCAAGCCCAGGTAGGCGGCGTGCTGGACATCCGGCGTCGGCTCCGGGCCGGCTTGCAGGCCATCCAGGCAACGCTTCAGATAGTCCACCGTATAGCGCCAGGCATCGCCCTGGTTTTCCACGCTGCGCTCCAGAATCGCCAGCGTCGAACGCTGCGCCACGCTGTCGACATATTCCACCGTGCCGAGCAGTTGCGGAACATGGGAAAACTGCGCGGTTTCATAAAGAAAGCGCGAAATTTCAAGCTCCGGATGGATGCCCTCCAGCAGCCAGCGATAGCCCTTCAGCAGCAGCCTGCCGTCCAGCGTCACGCGCAGCCGGCCGTGCTCGCCGAGCGAGCGCTGGATGCCGCTCAGCGTAGTCGCGCCGGCCGGCGCGGCGATGTCGGCGCCGCTGGCGGTGAATTCCAGCCGGCCTTCGCCGAAAGCCAGCATCTCACCGCGCGCCATCGCCGCTACCAGGGCGCGGCAGAAGCCATCGTCCCAGAACGCGTCGAGCAGCTTGCCGACGCGCGCGCTGCGGCGCACCTTGGCCAGGGTGGCCGGCAGCAGCGCGCCGTCGTGCGCGTCCGTCGCGTCGTCCCAGACCAACGCCAGCGGCATGGCGTAGCGGTGCACCTCGGCGTTGGGCAGGGTGACCGCGACGGTGGCGAACAGCCAGTCGCCGCCGTCGTCGGTCCATTCCTGCATCGCTTCGAACTTGAACTTCGCCGGCGCCGCGTCGCGGTCGGCGAACCAGGGCTGCACCCGGAAGTAGCGCGGCACGATTTGACTTTCGAGCTGGTCGCGCGCGCGCCGCACCATCAACGGCAGCACGCCGCCGGCGTCTGCCGGTTGCGAGAACAGGGTGCGCCAGCCGCTATCGAGCAACACCAGCACCGGCAGATCCGGCGCCACCGGACGTTCCTCGTGCCAGGTCGGCGCCGCCACGTCCGTGGCCAGGCGGAAGGCGAAGAAGCCATGCCCGCCCAGGGTGAGCAGATAGGGCATCTCGCCGATGGGCGGGAAGCGGCTGCGCCCGATCAATTCCACCGGCACCCGCCCCTTGAAGGCGGCGAGGTCGAGTTCCACCGCCTGCGGCGCGCGCGCCAGATTGGCCACGCACAGGATGGATTCGCCTTCGAATTCGCGCAGATACGCCAGGATCTTGCGGTTGCCGGGACGCAGGAAACGCAGGCTGCCGCGCCCGAATGCCCGGTGTGCGCCGCGCATGGCGATCAGGCGGCGGGTCCAGTTGAGCAGCGAGTACGGGTTGTGCTGCTGCGCCGCCACGTTGACCGCGGCATAGCTGTACATCGGATCGTCTATCGGCTGCAGGTACAGGCGCTCCGCTGCCGCCGTGGAAAAGCCGCCGTTGCGCTCACCGCTCCACTGCATCGGCGTGCGCACGCCGTTGCGGTCGCCGAGCTGGAGGTTGTCGCCCATGCCGATCTCGTCGCCGTAATACAGGATCGGCGAACCGGTCAGCGTCATCAGCATCTGGTGCAGCAGTTCGATGCCGAGCCGGTCGTTTTCCAGCAACGGCGCCAGGCGGCGGCGGATGCCCAGATTGAGGCGCGCGCGCGGGTCGCCGGCATAGGCCTGGTAGAGATAGTCGCGCTCGCGGTCGGTCACCATCTCCAGCGTCAATTCGTCGTGATTGCGCAGGAACACCGCCCATTGGCAGGATTCGGGCAGGTCCGGCGTCTGCTCCATGATTTCGACGATGGGATGTCGGTCTTCCTGCGCGATGGCCATGTACATGCGCGGCATCAGCGGGAAGTGATAAGCCATGTGGCATTCGTCGCCGTCGCCGAAATATTCGCGCACGTCCTCCGGCCACTGGTTCGCCTCGGCCAGGAACATGCGGTTGGGGTAACGCAGGTCGAGTTCCGCGCGCATGCGCTTGAGCACCGCATGCGTCTCCACCAGGTTTTCGTTGCTGGAACCTTCCCGCTCGCACAGGTAAGGCACCGCATCCAGCCGCATGCCGTCGACGCCGGCATCGAACCAGAAGCGCATCACCCGCATCACCGCCTTGAACACCTGCGGATTGGCGAAGTTCAGGTCGGGCTGGTGCGAGAAGAAGCGATGCCAGTAATAGGCTTGCGCGACTTCGTCCCAGGCCCAGTTGGACGTTTCCGTGTCGTTGAAGATGATGCGCGTGCCGGCGTAGCGTCTGTCGCTGTCGCTCCAGACGTAGAAATTGCGCTTGGCCGAACCCGGCGGCGCCCGGCGCGCGGCCTGGAACCAGGGATGCTGGTCGGAAGTGTGGTTGATCACCAGTTCGGTGATCACGCGGAGATCGCGCCGATGCGCTTCCGCGATGAAGCGGCGGAAGTCGCGCATGTCGCCGAACATCGGGTGGATGGCGTGATAGTCGGCGATGTCGTAGCCGTCGTCGCGCCCCGGCGACGGGTAGAACGGCAACAGCCAGAGCGTGTTGACGCCGAGTTCCTGCAGATAATCGAGCTTGCCGATCAGCCCCGGAAAGTCGCCGACGCCATCGCCATTACCGTCGAAGAATGCCTTGACGTGCAATTCATAGACGATCGCGTCCTTGTACCACTGCGGGTCTGCCTCGCTGGCCATGCTCGTTTCCCCTCCGAACCGGAAGACTCGGCTTCCTTAGTTGGAAGCATAGGAAATCCAGCGCAGAGGTGGTGCAGCGATATCGCAAGAAGACAACGCATAGGTTTGTTTGGCCGACAGCAATGGCTACGTTTCAGAGTGCTACCATCCGGTCATCCAACTGGTGCTGATAACAGGCGAAATATGAAATTCTCCGAAGACGTCGTTCCTCTGAGCGATCTGAAGGTCAACCCGGGTAGCGTGATCAAACACACCACGCAGGCACACCGTCCGGTTCTGCTTACCAGCCGGGGTCGGGCCGTGGCGGTCATGCAATCCGTCGCCGATTTCGAAAAATCCGAGGACGAACGGGCTTTCATGCGGGCCGTGGTTTCCGGCCTCGCGGATATCGAAGCCGGGCGGGTGGTTGGCCTGGCCGAGGCGCGCGCCCGCCTGGGCCTGGATTGATCCATGCCGCGTCGGCAAATCGGCTTCGCTGAATCGGCACTGCTGGATTTGGAGGAATCGCTCGACTGGTACGCCGAGCAAGGCGTGCCGGCAGTGGGCAAACGCCTGGTGGCAGAGGTGTTCGAGCGGGTCGAGGTTCTGGCGGAGCATCCTGAGATTGGCCGCAAGGTTCCGGAATTCGATACGCCTACGCTGCGGGAGCTGATCCATCCGCCTTTCAGAATCGTGTATCGCCACGACGCGGAAGCGAACCGAATAGATGTGGTGCGGGTGTGGAGAAGTGAGCGGCTGCTCAAGCTTCCCGAATAAGGAAGGCGCTGTACTCGATTGGCGTTGATATCGATGCGGCATCTGACGAAGGCACCTTCCCCCTTTGAAAAGGGGGGAACTCGTCTCCCGAGAGCTTTGAACCTGGAAACCTCAGTTGGTCATGCGTAAATTGCTCGAAGACCGCGTGAATTGAGACATGCCGGGTTGTTTGGCGCTTCACCCTCAGGGTGAGTGGTGGC
>JASJPK010000010.1:0-61939 GCA_031426735.1 Hydrogenophilaceae bacterium | reverse complement strand
GTAGGAGCGCCTTCCAAGGCGCGATTGAGCCGCTATCGCGCCTTGGAAGGCGCTCCTACATGCCGCGCCGGCGCGGCGCGACCTATATCAGCCCAGCAACTGCGCCAGCACGAAGGGCAGGATGCCGCCGGCCTGGAAGTACTCGATCTCGATCGGGGTATCCAGACGCAACTTCACCGACACGTTCTGGCTGGAGCCGTCGCCGCGCTTGATCACCAGCGTCACGTCCTGCTGCGGCACGATGCCGTTTTCCAGCCCGACGATATCGAAGCTTTCCGAACCATCCAGATTGAAGTCGGCGGCACCCTGGCCGTCCTTGAACTGGATCGGCAGCACGCCCATGCCGGCCAGGTTGGCGCGGTGGATGCGTTCGAACGACTTCGCCACGACCGCCTTGACGCCCAGCAATTGCGTGCCTTTCGCCGCCCAGTCACGGCTGGAGCCGGTGCCGTATTCCTCGCCGGCGATGACGACCAACGGCGTGCCGGCAGCCTGATAGGCCATCGAAGCGTCATAGATGCTCATCTGTTCGCCATTTAACAGCGTCACGCCGCCTTCCGAGCCCGGAATCATCAGGTTCTTGATGCGAACGTTGGCAAAGGTGCCGCGCATCATCACTTCGTGGTTGCCGCGCCGCGCGCCATAGCTGTTGAAGTCCTTCTGCGCGACGCCATGCTCGACCAGATACTTGCCGGCGGGCGCGGCGGCCTTGATGTTGCCGGCCGGACTGATGTGGTCGGTGGTCACCGAGTCGCCGAACAGCGCCAGCGCGCGTGCGCCGCGAATCACCGGATTCGGCTTGGCGCCGCCCTGGAAGAACGGCGGTTCCTGGATATAGGTGGAGGCGTCATCCCAGGCGTAAACCTGGCCGGCGGGCGCAGGCACGGCATCCCACAACGGGTTGTCGGCGCCGACGTCTTTGTAGATCGCATAGGCATCCGCCTTCGATGCGTGCGGTAGCACGGCGGCGATTTCCTCGGCGGTCGGCCAGATGTCTTTCAGATACACCGGCCCGTCGCTGCCTTCGCCGATCGGCTGATTGGCCATGTCGATATCGACGCGGCCGGCCAGCGCGAAAGCCACCACCAGCGGCGGGCTCATCAGGAAGTTGGCCTTCACGTTCTGATGCACGCGCGCCTCGAAGTTGCGGTTGCCGGACAACACCGAGCAGGCCACCAGATCGTGATCGAGAATGCCCTTTTCGATCTGTTCCGGCAGCGGACCCGAGTTGCCGATGCAGGTCGTGCAACCGTAGCCGACCACGCCGAAACCGAGTTTCTCCAGCGGCTCCAGCAAATCGGCGCCTTTCAGATATTCGGTCACCGCGCGCGAACCGGGGCCCATCGAAGTCTTCACATGCGACGGCATGTACATGCCCTTCTCTACCGCCTTCTTGGCCAGCAGGCCGGCGGCCAGCATGACGCCAGGGTTGGAGGTGTTGGTGCAGGAAGTGATCGCGGCGATCACCACGTCGCCGTGGCCGATTTGCATCTTGCCATCGGCCAGCGTGTATTTGACCGGCAGTTCGCTCTCCGGCTTGCCGTAACCGCCCTGATCCTTGGGCAATGCAAACAGGGTCTCGAACGACTCTTTCAGCGCATACAGATTGATCCGGTCCTGCGGCCGTTTCGGGCCGGCGACGGAAGGCTTGACGCTGCCCAGATCGAGTTCCAAGGTCTGGCTGTACTCAATGCTGCCAGCCGCGGGAATGCCGAACAGGTTCTGTGCCTTGTAATACGCGCGCATCGCATCGACTTGAGCGGCATCGCGGCCGGTGGCCAGGTAGTACTGGCAGGTCGCTTCGTCGACCGGGAAGAAGCCCATCGTCGCGCCGTATTCCGGCGCCATGTTGGCGATGGTGGCGCGATCGGTGACCGGCAACGCGACGGCGCCCTCGCCAAAGAATTCGACGAACTTGCCGACCACTTTCGCGCGACGCAGCATTTCGGTGATGGTCAGCACGATGTCGGTTGCGGTGACGCCCGGCGCGGCGCGGCCGGTCAGGTTGACGCCGACCACATCCGGCGTCAGGAAATACACCGGCTGGCCGAGCATGCCGGCTTCCGCCTCGATGCCGCCGACGCCCCAGGCGACAACGCCGAGGCCGTTGATCATCGTCGTGTGGCTATCGGTGCCGACCAGCGTATCCGGGTAATAAACGCCGTCCTTCTCCATGACGCCGCGCGCCAGGTATTCCATATTGACCTGGTGCACGATGCCGACGCCGGGCGGCACCACCTTGAACGTCTCGAACGCCTGCATGCCCCACTTGAGGAACTGATAACGCTCGATGTTGCGTTCGAACTCGATCTTCATGTTCTCGGCCAGCGCATCGGGACGACCGAATACATCGACCTGCACCGAGTGGTCCACCACCATTTCTACCGGCGCCAGCGGTTCCACCTTGCTGGCATCCTTGCCGGCGCGCTCGGCGGCGGAACGCATCGCGGCCAGGTCGGCCAGCAGCGGCACGCCGGTGAAGTCCTGCAGCAGGATGCGCGCGACAACAAACGGGATTTCCTCGGTGCGCGGCGCATTCGGCTGCCAGTTGGCCAGTTCGCGCACATGCTGCTCGGTGATCTTGAGGCCGTCGAAATTGCGCAGCACCGACTCCAGCACGATGCGGATCGACACCGGTAGCTTCGAGACGGCGCCGATGCCCGCCTTTTCAAGTTGCGGCAGGGAATAGAAGGAACCGGTTTTTCCGTTGCCGGCATCGAAGGAATGGCATGTGTCGAAAAGGCTGTGCATGAGGCGCTCGGGAATTGGAAAAAACAAAATTTTAACCAATCGAAGGACAGAAAACTCCGCCTGTTTTTCTGCAATGCAGCAAGCTAATATCCAGCAGCGAACGCACCCCCAGTCATCGAGAGGACAAACATGAGCGACCTGAACCAGCAAGCCCTGGACTATCACGAGTTTCCGCGTCCCGGAAAAATCTCCGTCGAATCGTCGAAACCCTGCGCCACCCAGTACGAACTCTCGCTGGCCTACACCCCAGGCGTCGCCGAACCGGTGCGCCAGATCGCGAAAGACCCGGCCAACGCCTACCGTTACACCAACAAGGGCAACCTGGTCGCCGTCATCACCGACGGCACCGCCATTCTCGGCCTCGGCAACCTCGGCCCGCTGGCCAGCAAACCGGTCATGGAAGGCAAGGGCATCCTGTTCAAGCGCTTCGCCGGCATCGACGTGTTCGATATCGAAGTCAACGCCCCCAGCGTCGCCAGCTTCATCGAGACCGTGGTCAACATCTCGCCGACTTTCGGCGGCATCAACCTGGAAGACATCGCCGCGCCGCACTGTTTCGAAATCGAGGAAGCCCTGAAAGCCCGCCTCGACATCCCCGTCTTCCACGACGACCAGCACGGCACCGCCGTGGTCATGTGCGCCGGCCTGCTCAACGCGCTCGAAGTGCAGGGCAAGAAGTTGGACGACATCAAGCTGGTCTGCCTCGGGGCGGGTGCGGCCGGCCTGTCCTGCATGCGCCTGCTGATCGCCATGGGCGGCAACAAGGCCAACATGACGCTGGTCGACAGCAAGGGCGTCATCCACAGCGGCCGCAGCGACCTCAACAGCCACAAACAGGAATTCGCCAAGGTCACCGACCAGCGCAGCCTGGCCGACGCCATGAAAGACGCCGACGTATTCATCGGCGTCTCCGGCCCCAATCTGGTCAGCCAGGACATGGTCAAGAGCATGGCCGCCAAACCGATTCTGTTCGCGATGGCCAACCCGGACCCGGAAATCTCCCCCGCCGACGTGCACGCTGCCCGCGACGACGCGCTGATGGCCACCGGCCGCTCCGACTACCCGAACCAGGTCAACAACGTCCTCGGCTTCCCCTACATCTTCAAAGGCACCTTCGACGCCCACGCCAAAGCCATCACGCAACCGATGATGATCGCTGCCGCCCGCGCCCTCGCCGACCTGGCGCGCGAACCGGTGCCGCAGGAAGTGCTCGACGCCTACAAGCTGGACAAACTGGAATTCGGCCGCGACTACATCATCCCGAAACCGTTCGACCACCGTCTGATCGAACGCATCCCGCCCGCCGTGGCGGCGGCCGCGACGAAGTAAAGCGTCCACACCGGGTCCCCTGCCAGCCGGGGGGCACCGATTCATTCGGTGCAGGCTGGACGGCGGCTTGAAGGCCTAACGCGCAGGACGGTATCGGCAACGCGTACTGCACCACCTCAAGCGCAAGGCATGGGGTTCAAACTGGAACCCGTTGCGGATGCGGGAAATAACCTTGCCCATTCAGCCACTTAAGGTGTGTCTCTTGAGAGAGAGAGACGTACACCCAGCTTGCGCGCCTCGTCCAGCAACAGCACGCTGGACGCCACCCCTGCGGCCTTGAGCCAGTCTTCCAGCGTCAGCGCAGTGGTGCCGAACAGAAGCTGCGCCGGCGCCCAGTGCACCACGACGACCTGCATCGCCAGCACGCCGGCCAGCGCCAGCCACAGTTTGCCGTTCCTCAGGAAATGCACGTTGAAGGCGCTGCCGTGCTCGTTGCGGGCGTTGAACACGTTGAAGAACTGGAACAGCACGAAGGTGGTGAAGGCCAGCGTCAGGGCATAGGTCTTTCCGTACGCAGCCAAAGCATCCTGGAACAGCCATAACGTGCCGGCCATCATGGTGACGCCATACAGCGCCAGCCGGCCCAGACGCTGCAGCGTCAAGATCTCTGCGGCCTGCGCGCGCGGCGTTTCGCGCATGATGCCGGGTCGCGCCGGCTCGACACCGAGCGTCATTGCCGGCGGACCATCCATGATGATGTTGATCCAGAGCAGTTGAATGGCGGTGAACGGCGCCGGCATGCCGGCCAGCGTGGCGGCGAGCACGGTGAGGATGGCACCGATGTTGGTGGAGAGCTGGAAGCGGACGAACTTGACGATGTTGTCGAACACGACGCGGCCCTCTTCGATGGCGCGCACGATGGTGGCGAAGTTGTCGTCGGTGAGCACCATGCTGGCTGCTTCCCGCGTCACCGCAGTACCGGTGATGCCCATCGCAATGCCGATGTTGGCGGCTTTCAGGGCCGGTGCATCGTTGACGCCGTCGCCGGTCATGGCAACGACATGGCCGTCGCGCTTCAAGGCTTTGACGATGCGTACCTTGTGCGCCGGGGACACCCGTGCAAACACGCTGATGGCATTGATCCGCTGCGCCAGCGCGGCATCGTCCAGCGCATCCAGTTCGGCGCCGCTGATCACTTCGCCGGCCGGGTTCTCCGACGGCCCGATCAAGCCCAGTTCGCGCCCGATCGCGGCGGCGGTGGCCTTGTGGTCGCCGGTAATCATCTTCACGGCGATGCCGGCCTGGCGGCAGCGGCGAATCGCTTCGGCCGCCTCGGGGCGCGGCGGGTCGAGCAAGCCGGCCAGACCGAGGAAGGTCCAGCCGGAAACCCAGCGGCCGAGATCGCCGGCCGGATCGAATTCGCGTGCCGGGATGATGCGACGGGCAACCGCCAGCACGCGCAGCGACTGATCGGCCATGCGCTCGTTTTCTGTCTCGACTGCGGCGCGGGTAGCGGCATCGAGTTCGCGCTCGCCTTCCTCTGCCAGACATTGCGAGGAATGCGCCAGCAGGATGCCGGGGGCGCCCTTGATGAACATCTCGACGTATTCGCCGGCGTGATGGAACGTGGCCATGAACTTGTGCACCGAATCGAACGGGATTTCCGCGATGCGCGGCGCGCGTTCCTGTTCCGTTTCGGGCGACAGCCCGCCCTTCTGCGCCAGCACCCAGAGCGCGCCTTCGGTGGGGTCGCCGATCAGTTCGCCCGGCTTATCGTCATGCCGCACCTGCGAGTCGGTACAGATCGCCATCGGCAGCAGATACGGGCGCAAATCGGTCGCGGCCGGCAGCTCGATAGCACCGCTTGGCGAATAACCCTCGCCGCTGACCGTGAACGCCGTGCCGGCGAACCAGCCGGCACGCGCGGTCATCTGGTTCAGCGTCAGGGTGCCGGTCTTGTCGGTGCAGATCACCGTGGTCGAACCGAGCGTTTCCACCGCGGCCAGTTTTTTCAGGATCGCCTGGTTCTGCGCCATGCGCCACATGCCGATGGCCAGGGTCACCGTCACCACGGCCGGCAAGCCTTCCGGGATCGCTGCGACGGCAAGCGCAACGGCAGTCATCGCCGAATCGACCCAGGGCATGCCGCGTGCCAGATCGAGGCTGAAGATCACCGCCACGACGACGCCGGCAATGCCGGCCAGCTTCTTGCCGAGCCTGTCGAGCTGCTTCTGCAGCGGCGTTTCCGACTCTTCGCTGCTGGCGATCATGCCGGCCAGTTTGCCCATTTCGGTCGTCATACCGGTTGCCGTAACCAGCAACTCGGCGCGGCCGCGCGTCGCCACCGTGTTCATGTAGAGCAGATTGATCCGGTCGCCTAGCGGCAAGTCGGCGGTTTCCAGCGCCTGCGTGGACTTGCCGACGGCATGCGACTCGCCGGTCAGCGCCGCCTCAATCACCTCCAGGTTATGTGCCGCGAGCAGGCGACCGTCGGCGGGCACGCGGTCGCCCGCTTCGAGCAACACGATGTCGCCCGGCACCAGGCGGCTGGCTTCCGTCTCCACCACGCGGCCGTCGCGGCGCACGCGTGCCAGCGCCGCCAGCATGCCCTTCAATGCCGCCAGCGTGCGTTCGGCGCGATGCTCCTGATAGAACCCCAGGCTGGCGTTGAGCAGCACGACGCCGAGGATCACGAAGGTATCCTTCAGATCGCCGATGGCCCAGGCCAGCACCGCCGCGAACAGCAGCACGATGACCAGGATGTTGCTGAACTGATCGAGGAACTTGCGCCAGACCGGTCGCGCTTTCGCTTCGGCCAGACGATTCTCGCCATGCTGCTGGAGCCGGCTAGCGGCTTCGGCAGCGGACAAGCCGCGCGCCGTATCGACGTTCAGCACGTCAGCGACGGCGGCGCCGGTCAGGGTATGCCAGGCGCGGGATTCCGCTTTCATGTCGGAGGCGATGTCGTTCACGCTGCCCCCTCCTCTGCATCCAGGTGCGCCGTCCATTCGCGCCAGATCGCCCAGGCCACGGCCAGCACGATGGGACCGGCGAACAGGCCGACCAGGCCGAAGGCGAGAATGCCGCCGAGCACGCCGAACAGCACGAGCAGGAACGGAATCGTGCTGACGCTGCTGATGAACAGCGGCCGCACGACGTTGTCGATCTGGCTGACCACCGCCGCGCCCCAGATCCAGACGCCGATGGCGGCGCCGGTTTCGCCCTGGAACAACAACCAGGCGCCGGCGCCGCCCCAGGCCAGCGGCGTGCCGAACGGAATCAACGCGAACAACGCAGTGATCACGCCCAGCGTGACCGGCGAGCCGAGTCCGGCGACCCAGTAGCCGACGCCGGCAAAGACGCCTTGCACCAGCGCGGTCAGCAGCACGCCATAGACCACGGCGCGCGTGGTGGAACCGACCGCGGCGATGTAACCGTGCGCACTCTCGCCGATGAAACGGGCGAGGACATGGCGCAGTTCGACCAGGATGCGTGCACCGTCGCGATAGAAGAAGAACAGGATCACCAGCACCAGAATCAGCTTGACCAGATTCCGCCCGACGTCGCCGGCAAAGGCGGCCGCATCGAAGGCATGCGTCACGATCCAGGCCTTGGCGGCATCGATTGCGCCTTGCGGATCGGAAAACAGCAGGGCGCGCTGTTCGAGCAGCCAATCGCCCAGCCAGGGCAGGCTGGACAACGCTTCCGGCACGGCCGGCGGATGCGCCACGAGGACTTGAATACCGCGCAGGACCGCGCCGACTTCCTGCTGCGCCAGCCAGGCCAGCCAGAGCAGCGGCGCGAACAGGGTCAACGCCGCCGCCAGGGTGGCCAGGCTGGCAGCCAGGGTATCGCGGTTGCCGCAAACCTTGCGGATCCATCGCGCCGCCGGCCAGGAGGCGTATGCCAGCACGCCGGCCCAGGCCAGCGGTGCCAGGAACGGTGTCAGCACCCAAGCCGCCAGAATGCACAGGCCGGTCAGCGCCAGCCAGGGGGCCAGGCGACGGCTGAACGGCGACGCCCCGGACACGTCTACTCCTTGGCCTCCGCGTGAGCGTCCGGCGCCGCGCCGTGGCCGCCGGACAGGCGGTCCATCAACGCGAACATCACGCCGGAGAACACCAGGGTCAGGTGGATGATCACCACCCACATCAAATCGCGCTCGGTGTGCTGGCCGACATTGACGAAGTACTTGAGCAGTTCGATCCCGGAAATCGCGACGATGGAACCGATCAGTTTGAGTTTCAGGTCGGAGAAGCTGACCTGCCCCATCCAGTCGGGACGATCTTCGTGGTCGTGCGTGTCGATCTTGGAAATGAAGTTCTCGTAGCCGGCAAAGATGATGATCAGCAACAGATTGGCGACCAGCGTGATATCGACCAGCGTCAGGATGGCGATCATCGCATCGCCGCTGCTGCCCTCGAATACCACCGGCAAGGCCGCGATGAAGGCTTTGGTGAACTTCACCAGCAACAAGATGATGCCGGCGATCAGCCCGAGATAGAACGGGGCGAGCAACCAGCGACTGCCGAAAATGAATACTTCAAGACCGTGTTCGACGCGTTTCATGGGTTTCCTATTGATTGAGTAAAAAATGGCTGACTGCAGATGGCATGATTATCCAATAGCGTTACCGGATTGATGGTGTTTCCTCAAAGGCGATCGTGAACTACAAACATCTGCACTACTTCTGGATGGTGGCCCGCACCGGCAGCGTCGCGCGTGCCAGCGAACGACTGCATCTGACCCCGCAAACGCTGAGCGGCCAGATCAAGCTGCTCGAAGATGCGCTCGACACCCCACTATTTCAACCCGCCGGGCGCGGTCTGGCATTGACCGAGGCGGGTCGTCTGGCCATGCGCTATGCCGACGAAATTTTCACGCTCGGCGATGAAATGAAGAGCGCCCTGCGCACCCGCCAGGCACGCGCGCAGCCCTTGCTGATCGGCCTCTCCGACGCGGTGCCGAAAACCATTGCGCACCGCCTGTTGGCGCCGGCGACGCGACTGGAAGAACCGGTGCGGCTGATCTGCCGCGAAGACAAACTCGACCGTCTGCTCGGCGAACTCGCGGTGAACCGTCTCGACATGGTGCTGGCCGACCGGCCGTTGCCGGCCGAAATGCATGTGCGCGGTTACAACCACCGACTGCTGGAAAGCGAACTCGCCTTCTTTGCCGCGCCCGCGCTGCTCGCCACCTGCCCGGCGCCTTTCCCGGCCTGCCTGGATGCCGCGCCGCTGTTGTTGCCGGGCGACGACGCCACCGCGCGCGTGCTGATCGAACGCTGGCTGGAAGCCGCCCGCCTGTCGCCGCGTATCGTCGGCGAATTCGACGACAGCGCGCTGATGAAGGCGTTCGGCCAGGGCGGCGCGGGCTTCTTCGTGGCACCGTCGATCATCGCGCCGGAAATCGAAGCGCAATATCGCGTCAAGCTGGTCGGCCGCGCCGAGGGCGTGCGCGAGACCTTCTATGCGATCACGGCGGAACGGCAGATCGCGCATGCCGCGTTGCGCGCGGTGACGGAAGCGGCGCGCGACGCGATTTTCTCCGATTAGCCCGGATTGCCAATTGAGACTGTGGGAGCGGCTTATAGCCGCGAATCGACCGCGCGATAACGGTCAATTCGCGGCTATAAGCCGCTCCCACAAACCGCTATGAACGGATCAATAATCCTTGAACCCTTCCACTTCGATGGCGAGCTTCACTTCGTCGCCAATCAGCGGAATGGCGTAATCCATGCCGAAATCGGAGCGCTTGATGACGGCATGCACATCGGCGCCGCACAACGGCCGCCGCGTCAGGAACTGCAGGGTGCAGGCGTAGTCGCGGATTTCCAGCTTGACCGGCTTGGTCACGCCGAGCAGGGTCAGGTTGCCGGTCGCCGAAACCGGCTTGGCGTCCTTGAATTCGACACTGTTTGACTGGAACAGGATTTCCGGGAATTGCGCGGTACGGAAAAAATTGGCGCCGAGCAGTTTCTGGTTGAGCCCATCGTGGCCGGTATCGCCGGAGGTGGCGTCGACCCGAACTTCAATCACGCCGCTCTGTTTTTCCGCATCGAGCATGACCTTGCCCTGGCTGCGCTTGAACTTGCCGCGCATCAGCGACACGCCCTGATGACGAATCTCGAAGCTTGGAAAGGTATGGCCCGGATCCAGCGTAAACATTTCGGCGGCCCAGGCTGATGGCATAAAGAGGCAGATCAGCAACGCTGCTAGGGTTTTCATGTTCATTCCTCAAGGGTTGAGCAGGATTTTGAAGCGGGCTTCCAGGTCGTCCGCCACCACCGACGGATCGGCCCATTCGCCACCGCCGATATCGAATTGCGAGCGTTTCAGCGCGACCCGGCCGCTAGCCAACCAACCGCCGTTACGTTGCGGCGTCAGGATGAACGGCACCGACATGGGCAGGGTGCGACCCTTCAGCGTGAAATCGCCGCTGGCCGTATAAATGCCGGCGGCATCCCGGTGGATGCTCTTGGAGACGAAACTGGCCTTCGGGTAGCGCGCGGTATCGAACCAGGCCGGCCGTTTCGCTTCGCCATTGCCCTCCTCGGAACCGGTGTCGATGCTGGCGATATCGAGGTCGACCCGAAAAAGCCCCGACTCGGGTTTGGCCGGGTCGAACGTCGCCTTGACGCTGTAACGGCCGAAACTGCCTGCCACCGGCACGTTCATCTGCTTGATCACGAAGCCAATCTGGCTCTTGCTGAAATCGACCTGCCAATCCTTCGCCGAGACGGACCCGGCGAACAAAGCCAGAACGAGCAACCAAGACGTTTTCATGTTTTTTTCCTCAGCCAGGGCGCCATGCGCACCAGTACGCCATCGTGTCGAATATGGTGGTGATACAAGGCTGCCGCCGCATGCAGAACGACCAGCGTCACCAGCAGATTGACCGAACCGGCATGAAGTTCCTTGAAGATTTCCGCCATCGCTTTGTCTTTTCCGACCAGATCGGGCAATGCCAGGACGCCGAACCAGACCACCGAAAACCCCGCCGCCGAGCTATACAACCAGCCCAGCACCGGCACAGCAATCAACAGCAGGTAAAGCACGCCATGCATCGCTGCCGATACTTTCACTTCCAGCATGGTCAGTTCGTGGCGATGATCGAAGCGGTCGACGAAACGCAACGCTAGCCGCAAAGGCAGCAGAAACAGCACCGACATGCCCACCCATTTGTGCCAGGCATACAGCTTCAATTTCAGCGGCGACAAGGTCATGTCTTCCAGCATTTCGGCCAGCACATAGGCCGCGACGATCAACAGCAAGGTCAACCAGTGCAGGCCGATCAACGGCCAGCTATAGCGGGTGCGCATCGATATTGACTCCCAGATTCGAGGACTACAGCCAGCGTTTCACCCGGCCACAATATTCGCGATATTCGTCGCCGAACCTGGCCAGCAGATGCGCTTCTTCATGCGCAATGACGCCGTAGCGCATCACCGCCCAGACCAGCGGCGCGAACAGCAACGGCCAGGCCGTGCCGAGCAGCAGGGTGACGCCGACGTAGACGAACCAGTCGGAAACATAAATGGGATTGCGCGAACGGGCGAACGGCCCCTGCGTAACCAGATTCGACGCCGCCCGGTATGGATTGACCGTGGTGTGATGCCCCCAGATCGCCGCCAGCGCCCAGGCAAAGCCGGCCAGGCCGATGCCGATCGAGGTCCAGCCGAGGTAGGTCGCCAGCGGTGCCGGATCGAACGCCAGCGAATAGCGTTGCTCCAGCCACCAGGCGCCAAACAACGCGACGGCATAGACCAGCGGCGGCGGCACCAGCGTGCGCGGGCGGATGGCGGGATCGCGCATCGGTTCTATCTCGGCGACGGGCTGGAAATCGCGCGCAGGAATTCGTTGCGCCATTGCGCATCCTGCTGGAAGCAACCGGAGAAGGCTTGCGTGACGACACGTTCGTCGCCGCGTCGGTCCTCGCCCAGCAACAAACAAAGCTGTTCCGCCTCGATCACGCAGGCCGCGCCCTTGGCTTTGCCATGAACGAGCAGCGCCTCGACGATGTCGCGCGTCATCCATTCCTGATAAGTGAAGCGATGGCCGATGGCATCGACCAGCCGCGCGATGCGGCCGAAGCCATGCAGGCGGCCACCCGGCACATAGGCGACATGCGCGACGCCGCGAAACGGCACCAGATGATGCGGACAGACGCCATGCACGGCGATACCGCGCACCACCACCATGTCCTCACGCAGATCGGCGAATCCCTCGCCGAGCGCTTCCGCCGGGTCGATCTCGTAGCCGCCGAGCAGCCGCTTTTCCCACAGATCGCGCACGCGGCGCGCGGTCTTGCCGGTATGCACCGAATCCGGCGCGACACCGCAAGCCAGCAGCAAATCGGTTACCGCTCGCTCGAACGCGGCCGGGTTGAAGCGGCCGACGCGGGGGATGCCTATGTGTGTCACCCCATCGGCGCCCGGTTCAAACGGATGGCAATCGTCGTAATCGCAACAATCGCTCATTTCATTCCTTGGTTGATTTCGGCAAGTTGGCGGTCATGCCAGCGCGCGAGAAGCAGTTGTGACGTTAGCGCGCCGCACAACGCCAGAAACATGTCCCACTGCGTGTCCCAGACATCGCCCTGTGTGGCGAGGAAAGCGACGGCTTCGTCGCCGGAACCGACCGCCACCCACCATTCGATCATTTCGTAGAAGGCGGAAATCCCGAGACAGACGCAAGTCGTCAAAAAAAACAGCCATTTGCCGGCGGTCAGCGGCGATCTGCGCAGCAGGATCTCGCGCGCGACGATGGCTGGGATGAAGCCCTGCGCGATATGGCCGACGCGGTCGTAATGATTGCGCGACAACTCGAAGGCATCGCGCAGCCAGTTGAACAACGGCATTTCGGCATAGGTGTAATGGCCGCCGACCATCAGGATGACGCCATGCAGCGTCAACAGGCCGTAGGCCAGGGTAGTCAGTGGAAAACTGCGGCCGCTGAGCAGCAGCAAAGGCAACGCAATCAGCACCGGCGCGACTTCGAGGAACCAGGTGAAGGTGTCTTTCGGTTGATAGCCGGACCACGCCAGCACCAGCAGGGTGGGCAACAGCCAGACACGCGGGTCAATCCTCTTTCGGCTCGGCATCATTTTCTTCGGATTCGATATCCGGTGCGCGGTTCTTCTCGACATCCTTCAGCTTGTCCTGCCAGCGCTTGTCTAACACCACGCGCATCTTGAATGCGGGCGTGCGTACCGCTTTGGCAACGGGACTGCGTGGATGCCGAGGTTTACCGGATACGCGCTTGCTCATTTGTCCATGCACAGCCGCAACGCTTCCTGCCAGTCCGGCAGACGCACGCCGAACACGCGTTCCAGCTTGTCGTTGTTCAAACGCGAATTGAGCGGGCGGCGGGCCGGTGTCTGGTATTCGCTGCTCGGGATAGGCAGTAAACGTGCCGGCGCGTTTGCCAAATTCGCCGTCGCATCGAAGTCGAGAATGGCCTGGGCGAAGCCATGCCAGGACGTCTCACCGGCATTGGTCATGTGATAGACGCCCCAGGCTTGCGGCTTGTCCGCGCCACGATTCGGCGCTTCGATCTGCGCCAGCACCTGCGCCGTAGCATCGGCCAGGCTGCGGCACCAGGTCGGCGCGCCGACCTGGTCGGCAACGATCTTCAGTTCCGGCCGCTCGCGCATCAGGCGGCGCATGGTGAGCAGGAAATTCGCACCGCGCAGGCCGTACACCCAGGACGTGCGGAAAATCAGATGGCGTTGGCAGGCGGCCTGAATCGCCCGTTCGCCTTCCAGCTTGGAGGCGCCATAGACATTGAGCGGGCCGGAAACATCGTCTTCCTGCCAGGCTGTGCCGCCGCTGCCGTCGAAGACGTAATCGGTGGAGTAATGCACTAGCAGCGCACCCAGTTTTTCTGCCTCGACGGCGAGAATACCGGGCGCTTCGGCATTAAGGGCGTAGGCGCGCTCGGGTTCGCTCTCGGCCTTGTCGACGGCAGTGTGCGCGGCGGGATTGACGATGATGCGCGGTCTGACCTCGGCGACGGTGCGGCGAATGGCGGCGGCATCGGTCAAGTCGAGGCGGCTGGAGTCGAGCGCAACGACTTCACCCAGCGTCGACAGGCTACGCGCCAACTCCCAGCCGACCTGGCCGCGGCTGCCGGTGAGCAGAATTTTGGTGCGCGACTTTGGGGTTGTCATGCGTACACCTCGGCATCTTTCAGGAACGGCGCGACCTGATCCTTGCCGGACAGCGCTGGTTCGGGGTTGGGCAAACCCGCCAGCGGCCAATCGATGCCGATGTCGGGATCGTTCCAGCGCACGCCGCGATCCCACTGTGGCGCATACAGCGCGGTGGTCTTGTAGAGGAAGTCGGCAGCTTCGGACAACACCAGGAAACCGTGGCCGAAGCCGGGCGGAACCCACATCATCCGCTTGTTCTCGGCGCTGAGTTCGTGCCCGGTCCACTGGCCGAAGCGCGGCGAACTTTTGCGCAGATCGACCGCGACATCGAACACGCTGCCGGACACTACACGCACCAATTTGCCTTGCGGCTGGTTGAGCTGGTAATGGATGCCGCGCAGCACACCCTGGGCGGAGCGGGAGTGGTTGTCCTGCACGAAGTCGAGGTCGAGTCCCAGTTCGGCAAAGGTCTGCCGGTTCCAGCTTTCCACGAAGAAGCCGCGCGCATCGCCGAACACCTTGGGTTCCAGCAGCAGCACTTCGGGCAGGTTGGTTTCGATGATATTCAAGAGAACACCCGTTCGTTCAACATCGCCAGCAGATACTGGCCATAGGCGTTTTTCTTCAACGGTTCGGCCAGACGGGCAACCTGTTCGGCGTCGATATAGCCCTGCCGATAAGCGATTTCTTCCGGGCAGGCGATCTTGAGGCCCTGGCGCTTTTCGATGGTCTGGATGAACAGGCTGGCTTCGAGCAGGGATTCGTGCGTGCCGGTGTCGAGCCAGGCCAGGCCGCGCCCCATGATGGAAACGCTGAGGTCGTTCCAGGCCAGGTATTGCTTGTTGACGTCGGTGATTTCCAGCTCGCCGCGCGGGGAAGGCGCCAGATTCTTGGCGATATCGACCACCCGGTTGTCGTAGAAATAGAGGCCGGTGACGGCGTAGTTGGATTTCGGTTGGGTCGGCTTTTCTTCCAGGCTGATCGCTTTGCCGGCCGGGTCGAATTCGACCACGCCGTAGCGTTCCGGGTCATGCACGCGGTAGGCGAATACCGTGGCGCCCTGCTCGCTGGCGGAGACGGCGCGCAGGTCTTGCGCCATGTCGTGGCCGTAGAAGATGTTGTCGCCCAGCACCAGCGCGGAGGGCGAATTGCCGACGAAATCGGCACCGATGATGAAGGCTTGCGCGAGGCCGTCCGGGCTGGGCTGCACGGCGTATTGCAGGTTGATGCCCCACTGGCTGCCGTCGCCGAGCAGTTGTTCGAAGCGCGGCGTGTCCTGCGGCGTCGAGATGATCAGGATGTCGCGGATGCCGGCCAGCATCAGCGTGGTCAGCGGGTGGTAGATCATCGGTTTGTCGTAGATCGGCAGCAATTGCTTGGAGACTGCGAGCGTGGCCGGGTACAGACGGGTGCCGGAGCCGCCGGCGAGGATGATGCCTTTGCGAGGTGCGCTCATCACGCTGTCCTTTCGGCGTAGTTGGTGTCGAGCCATTTGCGATATTCGCCACTGGCGACGTTTTCGACCCAGCCCATGTTGTCGAGATACCACTGCACCGTCTTGCGGATACCCGTTTCAAATGTCTCGGCGGGTTTCCAACCCAGCTCGCGGTGGATCTTGCTGGCGTCGATGGCGTAGCGGCGGTCGTGGCCGGGACGGTCCTTGACGTAGGTGATCAAGCGGCTGGCGGGACCTTCCGGGTTGGGCTGGAATTCGTCGAGCAGGCCGCAGACGCGGTGCACGATGTCGAGGTTGGGCATCTCGTTCCAGCCGCCGATGTTGTAGGTCTCGCCCACCCTGCCCCGTTCCAGCACGACGCGGATCGCGGCGCAGTGGTCGGAGACGTACAGCCAGTCGCGCACGTTCATGCCGTCGCCGTAGATCGGCAACGCCTTGCCGCGCGTGGCGTTGAGGATCATCAACGGGATCAGTTTCTCCGGAAACTGGTACGGGCCGTAGTTGTTGGAACAGTTGGTGGTCAGCACCGGCAGGCCGTAGGTGTGGTGATAGGCGCGCACCAAGTGGTCGGAACTGGCCTTGCTGGCGGAATACGGGCTGTTCGGGGCGAACGGGGTGGCCTCGGTGAACGGCGCGTCGTCCCTGCCGAGCGAGCCGTAGACCTCGTCGGTGGAAACGTGCAGGAAGCGGAACGCGGCCTTGTCGGCGTCCGACAGGGAATTCCAGTGGCCGCGCACTTCTTCCAGCAGGTGGAAGGTGCCGACGATGTTGGTCTGGATGAAATCTTCCGGGCCGTGGATCGAGCGGTCGACGTGGCTCTCGGCGGCGAAATTGACGATGGCGCGCGGTTTGTACTCGGCCAGCAGTTTGGCGATCAGGGCGCGGTCGCCGATGTCGCCCTGGACGAAGAGGTGGCGCTCATCGCCTTTCAAACTGGACAGGTTTTCCAGATTGCCGGCATAAGTGAGTTTGTCGAGATTGATGACCGGCTCGCTGTGCTGCGCCAGCCAGTCGATGACGAAATTCGAGCCGATGAAGCCGGCGCCGCCGGTGACCAGAATCATGATTTTTCCCTTGTTTTTCCGTAGGGTGCGCCACGCGCACCAATCAACAATAAACGGCGCGCATGGCGCACCCTACCCTGTCCCTAATCGCCATACCCATTCGGATTCATCGACTGCCAACGCCAGGTGTCCTCGCACATCTCCACCAGATCGTGCGTCGCGCGCCAGCCGAGTTCCTTTGCCGCCAATGACGGATCGGCATAACACTGCGCGATATCGCCGACGCGACGCGGGCCGATCTTGTAGGGCACCGGCCGTTCGCTGGCGATTTCAAAGGCACGAGCCATGTCGATCACGCTGTAGCCCTGGCCGGTGCCCAGATTCCAGATGCGCACGCCGGGCGCCTCGGCCAGTTTTTCCACCGCCTTGACGTGGCCCAGGACCAGATCGACGACATGGATGTAATCGCGCACGCCAGTGCCGTCCGGGGTCGGGTAATCGTCGCCCCAGACGTTGAGATATTCGCGCCGGCCCACCGCCACCTGCGAGATGTAGGGCATCAGATTGTTCGGGATACCGCGCGGGTCTTCGCCGATGCGGCCGCTCTTGTGCGCGCCGACCGGGTTGAAGTAGCGCAGCAGTGCGATACGCCAGGACGGGTCGGAAACAGCCACATCCTGCAGAATTTTTTCGATGAACAGCTTGCTGGTGCCGTAGGGGTTGGTAGTGCCGCCAACCGGAAATTCCTCGCGGATCGGCACGCTGGCCGGATCACCGTACACCGTGGCGGATGAACTGAACACGATGGTCTTCACGCCCGCCGCCTGCATGGCCTCGAACAAGGTGACGCTGCCGGCGATGTTGTTGTCGTAATACATCAGTGGTTTTTCCACCGATTCGCCCACTGCCTTGAGGCCGGCGAAGTGGATTACCGCATCGATGTCGTGGTCGCGGAACAGCTTGTCCAGCATGGCGCGGTCGCGGATATCGCCTTCGATGAACGGAAAATCCAGGCCGGTCAGTTCGCGCACCCGTTGCATCGATTCCGGACTGCTGTTGCACAGGTTGTCGAGCACGACGATGTCGTAACCTGCATTGAGGAATTCCACGCAGGCATGCGAACCGATGTAGCCGGCGCCGCCAGTGATCAATATGGTTTTCAAGCTTTCACTCCCAAGTTAAAAATCAATCAAAAACAACGGTCTTGTTGCCGTATACCAGAATGCGGTTGTCGATATGCCAGCGCACCGCGCGCGACAGCACCACCTTCTCCAGATCTGCGCCCTTCTGCACCAGATTGTCCAGTTCGTCGCGATGCGAAATGCGGGTGACGTCCTGCTCGATGATCGGGCCATCATCCAATACTTCCGTTACGTAATGGCTGGTGGCGCCAATCAGTTTGACGCCGCGTTCGAACGCGCGCTGATACGGCTTGGCGCCGTGAAATGCGGGCAGGAAGGAATGGTGAATGTTGATGATGCGGTTCGGGTAGTAACTCATGAACTCCGGCGACAGCACCTGCATGTACCGCGCCAGCACGATGAAATCGACATGGTGCGCATCCAGCAACGCGCGTTGCTGGGCCTCGGCTTCGGCCTTGTTTTCCTTGCTGACCTGGATGTGCTGGAACGGAATTTTGTACGCCGCGGCCAGCCAGTGCGTATCCGGATGGTTGCTGATGATCAGCGGGATATCGCAATACAACTCGCCGGCGTGGTGGCGATAGAGCAGATCGGCCAGGCAATGATCGTATTTCGACACGAAGATCGCCATGCGTGGCTTGACGCTGGATAGCGACAGATTCCACTTCAACGCATGCGCGGCGGCGATGGGTGCGAATGCTTCATCGAATTTGTGCAAACCCAGCTCGAAACCGTCCAGCGCCCATTCCACCCGCATCAGGAAAAGTCCGGCGGTACTGTCCTGGTGCTGGTCGGCGTGCAGGATGTTGGCGTTGTGCTGCAGCAGGAAATTGGCGATGGCGGCGACCAGCCCCTTCTTGTCCGGGCAGGCGATGAGGAGTACGGCGGAGTTACGCATGGCAATCGGCACGGTGCAAAAAGGGCCGCAATGATACCGCGAGCGGGCTTCGGCTCGGGGTCGACGGCATGTCGGCATACGTGTGATCTTGAGCCAACCGCTGTCCGACTGCGGTAACATGAATATGAGTTTTTCTCACGGATTCCGTGACCGCAACCCGCAGCCGACCAGTCCAGGAGACGTTGAAATGTCTGCCCCCTACACCCCGATGGACGCGCTTTCCGTTCTCGACCAGTACTTCATCGAGAATCGCTCGCGCATCCTCGATATCGCCTCATTTCTCGACCGGATCGACCGCCACGAGGGAGCCGAGTTGGCCAAGGCGGATTACCGCTATCAGGCGTTCATGAAGATCATCGACATCCTGCACGAACCGCGCACAGACCGGGCCCGCGCGGTCCAGGTCGCGTTGAGCGATCCGACCACCGAGCCGCTCGACAGCGCGCTGGGTTTGCGGGCCTGGGGCGCCTGGAAGGGAGAAGATCATGCGGGCAATTGATCCCCACATCCACATGGTGTCGCGGACCACCGACGACTACCTGAAAATGACCATCAGCGGCATACATACCGTCGCCGAACCGGCATTCTGGGCAGGGTTCGACCGCAGTTCGGCGAATGCCTTCCGCGATTATTTTCAGCAATTGACCGTAGTCGAACCGGCGCGTGCCGCGCGTTTCGGCGTCAAGCACTATTGCTGGCTCGGCCTCAACTCCAAGGAGTCCGAGGATCTTGCGCTGGCGGATGAAGTGCTCGCCTTCCTGCCCGAGTATCTGGATCGACCGAACGTGCTGGGCATCGGAGAGATCGGCCTGAACAAGAACAGCCGCAATGAAATCAAGGTGCTGGAAAAGCATCTGGAAATCGCGGTCGCGCGCGACGAACTGATCCTGATCCATACGCCGCACCTGGAAGACAAGCTGAAAGGCACGCGCATCATCATGGACATGATCCGCTCGGAACCGCGCATCGATCCTTCGCGCGTTCTGATCGACCATGCCGAGGAACACACCATCGGCGAGATCAAGGACAACGGCTTCTGGTTCGGCCTGACGCTCTACCCGAACTCCAAGGGCAGCCCGGAGCGCGCGATCGACGCGGTGGAAATTTTCGGCAGCGAGCGCCTCTGCATCAATTCCTCCGCCGACTGGAGCGTGAGCGATCCGTTGTCGATCCTGAAGTGCGCCAACGAAATGCGGCGGCGCGGGCATTCGGCTGACGCGGTCGACCAGGTCTTCTTCCAGAACCCCAACCGCTTTCTTGGACAATGCCCCAAATTCCAGGCCGGCTGATCACTTATTGCACGAATATCCATCATGGCGATGGCTGGGAAGAAACCTTCTCCGCGCTGCGGCAGTTCATCCCGCCCGTCAAAGCTGCGGTAGCGCCGGGGCGGGCTTTCCCGATCGGGCTGCGCCTGTCGCATCGCGCCGCGCAGGAATTGACCGCCGGCGAGGTCGAGCGGATGAGTCTGTGGCTGCGCGAGCACGATTGTTTCGTGCCGACGCTGAATGGATTTCCATTCGGTTCGTTTCACGGCGAACGGGTCAAGGAACAAGTCTATCTGCCCGACTGGCGCAGCCCTGAACGCGCGGCGTACACGCGCAGGCTGGCAGACCTGCTGGCGGGCTGGCTGCCCGAGGGCATGACCGGTTCGATCTCCACGGTTCCGATCGGTTTCAAAGGCATGGTCGGCATGGACGACCTGCCGTTGATCAGGCAACAGTTGATCGCCGTGCTGACGCACCTGCGCCATCTGCGTGACAGCCGTGGCCGCGAGATCGTGCTCGCATTGGAACCGGAGCCGGGCTGTCTGCTGGAAACCACCGAGGAAGCCTGCCGCTTCTTCGCCGAACTGGCGTTGCCGGCCGACCTGCGCGATTTCCTCGGCCTCTGTTACGACTGTTGCCACCAGGCCGTCGAATTCGAGGATCCGGCCGAATCCCTGGCGCGTCTGGCTGCGGCCGGCATCCGCATCGCCAAGGTCCAGGTCTCTTCCGCCTTGCGTCTGTTCGATCCCGACCTGGCGCGGCTGCAGAAATTCGACGAACCGCGTTATCTGCATCAGGTCGCGGTGCGCGGCCGGGGTGGCACCGTGCGCCGCCATAACGACCTGTCGCCGGCGCTGGCGACGCTGCCCGGTCAGCCGGGCGACGAATGGCGCTGCCATTTTCATGTGCCCATCTTTACCGAAGGCACGGGCGACTACGACACGACGCGCTTCTTTCTGGAAGCGATCCTGCCCTTGCTGCCGGTGGACCTGCTGCTGGAAGTCGAAACCTATACCTGGGATGTGTTGCCGCCGGAACTGCGCGGTAACTCGGTGACCGCGTCGATCATCCGGGAAATCGAATGGCTGGAGGCTGAGCTGCATGCATCGCACGGTCGTCCTTAATGTCGTCGGTCTGACCCGCGACCTGCTCGGCGGTCCGCATACGCCGCGCCTGAACGCGTTGCTGGCCAACTCGGTGCCGGTGCGCGCGATCACCCCGGCGCTGACCTGTTCCGCGCAGACCACCTACCTGACCGGCCAGTTGCCGAAGTCACACGGCATCGTCGGCAATGGCTGGTATTTCCGCGAACTCGGTGAAGTGCTGTTCTGGCGCCAATCGAACGGTCTGGTCGAAGGCGAGCGGATCTGGGATGTGGCGCGCCGACGCGACCCCGCCTTCACCGTGGCCAACACCTTCTGGTGGTATGCCATGAACACCACGGCAGATTACAGCCTGACGCCGCGCCCGCTTTATTGCGCGGACGGACGCAAACTGCCCGACTGCTACAGCGTGCCGATGGACCTGCGCGATCGCTTCAACCGCGAATTCGGTCAGTTTCCCCTGTTCCAGTTCTGGGGGCCGGCCACCACCATCGCCTCCAGCGAGTGGATCGCCAAATCGGCGATGGCGATCGAGGCCGACTACCAGCCGACCTTGCAGCTCGTCTATTTGCCGCATCTGGATTACTGCCTGCAGAAAGTCGGCCCGCAGGGCGATATCGACCGCGACCTCGCGGATATCGACGCGCTGTGCGGCCGCCTGCTCGATTATTTCCAGGCGCGCGATTGCCGCGTCGTGGTGCTTTCCGAATACGGCATCACGCCGGTCAGCCGGCCGATTCATCCCAACCGCATCCTGCGCGAGGCGGGCATGCTCTCGCTCAAGGTCGACCTCGGCCGCGAATATCTGGACCCGGGCAGCAGCCGGGCGTTCGCTGTCTCGGATCATCAGGTCAGCCACATCTATGTGCGCGACCGGCGCGATCTGCCCATGCTGCGCGAGTTGTTCGCGCGTGTACCCGGCGTGGAGCGGGTGCTCGACGACGACGGCAAACGCGAATACGGGCTGGATCACGCACGCTCCGGTGAACTGGTCCTGATTGCATCGGCCGATAGCTGGTTCACTTACTACTGGTGGCTGGACGACGACCGCGCGCCCGATTACGCGCGCACCGTGAACATTCACGCGAAACCGGGCTACGACCCGTGCGAACTGTTTATCGACCCCGCCATCGCGCTGCCCAAGCTGAAAATCGCCGGCATCCTGGCCCGCAAACTGCTCGGCTTCCGTTACATGATGGAAGTCATCCCGCTCGACGCCAGCCTGGTCAAGGGTTCGCATGGCCGCGTGACAGATAGCCCCGACGCGGGCCCGCTGTTCATGACCAGTGTCCCAAAACTCCTGGACAACAACGCGATCGACGCCACCGATGTGTTCGGGCTGCTGCTGGACCACGTCTTCACCGATTGAATCCATGCCCCCCATCAAGGCCTATCTCGATCTCTGCCGGGTCAGCAACCTGCCCACGGTATGGACCAATGTTCTCGCGGCGACTCTGCTGGCGAGCGGTGAGTTCATGCCGGCGCCATTTCTGCTGCTGGCGCTGGCCCTGTCGTTCTTTTATGTCGCCGGCATGAGCTTGAACGATGTGTGCGATGTCGAGCATGACCGCATTCAGCGTCCGTCGCGGCCGATTCCATCCGGCCGGGTCAGCGCGCGGACGGCCACAATTCTCACGCTGGCGTTGTTCGCCTGCGGTTTCCTGCTGCTCGCCGCCGCGCCCTACACCAGCGGTCTGGCGGCGGGCGTGCTGCTGCTGCTCGCCATCGTCGCGTACGACTATCGTCACAAGAACAACCCGTTCAGCGTCCTGCTGATGGCCGCCTGCCGTTTCCTGGTCTTCGTCGTCGCCGCGCTGGCGCTGACCGACGCGGTGCCCGTCCCGGTGCTGATCGCCGGCGGCATCCAGTTCGTCTATGTCATTTCCATCAGTCTGGTCGCACGCCGGGAAAACCAGCGTGACACGCCCTATCCATTCCCGGCGGTACCCGCCATGCTGGCCGGTATCGCGTTGCTCGACGGGATCGTTCTCGCGCTCCTCTTCGCCGTGCCCTGGTTAATCGCCGGCGTCGTCGGCGCGCTGCTGACATGGGCGGGACAGCGCTACATTCGCGGCGATTGATCCCGGACCTACTTGGACTAAAGGCTAAAAATGACAGTCGATATCGAACAGATGACCCGCGCGGTGCAGCAGGAAGGCGCGCTGGTACGCCAGATCGCGGCCGCCATGGAAACGGTCATCGTCGGCCAGCGCTTTCTCGTCGAGCGCATCCTGGTCGCCATGTTGTGCAACGGCCATGTGCTGATCGAGGGCGTGCCCGGGCTGGCCAAGACCAAGGTGGTCAAAAGCCTGGCGAAACTGATTGACGCCCGCTTCCAGCGCATCCAGTTCACGCCGGACCTGCTGCCGGCTGACCTGATCGGCACGCTGATCTATAACCCCGCGCAGGCCGAGTTCACGACCCGCAAGGGACCGATCTTCGCCAATATCGTGCTGGCCGACGAGATCAACCGGGCGCCGGCCAAGGTGCACAGCGCGCTGCTGGAGGCGATGGAGGAACGCCAGGTCACCATCGGCGAGACGTCCTTTCCGCTGGAAACGATGTTCCTGGTCCTGGCGACGCAGAATCCAATCGAGCAGGAAGGCACTTACCCTTTGCCGGAAGCGCAGATGGACCGCTTCATGCTGAAAATCGCCATCTCCTATCCTTCGCGCGAGGAAGAACGCGAAATCATGCGGCGCGCCGCGCGCACCGACCGGTCGGACTCGCTCGCCCCGCTGATCCATCCCGACGATATCGTCAGGATGCGGGCCTTGATCGACGCCCTCTACCTGGATGAAAAAATCGAGCAGTACATCATTGATCTCGTGTTCGCCACGCGCGAGCCGGCGCGTAGCGGCTTCGCCGGGCTGGAACGCCATATCGCCTACGGCGCCTCGCCGCGCGCCAGCATCAATCTGGTCCTCGCCGCGCGCGCCATGGCGTTCCTGCGCGGTCGCGGCTACGTGGTGCCGCAGGACGTGAAGGACATTGCGCCGGAAGTGCTGCGCCACCGCATCATTCCCAGCTACGAAGCCGATGCCGAGGGGGTGACGGTCGAGACGATCATCGCGCGGCTACTCGCCGAGACGCCGGTGCCGTGACCCCTTCCCCGCGATCTTCCGAGGCGTTGTCGTGGCCGGCCGCGGAAGTGCGGCGGTTGCAGATTCTCTCGTCCCGCCTGGTGACCAGTCTGTTCGCCGGCGAATATCGCAGCGTGTTTCGCGGTCGCGGCATCGAATTCGAGGAAGTGCGGGAATACCAGCCGGGCGACGACATCCGCAGCATCGACTGGAATGTGACGGCGCGCAGCGGCCGGCCGTTCGTGAAACTGTTCATCGAGGAACGGGAAATGACCGTGATGCTCGTCCTCGATCGCTCCGCCTCGCTGGATTGTGCCTCGCCGCGCGGCAGCAAGGGCAAGCTGGCCGCCGAAGTGTGCGCCCTGCTCGCCTTCGCGGCGGCGCGCAGTCACGACCGCATCGGCCTGCTCACGTTCAGCGACCGGATCGAGCAATACATCCCGCCCGCCAAGGGCACGCGGCATGCCCGCCGCCTGGTCGCCGAGATGCTGAAACCCGCGCCCGCCGCGCGCGCCACCGACCTGGCCGGCGCCCTGGACTTTCTGGGGCGGGTGCAGCGGCGCGGCGCCATTCTGTTTCTGGTCTCCGACTTTCTCGCTGCCGGGTTTCAGCTGGCGCTGACCGCCGCCGCGCGACGAAACGACGTGGTTGCGGTGTCGCTCAGCGACCCGAACGATCTCGAACTGCCCGATGTCGGGCTGACCCGCATGGCGGACCCGGAGACCGGCTTCCGTCGGCTGGTCGATACCGGCAGCGCCTCAGTGCGGCAGGCCTATCGCGCCCATGCCGAATCGCGCCGCACCACGCTGCGCGCAAGCCTCGCCGCAGCGGGCGTCGAGCATGTCGAGATCGCCACGAATCAATCGCCGGCGCGCACCCTCATGCATTTTTTCCTCAACCGCCAGCAGCGGCTGAGTCGTTGAAGATGGTCAGGCCAGGTCTGCTGCTCGCGTGCGCTCTGCTGACATTGCAGGCCTTGGCGATTCCAGCAGCGGCAGCCGATCCAGGCCAGCGCGACATCCGCGACATTCGTGGCCCGGTGCAAATGCAGTTTTTGCCGCCTTTTGCGATGACCGGCGGCATGACGCTGTTGCTGGCTGGGATGCTGCTTGGGCTGTCTTATCTCCGGCGCAGAGCACGCCGGCCAGGCGTGTCCGACATGCCGGAAGCCGTCAAGCATGGACCGGACACGGCCGATTTGCTGGCGCGCCTGAGCGAGGATTTCCGGCAAGGACGCTGCGCCGGCGATGCAGCCATTGCCCGTCTGGATGCACTGCTGCGCAACGAGATCGAAATTCGCGCGGACATTCCGGCGCGACAGTCGACCTCGCACGAGTTGAGCGGTCGCGTGGATCAATCCGTGCGGCTGGACGCAGAAACGCGCGCAATGCTGGAGCGCTTTCTGGCCTTGAGCGACCGCGTCAAGTTCTCCACCTATCGCCCGAGCGATGCCGATGTCGCAGCCGCCCTGGATACGGTGCGGACCGTGTTCGACCGCATGCCGCCGAGACAACCGGCATGAGATTCCAGGATCCGCAGTGGCTATTCCTGCTCTTCCTGCTGCTGCCCTGGGCCTGGCTGTCACTTCGGCGCAATCGGCGCGCGCCCGCGCTGGCGGCAGCCGATGGCGAACAGCTCGCCGCGCTGCATGAGACCTGGCGCACACGCTGCGCGCACTCTCTGCCGCTGTTGCGTTTCTTGCTGCTGAGCCTGCTCGTTATGGCCTTGGCGCGGCCGCAAAGTGTCGAGCGCGAAACCCGGGTGCGCGGGGAAGGCGTCGACTTGATGGTTGCCCTCGATCTGTCGACCAGCATGCTGGCGCAAGACCAGGCGGCGGAAGAACCCGGCGAAAACCGGCTGAGCATGGCCAAGAAAGTGCTCGCTGAATTTCTGCGCGGCCGACAGGGCGATCGGATCGGGCTGATCGCTTTCGCCGCGCGGCCCTACCCGGCCGCACCGCTTACCGTCGATCATGACTGGCTACGTGCCGCCGTGGAGCAACTCCGGATCGGCGCGGTTGAAGACGGGACCGCCATCGGCGACGCCATCCTGGCCGCGCTCAACCGTTTGCGTCCGCCGCCGCCGCCGGCCGGCCAAGCCGCGGGCGCCACTGCCAAGCAAGACATGGCCCGCGCAAAAAGCCAGGCCGTCATCCTGATTACCGATGGCCGCAGCAATGCCGGCAAAGTCGAGCCGGGGCTGGCGGCGGCAGCGGCCAAGGCAGTCGGCGTCAGGGTGCATACCATCGGCATCGGCTCTCGCGGGCAGGCCGTCATCCCGATCGAGGATCCCCTCGGCGGCACCTTGCTGCGCAAGATCGAGGCCGATCTCGACGAGTCCACCTTGCGCGAGATTGCGACGACCACCGGAGGCCGCTACTTCCGTGCCGACGATCCTGGCATCCTGACCCAGGTATTCCGGGAGATCGATCGCCTGGAAAAACGCCCTCTGGAAACCAAGGTGTTCTTCGCCTATCGCGAACGCTTTCCGGAACTGCTGCTGGCCGTGCTCGCGCTGGGTTTCCTCGAACTGATCTTGCGCGCGACCGTATTGCGCCAAATGCCCTGACATGACCTGGGCCGCTCCCGCCTACGCCTGGCTGCTTCTGCTCGCATTGCCCGCCTTACTGCTGATGCGCCGGGCGCGCTCGCAACGGCAGGCGGCATGGCGCCAACTGAGCGCTGTCGGCGAAGTGCCCGGCGGCAGCGCGTGGCGCGTCTGGCTCCCAGTCATGGTTTTCCTGCTTCTCGTCGCCGCCTTGTGCCGGCCGCAATGGGGCCAGGTGGCCATGGCGCGGCAAACCATGGGGCGTGACCTGATCATCGCGCTGGACGTTTCCCGCAGCATGTTGGCGGATGACCTGGCGCCGAACCGTCTGGACAACGCCAGGCGCGCCATCGCCGGACTGATCCCGCATTTGCGCGGCGAGCGGATCGGCCTGATCGCCTTCGCCGGCAGTGCCTTCCTGGTGTGTCCGTTGACCAGCGACTACGCAACCTATACCGGCGCGCTCGCTGAAGTCGGGCCGGATTCGATACCCCTCGGCGGCAGTGTGCTTGCCGGCGCGTTGAACGAGGCCAAGCGTGCATTTGGCACTAGCCAGGTGCAGGGCCAGACGCAGGGCAAGGTGCTGATCGTGATCAGCGATGGCGAGGATCATGGCGATGAAAATAGCGCGCAGGAATTGACGCAAGCGTCGCAGTCCTTGCGCGCCGCCGGGGTATCCATCCACAGCGTCGCGGCCGGCACGTTGATGGGCGGGCTGATTCCACTGCCCGGGGGCGCATTCCTGAAAAATCGCGCTGGTCAGATCGTCACCAGCCGCCTGCAAACGGCGCCACTCAACGCCATCGCGCCGGAGGCTCGCTTGCTGAGCGCGGACCCACACGCGCTGGAAACACTGTATGCGACCCATGCGGCCACCTGGGAAAAGCATGAGTCCAGCACGACCAGACCGCTTCCGGCCGAGCGTTACCAGATTCCGCTGACGCTCGCCTTGCTGTTGCTGCTGGCCGAACCCTTGCTCAACCGGCGCAACAAAGCATGAACCGGCGCTGGATCGAAACCCTGCTCTTCCTTTGCGCGCTCGCGGGCGTGCTGGCCGCGCTTCGCCTCGATCTGGCCGACCTGTTCGCCGCCCAGGGCATGGCGCGTCTGCAAGTCGGCGACACCACTGGCGCGGAGCGCGCCATCCAGCGTTCGGTCGCGCTCGGCGGCGACGCGGCGCCACTGACCTATAACCTCGGGGTCGCCTTGTATCGCGCCGGCAAGTTCGCCGAGGCACGGAAACAATTCGCCCATGCGCTGACTCAAGCTCGACCGAAATTGATGCCGAACCTGCATTACAACCTCGGCAATAGTGCATATCGCCAAGCCGAACGTCACGCCGCCGCCGATCGAACCCGCGCTGAGCGGCTGTTCCAGGAAGCCATCGGGGCCTATGAAAACACCTTGACGCTGGCGCCCGAAACGTCGGAAGCCAGGGCGAACCTGGGCCTGACCCGGACACGACTGGCCATGTTGGAACGGGCCGATGCGCAAAACCGTGACAAAAAACCGCACGCCACACCGTCGGAAACACCCGCGAGCGAGCAAGCGAAGTCGACGGCTGAGCGGGCGCGCGACCGCCAAGTCGCTAAAGAAGGATCGGCCAACGCAGCACACAAGGCAGCAGGTGCCGATCCTTCCGCGGTGGCCGGAAAAACTCGACGCGATCTTTCCCGCCATGACGCGGAGCGCATGCTGAACGAAGCACGCGGCCGGGAAAACCTGTCCGGCATGCTGTCCGGCAAGACCCGCGACAAAGCACCGCTTCAACCCGAGAAGGACTGGTAAGCCATGCAGCTGATCGCGCCCAGGTGTTGGCCGATGTTGGCCCGTTTCGCGCTGCTTGCCCTGTTTGTTCTACCGTTGCAGGCGAGTGCGACGGAAGAAGAGGAATCCGGCTTCGGCGACGATCTCCTGCTCGAGATAAATCTCGGCAAGACGCGGATTTACCTGGGCGAGAGCGTACCGCTCACCGCTACGCTGTTGGTTGGATCGGTTTCGCTGCGGAATATCCAATACCCGCTGATCGGCAAGGGCCCCTATCGCCTAACCTCGTTCGCGCCCCCCCGGCAGGACAGCGTGAAGCGGAATGGCAAGGAATATACGGCGCATGCATTCGTCGCGACGCTGACCCCCAATCGGAGCGGAGCGCTGAGCATCGGCCCGGCTGAGTTGCGCGGCGATCTCCTGCAACCGGGGGGCGGCAGCGCCGGTTTCTTCGGAGGCGTTGAAGCGAGCAACGTCATCGTCCGCGCCGTTCCAGTGAGTCTCGCTGTGCTGCCGTTGCCAACGCAGGGGCGGCCCGTCGATTTCGGCGGTGCGCTCGGTCGCTACACGGTAACCCGAACCGTATCCGCCAGATCGATCCGACCGGGCGATCCCGTCGCGGTGACGACGCGCATCGAGGGTGTCGGGAATTTTTACGGTTTGTCCTGCGATCCCATCGTCGTCCCAGGCCTGCGCGCCTACCCACCAAGCCAACGACAGCAAGGGAAGGCGCTGATCTGTGAACAGATTCTTGTGGCTGTGCACGCACAAGCAATCCAGATACCCCCGGTAAGTGTAAGTTTTTTCGACATTGACGCCGCCCGCTATGGCACCAGCAAGACGACGCCCATTCGGCTGCTGGTCGAAACGCTGCCGCCCGTTCCGGCAATTGCGTCGGCGCCGCTTAATCCGTCGACGCCAGACTCACCCGCCGCAGCGCAACGCAATGTTTCATATTGGCTAGTTGCCACCGCGCTTGCGCTGCTCGGCATTGGCGCGATTGGCTGGCTGAGCCGCAATCGGCGCTTAACGGAAAACCCTGCGCGGGATGCGCAGACTCAGCTCGACGATTGTCTCGACGAAGCCGAGCGTGCATTGGCCAATGCGGACTCGGCACGTTTTTATACAGCGGCCTTCAGGCTGGCGCAGGTCGCCACCGTCGTGGGCTCTGGCGCCGATTTGCCGCCTCACGGTGTGGCCAGCTGTCCGAGGCAGCCGGGGAGCATGGACTCGGATGCTCGCATGCACCAGCTGGCCGAATTGTTTCGGCACTGCGATGCGGTCCGCTACGGCAGAGTGCAACCCGATACGCAGACCATGCGACTGACATATGAAAAACTACGTTTGCAGGCGAACATGGCCGGACAGGCAGCCACCGTCCCGGAGCGGAACTGATTCAGTTTTTTCTGCAATCGCCATTGCTGGTGTCTTAATAACAATACAGATTTTGTCAGCATTCTTTACACCCCATACCCGCTGGGCACACAAAGCAACATGAATACAACGACTTAATACAATGGCATGTTAAATGCTTAATAACGTTGCAATTACGCTGCAGAAAACGTTTGCGTAACTTCTTCTTTGAGCAATGTTGTTTTTCTAGGGGATTGAAATGAAAGCATTGAAAAAATTGATGCCTGTGGCTGTGGCGGCGCTATTCGCGACGACTGGCGCTCAGGCGACGACCATCGACTTCACCGGGCTCAGCACCACAACGGATCCGGTCGTTGGATCAGTCAGCTTCTGGGCTGGAGACCCTGCTGTAATCAACGATACGTACGTCTATGACGATGGCGTTAATGAGTACTTGCTGAGTGGCTTATTAGACGGCACCCATGTTGGGGGCCCCGCTTCCGGCTACGACACCTTTATCGGTGTATCCAAAACAGGTACCGCCTTTGGTTCGGTCAGTTTCGCCATCGCATCCGAGTACAACTTCCCCTCACCCGGTGACTCCACCACCCTCTGGGTTGAGGCCTATCTGGGTGGCGCGCTTGTTGGCAGCGCTTCTCAGGGCGTCAGCACAGGCGACTTTGTCACTCTTGCTCTGAACATCGCAGGCGGTTTCGACAGCCTGCGCATCTACGACGATCTGAACGCTTTCGATCTCGGAGATGCATTCCACATCGACAACTTTGATTATGCCGAATATCAGGCGCCTTGCACCGGCCCTGGTTGCACTCCCAATCCGGTACCTGAACCCGCAGCGATGCTGCTTCTCGGTGTTGGCATGGCAGGTTTGGCGTTCTCAAGACGGCGCAAGTCTGCTTGACGCAAAACTGCAAAAGCTAGGGCGAAATTCGCTCTTATGGACATAAGTACATAAGAGATTTGCTGTCATTCAAGGAGGCTTGTTATGAATATGAAGAAAATGTGTCCGCCCATGCGGCCAAACTGGCTTGCATCCGCCAGTGTCATGGTGATGTTCGTTGCCGGCGGCGTATGGGCCGATCCGGTACAGGTCTGGGTTCAGCCCAGCGGCAGCACCTTCGCCACCGCGTACGCGCTGCAAAACGAGGCACGCACCTACTTTGGTCGCACCGAATGCACGGCCTGTGGCGCGCTGGAATACAAATGGGATTTCAGCGATGGCACTTCGACCAGTTTCGCAGCGGTTTCCGACCCCCGTTACATTGAGAATGCCGCCAAGAATTTCGCGGCTGCGGGTACCCAGTTTGCCAGGCTGACCGTGCGCGAAGCGGCCAATCAGGCCAATACCGGCTCCGCCCAAATTGATTTACAAGTCATCGCCGCAGCCAGCGACAACCTGAATCGGCAGAAGAACTCAGCCATCGACCGTGGCCTGCGCAATCTCTACCAGCGGGAAATCAACGATGGGGCAGGTGCTAGCCATTGGAGAGACGATTCATACAATAGCTATGAGGTTGGCTCTACCGGCATGGCACTGGTTGCCTTCGAGAACCACGGCCACAATCTGCAGGCTGCAGACAGCGACATCTACAAAAAATCCGTTCGCCAAGGGGTTCAGTGGCTGCTGGATAACGCCTCGCAACCTGACATCAACAATCAGCGTTGTATCGGCAACCCCGATACCAACGGCAATGGCAAGGGCGTGATCATTGGCAACGGTGGCCATATCTATGAACCTTCCATTGCCCTTCTGGCCTTGGTCAACAGCGCCGACAAGGCCTTCGCACAGTCTTACGTAGCGGCCACGAGTTCTGCGGTCAATGGCATGACGCTGTTCGATATCGCGGTCGATGCCTCCGATTGGCTGGCGTGGGCGCAAAGCGACGGCAATACAAACGGCGGCAGCAACACTGCGTACTGTTACGCTTCCGGCGGAACTTTCTCCATCGGCTACAGTGGCGCGGATATCACGAACGCTTCCGGCTACTTTTATTCCGGCGACATCGCCTCTTTAGGCGGTTGCAGCGGCGATTTCACCTTCGACTGGGGTGATGGTTCCACTTCCTCCTACGCGGACAGCGGAACTTACTGTAACTGGAACGGCGCAAACACGGCCTACCCAGAACTCAATTACGCCGTTTCAAACCCTGTCAACCATACCTATGCAGCGAGCGGAGATTACACCGTAGCCCTCAGCTATACGGGCAATACAGGCCCTGTCACCACAGCACTCTGCAACGTCACTGTCCCGATCACGGTTGGCGGTGAAGTGACTGGCTGCGGCGCAGCCGAAGCGCAGAGTGGCGCGGGTGGTTGGAGCTATAGTCCGAATGAAGCGCGCGGCGACAACTCGCTGACACAGTGGGCGGTACTGGGTATCAGCGAAGCCAAGAATCGCTGGGGTATCGACGTCAATCCCGCGGTGATCACCCAGTTGGGCCATTGGCTGGACTGGAGCAAGTGCTCGAATGGCACCTTCGGCTATGACGGCCCCGGTTCCTGGTGCAATTACCAGAAAGTCGGCGCCGGTCTGATCATGCTCAAATATGTCGGCAAGCCCCTGAATGACACCGCCGTACAGAATGCCCTGACTTACGCGAGGAACAACTGGACTGCCACGTACGAAGGCAACCTGAGCAACCTCTATTCCATGTACGGCATGTACAAGGCGATGAAGGTCTGGGGACTTACCGATGTGGGTAACACGCCGACAACGGGGCAGGCCTGGGAAGAACAGTACGATCAGAACCTGATCAGCACGCAGAATGCAAACGGATCCTGGGCTAACCTGGGCGGCTGGATGTATCCGTCCACCGCTGCCGCTGTGGCTATCCTGGCGCCTGAAGTGGCTTCGCTGCCCCCGGTGGCCAATGCGGGTGGTCCGTATCCGGCGATCGCACCCAACCAGTTGCTGCAGTTGAACGGTGCCAATTCCTACCATCAGGATGCATCGAAGAGCCTGGTCTTGTGGCAATGGGACTACGACGCGACGAACGGTCTCTGGTGGGACAGCCTGCCCGCACCGGCAGCAGGTGAAGGTGGCGTTGGTGTGAACCCCTCGGTCTCCTATGGCGATGTGGGCCATAACCAGCCCTACACCGTGACCTTGCGGGTGACCGACAACACCGCACCGACCCCGTTGCGTGCAACCAACACGACCGTTGTCAACGTGACGTCAGGCAATGTACCGCCGGTAGCGCTCACCAACGGTCCGTGGACAAGTCTGCCGAATACGCCCATCGTTTTCGACGCTTCGGCTTCGCATGATGCCAATGCATGTACGGTTGCCGGCAATCCTTCATGTCTGGGTGATTCCATAGTCATGTACGAATGGGATCTCGATGGCGACGGCATCTACAACGGGGCTGGCGACGGCACACCGCTGACGGCAGACCGGAAACAGGTACAGCAGTCGTACCCGAACCCGATCAGCCTCCCGGCGAAACTGCGGGTCACTGACTCCTTTGGACTGTCTTCCGTCTCAACCGACGCACTCAACGTGGTTTCCGTCGCGCTCGTGTATGGTCAGAAATATGAGACCTGCTACCGCGTAACGATTAACCGGTTCGAGGAGAGACTGGGCTTGCGTGTCAAGTTCAAGAATCAGGGCAATGGCGAAGCGGAGCAAGTCAAGATGACTTTGACCAACACGCCGAGCAACCTGACCATCCTCAAGAATGTTGCCGATCTGGGTAATTTGCCGGCTGGTGCAGAGGCTTCCACGATGTGTAACGCGCAGACCAAAACGGCGGATATCGAGTTGAAGGCTGACCGCAGGATTGCCCCGACGGGTGGCTGGCTGTGGAACGCGGACTTCGAGTTCAACGGTAGCCATTACCACGTTACCAACCTGCCGCCGATCAACTAACAACCCGGTCTGCACGTCGCTCATCGACAACCAGGCAGTGCAAGATGCGCTGTCTGGTTGTACCAACCCCCGATACAAGGAGTTTCTACTATGGACAAATCAACTGCCAAAGCTGTCCTCAGTGTGGCTGCCCTCTACATGCTTTCGGCATTGCCTACCGTGGCGGCCGATCTCATTCTGAAAGTGGACAACCTTACTCAAACAGTCTCTGTCACCAATACGCTGCCGACCAAAGTCACCATGATTTATCTCGAAGGACCGTCGGGCAGCAACCTGCCGCTGTTTGTCCGACTCGATGCCAATGCGACCGTGAAAGCCCCGCTTCGCTTCGCGATGCCGGACCGGGTTGGTCAAGCTGCTTGTGATATTGCAGAGCAGCGCCGCTTTCTTAGCGTTGAGGTGAAGTAACCGCCTGCTGAAGTTTGCTGCATTCAAATAGCCCGCAATCCGAATCGCGGGCTTGCAAGTTGGGGGGTGTACTCAAAAGTTCACCCCCCAATTTTTTCTGAACTTACAAATAGCGTAGATAGCGCGGCTTATACAATCCAAAGCCGATAGTCATACAAGCAGTGCCCATGACTTTTTCTACACACAACTCTGCTGGAGATTGTTCACTGATGAACGCGTCTACCCCCCCCTTCGCAAAATCCGCTCGAAGAGTTGCGTTTCCACTCATCGTGTCCGCATTTCTTTGCTGGAATACCGGTGCAATGGCGCAGCAAGCAGTGCAGCCTGCCGCTCTACCGGCGCCCGTTTCCAGTGTGAGCGTGAAGCCGGTTCCGCCGCCACCGCCGATTCCGTTTGCGCCGAGACCGGTCAAGATGAATCCCGACCTTCCGATATTTCAGAAAATTGGCCCCGGCATATTCAGCCTGGGTGAAATCCAGATCAGCAAGAGCGCCAAGACACTTTCCTTGCCGGCACAGATCAACATGAGCAAGGGACTACTGGAATACCTGCTGGTACGCAACGGTGGCAAGACCCATGAGAGTCTATTCCGCACCCACATCGATCCGACCCAACTCCAGTTGGCCATGCTCCTGATCGGCGCCGAAGGTACTGATCAACCCCTGTCGCACCAGGGCGCTCGGGAGATGCCCAAGGGCAACCCGGTCGACATCACCGTGAGCTACATGAAGAACGGCAGGATGACGCCGCTGAAACCGGAAAGCTGGATCGCCAGGAAAGTCGAAGAAAAGATGCTCGATAGCGAGCCCCTGCAGTGGATGTTTACCGGTTCAACAGTTTCCAACGGCAAGTTCATGGCCCAGGCCGAAGGTTCGATCATCGCCATCTACCGTGACCCCGCTGCACTGATCGACAACGCCTCAGCGGGCGGGGAAAGCGACCGGGTCTGGTTTGTGAAAGAACAGGACATTCCGCCCGTCGGCACGCCGGTCACCTTGACGATCAGCGTCAAGAATTAAACCTATTGAATTGTTCGGAGCCCTCATGAAATCAAGGATGAAAACCCTTTTTACCGTTTTTTTTGCCATTTCCTTGCTCCCCGCCGCATCGGGTGCAGCCGATAAGGTTGTAGTCGCTTCCAAGTCCGATATTTCGCTGAAACTTGAACTGGAAACCGCTATCGGCAAGGGGTTGGATTGGCTGGCCACGCAACAGAAGGAAGATGGAACCTGGGGCCAGGCAGAGTACCCGGCACTCTCCGCCCTGGCACTGACCTCCTTTCAGGGCGACCCGTCCGGATCGTACAAGCGCAAGCACGAGGCGAACATCAAGAAGGGCTACGAGCAATTGCTCAAGAATGCCAAACCTGACGGCGGCATCTATGTCGAAAAGCTAGCCAACTACAACACTTCAATTTCCCTGATGTCACTGGTTGTCGCCAACAACCCGAGCTATGAGCCGGTGATGAAGAAGGCCCGCAATTTCCTGATCGGTCTGCAGGACAACCGTGGTGAAGAAGCTGCAATCGATGGCGGCATAGGCTATGGCGGCAGGTACAAGCATTCCGACCTGAACAACACGACCAATTCGCTCGAAGCGCTCTTCTACACACGTTACCTGAAAAGTGACGTTGCGAATGACCCGGAAGCCAAGGATCTCAACTGGCAGGCGGTCACACGCTTCATTAGCCGTACCCAGAACCTGCCCGGTTCCAACGACCAGAAATGGGCCAGCGATGATGCGGACAACAAGGGGGGGTTCGTCTACTTCCCTGGTCACAGCATGGCCGGCGAGCAGAAACTGAGCAATGAGAAAACGGCCCTGCGCTCTTACGGCAGCATGAGCTACGCCGGCTTGCTCAGCTTCATCTACGCGCAAGTCGACAAGAACGATCCGCGGGTCAAAGCGGTAATCGACTGGCTCAGCAAGAATTACACCCTGGAAGAGAACCCCGGGATGGGGCAGGAAGGCCTGTATTACTACTACCACACCATGGCAAAAGGCCTTTCCGCCGCCGGCATCGACACTTTGACGATGAAAGATGGCAGCAAGGTCAACTGGCGCCAGGACTTGGCCAAACGGCTGTTGAATTTGCAGAATGCGGATGGTTCCTGGGCCAACCTGAATGGCCGCTGGATGGAGAAGGATCCTGTTCTGGTCACGTCTTACAGCACGATCACCCTGGAGATTCTCCATCGCGGCCTGTAAGTCGAAGCGGCAGGTTGGGCCGCAACGCATCTGCGCCCAACTGCGTCGCAATGGCGGGGTGATGAGGTTTCTACCCATCCGTAACGCTTTTCTGTGACCAACCTACAACCCTGATCGGCTCCGGCTTGGGGAATAACATGCAAGTCATCCAGCAACAGTTTGCAGTCAGCTTCTCCTACCCGGTGTTGTTCACCCGGGATATGTTCGATGCGAACAACCCGGCGCTGGCCGATGTCATCCGCGCCAGTGGCCGTCCGAACAACCGCGCGCTGGTGCTTATCGACAGCGAAGTGGCCCGGCTCAACCCGGGACTGCTGGAAAAGATCAGCCGCTACGGCGAGGCGCACAAGGCGCTGTTCGAGTTCGTAGCGCCGCCGTTCGTGTTGCGCGGTGGTGAAATCTGCAAACATGAGCCGCTTGAGGTAGAAAAGATTCAGTCCCTGGTCGAGCGGCACAAGATCTGTCGTCATTCCTACATTCTCGCCATCGGCGGCGGTGCGGTGCTGGATGCCGCGGGTTATGCCGCCGCCACGTCGCATCGCGGCGTGCGCCTGATCCGGATCCCGACGACGGTGCTGGCGCAGAACGACGCCGGCATTGGCGTGAAGAACGGGATCAATGCCTTCGGTCGCAAGAATTTCCTCGGCACTTTCGCGCCGCCCTACGCGGTCATCAACGATTTTTCCCTTCTGGAAAGCCTGCATGTGCGGGACAAGCGCGCCGGTATGGCGGAAGCGGTGAAGGTGGCGTTGATCCGGGATCGGGAGTTCTTCGACTTCCTTTATCGGGCTCGCCAGGAACTCTGCTGCTTTGCCCCGGCCGCCATGGAGAAGATGATCGTCCGTTGCGCCCAACTGCACCTCGAACACATCGCTCAAGGTGGAGATCCGTTTGAATGCGGCTCATCGCGGCCGCTCGATTTCGGCCATTGGGTCGCCCACAAACTGGAGGAGTTGTCCGGCCACGAATTGCGCCATGGCGAGGCGGTCGCCATCGGCATCGCGCTGGATTCGCTCTACTCGCAGCGTATCGGCCTGCTCAGCGAACTGGATCTGCATCGCATCATCACGCTGCTGGAAGCGTTGGGCTTCGCGCTCTACCACCCGGCCTTGTCCTGGCTGGATGTCGAGCGGGCATTGGGCGACTTCCGCGAGCATCTCGGCGGCGAACTTTCCATTCCTCTGCTGGAAGGCATCGGCAGAAAGATCGAGGCCCATGCGATCGATATTGCCGCGATGAAAGCCTGCATCGCCAATCTGGCCGACCGGGTTGGCGAGGCCACGCGCAACCTGCCTAAAAATACGATGGCAACGCAAGCCGGTGTAAATCGCTCTGCCTGAACCAACGTCTCCGCTGTCTGGATTCCCTGCCGCACCGGACAGCGGCACGTTGTTTGCCCCTTCCCTCCCCATATATCAGAGACAAGATGAATCCCATGACCGGAACGGCTAGCGCAAGAACTTTGCTCCAGGATTGGTTGTTCCGTCGCCTGGATGACACCGCCCGGAATTGGCTGAGCAGCCAGATTGGCCAGGCTGCGAGCACACCTGACAACCGCATCCTCTATACGGCCTTTGCGCTGATGGGCAGAAAGCTGGGTAAAGGCGGACTCGATTTAACCGCTGAGGAAGCAGCCGTCGCCACGCGCTGCATCGAAGGCTGGATGCCTGGCGCCTGGAGTCTGGCGGATGCCGGACGCATCCTGCTGCTGTCCGGCTTGCCAGACACGGCTCCGGATTTTGCCCCGCGTTTTGCGGCACTTTGCCAGACGGCAGAGGTCGCCGAGGCGGTTTCCCTGTATCGCGGTCTGCCCTTGTATCCGGCAGCGGAGAGTCTGGAACCGCAAGTCGGCGAGGGACTGCGCAGCAACATGCGCTCGGTGTTCGAAGCCATCGCCCACCACAACCCCTATCCAAGGCGCATATTTTCCGAGCATCGCTGGAATCACATGGTGCTGAAAGCGATATTCGTCGGAAGTCGCCTGGCGCCCATCCAGGGTCTGGACGAACGAGCCAACGCAGAACTGGCGCGGATCATGCTCGACTTCGTCCATGAACGCCGCGCGGCGGGCCGCGAAGTTCCTTTCGAGATTTGGCGCTGTGTCGGGCCGTTCGCGACAGGTGCGGCCCTGGCCGATATCGAGTGGGCACTCACGACGGGAGACGCGCGCGAGCAACAGGCGGCCGCTCTGGCCCTGTCGGTCAATCCCGACCCGGATGCCGCTGTACTGCTGCGCCGAGTACCGGAGCTGGCCGCGGCAATCACCGCTGGCAGGCTTACCTGGGCCATGCTTCAATAACTTCGCCCCATCACCAAGAAAGAGCCCGCCCATGATGTTCATCGATCCGCACGCACACATGATCTCCCGCACCACCGACGACTACGAGGCGATGGCCGCGGCAGGTGTCGTGGCCTTGATCGAACCTGCGTTCTGGCTTGGACAACCGCGCACCAATGTCGGCTCCTACCTCGATTACCTGTCCAGCCTGGTCGGTTTTGAACGCTTCCGCGCCAGCCAGTTCGGCATCCGCCACTACTGCACGATTGGCCTCAACTCGAAGGAAGCCAACAACGAGGAACTGGCCGAAGCGGTCATGGAGTTGCTGCCGCGATTCGCGTTGAAGGAAGGCGTGGTAGCGATCGGCGAGATTGGTTACGACGAGCAAACCGCACTGGAAGACAAGTATTTCCGCCTGCAACTGGAGTTGGCCAAGGAGTTGGACCTGCCGGTGATGGTGCACACTCCGCACCGCGACAAGAAGAACGGCACCAGCCGCTCCATGGATGTCTGCATCGAGCACGGCATGGACCCGCGCAAGGTCATCATCGACCACAACAACGAAGAGACCGTGCGCGAGGTACTGGATCGCGGCTTCTGGGCTGGTTTCTCGATCTACCCCAGCACCAAGATGGGCAATGCACGCATGGTAGAACTGCTGCAAAAGTACGGTGCGCGCCAGGTGATCGTCGATTCCGCGTGCGATTGGGGCATCTCCGAAGTATTGGCAGTGGCCAAAACCGCCAAGCTGGCGTTGCAAAGCGGCGTACCGGAATCCGAAGTTCGCCTCGCCTGCTATCAGAATGCGCTCGACGCCTATGGGCAAAGCGGCCAGATGAAGGAAGAAGACTGGCTCAATCCGCAGGCGATCGATCAGCGTGCAGTATTCGAAGGCAATTCGATTCTTCGTGGCGGCCGCGAGCCCGTGGTCGAGGCCACGAAAAACCGCCGTTCGATGGATGATCTGATCATCGAATAGTGTTGCGGCCGGCACCGGTGCAATGCCGGCCCCGGTTACGTTCTCCCCCACTGAAAATTGATCTGCAAGGGTGCTGCGGCACCCTAATTTTGCCAGCCCGCGCGCCCGGGTGGCTCCACTTGTAGGAGCGCCTTCCAAGGCGCGATGGCCGGAGCGATCGCGCCTTGGAAGGCGCTCCTACGACAATCCGCAATTGCGGTTTTAGGATAAACCTGTGGATAAGCTGTGGATAAACGGTGCATAAGCTGTGCATAAAAAAAGCAGTTGACGACACAGCGCTCAACACTAGAATTAGCCGAAAGCACGTAATTAAACACTAGATTTAGTGTTTTCTAATAAACCTTGTCACTCAGCCCAGAATGCCGCGCCAGCACCGGCATCAGACACGAAGGAGACGCACCGATGCAGCTTTCCACCGATTACCAGACCCCCGGCGGCACCATCCAGATCAACGATATTCAAGCTCCGGAATTGTCGACATCACCCGCCTACCCCGACCACAAGATCATTCGCCGCAACGGCGCGGTGGTCGCTTTCGAACCGAACAAGATTGCCATTGCACTAACCAAAGCCTTCATCGCGGTGAATGGCGGCCAGGCAGCCGCCAGCGCGCGCATCCGCGACGTGGTGGAACACCTCACCGGCGGCGTCGTCAATGCGTTGATTCGTCGCCAGCCCAACGGCGGCACCTTCCATATCGAGGACATCCAGGATCAGGTCGAACTGGCGCTGATGCGTTCCGGCGAACACGAAGTCGCCCGCGCCTACGTGCTGTATCGGGAAAAACGCAACGAAGAACGGGCCAAGCAAAAACATCAACAGGTGCAGGAACACACGCTGTTCTGTCTGGAAAACGGCGAACGTCGCCCGCTCGATCTACAACATCTGACCGATGTCATCACCGCCGCCTGCGAAGGCCTCACGCAAACCAACCCGCAAGCCATCCTGCAAGCCACGCTGCGCGACATCTACGATGGCGTGCCGATGGATGAAGTGCGCCGTTCGCTGATCCTGTCCGCCCGTTCGCTGATCGAGAAAGACCCGGAATACAACTACGTCACCTCGCGCCTGCTGATGCATTCCATCCGCCGCGAGGTTTTGGGCGAAGAAGTCGGCCAGCACGAAGTCGGCGCGCGCTATGCCGACTATTTCCAGTCCTACATCAAGCTGGGCATCGAAGCCGAACTGCTCGACGAGCGTCTGCTCCAGTTCGACCTGCCGCGCCTGGCCGCCGCGCTCGACGCCGACCGCGACCTGCAATTCCAGTATCTCGGCCTGCAAACCCTGTACGACCGCTATTTCCTGCACATCGACGAGCGCCGCATCGAACTGCCGCAAGCCTTCTTCATGCGCGTCGCGATGGGCCTGTCGATCAACGAAATCGACCGCGAAAGCCGTGCGCTGGAGTTCTACAGCGTGCTGTCGAAGTTCGACTACATGAGCAGCACGCCGACGTTGTTCAACGCCGGCACCCGCCACAGCCAGCTCTCATCCTGCTACCTGACCACCGTGCCCGATGATCTCGACGGCATCTACCAGGCGATCAAGGAAAACGCGCTGCTGCAGAAATACGCTGGCGGCCTCGGCAACGACTGGACCCGCGTGCGTTCGCTCGGCGCCTACATCAAGGGCACCAACGGCAAATCGCAGGGCGTCGTGCCGTTCCTCAAGGTCGCCAATGACACCGCCGTCGCGGTTAACCAGGGCGGCAAGCGCAAGGGCGCGGTGTGCGCCTTCCTGGAAACCTGGCACATGGACATCGAGGAATTCCTCGAACTGCGCAAGAACACCGGCGACGACCGCCGCCGCACGCACGACATGAACACCTCCAACTGGGTGCCGGACCTGTTCATGAAACGGGTCATGGAAAACGCCGAGTGGACTTTGTTCAGCCCGTCCGACACGCCCGACCTGCACGATCTCTACGGCCAGGCCTTCGAAGCCGCCTACGTCCGTTACGAAGAAAAAGCCGCGCGCGGCGAGATCAAGGTCTTCAAGAAAGTCGCCGCCATCGGCCTCTGGCGCAAGATGATTTCCATGCTGTTCGAAACCGGCCATCCCTGGATCACCTTCAAAGACGCCTGCAACGTGCGCTACACCAACCAGCACGTCGGCGTCGTGCACAGCTCCAACCTGTGTACCGAAATCACGCTGCACACCAACGACAACGAAATCGCCGTGTGCAACCTGGGCTCGGTCAACCTCGCCAACCACATCAAGGATGGCGCGCTCGACCACGCCAAGCTGAAGCAGACCATCCGCATCGCGATGCGCATGCTGGACAACGTCATCGACATCAACTTCTACAACGTCGGCAAGGCGCGCAACTCCAACCTCAAGCACCGCCCGGTCGGCCTCGGCACCATGGCCTTCCAGGACGCACTGCACCTGATGCGCATCCCCTACGCCAGCGTCGAAGCCGTCGAATTCGCCGACCGCACGCAGGAAGCCGTCGCCTACTACGCCTACTCCGCTTCCGCCGATCTGGCCGAGGAACGCGGCCGCTATTCCAGCTTCAACGGCTCGCTGTGGAGCAAAGGCATCCTGCCGCAGGATTCGCTGAAACTGCTGGCCACCGAGCGCGGCGGCTATCTGGAAGCCGACTACTCCGAGACGCTCGACTGGGCCACGCTGCGCAGCCGCATCATGAGCGTCGGCATGCGCAACTCGAACTGCCTCGCCATCGCCCCCACCGCCACCATCGCCAACATCGTCGGCGTCTCCGCCAGCATCGAGCCGACATACCAGAACCTGTTCGTCAAATCCAACCTGTCCGGCGAATTCACCGTGGTCAACCAGTACCTGGTACGCGACCTGAAGGCGCTCAACCTGTGGGACGAAGTCATGGTCGGCGACATCAAATACTTTGACGGCAGTCTGGCCAAGATCGACCGCATCCCGGCCGACCTGCGCCAGCTCTACGCCACAGCCTTCGAAGTCGACCCGGTCTGGCTGATCGAAGCCGGCGCGCGCCGCCAGAAGTGGATCGACCAGGCGCAAAGCCTCAACCTCTACTTCCACGGCGCCAGCGGCAAGAAGCTCGACGAGACCTACAAACTGGCCTGGATACGCGGCCTGAAAACCACCTACTACCTGCGCTCGATGGGTGCCACCGCCGCCGAGAAATCGACCGGCAAGGGCGGCGAGCTCAACGCGGTATCGAGTGGCGCGGCCGGCTCGGGCGGCTACGTCGCCTCGCCCAACCTGCCGGAGCCGGAAATCGTCGGCCGCGCCTGCACGCTGCGGCCGGGCGATCCGGGCTTTGAAGAATGTGAGGCATGTCAGTAGAAGCGCGCCATGAACGCCCAAACCCTTGCACGGGAGGCCACCGCCCTCTTCAGCCTGCCCAACGTGGCGATACGCGCCAGTGCCGCCATGGATGCCCCGGGCGGATCCGCCCAGGATCTGGTGGACATCATCGAAACGGATGTGGGCCTGACCGCCACCGTGCTGCGGCTGGCCAATTCCGTCCTGTTCAACCACTTCGGGAAAGTCGAAAGCCTCAACCACGCTGTCGCCATCGTCGGCCACAAGGCTTTGCGCGATCTGGTGCTGGCCAGTTCCGCCGTGAACACCTTCAAAGGTATCCCGGCGGAATTCGTCGACATGGAAACCTTCTGGGACAACAGCATCACCTGCGGCGTGCTGTCCCAGCAGATCGCCCGTCGCCTGCGCATGCCGGAAGCCGAAGCCATGTTTGTCTACGGCCTGCTGCATGGTGTCGGGCGGCTGGTGTTCTACTCCAGACGACCCGGCGACTACCGCGTGGCACTGAGCTACGCCCATAGCGGGGAGCGCGAACTCACCGCCGCCGAACGCGACGTCTTCGGCTTCACGTACGCCCAACTCGGCGCGGCCCTACTATCCGCCTGGGACCTGCCGCAGCGCTTGTGCACCGCCATCGAATACCAGCTCAATCCCGAGGAAGCCCCGGTATTCAAGAAAGAAGCCGCCATCGTCCATCTCGCCAACGAGATCACCGCCAACCTGGCGCCCTGCATCAAAACGCAAGACCAGCCCGAGCCAAACAGCAAATCCACCCTGTTGTACGCGGCGAAACTGGGGCTCGACGAGGCAGCGCTGGAGGAAATCCGTACCGCCACCCTGGCCGCCAGTCTGGAGATCATCGAAATCATCTACCCCAACCCGACGATGTATTGATCATCCGGACATCGCAAATCTCATCAATTCATGAAAACGCTGAACAGGCAAACGACATACCGATGCTTGGCGGCCTGACCGTACAAAGGAGACTTTTCATGCTCAACTTCGACGACGATTTCACTCCCGCCACATCGTTTGGCAATACACCCGCTATGCCACCGATGGGCATGCCGCAACTGCAGCCTCGCATCGCCGAGTCGACCCCCGGCTGGAATGCCGCCATACCGGTTCCCCCCTATGCAAAAGAGGGTCTAAGCGGAATTTCGCCGACGCCGGCCCAGCGTACTGAAGACGACATCGCCCACCGCCGAGTCCGCGTCGAGGACAAGCTGATCATCAACGCCAAGGCCGACGTCAACCAGTTGGTGCCGTTCAAATACAAATGGGCCTGGGAAAAGTACATCGCCGCCTGCGCGAACCACTGGATGCCGCAGGAAGTGAACATGAACCGCGACATCGCGACCTGGAAAGACCCCAACGGCCTGTCCGAGGACGAGCGCCACATCATCAAGCGCAACCTGGGCTTCTTCGTTACCGCCGACAGCCTGGCCGCCAACAACATCGTGCTCGGCACCTATCGCCAGATCACCGCGCCGGAGTGCCGCCAGTATTTGCTGCGGCAGGCCTTCGAGGAAGCTATCCACACCCACGCCTACCAGTACATCGTGGAAAGCCTGGGCCTGGACGAGGGCGAAATCTTCAACGCCTATCACGAAGTCAGCAGCATCAAGGCGAAGGATGAATTCCTGCTGCCCTACATCGACGTGCTGTCCAACCCGACCTTCAAGACCGGCACGCACGAAACAGACCAGGCCTTCCTGAAAAGCCTGATCGCGTTTGCCTGCATCATGGAAGGCCTGTTCTTCTATGTCGGCTTCGTGCAGATCCTGGCGCTGGGCCGCCAGAACAAGATGACCGGCGCCGCCGAGCAGTACCAGTACATCCTGCGCGACGAGTCGATGCACTGCAATTTCGGCATCGACATGATCAACCAGATCAAGCTGGAAAACCCGACGCTGTGGACCAACGAGTTCAAGGCCGAATTGAAAGGCATGTTCGAGAAGGCCGTCGCGCTGGAATACCAGTACGCCGAGGACACCATGCCGCGCGGCGTGCTCGGCCTGAACGCGCCAATGTTCAAGGAATACCTGCGCTTCATCGCCAACCGCCGCGCCACCCAGATCGGCCTCGACGAGCTTTACCCTGGCGCCAACAACCCGTTCCCGTGGATGGCGGAAATGATCGACTTGAAGAAGGAAAAGAACTTCTTCGAGACGCGCGTGACCGAATATCAGACTGGCGGCGCACTGGCCTGGGATTGAGCGTGTAAAAGTGCGCTGAAAACCACCGCCGTAGGAGGCCCGCTTGCGGGCCGAATTTCTCTCGGAGATTCGGCCCGCAAGCGGGCCTCCTACAAACCCACGCTCGCGGCTAGAACAGCGTCTCCCGATAACGCTCCTTGCCGTCGAACAGCAGCGCCTGAATGCCCGCCTTGCCGCGGCTATCGATGGCGACGAGGAGCGTGACCTTCTCGCCGCCTTGCGGCCGTTCGATCTGGCGGCCGCTGCCCTCCGGCACGAAGTACTGCTCGATGCCGTAGCGCACGTGCAGGGTGCGTTGCCGGTTGCTGGTGCGGTTGACGGGATCCCAGGCAAAGTCGCTGTAGCTTTCGACTTCGCCCTTCAGCGCCAGCAATCCGGGCGGAATGTCGTTGCGCCGGTGATGCAGCGAGACGGCCTTGGCGCCGTCCGCTTCCGGCTTGAGCGCCACCCAGACCGGGTCGTGTCGCTTGAATGCCTTGTCGCCGCCGAGCGCCTCTTCGCCGTCGAGTCGCAGTTGGCTGATCGGGTATGACAGGCGCGCGTAGTCGCCCATGAACAGCGAGCGCGGGTCGACCGGCACAGTCTGCAGCAGCACCGGCGTGCCACTGTGCAGGGTCCATTGTTTGTCGGCGATCATCGCCGCGAGGACGGCGATCTCAACAGCTGCCAGCAGGCCGATTTTCGTCCAGAGTTTCATGCCGGCCTCCCGTCATCCATGCCGTGCAACAGCGCCCGCCGGCGATGTTCCAGCCAACCGCCACCGGCCAGCAGCAACACGCCGCCGGCCATGAAGAACAGCGAGCGGTCGAGCAGCGTCCAGAACGTATCGAAGTAACGCGCCAGCACCCAAATCGAGAAGCCGACGAAGGCGCGGTTGATCATGACCCGCTCGCCGTGGCGCATGCCCAGATCGCCGATCCAGTACAGCACGCCGAGGAACAGGCCGTTCCAGAGCAGCGACGGCAGGCTGCTGCTGCGCAGTTGGACCATCTCGACCGCCAGCAGCAGGCCGAAACCGATGGCCAGGGCGATACCCAGGCTGAGTCGGCCGGCCGGCAGTGCGCTGGCGCGGACCAGACGCAGGATGCCGGCGGCGTAGAGCACGCCCGCGCCGGCCAGTGCCGCGAGCCAGGGCGCCTGTGCCAGGTTTGCTTCGTAACCCTGCCAGGCCATTTTCGGGAAGGTGAAGGCGAAGGCCCCGACCAGCGCCGCAAGCAGGAAGTCGTTGCGCACGGCACGGGCGAACGGATGCCCGCTCGCCTGCGCGAACGCCCAGCAGGCGGCCAGGCCGAGCACCTGGAGTGCGAACAGGCGGATGTGGGCATAGCCCTCTCCGATCTCGCCGATCCAGGGCTGCGCGTGCCAGCCGATGACCCAGAGGATGAACAACAGTCCCCAGCCGCGCGCGGCGATCTTCCAGTCATGGCGCAGCAGCGGCACGGCAGACAACAACAGATAACCCAGCAGCGGCCAGTTCATCGCCCGGTAGTCGAACTGCTCGCTCGCCGTCCACACCGCCGCCAGCGCCAGCGATGCCAGCAGCGCCGGCTGCGAGGCCAACAGCCAGGCGGTGAGCAGGCCGCCGGCCGCCCACAGCGCGATGCCGTCCGGGAAGTGCGCGTCGATGTGATAGATCTGGCCGATCAGCATGATCGCGGCGCCGAACAGCAGCACCGACAGGAACACCAGCGCCTGCGCCAGTTTGGGCAGCGCGAAGCGGGTCTGGCAGAGGCCATGGCCGACATGGCTGGCGATGAGCGTGAAGGCGATGAGCAGCAACTTGGTGAGCTTGGCCATCTCATTCCAGTGTGCGGCAAACCAGGTGATGACGCCCACGCCCAGCAGCAGAGCGCCGATCAGCGCAAGTGATGAAGCCCAGGCCAAGCGCTGCTGGCGCGCGGCGATCTCAGCGAGGATGGCCGCCCCGCCCGCCTCGCTCACCCAGCCTTGCCGTTGCCAGCGCGGCAGATCCTGCGTGAGCCGTTTGGCATAGTTCCCGTCGTTCATGGCGGCCTCCCGTGTACAGGTTTATGGGGGTGGATCGTAGCAAGAAAGCGGTCTGGCCATCCTTGAGCCGCTGCGCTACGCCTTAAAAGTATGAAATGCACGCAAGAGCCAGGCGTCATGGTTCGAAATATTTCCAATACTTGTACGTTCGACCTCAGCGGTTTATTCCTGACAATATAAAGGCGATTAAGCCTTGATTTTTGAACATGCCATGGCAACACTCCCCGCTACCTGGCTTGCATGGAACTCCAATGCGCCTTTCCCGGCCATAGCAGCCGCTCGACACTTGACCGATTGCCACATTGCGCACTCAACCAATTGAATAATCAGGGGAAAATCATGAAACCGAATGCACTTGTATTGGCGCTGCTGACTGCGGCGACGACAATGCCAGTTTCTGCGCGCGCGGCAGACGACCTCTGTTCGCGCATCTTCATCTACGCGATCAACCAGATCTGCCAATTGCTGCCCAACGGGCAGACGCTGTGCCAGCCAATTGGCCTCGCCGGGGCGGGACCGAATTGCGAATCGCCGAGCGGGGGGCCGCAGCTGGTCCAGATTCCGCTGGGGCCGCCGGCCATCCAGATGTCGCCGTTCGCGCCGATGGCCAATTCCTACGCACCTGCGCCCTACTCCCCGCCCCCCTACGCGGCCAATCCGTCTGCGGGGAACACATATCCGCCGTTCCCGTTCGCACCGAATCTGTTCGGAGCGAACACTTACTCACCCAATCCATACGTGCCCGCTACGGCGCAATTGCCACCCCGCGCGCCTGCCAGTACGCCGCCCAGCTTGCCATCGGCGCCCGTCACGCCCCCCCCCACAGCGCAGCCCGCCGTATCCCCTGCGGTCGTTGTTGCACCGGCCACGCCGGTCATCGTGGCCGAACCGGCAGCGACTGCGCAGGCCGAAAAGCCGCTGGTCAAGTTGATGCCGGAAGCACCGTCGACCGACACGGCTGCCGTCGTTGCACGAGCGACCCCGCCTGCGCCGGTAGCAGAGGCTGCGCCAGTAGCCAAGGTTGCCCCGATAGCCAAGGTTGCCCCGATAGCCGAGGCTGCACCGGTAGCGCCGGCGCCGGTCAAGCCGGCAGCCGAGCCGCAAGTCGACCAAGCCCCCGCCGCCGCCGCACCGATTGCGGCCGCCTCGGCGCCAGCCGTCAGCGAGATGCCGAAGCCGACGATTGTCGCGGTAACGCCTGCAACGGCGCCCACACCCAGCCCCGAAACCGCCGCCCCTGTCGCCACGCCTGTCGCCCCCATCGCGGTCGCGCCCATCGCGGTCGCCGAGCCAAGCGCAGCCGTACCTGCCCAGCCCATCGATGCGGAGGCGGCTGCCAAAGCGGAAACCGCTCGTGTGCTCGCCGAAAAGGCGTTGGAAGATGCGCTGGCCCACTTCGAATTCGACAGTGCTGAATTGACGCCCGTCGGTCGTGCCATGCTGGACGCCTGGCTGGTCCAGGCTCCCGGCGATGCGCCAATTGTCGTGACCGGCCATGCCGACCGGCTCGGGCCGGAGCCCTACAACGACAAGCTGTCGTTGCTGCGCGCCGAAGCGGTGAAGAAATATCTGACCGAAAAGGGAAAACCCGCGAATCGCATCCAGATACTCGCCAAAGGCGAAGCCATGCCGGTCATCAGCTGCAGCGGCGATGCGACGCCGGAGACCAAAGCCTGTCTGGCGCCGAATCGCAGAGCCGAGGTGGCGGCCAAACCTGCCAGCAAAACCGTAGCCAAGACCGTGGCAAAATCCGTTGCGAAAAACGTACGCAAAAACGCCAAACCCGCCAAGTCAAAATCGACCCGATAACTGCATGACACTCACCTACTGCATGACTTCAAATTGCCCGCTGTCCGCTAACTGCCTGCGTTTCGAAGACGATGTCGCCCGGAACAGTCTGCATCGCACCTACGCCGATTTCAGCGAAGAACTGGTGCGGCAAAGCAATGGCGTCACCAGTTGTCCTTTCTTCAAAGACCGTAACACGGAGCAGGCATGAACGATCCCCATCAAAAACCCACTTTCTGGATCGGCAACGGCATGCTGGCCCTGGCGCTGGCCATGCTGTTCTTTCTCGGCCCGATTTCCGAACTGCTGGGCGGCTGGGCCATGGTCTTGTGGATGGGCCTGGCCGCGGTAGGCATGTATCTGATCACCAAGGACAAAGGACCGTCTTCCGAATTGCCGGACTGATCCGCTCTTCACTGGACTCGCCATGCTGCAACCCTTGTCGCCCATCGAAGCACGCGTCCTCGGCGTGCTGATCGAAAAATCCCGCACAACACCTGACGCCTATCCGCTCACCGTCAACAGTCTGACGACCGGCTGCAACCAGAAGACCTCGCGTGAGCCGGTCATGTCGGCGACGGAAGGCGAAGTGCAAGGTGCCCTGGAAGAACTGCGCGGCCGCACCCTGATCATGGAAAGTTATGGCGCCTCCGGCCGCGTGCTGCGTTATGCCCATAATTTCGCGAAGGTGTACGACGTCCCTGCCGCCGGCATGGATCTGCTGGCAGTGTTGATGCTGCGCGGGCCGCAAACGGCGAGCGAACTGCGCGCAAATTGCGAGCGCCTGCACCGTTTCGCCGATGCCTCGACGGTAGAAGCGTATCTGGAAGAACTGGCCGAGCGGGCCAGCGGCGCCATGGTGTTGAAATTGCCCAGACAGCCGGGAGCACGCGAACAGCGCTGGGTCCATCTGCTCTGCGGCGAACCGCTGCTGGAAACGCCCGGCCATGGCAACCAGGCTGCGCCCTCCGAGTTGGAAGCCCGTGTCGAACGGCTCGAACAAGAAATTGCCGAACTGCGCGCGACCCTGGCCTTGCTGGTTGGCGATTAAAGAAAATTCCTGTTTTCCGCGCGTGATTTGGAAATGTGCGGGTGCAACAAGAGCGATACTCTGACCCGCATCGCCCTCCTTTCGGCGGGCTTTCCTCCTCAACCATCGGATTCAACGCCATGCCCGAAATCGAACCCCAATTCAGCGCCAGCGACGCGACCGAAGCCATCGTTCACGCCACGCAACGGATTACCCCGGAATCCACCGCCGAGGTCCGTCGGATTGTGCTGCGCATCAATGCGCCCGCTTTCTACTTCCTGGAAGGCCAGAACATCGGCGTGTTGACACCCGGCCCGCATCCGTATGGCAACAAGACACACCACCGCTACTACACCATCGCCAACGCGCAGAAATCGATCGATGGCGAAGGAGTCGAACTGGAATTGCTGGTCCGACGCTGTTTCTATATCGACGAAGTGTCCGGCGAGGAGTATCCCGGCGAGGCATCCAACTACCTGTGCAACGCGCAGTCCGGCGACAAGATCGACATCACCGGCCCGCATCGCAGCCCGTTCCGGATTCCCTCCGACAAGAGCTGCAACCTGCTGATGCTAGGCACCGGCACCGGCATTGCCCCGTTCCGCGCCTTCCTGCAGCAGATTTACGAAGAACAGCAACAATGGGACGGCAAGGTGCGGCTGTATTACGGCGCCAGAACCGGCACTGACATGCTCTACATGAACGACCTCAACCACGACCTGGCCAGCTATTACGACCAGGCCACCTTCCAGGCCATCCAGGCAATAAGTAAAGGCGTGCTGGTCGATGAAAGCGATGCACTGCAACGCGGCATCGAAGACCACGCCACGGAAATCTGGGCGCTGCTGCAAGACCCGAAGACCTACGTCTATCTCGCCGGCATGAAGAAAATCGCCGCCGCTTTCGACGCATGCATGGCAAGCATGGCCGGCTCGGAGGCGCAGTGGGAGGCCTTCAAACAGACCTTGATCGATGGCCAGCGCTGGTCGGAACTGACCTACCACTGAGCGCTAGACACGCCCCCCTTCGCAAGAAGGGGGGCTCCAAGGTTCGCGCAACCCACGAATCGTAGGTCGGCAATCCCTTGCCGACTTCAGCATCACAGACGGGAAAGTATTCCCGTCCATGGCAAATCAGCCTGCTTCGTCTTCGGCAAAACTCAGCGAAACCGAATTGAGGCAATAACGCTGGCCGGTCGGCGGCGGGCCGTCGTCGAATACGTGGCCAAGATGGCCGTCGCATCGCGCACAGCGAATTTCATCCCGGATCATGCCGTGGCTGACATCGCGCACGGTGCGGACATGTTGCGGATCGAACGGCTGCGTGAAACTCGGCCAGCCAGTACCCGACTCGAACTTGGCGCTGGAACGGAATAAAGGCAACTCGCACAAGCGACAGCGGTAAACGCCGCTGGCCTTGTTTGCGAGCAATCCGCCGCAAAAGGGGGGCTCGGTACCCTGGTTCAGTATCACGCGCCGCTCTTCGGCACTGAGCCCGGCGATGCGACGTTCTCGCTCGCTCGCACTGAGCGGATCCAGATCGAAGCCGGAGGCGGAAACACGGTTGGATTGCGGCATGGGTATCTCCTTGCAACACAAAGTCATGTTAACGAAGTGAGACACCGCGCGGCGATGAACGGACATAAAAAAACGGACGTTCCGGTTGCCCGATAACGTCCGTTTAGTACTGTGTTGGCGGAGTGGACGGGACTCGAACCCGCGACCCCCGGCGTGACAGGCCGGTATTCTAACCAACTGAACTACCACTCCAGTTACTGCGTAACTTCGGCAGAAACCGCTTCTTTTCGGAAGCAGCTGCGAAGTCCGAGCATTATAGGTAGCGATCACTCCGACCGCAATAGCGGGACTCGATTTTCTGGCGATTTCAGGCCTGTTTTGATTTCTAACGGGTCCACTTGAAAACGCCAGGCGCTGTAGTTTTTCGCGGCGACGAAAGCTTCGTAGCGATTCGGGAAATTCGCGGTCTTCAACGGTGATTTCTCGGAATGGCTGTAAACCGCCGTAATACCGCCCTGCGCATCACGGTCCAGACCCCATTCATCCGAACCGGTGACCGGGTCGCGATACAACTTGCGCAGATGCCGCGTCAAACGTGAATCGCGGTAGTCCTCCAGCAAGACGGTCAGCGTCTTCGGTGCGGTCGGCTCGCCGGTTTTCCGGCTGGCGCGATAACTTTCCAACGCCAACCGATACTGATCGCCGACGAACAGCAATTCCGCTTCCTTCTCGCGTTGCACATGCGTGTGCCAGAGCGTGCCCAGGGCGGCCATGGCGACGCCGAATCCGGCGAGCAGGAACAACAGGACCAGCAGCGTGAAACCGGTCTGGCGCTTACAGGTCGGAGTAGGGTTTGCCATCGCTGCCGACGCCTTCGGCGCCGCTGCGCAGGTTGTAGACGCCGTCGGCACTATTCGCCAAAGCGCCTTCCGGCGGCGATTCCAGCTGCCAGGTATCGCTGCTTTCGGTGATCGGGTCGAGCGGCAACGCGCGCAGGTAGCGGTCATCGACCAGTGCTTGCAGGCTGGCCGGCCAGTTGCCCTTGTCGGCGTGATACTGGTCGAGGGCCTGGCGTACGCTGGCCAGGTTTTCGCGCAGCACCGCCTCTTTGGAGCGTTCCACGTGCTGGAAATAGCGTGGCGCGGCCAGGGTCAACAAAGTGGCGATGATGGACAGCACCACCAGCAATTCGATCAGCGTGAATCCAGTCTTCTTGTGCATCACCACTCCCGGTAGGCCACGCCGTTGTGGCCTTTCTTGGTGGACAGCGAGAACACGTCGAACACGTCATCGCCCGCCTGCGGTTCATCCGGCGCGCTGGCATAGCTGCGCAAACCCCAGGTCTCGGCGGCCGGCGTGTCCTGGTCCGGATACATCGGGTCGCGTGGGACGCGGCGCAAGAAGTAGATCGGGCTGGTATCGGGCCGCGTGATATCCGGCACGCCGCGCGCCAGAGCTTCCAGATCGGGCGGATAGCCGCTGGCATCGGCGGCGACCTGGATTTTCTTGTCGAGCACGGCCTGGTGGTAGGCGTCGATCGCCGTGCGAATCTCGCGCAGTGCAGCACGCAGTTGCGTTTCCTTCTGGCGCTGCGCGGTCGCTTCCAGCATCGGCACGGCCATCATGGCAAGCACACCGAGAATGGCGATGGTGACGATGAGTTCGATCAGCGTGAAACCGCGAGCGTTTGAGGATACGGCGCGCATTCGGCATCAGCCCCTGGCGTCCGATTGAACGAAACCGATCAAGGCCGCGATTCCATGGCCGGTGGTGACACGCCCGGCTGGAATGCACCCGCTGGCGGCAACATGGCCGGCGGCGGCATATCCTGCGGCTCCGGTGTGTCCGCCGGCTGCGCATCCTGCATGAGCGGGGAGATGGCCGGCGAGATGACCGGGGCAATTCCCACCGCCGGCCGCAAACGGATCGGCTGGCTGGAGGCGGAGGCGTCGGTGCCGGCGAAGAACTCGATATCGACCAGTTCGGGCCGCTCGATATTGCGCAGGATGCGCGGCGTGATCAGCAGCACGATCTCCGATTTGCTCTTGTCGTCGCGGTTGTTGGAGAACAGGCGGCCGAGCAGCGGAATGTCGCCCAGGCCCGGGATCTTGCTGGCGCTGGAACGGTCCTCGTCGGAAATCAGTCCGGCCAGCACCTGCGTCTCGCCGTCGCGCAGGCGCAGCGTCGTCGTGGCGTTGCGGCTGCCGAGCTGGTAGGTCAGCGTGCCGGTGGAAGTCTTCACCTGCTGGACGATGTTGGACACTTCCAGGCCGACCTTGATGCCGACTTCGCCTTCCAGATAGACCTGCGGTTCGACATCGAGCTTGAGGCCGACATCGAGGTAACTGACCGATTCGGAGGTGACGCCGGTGGAGGTGACGTTGGCGGTGATGACCGGCACCTTGTCGCCGACGTGGACCTTGGCCTTCTCTTTGTTCTTCACGCGGATGCGCGGGTTGGCGAGGATGTTGACATCGCCATCGGTCCTGTTGGCAACAACGCCGGGGGCGGTGTTCATCAGAATGGTGCCGGAGCTGATGTTCTTCAGAATGCTCAAGGTCTGCGGTACATCGATATACGAAACACCGGTTGCGACCGTAGCACCCGTGCTATCGGATGTAGCGGTTGTCACCCGCTCCTTGCTCAACACGCTCAACGAAGTCGGCCATTGCACGCCCAGTTCCAACAGCTTGCTCCGCTTCACTTCCAGAATCTCCACTTCCAGCATCACCTCCGGCTCGGGCCGGTCCGTCACCTTCACCAGCTTCTCGACCAGACGCACGATTTCCGGCGTATCGCGGACCACCACCATGTTGAGCTTTTCGTCGACATGGACATCCTTGGTCTTGGTCATGGTCTTGATCAGCGTCATCGTCTGCTTGGCATCGGCATTGGCCAGGAAGAAGGCACGCACGATCATGTCCTGGTAATCGCGCTGTTTGGCGGGTGTGTTCGGGTAGAGCAACACGGTATTGCCGTTGAGCGTTTTGCGGGCGAGCTGATTGGTCGTCAGCAGCATGTCGAGCGCGTCGGCAATGGCGGTATTACGCGCGAAAAGCGTGGTTTTCTGGTCCGTGCGCAAATCCTTGTCGAAGATGAAATTGAGGCCGGATTGCCGCGCCAGGGCATCGAACACTTGCCGCAATGACGCATCGCGGAACTCCAGCGTCACCGGTTTGCGAAAAGCAGCCGCCAACTGCGGCGATTCCGCCGCCTGGTTGCGCCCGGCCTTGTCTTCCACCTGCGCCAACAGCGCGCGCGCCTGCCGTTGCGTGGGTTCGCGCACCAGCACAGCGCGCAGTTTGCCGCGCGCCATTTCGTAATCGTCGCGTTTGAATGCGGCCAGGGCATCGCGCAACAACTCTTCGTTGCGACGGCTGTTTTCGATATTGGCCAGGCCATCGGCCGCGCGCGGGTTTTCCGGATGCAACGCCAGCACCTCGCGGTACGACACCTGCGCGACATCGAATTGCCCCGCCTGCCCGGCGTTGTCGCCCTGCGCCAGCAAGCGGCCGATGTGCAGATCGCGCTGGCGCAGGTAAGCGGTGCGCAGCTGCAGATCGCCGGGCGCCGCCTGCATGGCCTGCTGCAATTGCGCCAGGCCTTCGCGCGGCTTGCCTTCAGCGATCATTTTCTCGCCCTGCTTGAGCGCGACATCGCTGGCGCAACCAGCCAGAACGATCAGGGCGACACAGGCGAAAACCGCGCTGCGCAACGGTTGGACGCGTGGGGTATGGCGCTTGGAGGGGGCGTTCATGGGCCGAATCTCAGTTGGCGTTGCTGTTGCAAGGGGAGATAGGTGAAGTTGATGCCGCTGGCATCGACCGAATCCAGCCGCCATTGCGCCTGGTTCTGGCCGATGCGTACCGAGACAACCCGGTCGCCTTGGGACAGCAGGATGGTTTCGCCGTCGCCGCCATCCCACCGCCCGACATACCTGAACGGCAGTGGCGGCGCTTGCGGCGGCGGCGGTGGCGCCACGACGACGACGGGGGGCGGTGGCGGCGGCGGCTTCCAGGACTGCGGCGGAAACAGATCGGGACCGCCGACGGCGAAACGCGCGGCGGGGTCGGCTTGGGCGGCGACGGCCTCGCTGGACCGCGACGACATCGGCGCGGACGCGACAACCGCCGCCCGCCGTGGCGCGGCGGCCACCACGTCGGCCTCGTCGCCGGCGCCCTCCTCCTCGCCCAGCCAGACTGCAGCGGCTAGCGTTGCGGCCAGTGCGACCGCCAACAAGCTATGTCTGGGGCTCATCGCGCGCTCCCCAGATACAGGGTGAAGCGGAGTTCGGCGTCGACCTCGCTCTGGTCCATGCCCTCGCGCGCCAGGCGCATGCCGTCCAGGGCCAGGCTCGGTTCGCGTTCCAGCGCTTCGGCGACGAAGGCGCGCACAGCCGGATATTCGCCGGTCACCGGCAAGCTGATCTGGTAACGCAGCAAACCATTGGGGTTCTGGCCGGCGGGCTTTTCGCCAACGGAACGGTAAGCGCCCTGCTGCAGGGTCAAGCCGGCATGTCGGGCAGCGGCGAACAGCCGCGCGACGGCTTCCGGCATGCGCTCGGTGCCAGGCAACGTGACGCTCAGATCGGCCGGTTTGGCCGCTTCGGTTGCACGCGCCGGCCGCACCTGTTTCGCCAGACCCGCGGCGCGTTGCTGCAGGTTCAGGTTGGCATCCCGCATGGGCCGCACTTCCAGTCCATGCAACAAGCCTGCCGCCAGCAACAGCGCCAGGCCCACGCTACCCGGCCAGCCCAGCCGCGCCAGGCCATAACGCAGCCAGTCGAGCAGGCGAAAAGCGTGCGGCGAATTTTTGGTGGTTGAAGTCGCTGCGATCGAAGTTGTCTTCATGGCTGCGTCCAATCGCCGCGCAGGTTGAAATACACCGCCTGTACGCCATCCACTTCGCGCAGTTCATGCCGGCTCAAGCTGACTTGAGCGAAGCCCGGCGCGCGCTGCAATTCGTGAAAGTAATCGAGCATGGCGGCATGACTCCGAGCCAGCGCGGCCAGCGTGAAATCGCCGCGACGGCCGTCGGCATCCAGGTTCAACAAGGCGATTTCGGGCGGACGCGAGTTCTGCAAGGTTTCCAGCAAGCGCGCCCAGGGCAGACTCAACTGGCTGCGCGCGGCGGCATCGCCACGCTCGCGGCTCAACACGACCGCATCGACGCGGGTCGGTTTCAGCGCTTTCGCTGCCGGTTTGTCCTGCAGGCTGGCGAGATGCGCTGCAACCGCTTGGCGCGTCGCATCCGCATCCTGCCAGGCGTGCAGCGCCCAGCCGGCTACGGCCAGGCCGAGCACGAACAACAACCAGGACGCAGGTCCGGGACGGGAGGAAGATGCGTTGAAGTCGAGATTCATTGCAGCAATGCCTGCGCAAAATCGGTCGAACCGGCGAGTTCATGCAAGGCATAGCGGCCCGTCAAGCTGCCCCAATCCGGACTGATGCCGACCCGCTCGACCCAGAGATCGCCGCCGGCCGGGAAGTCGGCCAGCAAGCTTTCGCGCGCCAGCAAGCCATCCAGTTCCACGGCGACATCGGCAGCGGTCTGGCGTTGACGCAACGCCAGCGGCCGCCCGTCTTGCAGGCGCAACACCACCTGGCGACCGGGTTCGAGCAGGGCATACCAGCCGGTTGCGCGGGCAAGTTGACCGCGACGACGCTGCCAGGCTTCGGCCAACCAGGGCCGCACGCCGAGCAGTTTGATGCCGCGCTGCTGGCAAATGGCATGCAAGGCTGCCAGCAAATCATTCGGCATGGCCGCCACCACGATGGGCTGGCCGGGCGGCGTCAGATCCCAGGCCAGGCGCCAGCCACTGCTGCTTTTGCCTGACAGGTCGCCGGCGGCGCCGAGGGCGGACGCCAGCGCGCTTTCCAGCCAGGTCTGCATTTCGCTCTGATTCAGCCAGGCCGGTGGCGCCGGCGCCAGGAACAGGCGCACATGGCGATGCGACAGCGTGACGCGCAGGCGGCCGGTCGCAGCATGCTGGTCGAGCAGATGCTCCAGCGCCTGAAACGGCGGGAGTGTGTCAAAGCCGGTGTCGAAGTCGGCATCGAACACGGACTCGACATGGGTCTTGCTCGCGGCCGGACGTAACACCCAGCGGTCCGGCAACAAGGCCAGGCGATGTGAGGGGAAAAGTCGTTCGGGCATGAAATCAGGCAACGAAAGTGACACGGTTGATCTCTTCCAGCGTGGTCTCGCCACGCCGTACCATCTCCAGCGCGGCTTCGCGCAGGCTTTGCACGCCGGCGCGGGCGGCGGCTTCCTTGACCTGGCGGATCGAGGCGCGGGTGACGATGAGTTCGCGGATCTCGTCGTTCAGCACCATCATTTCGGCGATGGCGTGGCGGCCCTTGTAGCCGCTGCCGCGACATTGGCCGCAGCCCTTGCCGGCACGGAAATCGAAGCCGGCGGCGCGTTCCGGGCTGAGGCCCGAATCGGCCAGCAACTGCGCACTCGGCGTCACCGTTTCGGCGCAGTGCGGGCACGTTACGCGCACCAGGCGTTGCGCCAGGATCCCGTTCAGCGCGGAAACGAAGCTGTAGGGATCGACGCCCATGTGCATGAAGCGGCCGATCACGTCGAACACGTTGTTGGCGTGCACGGTGGTGAACACCAGATGGCCGGTCAGCGCCGACTGCACGGCAATCTGCGCGGTTTCCGGGTCGCGGATTTCGCCGACCATGATCTTGTCAGGGTCGTGGCGCAGGATGGAGCGCAATCCGCGCGCGAAAGTCAGACCTTTTTTCTCGTTGACCGGAATCTGCAGAATGCCGGCCAACTGGTATTCCACCGGGTCTTCGATGGTGATGATCTTGTCCTGGCCGGTGTTGATCTCGGAAATGGCAGCGTACAGCGTTGTGGTCTTGCCGCTGCCGGTCGGGCCGGTGACCAGGAACATGCCGTACGGTTCGCGCGCCAGGCGGCGGATGCCGGCCAGGATGTCGCCGTGGTAGCCGAGGCGTTCGAGCGAGATCACCTTGAGTTCGTCGGCCAGTTGCTGGCGGTCGAGGATGCGCAGCACCGCGTCTTCGCCGAACACGCCCGGCATGATCGATACGCGCAGGTCGATTTCGCGGCCGCGCATCTGCACCTTGAAGCGGCCGTCCTGCGGGATGCGGCGTTCGGCGATGTCGAGTTCGGCCATCACCTTGACGCGCGAAATGACGTGTTCGGCCATCTCGCGGCCGGGCGATTGCGCCACCGCGTTGAGCACGCCGTCGATGCGGTATTTGATGGTCAGGCCGGCCGCGTCGTTTTCCAGATGGATGTCAGAGGCGCCGCTGGACACCGCGTCGTACAGCGTCGAATGCACCAGCTTGATCACCGGCGAGGCGTCGGCGCCGATAGCTTGCAGGGAGATTTCCTCGACCTGTTCGAACGAGCGGCCGCTATCGGTTTCCGACTTGACGCCATCCATCGCCTTCAGATTGACCTCCAGCCGATGCAGCCAGGCGAGCAGGTCGTCGCGCAACACCAGGGCGGCGATGAAAGCTTCGCTGATGCGCCGCTCCGCCCAGTCGATCAATGCCGGTTGCAGCGGATCGACGAACACCAGCCAGAGCTTGCCATCGCCATCGCGACAGGCGGCGCATTCGCGCTCCAGCGCCTGATTGAACGGCAACTGATCGAACGCCGGCGTCATCTCGCGTAGCGCATTCATGTCCAGCACCGGGTAGGCGAAGGCATTGCCCAACTCGGCCAGAAACGATTTCTCCGGCAAGCCCAGCATTTCCTGCAAAGCCTGCAGCGCCTGCTTGCCGTCGTTGTTGCGCGTGGCATCGGCCAACATAGCGGCGGTGATCAGGCTTGCAGTTCTCATTCCAGGCTCCCGGCCAATTCGAATATCGGCATGTACAACAACACGACGATGACGCCGATGGTCAGGCCGATGACGATCATCAGCAAAGGTTCGATCAGGCGCGTGAACCAGTCGACGGCGCGCGCCAGTTCCTCGTCGTGGAAGGCGGCGACGGATTCCATCATCTCGCCCATGCGGCCGCTTTTCTCGCCGACCCGCAACATGCGCAACGCCACCGGCGTGGCGAGGCCGGCGCGCTCCATCGCTTCGGAAGTCGGCTTGCCTTCGCGAATATCGCGCGCGGCGCTGGCCAGGCGAACGCGCAACTCCGGATGCAACAGACCTTCCGCCATGGTTAGCGCAGTCAAGATGGGAATGCCGCCCGACAACAACATGCCGACGGTGCGATAGAAACGGGTCAACTGAAACACGCGCAGGCGTTCGCCCAGACCGGGCAGACGCCAGACGCGACGCGACAAGGCGGCACGCGCGGCAGGCTGCCGGAAAGCGTAGATCGCACCGGCCAGCGCGGCGAGAAAGCCCAGGCCGGCCGCCAGCGCATGGTCCTGCACCAGCACGCCCCATTGCATCAGCCAGCGCGATGCCATGGGCAGACGTTCCAGGTTGCCTTCGTAGATGGCGGCAAAACGCGGCACCACCCAGCCCAGCAAAAACAACGCCACCGCGCTGCCCAGCACCAGCAGCAAAACCGGATAGACGGCGGCTGCGGTGACTTTCTTGCGCAGCACTTCCAGTTGTGCCTGATAGGCGATGTAGCGCGTCAGCGCTTCCGGCAGATTGCTGGTCTTTTCCGAGGCGCGCACCGAAGCGACGTAGAGCGGCGGAAAAGCGTCGGGATAACGGGCGATGGCGCCGGAAAGCGAATCGCCCTGATAAAGATGATCGAGCACCTGCGTCAGCACTTTGCGGGGTTCCGCGCGCGATTCCTTCTCCGCCAGCGTCTGCAGCGCTTCCACCAGGGACAGGCCGCTGCCCAGCAGGGACAATAGTTCGCGCGAGAACAGCGTGATCGGAAAACGATAGCGCCGCGACAGCGTGGGCCACCCCGCCGGCAAACTCGACCAGACGGCGCCCGCCGCTTTGACCGACAGCACCGTCAGCCCCTGTCGGCGCGCCTTCTCCGCCGCCTCCTCGGCATGCATCGCATCGAGATTGAGCGAAACGCGGCCGTTTCCGGAGAGTGCGTTGACAGTGAATTGCATGCTTAACGGCTCAATCCGGTCTGGCGCAGGCTGCTCGCCGCGGAATGAATGCTTTGCAAAACATCACCAGTTGCCGATGTCCGCGGCTTCGGCCGTACCGCCGGGTTGTCCGTCCTTGCCCAGCGAAAAGATATCGAATTCGCCATGCTCGCCCGGCTGCTTGTATTGATATGCCGCACCCCAGGGATCGTTGGGCACGGCTTTCTTCAGGTAGGGGCCCTGCCAGCGCGCCTCGCCGGCCGGCTGCGCGTTCAGCGCCGACAATCCCTGCGCGCTATCCGGGTAATGGCCGACATCGAGACGGTATTGATCGAGCGCGTCTTCCAGCGCCTTGATCTGTGCGCGCGCCACCTTGGTCTCCGATTTACCGATCTGGCTGAAGTAGCGCGGTGCAACGTAGCCGACCAGTAATCCGATGATGACCAGCACCACCAGGAGTTCGAGCAATGTGAACCCACTACTGGATCGGGGCGAATGCTTCATGACACAGCCTTAGCGAGAAAAGGAGGCAAATATTACATCCGTCACATTTCAAATTATCGATGACGGAAAACAACCGTAATGTACGGCGTCTTCAATAGATATGGGAAAGCATCAAGCCCAACCCGTAGTCCGCGCTGGCATCGCTGAAGCCCTTGACGGCATAGAGCTGGCACTTGGTCGCAGGGGTGAATTTATGCACCCAGTACGCCGTCATTTCGCGCGCAGCCTCCGAACTGGCGCTGCTGGCCTGGCGCGCATCCAACATGAATCCGGCGCTGTCGCTTCTGGAGATTTTGTAGCCTGCGCCAAGACTGCCCAGCCAGGCGTTTTGCAACGCACCGCCGGGCGGATTGCCCGGCATGCGATAGCCCAGCGTCAAAAAAGGCGTCCATTTACCGGCCGGGAAATAGAGATCGGCCATCATGGTGAAATCGCGCTCGCCGGTACTGAGCCCTTTGCTTTCGTCGCCGGTCGGCAGCTTTACTTTCGCCGAGGCATCCAGCATCACGCCATGCCAGGGCTGCTCGATCACGCTATACGAATAGGACGCCACGACATCGCCCTGACCGGCTTGTGTCACGCGTGGCCCAGCGCCGCCGGAAGAAATGACGTTGCCATTCGCATCGACCGTGACGGTGCCGCCGCCAGCCGGTGAAGTAATGCTGACGTAAGGCAGCGTGGCCTTGAACGTGGAACGTCCTAGTTCATATTTCACGATGAACGGCACATAGCGCACCACCGTCGAAGCCGTGCTGCCATATTTGCCGATGCTGGTGTCCAACCCTGTAGTCAGGCTCAACTCACCCGCCGCGGCCACGCCGAAACAGGGCGCCAGCAAAGCGATGACAAAGCCGATCTTTCTGTGCGTGTGCATTGATTTCATTGCGATTCCAGACTTCCATCAATCCCGTTTTTCGATTCTCTCTGGTCGCTCGACCTTCTCGACCTTCTCGACCTTCTCGACTTTCTCGACTTTCTCGACTTTCTCGACCTTCTCGACCTTCTCGACCTTCTCGACCTTCTCGACCTTCTCGACCTTCTCGACC
>JASJPK010000009.1:0-31440 GCA_031426735.1 Hydrogenophilaceae bacterium | reverse complement strand
GGCGTGGAAACATGTACCGGCGGCGTCAGCACCACATAACTGGCCGGCGCAGGCAGCCACGGCGTCAATACCTCGCCGACACCTTCGGCAAATGCGCTGCGGCCGAACACGAACACCGGCACATCGGCACCCAGCGACAAGCCCAGCGCCTGCAGTTCGGCTCGCGGCAAATCGACGCCCCACAAGCGATTCAACGCCAACAAGACGGTGGCCGCGTCGGAACTGCCGCCACCCAGTCCGCCGCCCATCGGCAAGCGTTTGACCAGAGCGATGTCGGCGCCGAGACGGCAACCGCTATGCGTCTGCAGCATGTGGGCGGCACGCCAGCACAGATCCTGCTGCTCAGGCACGCCGGGGAGCGGCATCAGCAAACGGATCACACCATCCTGGCGCGGCTCGATTTCCAGGCTGTCGCCAAAGTCGAGAAAGCGGAAAAGCGTCTGCAGCAGGTGAAAGCCATCGGCGCGCCTGCCGACCACATGCAGGAACAGATTGAGTTTGGCGGGGGCGGGATAGCTCACGGCAAATCCCAGGCATCGACCACCAGGCGAACTTCCAGCGCATCGCCGCGCCGCGCCACCAGCTTGCCGGGAAGTACATACCCATTGCTCGCCGCATAGCGGCTGAAATCGATATGCCAGCCATCCTGTTCAAGCTCGCCCAGACGTCCGTCGGCATTGGCAATGGCGTGATAAGTCGCCTCTGGCCGCGGCTGGCCGACCACCCACCAGGCCAAGCCGCGCAACGGCAATTCCAGACCCAACGCCTGGCGCACCAACGCATCGGCATCGGCTGCGCGATACAGGCGGCCTTCGGCATTCTTGAGCTCCATGCCGGCCGGACCGCCGCGCAACTCGGCCACGCCCTGCCCCAAGGGGGTCCGCAACAACACTTCCTCGACGGAGGCGTCGCGTCGCCAGATCAAACCGCCGGAAAAGGATTCCTCGCCGGCTTTCACCGAAACGCGGCCATCCAGACGAAAGGCCGCAGGCGGCGTGGCAAGGGCCAACGCGACTTGCGGCGCATCCTGGCGGAATCCGGGCCAATGCGAGCACGCCGTCAATACCGACGCCAGCAAGCATGCCGACGCGGCGTCGAAGCCGCGTCGAAACAACAACCTCAAGGTTTCAGGCGCGAAGTTGTTTCGCGCAGACTTTCGTTATCCGGATGGCTTTGCAGCGAACCGTTCCAGATATTTCGGGCTTCATCTTTATCGCCCTTCATCCACAGCGCCTCGCCCAGATGCGCTGCAATTTCCGGATCGGGCTTGGCCCCGTGCGCCCGACGCAGAAAATCGACCGCTTCACCATAGCGCTTGGCCTTGAATAGCGCCCAGCCCATGCTGTCCAGAATGAAAGGATCGTCCGGTTCGAGTTTGAGCGCCTTTTCCAGGAACTCGATCGCCTCTTTGACACGCGGCGTGCGGTCCGCCAACGTGTAACCCAACGCGTTGTATGCATGCGCGTAATCCGGCTTCAGCTTGATCAGGCGGCGCAGATCGGCTTCCAGCATATCCAGCCGATTGATCTTCTCCGCCGCCATGGCGCGGTCGTAGAGCAGTTCGGCGGACTCCGGCATTTTTTCCAGCGCCTTGCTCAGCGCCGCAACAACCGCCTCGTAGTTCCGGGCTTCGCGCAATATCTGCGCCTCGGTCTGCGCAACCTGAACGCGCTCGGCATCGTCGCCTGGCTTCACGGTAGCGAGCCATTCCAGCGCTGCTGCGGTGCGCCCCTGTTTAGCCATCACCACGGAGGCACGCAGCTGGGCATCCAGTTGTTGGCGGCCCTTGGTCACGGATTGATACCAGGTCAATGCCTGTTCCGGCCGTCCACGCGCCTCGGCGAGTTGGCCGAGATGGAAGCGCACACTGCCTTCGTCTGGATGACCGAGTGTCAATGCCTTGGTAAAGCTGGCTTCCGCGCTATCGAAATCATTGGTTTGCATGGCGATCAAACCGATCGCCAGATGATTCTCCGGGTTATCCGGCATCTCTTGCGCCATCAATTCGAACTGGGCACGCGACTCGACGAAGCGAGCGGAACGCGCCAACTGCTTGGCGTAGGCCAGACGCACCTCGCGTTCGCTCGGTGCCGCGGCAAGATAGTCCTTGAAAAAAGCCAGCGCCGCCTCTTCACCCTGCATCTGCTGCAACACCTGCGCCTTGAACAGCGGCACCGAAGCCCAACCGGGCTTCAAGCGCATGGTTTCATCCAGCTCAGTCAGCGCCTTGGCACCCTTGCCGGCATGCCAAGCCGCCTGCGCCACGGCAAAGCGCGCTTCCGGCACGCTGGGATAAGCAGCAGCCAGATCGGCGATCAGATCGAACACGGCCTGTTTATCTTTCTGCCTGGCCAACAAACCATGCAATTGCATGAACACCTCGCCACCCTTGCCCGTCTTGAGCCAGGCTTGCAAGTACGGCCTGGCTTCGGCCAGACGGCCGCTACCGACCAACAAGGAAGACAGGGTTTGCAACGCCTTCGGGGAAGCCGGTTCGAGTTCCTGCCACAAGCGCGCGTTCTTCAACGCCAGTGGGGAAAGCCGGGCGTACAGCGCTACCTCGGTCGCCCGCTTGGCGACGCGGGCATCGCGGGTACGCCCGGCAAGGTCGGCGTACGCTTCAGCGGAGAGTTTGAGTTCACCGCGCTGCCCGGCAATCTCGCCGAGCAAAAACTGGTAAAGAATCTGCGAAGTCAGTTCCTGTCGCACCGGTGGCAACGGCACAGCCTCGGCAGCCGGCAGGACAGGCGATTGGGCGCAAGCGGACAAAGATACCGCCAACAACGCGAAGCAGCCGGGGGTAAACCATGAGATAGAGGACATGACGCGCATCCAGAATGATTCAAAGCATTATGCAAGACCACATTCCCACTGGGAAGTTGCGTTGCCGGATAACACTCCGCCGATACTATCCCCTTCCGTGCCTGAACCATCGCCATGCCAGAACTCCCCGAAGTCGAAACCGTTTGCCGCGGCCTGGCGCCGCATCTGGAAAACCGGATATTGCTGGGTGCATGCACCCGGGAAGCGCGATTGCGCTGGCCGGTTCCGCCCAATCTCGACGAACTGACCCGCGGGCAACGCATCCATCGCCTCACCCGGCGCGGCAAATACCTGCTGGCGCAACTGGATAACGGTACGCTGATCATGCATCTGGGCATGTCCGGCAGCCTGCGCCTGACCGATGCCTCCATCGCCCCCGGCAAACACGACCATTTCGATTTGCTGTTGGATGACGGCCGCGTGCTCCGCTACCGCGACCCACGCCGCTTCGGCGCGCTGCTCTGGAGCGCGCAACCCGAACTGCATCCGCTCATTGCTCATCTCGGCGTCGAACCTCTGACCGAAGCGTTCGACGGGGCCAGCCTGTACGCCATGTGCAGAAATCGGACAACGGCAATCAAGCTGTTGCTGATGGATGCGCATCTGATCGTCGGTGTCGGCAACATCTACGCCAATGAAGCCCTGTTCCATGCCGGCATCGATCCACGCCTGGCCGCAGGCAAACTTTCACGACCGCGTTGCACCCGTCTGGTCGATGCCATCCGCGAAACGCTGCTGCAAGCCATCGCCGCTGGTGGCAGCAGCCTGCGCGACTTCGTCGATGGACATGGCAACCCGGGCTATTTCCAGCAAGGTTATTTCGTCTACGGCCGTGCGGATGAACCCTGTCAGGTCTGCGCCACGCCCGTGCGCCAGATCCGCCAGAGCGCCCGCTCCAGCTTTTTTTGTCCGCACTGCCAACGCCGCTGAAGCCTGAGCTAGCTTCGTTCCCCGCCCCCTTTCGAAACAGGCTTTTATGCTAGAGTCGCGCCAACAATAATCGCGCCAGACCTACCCCAATACGGCTCCTGCTGGAGGCAGACTGATGACCACCGCATCTCTCGTCAACGACTTCGAGGCATACAGCCAATGGCGCACGGAACTCTCGCGCCGCATTGCCGAATACCGTACCTGGCTGGGCAAGGAAGACCTGAACGATTCGCAACGCGACTTGCGCCTGCAGCAATTGATCGACCGCCTGGCGGAAGACAAACTCCATGTCGCCTTTGTCGCCGAGTTTTCGCGCGGCAAATCCGAACTGATCAATGCCATTTTCCTGTCCGACCTGAAACAGCGTTTGCTCCCTTCGACCGCCGGCCGTACCACGATGTGCCCGACCGAGTTGCTGTACGACCCGGCGCGGCCAGCCATGATCGAGTTGCTGCCGATCGAAACGCGCAGCTCCAACGCCACCATTTCCGAATACAAGGGTTACCCCGACGAGTGGACTGTCGTACCGATGGATGCATCCTCTGCGGACAACGTCACGCAAGCCATGCAGGAAGTCTGCCGCGTGAAATCGGTGCCGCTGGAAGAAGCCACCCGTTACGGTCTCTATCTGCCGGAAGACCCGCAAGCCAGCATGAACCTGAACGCGGATGGCACGGTCAGCATTCCGGCCTGGCGGCACGCCATCATCAACTTCCCGCATCCTTTCCTGGAAAAAGGCCTGGTCGTCTATGACACGCCTGGCCTCAACGCCATCGGCGTGGAACCGGAACTCACCTTCAACCTGTTGCCGAATGCGCACGCCGTCCTGTTCGTGCTAGCTGCCGACACCGGTGTCACCAAATCCGATATCGAAGTCTGGCGCAGCCACATTTATGCGCGCGGCAAGAATCGTGGCCGCCTGGTCGCACTCAACAAGATCGACGGCCTCTGGGACGATCTCAAGACCGAAGCCCAGATCAATGCGGAAATCGCCGGTCAGGTCAAATCCTGCGCCGAACTGCTGGGCATCGAGGAAAGCCAGATCTTTCCGGTTTCCGCACAAAAAGGGCTGCTCGCCAAGATCAGCGGCGACGAGGCCTTGTTGAAGCGCAGCCGTCTGGCCGCGCTGGAACAAGCGCTTTCGGATGAATTGATCTCCTCCAAACAAGCCATCGTGCGCGATCAGACCGAGGCCGAACTGGGCGACTTGCTCGACAACAGCCTGGCGCTGGTCGATGCAAGGCATCGCGGCATCGAGGAACAGCTGAACGAACTGAAAGGGCTGCAAGGCAAGAACCAGGATGTGGTCGGCCACATCATGACCAAGATCACCTCGGACAAGGAAACTTTCGAGCGCGGCCTGCAGCAGTTCCAGGCGCTACGTTCGGTCTACTCCCAGCAAAGCATCAAACTGTTCTCACAGATCGGCATGGACGTGCTGCGCGACGAAGTCCGCAGCGCCCGCGACAACATGGTGAAAAGCCGCTTCACCAAAGGCATCCGCGATGCGATGAGCAATTTCTTCAAGCGCGTCGACGAGCACCTGGAAGGTGCGCACGGCCAGATCGAAGAAATCAACCGGATGATGGAAGCCATGTACCGCAAGCTCAATCTGGAACATGGCATCAACCTGATCAGCATTCCGCCCTTCTCGATGCTGCGTTACCGCAAGGAGATGCAGCGTCTGGAAGAAGCCTATGACCAGCAGTTCAACACCTTCTACACCTTCCTCACCACCGAGCAATACACGCTGACCTCGCGCTTTTTCGAGACGCTGGCGAGCCGTGTCGTGCAAGTGTTCGAGATCCTGAACAAGGATGTGGAAAACTGGTTGAAGGCGGTGATGTCACCGATGGAAGGCCAGGTACGCGAGCACCAGATGCAATTGCGCCGCCGCCTGGAGAGCGTCAAGCGCATCCACAAAGCGGCCGACACACTGGACGACCGCATCGGCGAACTGGACCAGATGCACATCGAAGTCAAACGCCAGCATGCCGAACTGAGCAATCTTTCCGAAGGTATCCGCGCGGCACTGATTCCCGCCGAGCGCAAACCGGATCAACTCGCGGCCTGAACCGGGCAAACCAATAAAAAAGCGGCTGCGTGACAGCCGCTTTTTCGAAGGAAACGGCTGCTTTACTTGGCAGCGATCAGCTTCTCGTACTTGGCCATCAGTTCAGTCTGATCTTCCACATAATTCGGGTTGAGCGGAATGCAATCGACCGGACAAACCTCGCGACACTGCGGCGTATCGAAGTGACCGACGCATTCGGTGCATTTGTTCGGATCGATGATATAGATGTCCTCACCCTGCGAAATTGCATCGTTGGGGCACTCCGGCTCGCACACATCACAGTTGATGCATTCGTCGGTAATCATCAAAGCCATGGGATATTCCTTTTCAGTCCTGTTGAGCAAAACGGGTAGCCAGTCGCCCGGCTACCAGGGGATGCACGAACGGCGTCACATCCCCATGCAAACGCGCGATCTCGCGCACCATGCTGGCGGAAACGAACATATGCTGCTCCGCCGGCGTGAGAAAAACAGTTTCCATCTCCGGGTCCAGCCGTCGGTTCATCCCGGCCAACTGAAACTCGTATTCAAAATCCGATAGCACACGCAAACCGCGCAACACCATACGCGCACCCAGACTGCGCACAAAATTCACCAGCAAGCCATCGAACGGCACCACCCTGACGCCCGGCAAACCGGCCAGCACCTGGCGGGCCAATTCAACCCGCTCGGCCAAGCAGAAACAAGGCTGTTTCGGCGAGTTTTCCGCCACGGCCACGACCACTTCATCGAACAGGTTCAGCGCACGCCGCACGATATCCTCATGTCCATGCGTGAACGGATCAAAGGTCCCCGGGTAAACAACGACGCGTCGTGCAGTATTCAAAGCGGCCAACGCGGTCAGACCCGCGGCTCCAGCAAGCAAAAGTGAGACAACCCGGCACGCCCTTGACGGAGGACGGCAAAACCGTCGGGATTCAATGGAGCGGGGGATTCGGCATAAATTTTACCGCCCGGACGCAATCGTGTCGCCGCGCATTGCAAAGCCGGCGCAAGCAAATCCTTATCGAACGGTGGATCGAGAAAGATCACATCGAACGACTCGCCCGGACCGGAAAGATACGCCAAAGCATCGGTCAGCAGGATATCTACATTGCGCGTCCGCAACAGGGTGGCGTTTTGCCGCAAGGCATCGCGCACTTTGCTGTCACGCTCCAGCAGTACGACCCGTGCCGCACCGCGCGAGGCCGCCTCGAAACCGAGCGCGCCGCTGCCGGCAAACGCATCGAGACAGACCAGACCGTGCAGACGCTGACCAAGCCAATTGAACACGGTCTCGCGCACCCGGTCGGGTGTCGGCCGCAACCCCGATGCATCGGGAAAATGCAGGATACGGCTGCGAAATTCGCCGCCGACGATGCGAACGGAATTGCCCTGGCGCGCCTTGCCCGACACCTTATTTGGCCACGCCTTCAGGTTGCCCGCCGACGATCACGGTCATCATCGCCTCGGGTTTCACGCGCGCGCGGAAGGCGCGCAGGATATCGTCACGCGTCACCGCCGCGACCTTGTCCGAATAGGTGTCGAGCCAGTCCAGCGGCAGTCGATAGAAACCGATCACGGCCAGGTATTCGAGAATTTTCTTGTTGCTGTCGATGCGCAACGGAAAACCGCCGATCAGGTTGTTCTTCGCCTGGGTCAATTCGGCATCGCTCGGTCCATCGGCCAGATAACGCGCCAGTTCCTCGCGCGCCGTCCGCACAGCTTCCTGCGTCGCATCGCGCCGGGTTTGCAAGCCGATCTGGAACGGCCCGAGCTCCTGCATCGGCATGAAATAGCTGTACACGCTGTAGGCCAGCCCCTTCTTCTGGCGGATGGACTCGGTCAGCCGCGAATCGAAACCGCCGCCGCCCAGCACATAGTTGCCGACGTAGAGCTGAAAATAATCCGGATCTTCCCGCTTCAGGCCCGGCAGGCCCATGAACAGATGGCTCTGCGTGGCATGGTGTGAAATCGTGATGTCCTGTCCCTGCGCCTTGACCTGCACTGCCCCAATCGCTGGCGGCGCGGCGCCCCTGGGCAAATCGGCGGCCAGGCGTTCGGCAATGGCGGCGGCCTCGGCCCGGTTCAAATCGCCCATCAGCGCCACGGACATATTCTTCGCCCGGTAATGGTCGCGATGAAACGCCATCAGATCGGCCTGCACCAGCCCCCGCACCGTCGCCACCTCGCCGCCTTCGTGCAGCGCATAGGGATGCTCGCCATAGAGCGCGGCCTGGAACGCCTTTTCGCCGATGTTTTCCGGCTTGGTGGCGGCTTCCTGCAGGCCGACGATGGTGCGTGCCTTTTCCCGTTCCAGCACGGCCGCATCGAAACGCGGTTGCGACATGACCGCAGCCAGCAGATCGACGGCTTGATCCCGCTCGGCTTTGCCGCTTAAGGTACGCAAGGAAAAGCCGGCACGATCCGCGTCGAAGCGGCCCGACATCACCGCGCCGACATCGGCCAGTTTCTCCGCGATATCGCGCTCGGAATAAACCCCGGCGCCCAAGCCCATCAGATGCCGGGTCAGATTGGCCAGACCGGATTTCTCGCGACTGTCACGCGCGCTGCCGGCGGAAAAGTCGACGCTCACATCCAGCATCGGCAAATCGTGGTTTTCCACGAACACCACGCGCGCGCCCTGAGAGGTTTCCCATTGCTGGATATTCAGGCCGGCCCAGGCGGCCGGCACAAGCAATAAAAATGCGAAGAAGCCCATCACGGATTTAGCGAACATGGCCGCCTCCCATCGGATTGCGTTGCAACGCCGGTTTGCCTTCCGGCATCGGCAGCGGGTCGAGCACCGCCACAGTGAGGCGGTCGTCGACCAGATACTTTCTGGCCACCTCTTGGACCTGTTCGGCCGTCACTTCCTTGAGTTTGGCGTAGCGAATATCGCGCGCCTTGTAATCGAGACCCGCCGTCGTCCACTCGCCGATCTGCATGGCTTGATAGAACAGGGAATCCTGCTGATAGATCTGGCTGGCCAGCACTTGCGCCTTGACGCGGGCCAGCTCGGCCGGATTGACGCCATCTTTGATCAGACGAGCAATTTCCTCTTTCAGCGCCGCCTCCACAACGGCAATCGAGGTTCCCTCTACCGGCGAAGCATCAACCGAAAACATGCCGGGTCCGCGCGCAATGTCGTCGTAACCCGCGCTCGCCTCGGTGGCGATCTTCTTTTCGCGCACCAGCGACTGATTCAGCCGCGCCGAGGCATGACCATCCAGCACGCCGGCCAGGATTTCCAGCGCATACGGTTCCGACTCTGTGGCCGGATCGCGCAAGCGCGGCGCCTGCCAGACCAGTGCTACCACCGGCAATTTGGCGGGAGCGCGCACCGTGACCTGTTTCATGCCGATCTGGTCCGGCTCCCGCTGCGGCTTGCGCTCGGGCAAGACACGGCTGGGAATTGTGCCGAAATATTGCCGCGACCAGGCAAACACCTGCGCCGGATCGACATCGCCGGCCACCACCAGCGTGGCGTTGTTCGGCGTGTACCAGCTGTCATACCAGCGGCGCGCATCTTCGACCTTCATGCTCTTCAGATCGTCCATCCAGCCGATCACCGGATGCCGGTAGGGATGAGTCTGATACGCCGTGGCCATCAGCGCTTCGTACAACTTGGCCTGCGGGTTGTCCTCCGTGCGCATGCGGCGTTCTTCCATGACTACATTGATTTCCTTGGCGAACTCGTCGGCGGACAACACCAGATTGGCCATGCGATCCGCTTCCAGCTTCAGCGCCAGTTCCAGCCGATCCTTCTGCAGCGTCTGGAAATAAGCGGTGTGGTCGCGCGACGTGAAGGCATTCTCACGACCACCCGCTGCAGCGATGCGCTTGGAAAACTCGCCGGCGGGCACCTCCTTGGTGCCTTTGAACATCATATGTTCCAGCACGTGGGCAACCCCGGTCGTGCCATAGCTTTCGTCCATGCTGCCGGCGCGATACCAGACCTGAGAGACCACCACCGGCGCGCGTCGGTCGGTCTTGACGATCACTTTCAGGCCGTTGGGCAGCATCTGTTCGACAGTTTCGGCGCGCGCCGACAAAGCCATGACCAAGGTCAAGCCGAAGACGCCTAGAGTTCGTTTCATGAGGAGATGAGGTGTCATGGGGAAAAGGGCTCGCATGATAGAATTTATGGGCAATCAATGCAGTAACTGCGCAGCCACTGACCTCCCCATCCCGTGTTTAGTTTCTTCAAGTCCGGCAAACCCGAACCCGCCTCCGTTGCGGCCGATGTCGCCCCCACCGTCCCCGAGGTAGCCCCGGAAGCGCCACGCCTGTCCTGGGCGCAGCGTCTCAAACAAGGTCTCTCGCGCACGCGTGGCGCCCTCACCGGACAGATCGCCGGCCTGTTCGGCGTCGGCGCCAAGATAGACGAAGCCCTGTTCGAGGAACTCGAAACGGTGCTGCTTTCCGCCGACGTCGGCGTCGAAGCCACCCAACACCTGACCGACCGTCTGCGCGCCCGCGTCAGGAAAGACAAGCTGACTGAGGCCGAACAGCTCAAGGCCGCCTTGAAGAGCGAACTGGCGGCACTGCTCGCGCCGCTGGAAAAACCGCTGGTCACCGAAATCGCGAAACCCTTCGTGATCATGCTGGCCGGCATCAACGGCGCCGGCAAAACCACGACCATCGGCAAGCTGGCCTGCCGCTTTCGTGCCGAAGGCAAGACTGTGCTGCTGGCTGCCGGCGACACCTTCCGCGCGGCGGCGCGCGAACAGCTGGCCGAATGGGGCAAACGCAACGACGTCGAAGTTATCGCCTCGCAAGGCGGCGACCCGGCCGCCGTGATTTACGACGCCATCCAGTCAGCCAAGGCGCGCGGCATCGACATCGTGCTGGCCGATACCGCCGGCCGCCTGCCAACCCAATTGCACCTGATGGACGAGATCCGCAAGGTCAAGCGCGTCATCCAGAAGGCCGAGCCGAGCGCGCCGCACGAGGTCTTGCTGGTGCTCGATGCCAACATCGGCCAGAACGCGCTGGCCCAGGTCAAATCCTTTGACGAAGCCTTGGGCCTCACCGGCCTGGTCATGACCAAACTGGACGGCACCGCCAAGGGCGGCGTCATCGCCGCATTGGCGAAAAAGCAGCCGGTGCCGGTGCGCTTCATCGGCATCGGCGAGGGATTGGAAGACCTGCAGCCGTTCCAGGTCGCCGAGTTCGTCGACGCGCTGTTTGCTTGACTCCGGCATGATCGAGCTGTCCGACGTCACCAAGCGTTACCCTGGCGGCCACGAGGCGGTCTCCAACATCAACCTGACCATCGAGCAGGGCGAACTGGTGTTTCTCACCGGCCATTCCGGCGCCGGCAAAAGCACCTTGCTCAAGCTGATCGCCGCGATCGAACGCCCCACCAGCGGCAACATCGTGGTCAACGGCCAGAACGTCGGCCGCATGAAGCGCCCCGCCCTGCCCTTCTTCCGCCGCAACATCGGCCTGATCTTCCAGGATCACAAACTGCTCTACGACCGCAGCGTGTTCGACAATGTGCTGTTGCCGCTGCACATCCAGGGCATGACCGGCTCGGATGCGGCCAAGCGCGTGCGCGCCGCGCTCGACAAGGTCGGCCTGCTGAAGAAGGAAAGAACCCGCCCGATCACGCTGTCCGGCGGCGAACAACAACGTCTGTGCATCGCCCGCGCCATCGTCAGCCGGCCGGCGCTGGTGCTGGCCGACGAGCCCACCGCCAACCTCGATGACGCCTATGCGCGCGACATCATGGACATGTTCCGCGCCTTCAACGAAGTCGGCGTCACGCTGGTCATTTCCACGCACGACCAGGAACTGATCCACCGCTACGGCGGCCGTTCGGTCAACCTGGCTTATGGAAAACTGGTGGCATGAAAGCCTGGCTCAGCCACCATCTGCACAGCCTCAAGATCGCCGCCCAGCGTTTCCGCGATGCGCCGCTGGCGACGCTGTTCACCGTCCTGGTCATTGGCGTCGCGGTCGCCATGCCGAGCGGACTCTATGTCTTGCTCAGCAACCTGGATCGCGCCGCCGGCGGCGTCAAGCCGCAGGTTGAATTGACCTTGTTCTTCAAGGCGGAGACTCCCGACAGCGAAAGCAAGGCGCTCGCCGCCAGCCTGGCCAAACAGGACGGCATCGCGCACGTCAGTTTCGTCGGCAAGGCCGAAGGCATTCGCAAGCTGGAAGCAGCCGGCCTGTCCGACATTACCGCCGGCCTGCCGGAAAACCCGCTGCCCGATGCGCTGATCATCACGCCGAGCGACAGCAGCCCCGCCGCGCTGGAAGCGCTCAACAACCGGCTCAAGAACATGGAATCCACCCAGCAGGTAGTGATGGATACCGACTGGATCAAACGCCTCTCCGCGCTGATGGGCCTCGGCAAGAACCTGGTATTCCTGCTCGCCGCCCTGCTCGGACTGGCGCTGGCCGCAATTACCGCCAACACCATCCGTTTGCAGATCTATGCGCAAAAGGACGAAATCGAAGTCGCCCAGTTGATCGGCGCCACCGACCGCTTCATTCGCCGCCCCTTCCTGTATTTCGGCGGCATCCAGGGCGTGATCGGCGGCCTGGCCGGCTGGCTGATCGTCCTGCTCGGCGGCTACTTCATCGAAAGCAGCGTCACGCAGGTCGCCGCCGCCTACGGCGCGAGTTTCGACCTTGCCGGCCTCGGCCTGCTCGAACTGGCTTCGCTACTCGGCCTCAGCACCTTCCTGGGTTGGCTGGGCGCCTATTTCTCGGTCAACCAGGCGTTGCGTTCGTTCGCCAACCCATGATCGCGAGCTGAGCCTGTCGCTGGTTCATCCCGCGTAGACGATGCGATAGATAACCCCGGCGTGGTCATCCGCCACCAGCAGGCTGCCGTCCGGCATGACCAGAACGTCGGTGGGGCGGCCGAGCACCGTCTCTCGCGCGGTTCCAGCGTCGCGCAGCCAACCGCTGGCAAACGGTTCATAGGCGCTGACCCGATTCCCGTCCAGGAAGGCCACCATCACCCGGTAACCCACCTTCTGGCTGCGGTTCCAGGAACCGTGTTCCGCCACGAAGATGGCGTTGCGGTAACGCGCTGGAAACTGTTTTCCGCGATAGAAACGCATGCCCAGCGGCGCGACATGGGCACCCAGTTCCCGCGTCGGCGGCGTGTAGCGGCTGCAGTCATGGCCGCGCCCGAATTCCGGATCGGCCAGACCGGCCGCGTGGCAATGCGGATAGCCGAAGTGGCGGCCTGGCCGATCAAGCCGGTTGAGTTCGTCGGGTGGCACATCGTCGCCCAATCGGTCGCGGCCGTTGTCGGTAAACCAGAGTTCGCCGGTCAGCGGATGCCAGTCGAATCCCACCGTGTTGCGCACGCCTTGAGCGATGACCTGGCGCTTGCCGCTGGCGAGATTCAAACGCGTGATGACGGCATGGCGGTTCGCCTCCGGCAGGCAGATGTTGCAAGGCGCGCCGACCGGGATATACAGATCGCCATCGGGGCCGAAGGCGATGAATTTCCAGCCATGCTGGGATTCCGCGGGCAAGTCGGCGAACACCGTTTCCGGCTTCGGCGGCTGCTCCAGCCGACGCTCCACGTCCCGCATACGCAAAATTCGACTGACCGCGGAAATGTATAAGTCGCCGTTTCGATACGCCACACCCACCGGTTTATCGAGCCCACGGGCAATGACCCGAGGCTTGCCGGCCCGGCCATGCTCGATCGGTACGGCATGGACCTTGCCTTCCTGCATGCTGCCGACGAACAGCGTTGAACGCCCCAGCGCCATCTGCCGCGCATTGGCCACCTCGGCAAAGCGTTCGATGCGAAAACCGGGCGGCACGCGAATCTGCTCGGGTTCGAGCGCTTGAGCAGGGGCGATCAGGCAGAGTAAAGCCGATAGACAGATGACCCACCGCATGCCCGGAATCGGACCGATTCCGGCAGGGTTGAAAACCGTTAACCGATTCTGCGACATGTCCGCTCCCGTGATCCTGCCGAGTCCGCCAGCCAGACGGCTCGGAGTCGGAGTCGAATCGTAAGTTCATCCCGCTGCCGAGCAGCCCGTCCGGCAACAGCTTGTAACAGTCCCTTACCGTGCGGAAACGGATCGGGAACCTCCGCCGCCTAATCTGAAGCCGTCCCAACCAACGGAGTCAAATCATGAAATCCAAATTAGTCGCCTCGATCCTGCTGATGGCGGGTCTGACCGCATTCGGCAACAACGCGATATCTTCCGATGAATTCGCCGGCGCGCTGCTTGGCGGCGGTACCGGCGCCGTGCTGGGCCATATGGTGGGCGGCCGCGATGGCGCCTTTGTCGGTGGCTTCATCGGCGCCATGGTGGGTGCGGCCGCGGCCGACGACGATGACGATGAGCGGCGTCCGATAGCGCGCAATCCACGCCGCGATTTCCATGTGCCGCCGCCGGTGACGGTCTACCAGACTCCCAGGGTGCGTTATGTGCAACCGGCGTTCCCCCCTGATTCGCCTCAACACTGGCGTTACGAGCGGGAAGATCGCTACGACAACCGCAGAAACGACCGCCACGACGACTGGCGCGACGAGCAGCGTTATGGTGAGCGTCATGGTAAACATCATGGCGACCGCAGCTATCGACGCGGTTGGTAAACTTGCCGCGGCGTCCATCCCCACTCCTCCCGGTCGGGATGGGCTTCGTGTCTCGCAACGGACTACATCCAGATGGTGTTTCGGTGAAGCTCGTATCCATCCTCTTGCTGTGCCTGACGCAACTCGCTTTTATCGCCGAGGCCGCGGATCGGCATGCGTCGCTCCAATCCGAAGCGACTGACTGGCTTGGTCACGCCAGCGCGCTTGAAAAGCAGAGAGACTGGCCGAGCTTGTTGGCCTGGGGCCAGCATTGGACCCGCGTCGAACCCGGCAACGCCACCGCCTGGTTCGTCCTCGGGCGCGCCAACAGCGAAATGAAACGTTACCCGGAGGCGATCAAGGCCTATCGGCAGGATCTGGACATCGATCCCGACGACGTCCATGCGCTGAACAATCTCGGCAACGCCTACCGCGACAGCAAGCAGTTCCGTGCCGCCATCGCCGCCTATCGTGAAGCGCTGCTGCGCAATCCGGATTTCATTCTGGCCTGGCAAAACCTGGGACTGACTTTCTATACTTTGAATGGCGTCGCCGGCGTGACGCGCGCACTGCAGCAGTTGAACGCGAGCGATCCGGCGCTGGCTGAGGCTTGGCGCAATCTGGCCATCGATTATTCCTTGTCGCGCGATCAACGCGTGGCGCAAAGGGCCATCGGCGTGCTGCGCGGACTCGATGCCGAGCAGCGGCGGCAGATGTTCGAGATTCTGTTCGGCAAAGTTTGAAGGCATTCGCACCGCGCAGCGATGCACCATGACTGTGCATGGCTAACCGGCGCGAACCGAATTGGGGCCAGGATGCTCTCGCTTTGGCACCATTCGGGCTCGACTCGGTCCAAAAGCAAGTGGTCCAGTCGGTGGTATGCAGTTTGCTTAAGTCAGCCCAAGCACCCTTTTGTCCACTAACCGGAGAAGGCTATGAGCTTGTTCAATCAGTACATCGAACGCTACCGCCAGGTGGAAGAGGAATATTCCCTCGAAGAGTACCTGGATATCTGCAAGGCGGACCGCATCGCTTATGCCAGTGCAGCCGAACGCATGCTGGCCGCGATCGGCGAGGCGAAACTGGTGGATACCCGCCAGGATGCGCGTCTGTCGCGCATTTTCTCGAACAAGATGATCAAGCTTTATCCTGCCTTCCAGGATTTCTACGGCATGGAAGAGACCATCGAGCAGATCGTGTCCTACTTCCGCCATGCCGCGCAGGGACTGGAGGAACGGAAGCAGATTCTGTATCTGCTCGGTCCAGTCGGCGGCGGCAAGTCCTCGCTGGCCGAGAAGCTCAAGCACCTGATGGAAAAGGCGCCGTTCTACGCGATCAAGGGTTCGCCGATGAACGACTCGCCGTTGTCGCTGTTCTCCACCGAGGAAGACGGCGACATTCTGGAACAGGAATATGGCATCCCGCGCCGCTATCTCGGTCGCGTGCTGTCACCCTGGGCGGTAAAGCGCCTGCACGAGTACAACGGCGACATCACCAAGTTCCGCGTGATCAAACGCTGGCCATCGGTGCTGGGCCAGGTGGCCATCTCCAAGACCGAGCCGGGCGACGAGAACAATCAGGACATCTCCTCGCTGGTCGGCAAGGTGGATATCCGCAAACTGGAGAAATACTCGCAGGACGACCCGGACGCCTACAGCTATTCGGGCGGCCTCTGCCTGTCCAACCAGGGCCTGCTCGAATTCGTCGAGATGTTCAAGGCGCCGATCAAAGTGCTGCATCCGCTGCTGACCGCCACCCAGGAGGGCAACTACAAGGGCACCGAGGGCTTCGGCGCAATTCCGTTCGACGGCGTTGTGCTGGCGCACAGCAACGAGTCCGAGTGGCTGGCGTTCCGCAACAACAAGAACAACGAGGCCTTCCTCGACCGCATCTACATCGTCAAGGTGCCGTACTGTCTGCGCGTGTCGGACGAGGTCAAGATCTACCGCAAGCTGCTGCAGCACAGCTCGCTGTCGGAATCGCCATGCGCGCCCGGCACACTGGAAATGCTGGCGCAGTTTTCGGTGCTGACCCGTCTGAAGGAACCGGAGAACTCCAGCATCTATTCGAAGATGCGCATCTACGACGGCGAGAACCTGAAGGACACCGATCCGAAAGCGAAGAGCTACCAGGAGTATCGGGATTTCGCCGGAGTCGACGAAGGCATGACGGGCATCTCAACCCGCTTCGCGTTCAAGATCCTGTCGCGGGTGTTCAACTTCGACCACAGCGAGATCGCCGCCAACCCGGTGCATCTGCTCTACATCCTGGAACAGCAGATTGAGCAGGAACAGTTCCCGCCCGAACTCGAACAACGCTACGTCGCCTACCTGAAGGAACACCTGTCGCCGCATTACGCGGAGTTCATCGAAAAGGAATTGCAGACCGCCTACCTGGAGTCCTATTCGGAATACGGCCAGAACATTTTCGACCGTTACGTGATCTATGCCGACATGTGGATACAGGACCAGGAGTATCGCGACCAGGACACCGGCGAAATTCTCGACCGCGCCTCGCTCAACACCGAACTGGAGAAGATCGAGAAGCCCGCCGGCATCGCCAATCCGAAGGACTTCCGCCACGAGGTGGTCAACTTCGTGCTGCGCGCGCGCGCCCAGAACCACGGCAAGAACCCGACCTGGACCAGCTACGAAAAGCTGCGCGCGGTCATCGAAAAACGCATGTTCTCCAGCACCGAGGATTTGTTGCCGGTGATTTCGTTCAACGCCAAGGCCTCCAGTGAAGAATTGAAGAAGCACCAGGACTTCGTCCAGCGCATGGTGACCAAGGGCTACACCGACAAACAGGTGCGCCTGCTGGCCGAGTGGTATCTGCGCGCGAGGAAGACGTCGTAATGGGGTGCGGAGAACATGATGGCGAGCGCTCCATTTGTGAAGACGCCGCGTAGGGTGAGCCGCCCGCACCGGCCGATGCCGTGTGGTGCGCCCGGCGCACCCTACAGAACGGAGGTGCTGCCATGACCCAACTCGTCGACCGTCGCCTGTCCGGCCGCAACCGTAGCGCCGTCAACCGGCAGCGCTTCCTGCGCCGCTTCAAGGAGCAGATTCGCAAGGCCGTGACCGATGCGGTATCCAGCCGCAAGGTGGCGGATCTGGAACGCGGCGAGAAGATCTCCATCCCCACCCGCGATCTGTCCGAACCCGTGTTTCATCACGGCTCCGGCGGCCGCCGCAACGTCATCCATCCCGGCAACAAGGAATTCGTCAGCGGCGACAAGGTGGATCGTCCTGAAAGCGACAGCGGCGGCACCGGCAGCGGCGCCTCGCAGGAGGGCGAAAGTCTGGACGACTTCGTGTTCGAATTGTCGCGTGAAGAGTTCATGGAATTCTTCTTCCAGGATCTGGCGCTGCCCGATCTGGTCAAGAAGCAGCTCGCCGCCGTGCCCGAAGTGAAGCGGGTGCGCGCCGGTTTCGTCAGCCAGGGCAATCCCGCCAACCTGCACGTCGTGCGTTCGATGAAGAAGGCTGTCGGCCGTCGCCTGGCCATGGCCGCAAGCCCGCGCGAAGCGTTGCGCGAGGCGGAGGAATCCCTGGCGGAGTTGATCGACCTGGGCCTCGTCGACAGCCCGGAAGCCGACGCGCTGCGCGAGGAAATCGAGCATCTGAAGAGCCGCATCGCCGCCGTGCCCTTCATCGATACCTGGGATCTGCGTTATGCCCATCGCGTCGATCAACCGCAGCCCAGCAGCCAGGCCGTGATGTTTTGCCTGTTGGACGTATCCGGCTCGATGGACGAGAACCGCAAGAACATCGCCAAGCGCTTCTTCATGCTGCTCTATCTGTTTCTCACACGCAGCTACGAGCGCATCGAAGTGGTGTTCATCCGCCACCACACGGTGGCCAAGGAAGTGGACGAAGAAGACTTTTTTTCTTCGCGCGAAAGCGGCGGCACCGTGGTTTCCAGCGCCCTGGTGCTGATGCACGAAATCATCCTGGAGCGCTATCCCAGCGCCAACTGGAACATCTACGCTGCACAGGCATCGGACGGCGACAACTGGGAAGACGATTCGCCGCGCTGCCGGGAATTGCTGATCGACAGCATCCTGCCGCTGACCCAGTATTTCGCCTACGTCGAGATCGAAGCCAGGGAAGCGCAGAGCCTGTGGCACGAATACGCGCGGGTCAGCGCGGCCAACCCGCGCTTCGCGATGCAACGCATCCTCAGCCTGGAAGACATCTACCCGGTATTCCGCGAACTGTTCAGGAAAAAGGTGACTTGAGATGGAACCAGCCAACGCTCCCGTCGCCCAACGCCAACCGTTGTCGCAAGACTCGGAATGGACGTTTGAACTGCTTGACCTGTACGAGCGCGAGATCGGCCGCGTCGCCGCGCATTACCGGCTGGACACGTATCCCCGCCAGATTGAGGTGATCAGCTCGGAACAGATGATCGACGCCTATTCCTCTGTCGGCATGCCGGTGGGCTACCACCACTGGTCCTACGGCAAGCAGTTCATGACCACGCAGAAAAGCTACCAGCGCGGCCAGATGGGCCTGGCCTACGAGATCGTGATCAATTCCAGCCCGTGCATCGCCTACCTCATGGAAGAAAACACCATGACCATGCAAGCGCTGGTGATCGCGCACGCCGCCTTCGGCCACAACTCGTTCTTCAAGGGCAACTACCTGTTCCGCACCTGGACCGACGCCGAAAGCATCCTCGACTACCTGGTCTTCGCGCGCAATTTCATCGCGGAATGCGAGCAACGCCACGGCGAACAGGCGGTGGAAGCCCTCCTCGATTCCTGCCATGCGCTGATGAATCACGGCGTCGACCGCTACCTGCGCCCGGCGAAACTGTCCATGGCCAAGGAAGAGGCGCGCCAACGCGAACGCGAGGAATATCTGCAATACCAGGTCAATGATTTGTGGCGCACGTTGCCGACTCGGCAGGCCGATACGCAGCAAAAGCAGGCGACGCGCTTCCCGGCCGAACCGCAGGAAAATCTGCTGTATTTCATCGAGAAGAACGCGCCGCGTCTGGAACCGTGGCAGAGAGAGATCGTCCGCATCGTGCGCAAGATCGCGCAGTATTTCTATCCGCAGCGGCAGACCCAGGTGATGAACGAAGGCTGGGCCACGTTCTGGCACTACACCCTGCTCAATCACCTGTACGAGGAAGGCAAACTCACCGACGGCTTCATGCTGGAATTCCTGCAATCCCACACCAACGTGGTGTACCAGCCGCCGTATCACAGCCGCATGTACAGCGGCATCAACCCGTATGCGCTGGGTTTCTCCATGTTCCAGGATCTGCGCCGCATCTGCGAACACCCCAGCGAAGAAGATCGCCGCTGGTTCCCGGATCTGGCCGGCAGCGACTGGGTAGAGACGCTGGATTTCGCGATGCGCAACTTCAAGGACGAAAGCTTCATCGCCCAGTACCTGTCGCCCAAACTGATCCGCGACCTCAAGCTGTTCGCCGTAGTGGACGACGACAGCTCGGAAAAGCTGGAAATCACGGCGATTCATGACGACGCCGGCTACCGCACAGTGCGCCAGTTGCTCGCCGAACAATACAACCTGGGCAACCGGGAACCCAACATCCAGGTCTACGACGTGGATGTCTATGGCAACCGCTCACTGATCCTGCGCCACTACATGCATAACCGCCGCCCACTGGGCGAATCCACACAGGAAATGCTGCGTCACATCGCGCGCTTATGGGGCTATACGGTCAGGATCGAAAGCGTGGATCAGGATGGGGAAGCCAGATTGGTCAGCGAGTGCGTGGTTTGACTGTTTTTTTTGCGATCTAATCACGCAGCTATCTGTTCTGGCCTATTAACCTGAAGTGCCAACCGATCATTCGACCAGAATTTCAGACCTGCGACAGCTGACCACCTATTGCGGTCGTTGTGAGGGAGTGACGTCCTCAAGCAACAAGGCATGGCAGTCAAGAACATTTGAAGAAACAACCCGGCCCTTATGCGCCATGCCGTCCTTGCCGCTCCGTCGCCCAGCCTGAAGAACCAGGGAGGGCACTCACCGCGCCGGCGCGCAGGAATCGTGGCATTCCCTGGTTGCCAGTTCGGTTGAAATCCGTTTCCAGCGCAGCGCGTAATGCGCTTTCTTCCACCTTGAACAGCGCCGCCAGGCCTTCATAGAGCAACCGGAACAGCCGATCCAGGGCGAGGTCGCTGGTCATGCCGGTCTGGGCATAGAGCCAATCGGAGAATTGCAGGAAGCGCGCGAAGGGAGAATCGCCCAGGAGCAGCGGCATGGCATGGGCAAAGCGCCCGGAATTGGCCACCATGTCCCAATAGCGGGCGAAACGGGCCAGACGGCGCATCGTCGCGAAGCTGATGCAATCGGTGGCAAGGATTTCGAAGGGCGGCAGCGGGTTGTAGCGCATGCCGTGGGATTCAGTATGCCGGGCAATGGGTGCGCCGCGCAGGCGTTTGAGGATGCCCACCTGGATCTCGTGCGGCCCGAGTGCCAACAGCCGATCGAAGCCTAAACCAAAGCTTTCCATGTCCTCACCGGGCAGACCGATGATCAGGTCGACATGCAGATGAGCCTGACTATGCTGCCGCAACCAGCGCAGGTTGACTTCGGTCCTGGCGTTGTCCTGCTTGCGTGAAATCAATGCCTGCACATCCGGATTGTACGTCTGCACCCCCACCTCGAATTGCAAACTGCCGGGGGGAAAACGCGCGATCAGGGTCTTCAGCGCCGCCGGCAAATGATCGGGAATCACCTCGAAATGCAGAAACAGTTTGTCGTCCAGACGCGCCAGGAAAAATTCCAGAATGCGCACGCCGGTCTTCACATTCAGGTTGAAGGTGCGGTCGACGAATTTGAAATGCCGTACTCCGCGTGTATACAAGGCCGCCATCTCATCTAGAAAGCGTTCCAGTTCGAAGGGCTTGGCCGTCTTGTCCAGCGCCGACAGACAGAACTCGCACTTGAACGGGCAACCGCGAGAGGCCTCGACATAGATGAAACGGTGAGCGATGTCTTCGTCGCTGTATTCGCGGTACGGCAATACCAGTTGATCGAGGGGGCGGACTTCGCCTGCGATGATCTTGGCGGCCGGTGCGACCCCCGCCAGGATCTGCTGACAAAGCAGGGCGAAACTCGCCTCACCCGGCCCGCTGATGACGTAATCCGCCAGCCCGACAATCTCCTGCCCCGCCGTCTCGTGACTGACTTCCGGCCCGCCCAGCACCACCGTGACCTCGGGCGCAACCGCTTTCAGCATCGCCACGACTCGCGTCATCTCGACCACATTCCAGATGTAAACGCCGAAGCCGATGACACGCGGATTGCTGCTCAGTAAATCTTCAACGATTTCAAGCGCCGGACGCTTGATGGTGTATTCGCGGATGGTCGCTTCCGACCTCAAATCGCCCAGATTGGCGAGGAGATAGCGCAGCCCCAGCGAGGCATGGATGTAACGCGCGTTGAGCGTGGCGAGAAGAATGGCGGACATGGTCATTCTTGTACCAGAAGCCGGCGGCAGGCCAAACCGCTCAACACTCGATCATTGACGCCCCGCACAGTGCGACCGTTCCTTATCAACTCCATAAATTCTGACATGGAGTTACAACGAGGCCCGACAGAAGCATTCAACCTGGCTTGGCGCGACGCATTGTCGCGCGGCAAAGACTGGAAAATACGCGCGCTTCAAGGCAAGCAAGCACTGCTTTCCATTGCACCAGAACTCGACGATGGCAGGCTATGGAATTAATCTTGTGCGTACTAACTTGAGCGAAAAAACCAGTTGGAAGTAAGTTCAAATACAAGCTGCATGCCGACGAAGAACTGTTCCGAGAAGAAGGCCTATAGCTTCATCCGGCAGTACTGCTGGTTTTCTTCGTCATTTCCATTCTTCCCGGTTGAGGAAGCGCAGCACGACAGATGGCATCTGCTCCAGAGCAGCACCTGGCGTTTTCGACTTTAATGGTCAGTTCTCGACTTTAATAGGTAATCGACAATATTTCGGGAACCTCCCCCGCTTAGCACTCTCAGACGCGGAGTGCTAAAATTAAGTTGACTGATTCATGGAGGTAATTAATGGCTACTCAAACCTTGAATTTTCCAGTACCCAACGTGCTGGGCAGTTTGGAAAATTACATCCAGGCGGTAAATCGCTTTCCGATGTTGAGCGCGGAGCAGGAGCATGAACTTGCGGTTCGCTTCCGTGACGAAGAAGACCTTGAAGCGGCGCGCCAGTTGATCTTGTCGCACTTGCGGCTGGTGGTTGCCATCGCACGCGGCTATCTCGGCTATGGTCTGCCGCATGCCGACCTGATCCAGGAAGGCAATATCGGCCTGATGAAAGCGGTCAAGCGCTACGACCCGGATCGCGGCGTGCGTTTGGTATCGTTTGCCGTGCACTGGATCAAGGCCGAAATCCATGAATTCGTCCTGAAAAACTGGCGTCTGGTCAAAGTGGCTACCACCAAGGCGCAGCGCAAACTGTTCTTCAATCTGCGCAGCATGAAGACGGGCAGCAGCACGCTGTCCGCCAGCGAAGTTGAAGAAATGGCCAACGCGCTCAACGTCAATCAATCCGACGTGCGCGAAATGGAAACGCGGCTTTACGGACAAGACATGGCGTTGGAGAGCAGCATCGACGATGACGACGACGCCTTCGCCCCGATTGCCTACTTGGCAGCGCCGAATGCCGAGCCGACGCAACACATGGAAACCGCCGAACGCGAAAAACTGGCCAGCGAAGGACTCGGAAACGCATTGGGCAGCCTGGATGCACGTAGCAGGCACATCATCGAAGCGCGTTGGTTGAATGAAGAGAACCCGGCCACGCTGCACGATCTCGCTGCGGTTTACAGCATTTCAGCCGAACGAGTACGTCAGATCGAAGCAAAAGCGCTGCAAAAACTGAAAACCGCGCTTGCCGCGTAAACTGGCTACGTAGGAGCGCCGTCCAAGGCGCGATAGCTGTCCATCGCGGCGTGAACGCCGCTCCTGCAGGCGACGAGCGCCGAAATAAAAAAGCCCCGCGACGCGGGGCTTTTTTATTGGCAGCTCGCTCAGAACAAGGAACTGAGCGCAACCGAAAAGAATGTAGCCCAAGCCCAGATAACCATCGCAACAACCAACGTCAGGGGAAGAACGGCTTTGCTGAACAGCATCATGGCAATCTCCTCAAATTCAGATAAATAATTTTACCGGGCGAAGCGGGATAGCACCAACACAATCGAACCGGCAGAAGATTGAAGCCACCACGAAAATGGGCGCCAGTGTCGGCGCCCATCAAAGTGCACAACTATCAGGCTTACTTCTTCACGGCAGCCTTTTCATTCCCCCCAACCGCCAGCTCATTTTTCAGCTTTGCCACGCTGGCCTTGCCAAAGCCTTTCACATCCGCCAAGGCATCGACATCCTTGAATGCCCCGTTCTTCTGACGATATTCGACGATCAACTTTGCCTTGGCCGGCCCGATCCCTTTGACCGACTCAAGTTCGGATTGGGTAGCGGTATTCAAATCGACCGCGGCCATGACAGATGCACTCAACAGCAAACCGGTCAACAAACCGACAAACCATTTGTTCATATTGCCTCCCTGACATGAAAGCGCCAAATTTAGCGCGGAGACACTGTAGAACATGTTTCAAATTTTGAACATTTGTCGAAAGTAATAGATTTGCGAGAAAACGCCTGAGCCGATACGTTCAACCAACTTGTAAGGTAGCGGCGATGACTCATCCGAATTTATTTGTGCAATCAACGACTTCCGTGCGAATAAATTCGCACCTACGATCAACCTGCGACTTGTTGCAAGGCGGTGTCGGTTACAAAACCGGCATCAAAAGTATATTTTTTGCATTCTTTGCAAGACGCACGAATACAAAAAGGGCGCGACTTGCGTCGCGCCCTTTTCTATTTCTAACCTTTAACCGGGTTGCCCCGGCGTGGGATTAGAAGGAGTGCTTCACACCGATGTTGAAACCGGAAACATCACCAGAGGTGGTAGCCAAGGCAGCCGTAACGCCAGATGCAACAATGGCTGCACGGGTAGCATCGCTGTCACCATTGCCATAAACCGCATAGACGGAAGTACGCTTGGACAGGTTGTAATCAGCACCCAAGGCCCACTGGGTTTGGTCCACACCGAAGCTGTCAACAGAACCGTATTGAGCCTTCAGAACGATCGGGCCCATGCTGTGCTTGACGTTCACCAGCCAAGAATCACGGTTCAGGGCACCCACATCCACGTCTTCGTAGACGAAACCAATTGCGGTGTCGCCCATGGTGTAGCCAACACCCAACTTCAGCGCTGTGCTGTCAACCAGATTCACGTCCTGATAAGACAAAGAGGCGAACAGCGGGCCATTGACGTAGACGCCAGTAGCAGAAACGGCGTCGAAAAGATCATCGTTACCCAGGCCGGAACCAGCATTACCACCAGCGGTCTCTTCAGCCATGACAGCAGCAACGGCGAAGTGGAAACCACCCCAGGTGGGGGAGATGTAGGCCAAGGCTTGTGCGTCACGATGGTCATGGGTGTTCATCAGAACGTCAACGCCATTCAGACGACCAGAGTTGTAGTCGGCAACGGTGTCGCCGAAGATGTCCAGGCTACCGGTGCCCAATTTGTAGGGGGTGTCGTGACGACCCATCAGCACGGTACCGAAGCCACCGGCCAGGCCGATGAAGGTATTGCGGTTGGCAATGGAGGTGCCACCACCAACGCCAGAGGCCGCACCAGAAATACCCTGCTCGATTTGCCAAACGGCTTTCATGCCGCCGCCCAGATCCTCGGAACCCTTGAAGCCGATGCGGCTGACGTTATCGACGATGTGCATGTCAACGCCACCAATGTCTTTGTCTTCAACAGCGATGTTCATGATGCCGTAGACATCAACGTTGGAGGTAGCAGCGAAAGCGGGAGCGGAAACAACGCCAGCAACAGCCAGAGCGATCAGAGACTTTTTCATGTTTGAAACTCCTATCAAGTTGGTAAAACTTCCTGCTCTGCGCGGTGGCGAGGTTCCCCTTGCCGCCGCCCCCTTCACCTTTGAAGAGGGAGCCTTAAAACCTCTCGCGCGAGAAGTTGGATCGCATTCTGCTTAACTCTTAAGAAGGGGCGCAAATCCGGATTCACATTTCAAGTAATTTCTTAAGAGTGTTGTTGCGGCTCCGCAACAGGCCGTTGCGACTAGTGTGAAAAGGGTGTGGCATGGCTTGTGCACTTGCCAATGCCGCAGATGGGGGTTAGTGATTCCTTTATGCGACATTCCACACCTTCAAGTTGCCCGATGGCCGCAGGCCGCGAATCGAACCGCGCCGAAGTCGTTGATTGTGCAAACAAATTCGCACCTGCGGCGCTGGAATTCAGACGTTGTCATCACCCCATCGCTGTTCAATACGATAATCGCCGCTCTACTTCCAGGATTACCGCCATGCAACATGCCACTGTCGCGTATTACGCCGAAGCCGATTACCTCAAGAACGAGCCGATGTCGTCTGACAAGCACGAATATGTCGCTGGCGAAGTGTTCGCCATGGCCGGCGCGTCAAAGCGGCATGGCACGCTGGCCCTCAATGTCGCCATAACCTTGCGCCAACATCTGCGCGGCAAGCCTTGTGCGGTGTGGATGGCGGACATGAAGGTGCGGGTGAAAGCGGATGCCGCTTATTACTACCCGGATGTGGTGGCGACCTGCGCCCCGGCGGATTTGAGCCCGGATGCGCCGAATGACTTTCTCGAAGCGCCGAATCTGGTGGTGGAAGTGCTGTCGGACTCGACCGAACCGGTGGATCGGCGCGAGAAGTTGTTGTCTTATCGCCGTTTGCCCAGCCTGAGCGAGTATGTGCTGATCGACCAGAACAAAGCCTGGGTCGAAGTATTCCGCCGCACAGCGGCGGGCTGGACGCAGGATATTTACGAAGCGGGCGAGGTGGTGCAGTTGGCCAGTGTCGGACTGGATATTCCGATGGTTGAGTTGTATGCAGATACGGGCATTTAAGCCGGGAAGCACATTCTCATATTGACGCCCTCTCCCAGCATCAGCCTCATGGGCCCCACCGCCAGCGGCAAGACCGATCTGGCAGTGTGGCTGTGCGAGCGGTTTCCTCTTGAAATCGTCAGCGTGGATTCGGCACTGGTGTATCGCGACATGGATATCGGCACCGCCAAGCCGGATGCGGCCACGCTGGCACAGGCTCCGCATCATCTGATCGATCTGTTGCCGCCGACCGAAGCCTACTCTGCAGGCCGTTTCAAGCGTGATGCACTGGCGGCGATGGCGAAAATCCGGGCTCGCGGCAACGTGCCACTGCTCACGGGCGGCACCATGTTGTATTTCCGCGCACTACGTGGCGGCTTGGATGATCTGCCGCCTGCCGACCCGGCGCTACGCGCGGAACTGGAAGCGCGGGCCGCCGAAGCGGGCTGGCCGGCATTGCATGCGCAACTGGCCCGCCTCGACCCTGAAACAGCCGCGCGCCTGCAAGCCAACGATGCACAACGGATACAACGCGCACTGGAACTTTGCCTGACGACAGGCGGGCCGATGTCGGCGCTGTTATCCGCCCGACCGGATCCTGACAAGTCCGTCGAACCGGAACATAGCTGGCTCGAATTCGCACTGTTTCCCGCTGATCGCGCCTGGCTGCATCGACGCATCAACACACGCTTCGCACAGATGCTCGACGCGGGCCTGGTCGCTGAATTGCGCGAATTACGCAGCCGTTATCCGCTTGATGCGAGCATGCCCTCGATGCGTTGCGTCGGTTACCGGCAAGCCTGGCATTTTCTGGACGGGGAAATCGACGCGACCGCGTTGTATGAACAAGGTGCCGCAGCAACACGTCAGCTGGCCAAGCGACAACTGACCTGGCTGCGCAGTTGGGATGGCGCAATCAAACTGGAACCGGCCGCGGCGGATATCCGCGACGCGATGGCACGGCAGATCGCGGCACAAATCTGACTTGCCGGCAAGTCGGCAAGGGATTGCCGACCTACAATCGCCCTTCTCGTCGCCCACCTACCGCTGTCCACACTTCCCGCCATGCTCAGCTACCGCCACGCCTTCCACGCCGGCAACCACGCCGATGTGTTGAAACATTTCATTCTGGTCAGCCTGATACGCTACCTGGCGCAGAAGGACAAACCCTACTGGTTCGTCGACACGCATGCCGGCGCCGGCGCGTATGGGCTCGATTCGGGTTACGCCAGCCAGAATGCCGAACACGAAGCCGGCATTGCGCGGCTGTGGAACCAGCCCGATCTGCCACCCGCGCTGGCCGACTATGTGGCGCAGATACGCGCGCTCAATCCGAGCGGCAACCTAACGCTATATCCCGGCTCGCCCTATCTGGCCGCTAAATTGATGCGCGAGCAGGACCGCATGCGGCTGTTCGAACTGCATCCGACCGATGTCGATCTGCTCGGCAAGACCTTCCCCGATGCCGGCGGCAAGATCATCGTCACGCGCGGCGACGGCTTCGCCGGCCTGAAGGCGCTGCTGCCGCCACCGCCCCGGCGTGCGCTGGTATTGATCGACCCGTCCTATGAAGACAAGGCCGATTACCAACATGTGTTCCATGCCCTCACCGATAGTCTGGAACGCTTCGCCACCGGCATTTATGCGATCTGGTATCCGTTGCTGCAACGTCAGGAAGCGCAACGCTTGTCGGAGCGTTTCAAACGCATGAAGGGCGTCGAATGGATCGATGCCAGCCTGAGCGTCAACGCGCCGTCCCGCGACGGGTTCGGCATGTACGGCAGCGGCATGTTCATCGTCAACCCGCCTTGGACCTTGCGGCAAACGTTGAACGAATGCCTGCCCTACCTGGCGGAAGCATTAGGTGCGGATGGCGACGGCAGCTATGCCGTGCTTGGCAGCGACGACGCGACCGCTGCGGTCCGAACTCCGGTGCGGAACGAAGCCAGAGCGCCGCTGCGGCCAAGAACTCGTCGCTAATCCAACCCGTCATTCCGGCGTAGGCCGGAATCCAGTGGAATCTCTCCTGGACCCCGGCCTGCGCCGAGGTGACGAATCCGTTTCAGTGACACACAGCGCCGAGCCGGCTCAATATTCCGTCCGGGATGCCGATACCAAGGCACTCGAACACGGGTGTTCCGCCCGGTTGGGTCAACGATATCTGAGGCGAACATGCTGCGCAAATCCATCCAGAAGCTGATTACCGGTTTTTCCCTGATCCTCTTGCTGTTCCAGGCGACCGCCGCACAAGCCGAACCCGCCAAACCGGAGATGCTGATTTACTGCGGCATCACCATGATCCGGCCGATGACCGAGATCGCGCGCCAGTTCGAACAGCGCGAGAACGTCAAGATCGTGCTGGCCCAGGGCGGCTCCGAGGATCTCTATCAAAGCTTGAAGAAAAGCGGTGTCGGCGATCTTTATCTGCCTGGCGAACCGACCTTCCGTTCCAAATACCTAGCCGAAGGATTGCTCGGCGAGGTCGTCACGGTGGGTTATAACCAGCTCGCCTTGATGGTGAAGAAAGGCAACCCCAAGCAGGTCAAGGGCGACGTGAGGGAACTGCTGCGCCAAGACCTCAGTATCATCATCGGCAATGCCGAATCCGGCAGCGTCGGCAAGGAAACCAGGGATGTGCTCGATGTCGCCGGCATTTACGGCAAGGTGCTCGATGCCAGCGTCTTTCTTGCACCCGATTCACGCGGCCTCAATAACGCCATGAAGAACGGCGAGGCGGATGCCATTCTGAACTGGCGCGCGACCGGATTCTTTCCCGATAACGCCAAGGTGGTCGATGTCATCGACCTGAATCCGAAGCTGGCGAAACCTCAGGCGCTGCTGCTCAGTCTGCTGACCTTCTCCAAGAACAAGGAAGCGGCAAAACGCTTCATGCATTTCACCGCCGGCGAAGAAGGCCAAGCGGTGTTCCGCAAGTTCGGTTTCCTCGATAACAAGAGCGCAACGAAATAAGGCATACGAGCAAGCTCATGGCCGAGCCGGAGTCCCTCTCGGGTAGCGCAGGCGGCGCGGACATCCAGTCCTCCCGCTTCTTGTGGCTGATCGGGATATTCGTCGTCAGTCTGACGCTGGTGGTCGGATTGAAGATGTTCTTCTCACACCTTTACGATGAAATCGGCGAGCGCAGCGCCAACGAACGCGCGCGCCTGTTCATCGGCGAAGAGATTGTCGGCACCCTGCTGCGCATCGAGAAAGACGTCTATCAGATGAACACCTTGACCAGCTCGGTCGCTCAGTCCCGGCTGGAAGAACACATTCGGGAACACGTCGTGAAAATGCGCCACGACCTGGATGTGCTGAAGAACGGCGGCCGCGTCAGACAGGTGGTGTACCTCAACATCGAGGGACACGATCAGATGGTGCGCGAGGTGAACTATCGCCCCGATCCGGAAGCCAAGGGCTACGTCATGGAGTTGATCGAAATTGCACCGCAGCTCGATCAGGTGCTGGACAAGACGCGCGGCTTGCGCGAATTGCTCGCCAAGCGGGCGCAACTGCGCGTTAGCAATGACAGCAAGGGTTTGTTCGAACTGGAACATGAAATCGCGGTATATCTGAAACACATCCCGCCCTATTTTTTCCGCCTGAACGAAAACGCCAACCGGCTGTTCTTCGACAGCAGCGACCGCCTGAAGGAACTTGAGCGCCAGCTCAGCGCGCAACGAGAGCGCTTCAAGACAACGGAAATGGGCCTGGTGGCGCTGATCATCGCGCTGGCCACCCTGGCCGGAATCGTGTTCGCCCGCCAGATCAACGAAGCCAACCGGCGCCTGCGCGTGGCCCTGAACGAAATGCGCGCGGCCAAGGAAGAGGCCGAACGCGCCAGCCGCTCGAAATCGGATTTCGTCTCGCGCATGAGCCATGAATTGCGCACGCCGATGAATGCCATCCTCGGCTTCGCTCAGTTGCTGGAAAGCGAGGAACTGACGCCGGAACACCGCGATTACGTCGGCGAAATCAATCGCGCCGGCGCGCATCTGCTCGAACTGATCAACAAGGTGCTCGACCTGGCCAAGATCGAAGCCGGCCAGTTGAGCATCGAACACATCGCATTCGACCTGCGCCACACCTTGAACGAAGTTGCCGCGCTGGTTGCGGACCGCGCAAAAGCCAAGGGCATCGATCTGTGCTTCTTCGCCTCGCCCGAATTGCCCACCCGCGTCATGGGCGACCCGACGCGGTTGCGTCAGGTGCTGATCAACCTGATCGGCAATGCCGAGAAATTCACCCATGTGGGCGGCATCGACATCCGCATCGAACCGGTCGACGACCACATCCGCTTCAGCGTGCGCGACACCGGCATTGGCATGGATGCGCCTACCTTGAAACGGCTATTCCAGCCGTTCGCGCAAGCCGACGAATCGACCACGCGAAAATTCGGCGGCACCGGGTTGGGCCTGAAGATTTCGCAAGACCTGGTGCACGCGATGGGCGGCGATATCCGGGTCGAAAGCGAGCCCGGCATCGGCAGTCGGTTCTGGTTCACCCTGCCGGCCACCCCGGCGCCGGACGAAGCAAGCGACGTCGCGACCCCCGTGAATCCCGCCGCCGAGCCCACCGAAGCCAGTCCCGCCCCGACCGCCGAAGCCGTCGCCGGGAATGAATCCACCTTGCGCGGCCATGTCCTGCTGGTCGAGGACAACCGCATCAACCAGATGGTCGCCACGCGCATGCTGGGCAAACTCGGCTTGAGCCACGACATCGCCAACCACGGTGGCGAAGCGCTGGCCCTGCTGCGGAAACGCGACTACACGCTGATCCTGATGGATATGGAGATGCCGGAAATGGATGGCCCGGAAACCACCCGCAGGATTCGGGCAATGGAAGCATCGAGCGACGGGAAACACGTTCCGATCATCGCCATGACCGCCAACGCCATGCATGAAGACCGCGACCACTGCCTGGCCAGCGGCATGGACGACCACATCGCGAAACCGGTGGAATTGACCCGGCTCAGCGAAGTATTGCGGCGCTGGCTACCGGGCTGACGCCATTCGCTCATGTTTGCGCGAATAAATTCGCGCCTACCCCGTAGGAAGTCCGCTTGCGACGCCAAAACGTAGGAGCGCCTTCCAAGGCGCGATTGTTCAAGGCATCGCGCCTTGGAAGG
>JASJPK010000008.1:0-10395 GCA_031426735.1 Hydrogenophilaceae bacterium | reverse complement strand
GATAGGACAGGCTGATTTCCCGGATCGGCTCGCCGGCGAGGAGGAAACGACGCACCTGTTGCGTACGCTCGCCCTGCAATACCTGGACGACCACATCGAGTGAATCGGCATCGAGCGGTCGATCGTTATGTGCGGCGTCGCTGTGCGCCAGCACGTTGCCGTTCGGGTCGACCAGGCGCAGGTAGCGGATGCCGGGCTGTGCCGCCTTGATCTCTTCGAGCAGCAGGCGGGCGTGGTATTTGCCGGAGAAACTGACCCGGCTCACCGCGTTGGACAGCACCTCGGTCAGTAAGGTCGACAGCCGGTTTTCCTCGCGTTCCATGACGCCGCGCAGATACAGGCCGCTGGCCAGCAGCACCACCACCAGCAGGGCAAGGATCAGCCCGCCGAAGGCAAAAGCGAGGCGGCGATCGACATCCGCCAGCGAACGCGTATCCGTATCCGGCGCCGAATGAACCGGTTGCGGCCGGCTCATTGCAGGCCTTGCGGCCGGTTCTGCCAGGTTGGAACGCGTGATGGCCAGGGTTTGCCGAACGCGGCCGGAATCGGTCCGAGCCAGCCCGGATAGCGGGTCAGCGTCTCCGCGGAGATCGGGAACACCGGTAGCAGGATCTGGCGCGGCACTTTTTGCTTGCGGGCGACGGCATAGGCGGTGCGCATCGCTTCGGCACCGAGCGGTCCGCAGAACTGCGCCGCGTCGATGCGGGTCAGTCGGTGCGCGCGGATGTTGGCGACGGAATCGGGATCGCCGTCGATGCTTGCGACGGCGATCTCGCTGCGCCCGGCCTTGGCCAATACGTCGACCACCGCGAGGCCGCCGCCGTCGTTGACCATGAAGATCGCATCGATGCTGCCGGTTTGCGGAAAATCGCGCAGGATCTGCGCGCCGGCCAGCCTGCCGGCGACCGGTTCCACCGCCTTGTAGGTTTTCAGCACGCGGTAGGAGACGCCCTGATCGCGCAGGGCATCGAGGAAGCCGTTGAGGCGTTCGACGGTGGACGAGACCAGCGGGTATTCCACCAGAACCAGACGCAGGGTCCGCGTGCGCGGGTAGAGCGAGGCGATGTACTCGCCGTCCAGATAGCCGGCCATCCGGTTATCCGAAGTGATATAGGCGGCCAAGGTGCCGCCGCTGATGTACTGGTCGTAGGCCACCACCGGAATGCCGGCGCGGTTGGCGGCCTTGAGCGGTTGCGCCAGCGCGGCGTTATCGGTGGGCTGGACGATGATGACGTCGGGTTTCTTGTCGATCAGCGCGTACATCTGCGCGATCTGGCGCTCGACCCCGGCGGCACCGTCGCCGGCCACCTCGGGCAGCAGTTCGACCCCGCGCTGCCCGTTCGTGCCAGCCGCTTGATCGATCCGCTTCGCCTCGGCCTCCAGGCCCTGGCGCATGGCAACCTGGCCGGGAATGTTCATCGACCAGTACAGCACGCCGATGCGGAACGGCGCGCGCGGGTTCGCCGAGTTTGCCTGCGCGCCAAAGGCCATGACCAGGCAAAGCAGGACGAAGAGAAAATATCGGTACTTCATCGTGGATAAGCAGATCAGGAATGGTTCTATGACTTTTGCAGTATCTACGGGGATCGCAGCCATAGGCAATCCCCGATTTCGCGATGGCATTCAACATCTTGGCGCGCTCAAAGTTTGCCGGCCAGACGGCAGGCTTGCGTCTGTCCATCGTAGCCCCAGTCGCTGGCGGCAATTTCGTGGATGACGACATAGGCCGGTGCCGCCAGCGGCCCGAGTTCCTCGCCGAGCAGACGCTGGAATTCCGCCAGCAGCCGCGCCTTCTGTGCCGGGCTGTTGGTACCTTGGGTGATCTTGATGTCGGCGTAAGCAGCCGCGCCGGTGCACGGCGTGCCGGCGACGAACCAGGCACTGTCGGTCGTAACGACTTCGACCACGCTGACTTCGAGCCGTTTTCCCATGACTTCGACCATCAGACGGCTGGCTTCCGCGCCGAGTCGGGCGCTGGAAACGGGTTGGCTGGCGGCGAGGCGAATCTGAATGTAAGGCATGACGGTCTCCTACTGTGATGGAGTGGCCATTCTTGGTTGTGCGATCCATGGAAACAATCCATCTATTCGGCACAATACTGTTTCCAGTAAAAGCCCAATGAAAGGAGCGCCATGCGCTGGCTGACGGAAATGGGTGTCTTCGCCAAAGTGGTCGAAGCGGACGGATTCGGCAAAGCCGCGCTGCAACTCGGCCTGACCCGTTCCGCGGTGAGCAAACATGTCAGCCGCCTGGAAGCCGGCCTGGGCGTGAAATTGCTCCACCGCACCACGCGCGCCATGAGCCTGACCGAAGCGGGCCAGGCGGTGTACGCGCAATGCGCCGTGCTGATCCAGGCGGCGGCAGCGGCGGAAGCCGCAGCGGCACGTCTGGCCGAAGCGCCGCGCGGGCAATGGTCGTTCCATTGCCAAGCGTCGCAACGTCGCAGACGCCGCTCATGCGCTCAACCCTCCGGGCCGGGGGCGCTTTTGGCGCAGGGCGGCGTTGCGGCTCGCTCATTTGGAATGACCAAACCTCGCTCACCGCGCCTTGCCCTGCGCCAAAATCACCCCCGGCGCGCTCACGGGGAAAGCCCGACAGGCTGCTAGCGTCGCCTTCGGACAGCGTTGCTTGCTGCCGCTGCTGCCCGATCTGCTGCAACGCTATTCCGAGTTGCGCGTGGATCTGACCCTGCTCGACCGTTTTGTCGATCTGGCCGAAGAGGGTTTCGACCTGGTGCTGCGGCTCACCGATCAACCGCCGGAAACCCTGGCGGCGCGGCATCTGGCCCCGGTCAGCTTCGTGCTCTGCGCCGCGCCGGCATACCTCTCGCGGCATGGCGAGCCGCAACAACCGCAAGACCTGGCCGGCCACAACTGCGTCTGCCAAGGAAATTCGCCGGCGCTACGCGACTGGCGTTTTGCCGGGCCGACCGGGGAAGTGACACAACGCGTCGACGGCAACGTGCTGGTCAACGGCAGCGAAGCGGTGCGCCGCCTGTTGATCGCAGGCCTGGGTTGCGGCATCTTGCCGGATTTCGTGGTGGCCGACGATTTGCGGGCCGGACGTCTGCGCAGCCTGTTGCCGAAGCATCGCCCGCTGGGCAACTTCAACAACGTGTACGCGCTATATCTGCCCAGCCGTCACGGCAACGCCAAGGTGCGGGCGTTCATCGATTGGCTGGTCGCGCGGCTGCCGGATCAATCTTTCGCGCTACCGCCCGAAACCACCCGGAGGTAATCCAGCCTGAAACGCGAAAACATGGGGCCGATGCAGATGGCCATGTTTCCCTACGATGAAGGCGCGCCAGTCGGTGGGGCGCTGACCTACATGCCGGGCGGACAACAACCCGGCGGCAGCGGCAGCATCGTCTATCTTTTCGCCGGTGACGATCTGAACATTGCTCTGGCGCGGGTCGAGCCATCCGGTGGCGGCATCATCGTGGCGAAAACCCTGATCACCCCGGAGATCGGCTATTTCGCCGTGTTCCGCGACAGCGAAGGGAATCATGTCGGCCTGTATTCCATGCATTGACGCGATTGCCACGCCGCGATTCTGGATCGGGGTGGCCTCTCGCGAGCATGTTCAATGGGCGTGGCGGGCGGCTTCTGCCAGCTTTGCCACGGCAAGTCCGGGCCGCTCAAGCAGATGTCGCAGGGCGACTGGATCATCTCACTCGCCGACGGAACGCTTGGGCAAGACTGAGCCGTGCCAGCGCTTCACCGCCATTGGCGAAGTGATCGGGGCTGAGGTATATCTGTCTCCCATGGCGCCCGGGTTTGTGCCGCATCGGCGTGACATTCGCTTTCACGCTGCGCGAGAGACTCCGATCCGGCCTTTGCTGGAGCGGCTTTCCTTCATCCAGGACGCGCGCCGATGGGGTTATGTGTTTCGCTATGGCCACCTGGAAATTCCGGCGGAAGATTTCAGCCTGATTGCAAACGACATGCTGGGTTGCAACCCAGCCAAAGGAGGTTGAATCGATGAACGCCCCGCAACGTTGCGCCTGGTGCGGCGCCGAACCTTACTACGTCGCCTATCACGACAGCGAATGGGGCGTGCCGCTACACGACGAGCGAACCCTGTTCGAATTCCTGATTCTGGAAGGCGCGCAGGCCGGCCTGTCCTGGTCGACCATTCTGAAGAAACGCGAAGGCTACCGGCGTGCGTTCGACAATTTCGATGCCGAACGCATTGCGCGCTACGGCGAGGCCGATGTCGCCCGTCTGCTGGCCGATGCCGGCATCGTGCGGAATCGGATGAAAGTCGCGGCGGCCATCGTCAATGCCCGCGCCACGCTGGCCATCCGGGAGGAATTCGGCGGTCTCGATGCGTATTTCTGGCGTTTCGTCGACGGCCGACCGATCCGGAACGCCTGGACCGAGTTGAGCCAGATCCCCGCCAGCACGCCGTTGTCCGACTCGATCAGCCGCGACCTGAAACAGCGCGGCTTCAAGTTCGTCGGCTCCACCATCGTCTACGCCCACATGCAGGCCACCGGCATGGTCAACGACCATTTGGTGAGTTGCTTCCGCTATCGTGAAGTCGTGCGGGAATGACAAGCGTGGGGATGAGAGGTGAGGGGCGGGTTTTCGGCCGGCGCCGATAGCCAAGACAATCGCCGCACTCAGTCCGCCTGTAATTCGCTCATCAAGTTTCGTACGGCTTCCAGCAGGGTGGGGAGCGCGGTTTGGATCACATTCCAAACTGTTTCATGGTTCACCACGGCATATCCGTGGATGAGTTGGTTGCGGAAGGCGACGATCTGCGACTGGTGAGGTACGCGCGCGGCAAGGGCCGGATCAAGTTTCGAAAGTTGATTAAGCGCCTCACCAATGATCTCAAACTTGCGTTCCACGGCCGAATGCACCAAGGGCGTGGCGGCATAGGTGGCGGCATCCATGCCGCCGACGAAATCCTGAATGGCCTGCGCCGCCTCGCGCATGTCCCACAGATAGGCGCGTACATCACGCTGCATAAACCAATTCTCGACAGCGGTTGATGCTTGCCAGCACATAGGGATTACGCACCGCGGCAAATTCAACCAGATCGACACCGCGTTCCAACAGCGCCTCCAGCTCCGACTTCGCGCCAAAGAATTCGGACAGGCCTGCCTTCGCTCCAGGGCTGAACTCCACCAGAAAATCGGCATCACTATGCGCAGGGTCAAAGTCATCCCCGCGCGCAGCTGAGCCAAACACCTCCAGCCGCTGAATGCGATAACGCTGGCAGATATCTGCAATACCGCGGTGATTCTGCTCAATCAGCCTGTGCATTTATGGTCTCCTCAACATGGATCGGACGACCAAGTCTAGCAGCCTGTCGGCTGCGGGCCGATTACTCGCTAACCTTCGACCGGCAGCGCGGTTTTGTCCACCACGCGGCGCAGGATGAAGCTGGAATGCACACCGCTGACGCCGTCGATGCGGGTGATGCGGTCGAGCAGCAGCGCCTGGTAGGCATCCATGTCCTTCACCACGACCTTGAGCTGGTAGTCGGCGGCCTGGCCGGTGATCAGCAGGCATTCCATGACTTCCGGGATGGCGCCGATCTGCGCCTCGAAGTTCTCGAAGCGTTCCGGCGTGTGGCGGTCCATCGAGATGTGGATCAAGGCCATCAGCGACAACCCCAACGCCTTGGCGTCGAGCAGGGCGCGATAGCCGGCGATCAGGCCGGCTTCCTCCAGCGCGCGCACCCGGCGCAAGCAAGGGGAGGGCGACAGGCCGATGCGGTCGGCCAGATCCTGGTTGCTGATGCGGCCGTCCTCCTGCAGGACGCGGAGGATGTGGCGGTCGTAGCGGTCGAGTTCCATAAATTGCTTTGTTTGTTTATGCAGAGCAATAAAGTTACACATACAAATTAATGCGAGCAATACGCTGCCATAAAACATCGATTGTCGAATCGATTGCGCAATCAAATATCGCGTCCTCCCGGCTACGATATGCCGCATCGAAATCGCATCCAAGCCGAAGGAGCCCGCATCATGTCGCACCATCCCGCCGCCAAATATCGTCCGTTTCCGCCGGTCGCGCTCGCCGACCGGCAATGGCCGAACTGCACATTGACCGCGCCGCCGATCTGGCTGAGCACCGACTTGCGCGACGGCAACCAGGCCTTGTTCGAGCCGATGAATGTGGAACGCAAGATGCGCCTGTTCCGCACGCTGTGCGACATCGGTTTCAAGGAAATCGAAGTGGCGTTTCCGTCCGCCTCGCAGACCGATTTCGACTTCGTGCGCGGCCTGATCGAGGGCGGCCACATCCCGGATGACGTCACGATCGAGGTGCTCACCCAGGCGCGCGAACACCTGATCCGCCGCAGCATGGAATCCTTGCGCGGCGCGCGGCGGGCCATCGTCCATGTCTACAACGCCACCTCGCAGCCGTTCCGCGACATCGTGTTCGGCATGGGCAAGGTCGAGGTGGTCGAGATGGCCGTTGCCGCCGTCCGGCTGATCAAGCAACTCGCCGCCGAGCAACCGGAAACGGAATGGGTGCTCGAATACAGCCCGGAAACCTTCTCCACGACCGAGCTCGATTTCGCGCTCGAAGTCTGCGATGCGGTCACCGCCGCCTGGGGCGCAACACCCAGAAACAAGGTGATCCTCAACCTGCCGGCGACGGTGGAAGCGGCGACGCCCAACGTCTATGCCGATCAGATCGAATGGATGCATCGCCATCTCGCCCGCCGCGACAGCGTGATCCTCAGCCTGCACCCGCACAACGATCGCGGCACGGCGGTTGCCGCCGCCGAACTTGGCTTGATGGCCGGCGCCGACCGGATCGAGGGCTGTTTGTTCGGCAACGGCGAGCGCACCGGCAACGTCGATCTGGTCACGCTCGCGCTCAATCTCTACACGCAAGGCGTCGCGCCCGGACTCGACTTCACCGATATCCACGCCGTCGCGCGCACCGCCGAGCATTGCACCGGTTTGCCGATCCATCCGCGCCATCCCTACGTCGGCGATCTCGTGTTTACCGCATTTTCGGGATCGCACCAGGACGCGATCAAGAAAGGCTTCGCCGCGCAAAAGCCGGATGCGCTGTGGAACGTGCCGTATCTGCCCATCGATCCGGCCGATCTCGGCCGCGGCTACGACTCGGTGATCCGCGTCAATAGCCAGTCCGGCAAGGGCGGCGTCGCCTATCTGTTGGAAACCGAATACGGCGTGGTCATGCCGCGCCGGTTGCAGGTCGAGTTTTCCGCCGAGGTGCAGGCCCACACCGACCGCCATGGCGGCGAAGTGACCGCAGCGGATATCTGGAAGCTGTTCGCGCGCACCTATTTCGAGCGCGAACAGCCGCTGCGCTACGTCGAACATCATCTGTTCGAACACGGCACGGCGCAGGGCATCCGCCTCGCCATCGAAGTCGACGGCGTGGCGCACTTGCTCACCGGCGCAGGCAACGGCCCGATCGACGCCGCCGTGCATGCCTTGCACAGCATCGGCATCGACCTGCAAGTGCGCAGCTACGAGGAACGCTCCACCGGCGCCAGCGGCGAAGGCGGCGATGCGCAAGCCTGCGCCTTCATGGAACTCGCCCAGGTCGGCGGCGCGCAGCGCTACGGCGTCGGTATGGACACCAACATCGTCACCGCCTCGATCAAGGCCTTGCTCAGCGGCGTCAATCGCCTGGGGATTTCAGGTCGCGCAAGCGGGCGCATGGCGCACCGGACCGCAGTCGCGGCGTCGCGCTAGGGCCGCTCGGCTCGGTCCAGGTCGATCTCTGCCAACCGATGTCGACGGGCACGACACTGAACGGAAAGGGGAACCGATCCTGGGTCGGCAGTGCAGGCCCGGAATCAACCTCAGGATCAATGTCCGGCTGGCTTGCTGGCGCGGGCGTTGGCTTCGAAGCCGCCTTTTTTCTTCCAGCCTTCGATGCCGTCCTGCAGCACCTTGACGTTTTCCCAGCCCAATAGGCGCATGGCGAATACCGACTGCGCCGAAAGCGAGCCGCTGTTGCAGTAGATCAGCACCATGCGATCTTTGCTGATTTCGGCGCGCCGGCCTGGGATCTTGCGCCATTCGATGTTGATCGCGCCGGGGATGTGTTCCTTGGCGAACTGCGCGGCGTCGCGGGCATCGATGACGGTGATCTTCTTCCAGTCCTCCGCCGGAATCTGCTCCGGCCAGATGAGGCTGGAACTGTATTCGGTGAAGTCCATATAGCCCTCGACGGCATCGGCAACCCCGGGATTCTCCGAGGCCATGGCCGGGCCGGAAAGGCATGCCATGCCAAGCAGCAGGCGATAAACGATTTTTGACATTCTGGATTCCTTGTAATGATCAAGCGGATGAATGAACTGCGGCTTTAGCGCGCTGCGGGATTGTGGCGACTGAAGGTACAACGTCGACGGCGCCTGCGGCGATGGGCCATGCGAACCAGACGCGCGGCTGTTTATTCGGGTGTTGGCCGTGCCACCGGCCAGCCTTTGGCACACCATGCGGTCATGCCGCCGCGAATCACCCGGACGTCGGTGAAACCCGCTTCGGTGAGCAGTCGCTCGGCCTGTGCGGAACGGCGGTCGGTGCGGCAGACCAGGCGAATCGGTCGTTGCTTGTGGTCTTCCAGTTCGGCCAGATGCGCCGGCAACGCCTCCAGCGGCAGGCTGCGTGCGCCGGCAATATGGCCCTGCTCGCCGGTGAAATCGGCGGCGGGACGCACATCCAGCAGCAGCACCGCGTCGTCGGCGTCGAGTTGTTGTTTCAGCGTCTCGACCGACAGCATTGCCGCCGACATCGGCTTGTCCCGCAACTTGCGCACCAGGCGGGGCAAAAAGGCGACGGCGGCGAGCAGGGCGAGCGCGATCAGGCTAGTGCGGATCACGCCCTCACCGCCGCCAAGCGCTTCGCGTCCGGCATGGCCCAGCCAGGTATAGGCGAAGGCGCCGGGCAGCATGAACACCCAGGTGGCCAGCACATAGGCGATAAACGGAATACGGGTCAGGCCGAGGGCGTAATTCAGCAAGTTGAATGGAAACACCGGAACCAGCCGCACGAAGGCGACGAAACGCCAGCCTTCCGAGGTCACGCCGTCATTCAGGCGCGCCAGACGCGGTCCGGCGCGACGTGCCACCCAGTCGCCGCCAAGGTGACGCGCAATCAGAAAGGCGAGCGCGGCGCCCAGGGTCGCACCGGTCAGATTCCACAACGTGCCCCAGACTGGACCGAACAAGGCGCCACCGGCCAGCGTCAATACCGAACCGGGCAGGAACAACACGGTGGCCAGGGCGTAAAGCAACATGAACAGAAGCGGCCCCGCTGCGCCGGCGCTCTCGACCGAGGCTTGCAACGCGGCGGCGTCGAATCGATCGCGCAGCGCGATCGCGGCGCCGACCGCGAGCAGCAGGATCAGGCCGAGCAGGATGCGTGTGACGGTTTTGTTCATTGCGGTGCCCGATCGGAGTAGTTGCGGCGGTTGATGGCGTAGTCGGTGACTTCGCCTTTGAACGGCATCAGCAGCATGCCGTCGAGACGGTCCACCTCGCGCGGGTTGGTGAAATCGCGGATGCCGATGACCATGTCGACATGGCCGGCGCGCGGCTGGTCGCGGTAGGTGCCGAACAGGCGATCCCACCAGGGCAGGCTGAAGCCGAAGTTCGAGTTGGTTTCATCGTCTTCGATGGAGTGGTGCACGCGGTGCATGTCCGGTGTCACCACGAACCAGCGCAGCACCCGATCAAGCGCAGCCGGCAGGCGGATGTTGCCGTGGTTGAACATCGCGGTGCCATTCAGCAACACTTCGAAAATCACCACGGCGACCAGCGGCGGCCCAAGCACGGCGATGGTGGCGAACTTGATCAGCATCGACAGGATGATTTCCAGCGGATGAAAGCGCGCGCCGGTGGTCAGGTCGTAATCCAGGTCGGCATGGTGTACCCGGTGCAGCCGCCACAGCGCCGGCACGGCATGGACCATGACGTGCTGCAACCAGATCACGAAATCCATCGCGATCACCGCCAGCGGCACGGCGAACCAGAATGGCACCTGGAAATGATTCAGCAATCCCCAGCCGTGTTCCGTGGCGAACGCCGCGAATCCCACCGCCGCCAAAGGAAACAGCAAACGCAGCACGACGGTGTTGAGTACTACCAGCCCCAGGTTGCTGCTCCAGCGCAGGGCTTTGGAAACCCTGAGCGCGCGCCGGGGGGCGGCGACTTCCCACAGCGCGACGACGGCGAAGATGCCGATGAAAAAGCCGAGCCGAATGGCAGGTTCGTTGGCCAGGATGAGTTGTTCGAAGTTCATTTGAGTCTCCATGGGTATGACCGAGCACGGACAGGGCCGCTTGCGCCCCCCGTCCTTTCAATTAGAAAACCAGCACCTTGTCGGCCCAGCCGGTCCAGTACGCGAGCTTCTCGATGGCGCCATGCTGGGTGCCGGCGATCAACTCC
>JASJPK010000007.1:0-36214 GCA_031426735.1 Hydrogenophilaceae bacterium | reverse complement strand
TGCACGCTGAAGGTCTGGCTGGTCACGCCGGCAGCGAAGGTCAGCGTGCCGTTGGCAGCGGTGAAATCGGCAAGCTCGGCGCTATCGCCGCCGGCAATGCCGGTGGCGAAGTCCACCGTTTGGCTGACATCGGAAGCGCCGCTGCGGCTGACGGTGAAGGTCATCAAGCCGCCTTCGCTGACGTTGACGTCAGCGACGCTGAAGGCCGGGCGGTCGTCATCGGGGCCGGCGCCGGGGCCGCTGCCGTCGTCGAGGATGGTGGCGGTGGCCGTGGCGTCGGAGATGGTGGAGCCGGTGCTGTTGTTGGACAGCGTGACGGTAAAGGTCTCGCCGCCTTCGTAGGTCGTGTCCGCTGTGGTTTGCACGCTGAAGGTCTGGCTGGTCACGCCGGCAGCGAAGGTCAAAGTACCGTTGGCGGCGGTGAAATCGGCGAGCTCGGCGCTATCGCCGCCGGCAATGCCGGTGGCGAAGTCCACCGTCTGCGCTACATCGGAAGCGCCGGTGCGGCTGACGGTAAAGGTCATCAAGCCGCCTTCGCTGATGCTGACGTCATTGACGCTGAAGGCCGGACGGTCGTCATCCAGACTGGTCGTGTCGGTGTCCGTGGCATTCGGGCCGTATTTCGTTCCGCTGCCGTCATCGATGATGCTGGTCGAGGCGGTATCCGTAATGGATGGGGTGCTGCTATTGGTCGCGACGAGCGAGAAGGATTCGGCGCCTTCGTAGGTGTTGTCCGACTCGCTGGTGATCGTGACGCGGACGTAGACGGTGCCGCCGGTGGGCTTGTGCGTGGAATCGAAGGTCGTCCAACTCGTTCCGTCACTGGAGTATTCGATGGTCGGCGCGCTGAGCGCTGCGGTGCCATTGGTGACCGCGAGGTCCATCTCCTGGCTGCCGGACGCAACGACGGTGAACATGGCGTAGGTTGAAGCTTCGTTGACCGGGCCTAAGCTGGTCACGCCGATGGTGGGGGTCGATACGTCATTGACCGTGAAGGTGAGTGTTGCGGTGGACTGGCCGCCATCGGCGTCTTCGATGCTGTAAACGAAGGCATCACTTTGTGCCGAAGCGACGGAGTTGCTGTTTGCCGCGTAGCTGTAGCTGCCGTCCGCATTGAGCGTCAGCTTCCCATAAGTGCCCGAGATTTCGGTTCCAATGTTGCTCGTCGCCGCTGTGGAAGTATCGCTGCCCGTACGGAATCCAATGACACCGCCGGCGGGTGAGGTCAACTTTGCCCCATCGGCGCCGAAGGTGTCGGCGCTGCCGTCGGTCAGGACGTTCCCCGTAACGGTGGCGCCTTCATTGACCGATTGGGTGTTGGCTGTTGCGTTCGGTGCATCGTTGGTGATCGTCAGCGTGACGGTATTGCTCACCGCATTGCCATAGCTGTCGTAGACCACATAGTTGAAGCTGGTGGAGGTAGCGCTTGAGGCGGTTGTCAAAGTGACGCTGAAGGTGCCATCGGTGTTGACTTGCCAATTGCCGATGACATTGCTTGAGCCATCGAGGATGTTTCCGCTTTGCACCGTATTGATCGTCTGGCCGGCGGCGAGGGTCAGGTTTCCTGCATAGGTTTCATTGGTCGATGCGGGGGTGGACCCCGTGGCCAAGGCCGGCTCGCTTAGCGTGGCGGTGGTATTGGTCGGGATGTTGATGGCGATGCCGTCGATGTCGCGTCCCGATTGGCTGTCCGCGCTGTTGATGCTGAGGAAATCGGTGCCGTAGAAGTCGGCGTCCGGGGTGTAGCGCAGCAGGGCGAGCGCGCTGTTGAGTTGGGCCGGGCTGCCGCCGGAGATCGTGATGGTCGTGCCGCTGTTTACGCTCAATGTGACATCGCTCGGCGCCGAGGTAAACGAGAGCGTGCCGTGTTCAACCTCCAGGGTGATCGAGGTCAGATTGGTATCGGCATCGGCGACCGACAGCAGTTTGGCGCCGCTGAAGTCGATAGCCGTATTGGCAGCCGTCGTGACGGAAGTCGATTCGGTCGAACTGATGGCTGTGCCGCCGAGCTGGTTGATCGGTGCCTCGTTTGCGCCGGTTACGGTGATGGTCAGTGTGTTGGTGTGGGTCGCGCCGTTGCTGTCCTGGACTTCGTAGTTGAAGACGTCATAGTCGATTTGGCCGGCCGTGAGATTCTGCACGGCGGCCGATCCATTCGCGAGGGTATAGGAATAGGTGCCATCGGCACCGATTCTCAGGGTGCCATAGCTGCCGCTGACCTGAAGGCCGTCGGCTGCGGTCGTTGCGCCGGTCACCGCCGTGTTCGCGCTGGACGTGCCGGCCTGGCTGACGGTTTTGGTGTCTCCCGTATCGACGTCGGTCTCGTTGCTCAGAACATTGCCGCTAGCGATCAGCACGCCGTCTTCGGATACCGCCGCAGTATCGGCCACGGCCACTGGACGGTCGTTGGTGCCGTTGATGGTAATAACCAACCTGGCGTAGGAAACACCGCCTGCGGAATTGGTAACTTTGTAAATGAAGGTTTCAGTCAGCGTGCCGCTCGGCAATAGCGCGTTGATCGCGCTATTCGTGTTGTCGATGGCGTAGGTAAATTCCCCTGTCGCGGCGATGCTCAGGTCGCCATAGGTTCCGTTCAATGTGGCTCCAGCCGCGACCGTGCCGGTTCCGTCGGCTTTGCTGTAGAACGCCACGCTGCCACCTGCTCCAGGGGTGTCGTTACTCAACACGTTGCCGCTCGCGTTGGAGCCGGCTTCGACTGTGTTGCCGCCATTCTGGACGCCGGTTTCCTTGGCGGTTCCCGTGTCGTTGACCAGAACAGGGTCGTTGGAACCCGAACCGATTACCTTGATGAACAGCGTTGCCTGGCTTTGCGCGCCGAGTCCATCCTGCATGAGGTAGTCGAAGGATTCGTCAACGGTCTGCCCGGAAGACAGCAAAGGGTTATTGGCGATCGGTGTATAGGTGTAGGTTCCATCGCTGTTCAATACCAAAGTACCGTACGCCGTAGTGACTGTCGTGCTGCTGCCGCTGGGCATGCCGAATGACAAAGCGTAGCCGGTTGGATTGGCCGGCTTGGGGGAAAAGTCGTTGGAAAGCTCGATGGACGTGATGTTGCCGCTGCCGTCGTAGTTCACACCTGTGACGAGAGTGTCTGCCGGCAACACCGAGGTAGCGCCATCCAGCGCGGTAACGATCATCCCTGCGTAGATGGAACCCGACGCGGCGGTGATATCCACCGAAATGGTGACTTCAGCACCTCCGGTGACCAGCGTGCCGCCTTTTGCACTGTTCGCGGCGATATTGCCGTTCGCCGCACCGAATTCGAAATAGCGTACGCCGGAAGCCAACTGGGTCTCGACGTTGGTAAACGCGGTCCAGCCAGCGCCATTCCAGTAGTGTGTCGGCGTCGCGCTCAGAGTGAAATCCGTTGTGCCGGCAACGGCGCCATCCACTTTTCCGATTGCGGCAATGAAAGTGTAAGTGGGGGTGGCTGCCCCATCCGAAACAGCGAGTGCGACCGGTTTGGTACCCGAAGATCCATCGCCATTCGCGTCCCAGAACACATAGGTGGTGGCGCTGGCGGAAACGGAGTTGATATTCGTGCTGGTCGTGAATGTCAGCATCGTGCTGGAACCCGTCGCCGTGTAAGCAGCCGCCGTCGCCGACCCCGTTTCAGACAGGCCGACAATCGATTTACCGGCCTCAAGATGATCCACGTCGTCATCGTTCAGAGTGACATCACCTGTCGCTTTGATGCCGATGGCGTCGCTACCGGTGTATTCAGTTCCATCGCTTAATAACGACTCCTTGGCAAGGTTGTAATCATGTGCAGCCACGGGCGCATCGTTGCTGCCGTTGATGCCGATGGTCAGGTTGGCGCTGGCCGAGCCGCCTTTGTCGTCACTGACGGTGTAGACGAATACCTCGCTCAACGTGTCGCCCGTCTGCATGACGTCGACTGTGGGGTTGCTGTTGTCGACCGCATAGCTGTACGCGCCGTTGGCATAAATGGTCAGTACGCCATATTTGCCAGTCACCGAAAAGCTGCCGTTGCCAGTGATCGTGGCGCTATTTCCGGTCGATACGCTGGAGATGCTGTCGACACTCAGCGTATCGCCATTGCCGTCGCTATCGTTCGTAATCAGATTTCCGACCGCGTTGATCGTGGCGGTGATCGCAGTGCTCGTATTGCTGTCGTAACCTTGCTCAAGCGCGGGCCGTCCCGCAACGCTCGCGTCAGGCGTCCCCGCGGTGCTGTCGTTGTTTGCTACAGGCGCCGTGTTGCTGTCGACAAGCGCGTTCAAAGCGCTATCGACGCGGTCTGAAGAAGAGCCGACATTCGATACCCAGATCGTGCCGAGATTGCCGTCCTTGTTGTTGTTGATGGTGTATTGAGTTTTGGTTGCTATCTGCTGATCGAACCAGGCCTGATCCACGACCAGCGTAAAACCCTTGTTGTCGAGCACCGATCCGTCCGCATCGCGGTTTCCGTCGGCCTGGGCGGTGGTCAGGTTGTTGAAGCCGGTGTCCGTCCAGAAATAGAAGCCGCGGACGATGCCGCCGGACTTGATGGGGCGGCTTACCCAACCGAAGTATTCGGTGTTGCCGATGTTGATTCCGATTGCCGAAACATCATTGCCGCTGAAGTAGCGGCTGTTGTAGTTGTCGTCGTCGATGATGGCCGGGCCCAGCGCAGCCGTATTGAAGAAATGGGAGTTCTGCTCCTTGTCGGCCCAGCGTTCAGTGGTGTCTATTGCGCCGGTTGTAATCGCTGTGCTGGCGGTATCGTTGTCCACGTCATAGACCATGGCATAGGCATTGACGAAATTGAATGCCGCGAACTCAACGTCATAAGCCACGCCTGCCAGCCACACTTGGCCGGATTCTTTGTCGGTCGCAAGGTAGTTGCTCGCAGCGCTGCCGGTGACAGCAGACGCAAAGGCTTCGCCCTCATCCCCCGCCGTATCCCCATCCGGGTTCAGATAGTCATCGATGCAGTGGCCCAGCTCCTCGACCAACGCCCGTGTGGCGTCGGGCGCGTCAAACAGTTCGAACCAGTAGCGGTTGATGAAAACAGTGGGGTCGCCGTTGGGGCCTTCGCGGGTGTAGGCGGCCATGGCAGTGAACTGGCTGGCGCTGTCCATGGCGACCACGTCGACCTGGAAATCGCCGGCGTTGAGCGCCGCGCGCAGGTTTGCCAGGCGTTCCAGCCAAGCCGCATCCGCTTCACCCTTGCCGCCGTTGAAGCGGGCGAACAGCTCCTGTTCGCTGGCCTGGTTCAGGTATTCGCGGATTTGTTGTTGGGCCTGTTCGGCGGCGGGTTGCAGATTGCCGGGGGCGATGGCCAGATTGAAGACATCCAGGCTGGGGGCTTCGACCACGACCTCTTGCGGCGGTGGGGTGAAGCTGTCTACTGCGGTGTCCACCGCCGCGCCATCGAACATCAAGCGCTGTTCAAGGCGCATCGGTTGCGGTGCGTTGCGGTTGAGTTTGCGGCGTTGCGTGGGCAGGGCGATAGACATGGCAGCTCCGGATCGATCTTTATGAACAGCGTTAACGTTTGGGCGGGCTAAGCAGAATGCGTCCGCTCATGCCGGCGATGAGTTCGGGGTAATTGCCGTCGACGACGGCAACGGCCTTGACGGTTTGGCTGACCGGGTCGGCGCGGGCGGCGATGCGGAGCAGTTTGACCGGGTAGGTTTTACCGGTGTCGTCGATGCGCACGTTGAACTTGTGCCCGGGCTTCAGCCAGACCACCCAGCGCGATGGCATGATGAATTCCAGTTCCAGCGTGGTGTCGTCGATGATGTCGAGCAAGGCCTGTCCGGGCTGAACGAACTGTTGTTCGCGCGCTTTCTGCTCGGAGGCACGACCGTTGAAGGGGGCGCTGATCGTGCATTTATCCAGGGTCGCCCGCAGGTAGGCGACATCGGCGCGGGCTTTCATGACTTCGGCTTCGGCGTTTCGCAATTCGACCTGACCGACGGCATTCAGCGCGGCCAGACGCTGATTGCCGGCGAAGGTGTTGTCTGCGCCGACCAGTTGCGCCGTGGCCTTGTCGAGTTGCGCGGCTTGCAAGGCGCAGTCGAATTCGATCAGTTTTTCGCCGGCCTTGAAGCGCTCGCCTTCCTTGACGGTGATGCGGGCGATCTTGGCGCCAAGCTCCGCCGATAGCGTGGTGTAACGCTGCGGCGAGAGTTGGGCCCGCATTTCCATGCGCTCCAGCGAATAGGACTGGGCCTGCAGCGGGCCGCTCAACAGCATCAGGGCTGGCAATATCGATGACAGCAAGCGCCCGCCAAGGCGGGTGAGATTCGAATGGCGCATCACTTGCTGGTGTCGAGCGCGAGTTTGAGCGGCTGAGTTTGGGTCAGATGAATCTTTGGACGCGTCTTCGACACCGCCGCGTCTTTCTTGCCGGCTGTCGCCGGCCGGGCTTTAGCGCTTGCTGCGGCATCGGCGCCGGGCGTTGCCAGCACGGTCGCAACCGGTGCCGCGCTGGCGACCTCGACTTGCGAGACGGCGGGAGCAAGTGGGATCGGGGGCGGCATATTCTCTTTTGCGGCGACCGGCTCGCTGCCGGCGATGACGGCAACGCTCGCGGGCTCAGGCTGAGACTGGGCGGTCGGCATTTCGAGTTGTGCCCAGCGTTGCAGTGATTGGTCGATCTGCTTTTGCAATGTCGGCAAATCGGTGTCGTCCAAACTGCCGATTTCCGGCTCCATGCCCATGATCGATTGCACCCGGCTCGCTCCCTCATGCACTTTGGCCATGGCCTGATAACGCCGTACCGAGCTCAGGATGGAGGTGACGTTGGAGGAGATGCGATCCAGTCGGCTGGCCATCTGGCTCTGTTCCTGGCTCTGCGCCAGTTTGGCAAGGCGGCTATCGACGTCGTGGATGGTGTCGGCGCGCTGGAATTGGCGCAAGGCATCGTCGTATTGATGGCGCGCCAGATGCACCTGGGTGAGCACCGACATCTGCAACGCCATGCGACGTGCTTGCGCCACGGTTGCGTTCATTTCGGCCGCCTTCATCTGACTCGGGCCGGACAGCAGATTGAACAGGTTGAAGCTGACCCGCACACCGGCATCGCGCCATTGCTCGTTGATCAGATATTTGTCGTTGTCGTAGTTGTAGCCATAGTTGAAAGACAGTCCGGGGAGCAGCTTGAGCAAGGCTTTGCGGGTGTCGGTGGCGGCAATGCGGGCGTTGTAGAAATGCTCGCGCAGGTCGGCATTATTGGCCAGGGCGGCTTCTTCCATGCTTTGCACGCTCAGGTTCAACGGCAGCGGCTTCATCTGTTCGGGTTCGACCAGCGCGATCTGCTTGCCTGGATCGACGCCGATCAGACTGGCGAGTTCGATGCGAGCGGCGGAGAGCTCGCGTTGCACATTTTCCAGCAGGCGTAGATTTTCCAACAGATTGCGCTGATAACGCAGCGATTCGCCGGGCGACTTGATCAATTCGCTGTAAGCCTGCCGCGAGTCGGTCAATGCCATTTCGGCCTGCTGGATGGTGACGCGAACCTGTTCGCTCAGCTTCTCGGCGGCCATGGCGCGCCAGAACACGGTGCGTACATTCTGGATCAGCGCGTGCATGGCTTTGCGCCGACGTTCATTGGCGATCAGCAGGCGATCGGCATTCTGTTTGGCGGTGTAGTAGCTGGCGCCGAAGTCGAGCAGATTCCAGGTCAGGCCGATGTCGGCGGTAGTGTGGGAGCGATCGGAGGAGATGTAAGGGTTGGCCAGCGACGGCAAGCCGGTCACGGAATCGGTCGCGCGACGGGTATTTTCTTCATCCCGCCAGGCATAGCCGGCATTCGCCATCAGCTTGGGCAGCATGTCGTAGCGGCCGGCCTCCAGAATGCCGTTGGCCAGTGCCTGTTCCAGCATGCGGGTGCGGTGTTCGAGGTTGTATTTGAGGGCGCGGGCGATCGCTTCTTCCAGGCTGACCGCGCTTTCAATTGCCGGCATGCCGGCGTGTGCGGCGACCCGATCGCTATGGTTGATGCTGGCGATTTCTTCTTTGCTGAACGGTTTTGGGGTGACCGCGCAACCGGAGAGCAGCAGGCTGGTGCCCATGGCGAGCAGGAGGAGTTGCTTGCGAAACGGTGCGGCAAAACGCGTACGTTCAGTGATCATGCCAAGTCCTTCAATAGTTGCAGTTTTCAATCGGGTAAAGGTGATGCCAGGGTCGGCTTGAAAAGCAGCTCTTCGACCCTCGGTCGCGTCTGGGGCCAAATGGATCAATGACTTCCGCATCGCGTACGTGTCGAGCCAAGTTCTTCAAAAAAACCTGAATCGATCTAACGGTCGAATTTGTAATTTCTTTAGAATGACGTCGGATTTTTACCTGACGCAAGCCGGCTGTTGGCGTTGCAGTCGGGGCGGAAAAAGCTTGTAACGAGCTATATTTCGTTGAAAATGCCGGCCGTTTTCGAATTGCCGAGGGATTCCCGGCAAATTTCCGCAAATATCCGCAAATATCCTTATCCCGGCTTGTGTCCGCAACGCCGGCTTTTCCCGTAACAATTCTGGATCAAGCATCGTGCCATCAGTCGCCCCGCCAGCCCAACGTCGTTTCGATCTCCTGATCTTCGATTGGGATGGCACCTTGATGGATTCGGCCGGCGTCATCGCCGCCTGCATTCAGGCCGCCAGCCGCGACATGGGCCTGCCGGTGCCGTCGCACGGCGAGGCCAGCCACATCATTGGACTCGGCCTGCGCGAGGCGTTGGAGCATTTGTTCCCGGATCTGGCCGAGTCGGACTATCCCGAACTGGTTGACCACTATCGCCGCCATTACCTGAGCCAGGATGCCGAGATTCCGTTGTTCGACGGCGCCCGCGAGCTGGTCGCGGAACTGCATGCCGGCGGCCATCTGCTCGCGGTGGCGACCGGCAAGGCGCGGCGCGGCCTCGACCGGGCGTTCGAGCATTCCGGCCTGGAGCCGTATTTCCATGCCTCGCGCACGGCGGACGAGACCTTCTCGAAGCCGCATCCGGCGATGATCGAAGAGCTGCTGGACGAGTTGATGATCGCGCCGGAACGCGCCTTGATGATCGGCGATACCAGCCACGATCTGGAAATGGCGCGCAATGCCGGCATCGTCTCCCTGGCGGCCGGTTACGGCGCTCACCCGCCGGAAAATCTGGCCGCGTTCGGACCGCTGGCGGTGTGCCGCAGTTTTGCCGAACTCGCCGCATGGCTGCGTCGGAACGCCTGATCTGCGCCAGCTCGGCGCTGGTCGAAGCCGGTCCGGGGGTGCGTTTCGAGGTCGCCGAAAAGAATCGCAGCACGCCCGCACCGGCGTTCGCCATTCGTTGGCAGGGGCGGGTTTACGCCTACATCAATCGCTGCGGACACATTCCGGTCGAACTGGATTGGCAGCACGGCGAATTCTTCGATTTCAGCCGGCATTATTTGATTTGCGCCACGCATGGCGCGCTCTATGATCCTGCCTCCGGCGCTTGCCGGGGCGGCCGCTGCGAGGGACGCGGCCTGAAGCCTTTGCCGGTGATCGAACGCGAAGGCAATGTCTATTTCGAGGAAAGCTGAATGTCAGACCAGATTGAAACGAGCGGTAGCGCCAACAACGATAACCAGAACAGCGACCGCGGCGCGCTGGAGCGTCTGCTGCTGGCGCATTTGAACGAACAACGCCGCACGCGGCGCTGGGGCGTGTTCTTCAAATTGCTCGGCGTGGCCTGGTTGTTCATGGTGTTCTACATGTTGCTCGGCCAGTTCGACGGTGAGTTCGTATCGACCAGTCCGCATACCGCCCTAGTCGATCTGAACGGCGAGATCGGCGGCGACGACGGCATGACTGCCGATATGTTGAACGGTGCCTTGAATCTCGCGTTCGAGGACAAGCACACGCAAGCCGTCGTGCTGCGCATCAACAGCCCCGGCGGCAGCCCGGTGCAAGCCGGCCAGGTGTTCGACGAAATCAAGCGCTTGCGCGGCAAATACCCGAAGACCCCGCTCTACGTCGTGGTCGACGATATCTGCGCTTCCGGCGGCTATTACATTGCCGCGGCGGCCGACAAGATCTTCGTCGACAAGGCCTCGCTGGTCGGCTCCATCGGCGTGCTGATGGACGGATTCGGTTTTACCGAGGGTATGAAGAAACTCGGCGTCGAACGGCGTCTGCTGACGGCGGGCGAGAACAAGGGCTTCCTCGATCCGTTCTCGCCGGTGCAGCCCGATCAGGAGACGCATGCCAGGCTGATGCTGGATGAAATCCATCAGCAATTCATCCAGGTTGTGCGCAAGGGGCGCGGCAAGCGTCTGAAGGAAACGCCGGAGATGTACAGCGGCCTGGTCTGGAGCGGTGCGCGCAGCATCGAACTGGGCCTGGCCGACGCGCTGGGCAGCCTGGATTACGTCGCGCGCGAAATCGTCAAGGTCGAGGACATCGTCGACTACACGCCGCAGGAAGGTCTGGCGGAACGCTTGGCGCGCCGCATCGGCACGGCGGTGGGCGACGCCATGCGACCCTGGGCTGCCAACGCCACTCGTCTGCGCTGATGAGCGATTACGTCCCGATTCCCTGTGTCGAGCACGAACGTCTGGAGTTCGCCGTGCTGCGCCGCCAGAAGCTGCTACTGGAACTGCGCGACGAGGCGGGAAACGTGTCGTCGCTGACCGTCCTGCCGACCGATGTGGCGACGCGCGAACAGGCCGAGTGGCTGAGTTACCGCGACGAAATGGGCGTGGTGGCGCTGGTTCGGCTGGACCGGATTGTGTCGGTTAAGCCGGCCTAGCTGTCGTAGGAGCGCCTTCCAAGGCGCGATAACTATTGCGCTCGGCACAATCGCGCCTTGGAAGGCGCTCCTACAGTCTGGCTAATACTGGAACGTCGCCTCGGTTTCCAGAATTTCGCGGCTGAACTGATCGGCGTGCAGGCCGACATTGAAGCGGATATCGCCGGCTTTCTCGGCTTTCACGACGATGCGCCATTCGACCTGTTCCTGCGGATTCAGCAACGGGACGAGCGCCGGCACGATCAGCTCGCCATCCGCCTTTACGGCCGTCGCGCCGGTGCCGCTCAGAAAACGCTGGGCGCTTTCCAGACCGGCGACGATCTTGACGTTGGTGAGCGGTTGCGAGCCCTGATTGAGGACGCGAATGACGTAGACCACCTCGCCGCCGACCAGTACGGGATCGGCCAGGTCGACGACTTCGAGCAGCACCGCGGGAATGCCGAACACGCGCGTCTCGCACTGCGCCGCGACGCCGGCGGCACGATCGCCGACCGCTGCGCTGCCGAATGCCAAGGGGCCGAGTTGCGTCGGCGTGAAGGTGGCGCATACGGTCCGATTCTCGCCGGGCGCGAAGTCCTCGAACTTCCAGGTGATTTCCTGCTCGTCAGCGCAGTTCTTCTCGCCGCTTGCGCTATCCAGATGAGCGTTGGCAGGAATCCGCAGCGACAGCATGGCCAGGCGCTCGACCAGATCGCCGCTATTGGTCAGCGTGGCGCACTGCGTCACCGTCTTGTGCATGGCCGATTCGGTGGGGGCTTCGCAGGTCAGGGCCAGGGCCGGTGCCGGGCGCGGCAACTGCTCTTCGACCCAGAAATTGCTGCAGGCCTTCGGGGTGACCACGCGGTAGCGGGTGTCGCCCGATATGAAGGAAAACTCGTAGGCGTCGATCGGCTTCTTGCCGGCCCACAGCACATTGCGCAGCACCACCGGCTTGCCTTTGATGCGAGTCGACATGGCCGGCAACACGGTGCCGACCGGGATGCTCAATGGCTTGATCGGCGCGTTGGCAGCGGCCTGCCGGAAATCCTCGATAGCGCCGAGGTAGTCGCTCATGCGCAGCACCGTGGTCACATCGGCGCGCAGCGATTCCTGCAGCAAGGTGCGGCGCAGGTCTTCCGGCGTTTTCAGCGGATCGGCAAAGCGCGTTGCCGGATTGCCCAGGCGCGTGGCGCGATGCATGTCGGCGGCTTGCGCCATGCCGACCAGACTGGCCCAGAGCGAGAAGGCCACGAGCAGCAGTGAGACGGGTAGGCGGTGCATGGCAGGTTTTCGCGTGAACGGGTGGTTGAGCGGTGGCTGGAGTTTATCGCCGCCCAGCCAGGTTTCGAATGCCGGAAATCACTGCACGTCAGGGGTAGGGTTGGCCGCTCCGTCACCGAAATCCATGCGGGCGAGGTTTTTCAGGACATGCCGCAAGCGCTCGACGACATCGTTCAATGTTGCCTCGATGGTTTCCGGTGAAATGCTGGTTTTGCTGTCGCCGCGGCCCGCGGCCCAGTTCACCGATACCCCGATGGCGGCGTAGCAGATGCCGATTTCGCGCGCCAGATAGGCTTCCGGCATGCCGGTCATGCCGACCATGTCGGCGCCATCGCGCGCCATGCGGTCGATCTCCGCCTTGCTTTCCAGGCGCGGACCTTGCACGGCGCCATAGACGCCGCTCGCCATGAACATTTCATTGGCCTGGCGCAGGGCTTCCATGCAGCGCTGGCGCATGTCTTCGCAGTACGGCCAGGTGAAATCGAGGTGAGTCACCGGCTTGCCGTTGTATTCGGTGAACGTGGTTTCGCGGCCATGCGTGTAGTCGATGATCTGGTCCGGCACGCACAGATCGCCCGGTTTCAGGTCGGGATGGATGCCGCCGACGGTGGCTACCGAGACGACATGGCTGACCTTCTGTTCGTGCAGCGCCCAGATGTTGGCGCGGTAATTGACCAGGTGCGGCGGGATGGTGTGGCCGTAGCCGTGCCGCGCCATGAACACCACCGGGTGGCCGTCGAGATTGCCGAAGGTGAGCGGGCCGGAAGGCTCGCCGAACGGGGTGCGGATGACTTGCCGGTGCGTGATGGAGAGGCCGGGAAGTTTGGTCAGGCCGGAGCCGCCGATGATGCCGAGCATGTAAGTTCCTTCTGCTGATTAGGGTGCGCCGCGCGCAGCCTACTTGAGTGCGTAGATGGCGGGTAGATTGCGCCAGAGGCCGTAGGCATCCATGCCCATGCCGAAGACATAGCGGTCGGGCAGATGCAGGCCGACGAAATCCGCCGCGATGGGTTTGTCGCGGCCGATTTTCTTGTCGGCCAGCACGGCGATCTTGACTTCGGCCGCGCCCAGTTCGAGCAGGCGCGCTTTCGCAGCCGCCAGCGTATGGCCTTCGTCGAGAATGTCGTCGAGCAACAGGATGGCGCGGCCCTGCAGATTCTTGCGCGGCAGCACGCTCCATTCGATCTCGCCGCCGCTGGTGCCGTCGCGATAGCGGGTGGCGTGCAGATAATCGAATTCGAGCGGGAAACCCAGGCGCGGCAGCAGTTTGCCGGCGAACACCACGGCGCCGCCCATCACGCAAAGCGCAATCGGAAAGGTATCCGCCATCGCGTCGCCGATCTGGCTGGCGAGGCGGTCGAGCACGCATTCGATTTCGGTCGCGCCGTGCAGCAAGTCGGCGTCGTTGAGTAAAGACCAGGCTTCGTTGAGTCGTCGTTTGTCCATGTAGTCGATCCACTGGATTTCAAAAGGGGCCGTAGGAGGCCCGCTCGCGGGCCGAACCGTCGGGAGCGCCGGCGGAGACCGAGACGTTGAGGCTTTCGACCTGGCCGTACATCGGGATGCGCACCAGCAGATCGCAATGTTCCCGCGTCAACCGACGCATGCCGGCGCCTTCGGCACCGAGCACCAGCGCGGCAGGTCCGGAGAAATCGGCATCCATCACCGTGCCGGTGGCTTCGTCGTCGGTGCCGATGATGAGGATGTTCTGCTCTTTCAAATCACGCAGCGTGCGGGCCAGATTGGTCACCGTGATGTAGGGCACCGATTCCGCCGCGCCGCTGGCGGCTTTCATGGCGACTGCGGAGAGGCCGGCGGCGCGGTCTTTCGGTGCGATCACGGCATGCACGCCGAAGGCATCGGCGCTGCGCAGGCAGGCGCCCAGGTTGTGCGGGTCGGTGACGCCATCCAGCACCAGCAGCAGCGCCGGTTCGGTCAGGTCTTCCAGCACTTCGTCGATGTCGCGCGCCAACTGGATCGGGTCGGCGGAAGCAACGACGCCTTGCGACTTGCCGCGCGCCATTTCCTCGACGCGGGCACCGTCGGCCAGCACGATGCGCACGTTGCGGTCGCCGGCGACCTTGATCAGATCCTTGGCGCGCTTGTCGCGCCGGGTCTGGTCAAGATAGATCACCTGGATGCTGTCCGGATGGTGGCGCAGGCGGGCGATGATGGCGTGGAAGCCGTGGATCAACATGCGCTGGCTCATTTGCGTGCTCCGCCCGATTTGGCTTTGGCGACCGGTTTGGCGGCCTGTTTTGCGGCTGGTTTTTCCTTGGCCGCGGCAGCGGGTTTGCCGCCAGCCGCCTTTGCCACAGGATGTTTCGCCGCGGCTTGCTTCGCCGCCGCGGCCTTGCCGGCCGGGGAGTCGTCGACCAGGGCAAAGTCGATGCGGGACGATTCGATATCCACCTGAACGACGCGGATGCGTACCTTGTCGCCGAGGCGGTAACGCTTGCCGGTGCGCTCACCCATCATCTGGTGGCGGGCAGCATCGAAGTGGAAATAGTCCTGGCCGAGTTCGGTGACATGCACCAGGCCTTCGACGAAGACCTCGTTCAGCGCCACGAACACGCCGAAGCTGACCGCGGCGGAAATGACGCCGTCAAATTCCTCGTTGATCTTGTCCTGCATGTAGAAACACTTCAGCCACGCCACCACATCGCGCGTCGCATCGTCGGCGCGGCGTTCGGTCATCGAACAATGCGTGCCGACGTTGGCCCAGCTGCCCGGGTTGTAGGTTTCGTTCTTCAGGCAGGCCTTGATGGCGCGATGCACCATCAGGTCGGGATAACGCCGGATCGGCGAAGTGAAGTGGGTATAGGCCTCGTAGGCAAGGCCGAAGTGGCCGGCATTCTCCGGCGTATAGACGGCTTGTCGCAGCGAACGCAGCAACACGGTTTGCAGCAACTGCTCGTCCGGGCGACCCTTGATCTTGGCCAGCAACTCGGCGTAGTCCTTCGCATGCGGCTCATCGCCGCCGGTCAGGAAGAAGCCGAATTCGCCGAGGAACTCGTGCAAGGCCTTCAGCTTCTCCGGCGTCGGACCTTCGTGCACGCGGTACAGCGCCGGGTGTTTGCGCTTCGCCAGGAACTCCGAGGCGCAGACGTTGGCCGCCAGCATGCATTCCTCGATCAGCTTGTGCGCTTCGTTGCGGCTGGACGGCACGATGCGTTCGATCTTGTCGTGCTCGTCGAACAGCATCTTGGTTTCCACCGTCTCGAAGTCGATGGCGCCGCGCTTGCCGCGTGCCTTCAGCAATACCTTGAACAGCTTGTGCAGGTTCTGCAGATGCGGCAGCACCCAGCCCTTGCCGGGCGGCGTTTCGCCGGCGGAGAGCCAATCCCAGACCTGGTTGTAGGTCAGCCGCGCCTTGGAGTGCATGACGGCCGGATAGAAACGGTGTTTCTTGATGTTGCCGAAGCTGGAAATCTCCATCTCGCAGACCATGCACAAGCGATCCACTTCCGGATTCAGCGAGCACAGTCCATTGGAGATTTCCTCCGGCAGCATCGGAATCACCCGGCGCGGGAAATACACCGAGTTGCCGCGATCGTAGCCTTCCTTGTCGAGCGCCGAGCCGGGTTGCACGTAATACGACACGTCGGCGATGGCGACCCAGAGGCGGAAACCGCGTCCTTCCGGTTGGCAATAGACGGCATCGTCGAAGTCGCGCGCGTCCTCGCCGTCGATGGTGACCAGCGGCAGTTCGCGGATGTCTTCGCGGGCAATGCCCTCGCTGACGCCGAGATCCTTCTTGGTCACGGTTTTCGGCAGTTTTCTGGCCATGGCCAGCACTTCCGGCGGGAACTCGTTGGGCAGATTGTGCTTGCGCAGCGCGATCTCGATTTCCATGCCCGGATCGGCATAGCTGCCGAGGATCTTGGTCACCCGGCCGACCGGCGGCGCGTGCTTGGTCGGCTGCTCGACAATCTCCGTCATCACCACCTGACCGCTCGATGCGCCCAGGTCGGCATGGTCGGGAATCAGGATGTCCTGGCTAATGCGGCGATTTTCCGCGACCACCCACTGATAGCCGCGTTCGCGGTAGAGGCGGCCGACCAGGGTCTTGTTGACCCGTTCCAGTACCTCGACGATTTTGCCTTCCTTGCGGCCGCGCCGGTCGACGCCATGTTCGCGCACCATGACGCGGTCACCGTGCAGCACGCCGCGCATTTCCTTTTCGTGGATGAACATGTCGCCGGATTTGTCGTCCGGCACGAAGAAGCCGAAACCGTCCTGATGCCCTTCGACATGGCCGTTCTTGACGTCGATCTTGTCGGGCAGGCACAGCGCACCGCGCCGGTTGATGACGATCTGGCCGTCGCGCTGCATGGCGCGCAGGCGGATCGAGAACGCATCCATTTCGGCCGCCTCGATGCCCAGACGGACCGCGAACTCCTCGCTATCGACCGGGCCGCCGGCTTCCGCGACCAATTGCAGGATGAATTCCCGGCTCGGCATCGCATCGCCATACTTGGCGCGCTCGCGCTCCAGATGCGGGTCTTGCCAACGCAAAGCCTTCTGGCCGCGGCGCGGCGCACCGGTTTTTGCGGGAGTGGAGGGTGATTCGATTGCTGTGTTTTTTACGGAAGTGGTTTTTTTCGTTGACATGAATTCATTCAGCTCGTTAAGATGCGCGCCTTCTTGGCCCAGGTGGCGGAATTGGTAGACGCACTAGGTTCAGGTCCTAGCGCTCGCAAGGGCGTGGAGGTTCGAGTCCTCTCCTGGGCACCAAGAAGCCCAACACAAAACGCGTGGTAGCTGGTTCCCAGCTGCCACGCGTTTTTTTTCGTACCCACAAAACTACCCGCAAAATCCGAAGCGACTTGGCTGGGTAACTGTGTTGTCATGAGCAATTCCGGGCAGTTTTCAAAATTCTCGCCAAGACTGCGGGCGAGTCCGCCGACTATACCGGAAGCCGCTGGCATTCGGTGCGCGCGGGTTTCCGCAGCGGAATCCGGGTTTCGTGCGCAGATGCGCGACAGATCGAAACCTCGGCTGGCTCACAGCAATGACCGTCGTCATGCTTGCTGCGTCATGCGTTCACAGTGTCAATCTCCATCAGCAATGCGCTGATTTTTTCCGGGTCGACCGGTTTCACCAGATGGCGGTCAAAACCGGCCTGTCGGCTGCGTGCCATGGCCTCTTCGTGGCCATAGCCGCTTACCGCGACCAGTTTCAAGGCGTCGCCGCCGGGCAGTTGCCTGATTGCCTGGGCGACTGCGTAGCCATCCATGTCGGGCAGGCCGATGTCGAGCAGCACCACCTGGGGCCAGAACTCGGTCAGTACGCGTAGCGCCGCATCGCCCGAATCCGCGCTGCGGACCTGGTGTCCTTCCAGTTCCAGAAAGACCACCATGCTCTCGGCCACCACCGGGTCGTCGTCGACGACCAGCACCTGCCGTCGCGACGCCTGGGTTCCGGCCGGCTTGCTGTCGGTCGGCGCGGCAATGTCGGCGGCGATCTGCGCGAGCGGCAAGCGGACGGTGAAGGTGGCGCCCAGTCCCGCACCTGGGCTGTATGCGTCGACGCGGCCGCCATGCAGGTCCACCAGCCGGCGCACCAGCGTGAGGCCGATACCGAGGCCGCCTTGCGAACGATCCAGCGTGCGTTCGCCCTGAATAAACAGGTCGAAGACGCCAGGCAGCAGTTCGGCCGGCATGCCCATGCCGTTGTCGCGCACCTGTAGTTCGATCTCTTCTTCGAGCAGGCGGCCACTCAATTCGATATGGCCGCCGTCGGGGGTGTATTTGGCGGCGTTGTTGAGCAGGTTCTGCAGCACCTGGATGAGGCGTACCAGATCGCCCTCCAGCAGCACCGTAGTGGCCGGCAGGTGCACATCGAAGCGATGTTTCTTGGCCGCCATGAGCGGCTGTACGGTTTCGCAGGCCTGGCGGATCAGGTCGGCGAGAACGATCTGCGTCATCTTGAGCTTGACCTTGCCGCGGGCGATGCGGGAGACGTCGAGCAACTCGTCGACCAGATGGGTGAGGTGGGTGACCTGGCGTTCGATGATTTCCTGGGCCCAGCGCACGCGCGGCTCGTTCACGTCGAGTCGGCCGAGCACGTGGGCGGCATTGCGGATCGGCGTCAGCGGGTTGCGCAACTCGTGCGAGAGCATGGCGAGAAACTCGTCTTTGCGCTGATCGGCCGCACGCAGGGCCAGTTCGGCCTGCTTGAGCGAAGTGATGTCGGCCATGACGCCGAGCATGCGGCTCCAGTCGCCGTTCGCGTCGTACTCGTGGCGGGCGCGGGCGCTCATCCAGTGCACGGAATTGTCCGGCCAGATCAGCCGAAACTCGGCAACGTATTCCTGGTGTTCCAGCATGGAACGATGAATTTCCGCATCGACTTTGGCGCGGTCGTCCACATGAATGCGATTGACCCAGGCCTGGAAGCTCGGCTTGACCTCGCCTTCCCGGTAGCCCATGACCTCGTAGTGGCCGCGCGACCAGATCACCTCGCCGGTCTTTACGTTCCAGTCCCAGGTGCCGGAACGCCCGATCTCGGCCGCGAGCTGGAAGCGTTCTTCGCTGTCGCGCAGGGCCTGCTCGGTGCGTTTCAATTCCGAGATGTCCTGAACGACTACGGCACTGCCGATGATGTCGAAATTGCTGTTCCGTAATGGGGCGGCACTATTCAACACATAGCCGAACGAACCGTCGAAACGCTGGATACGCAACATCTGGTTGGCGACCAGCTCACCGGTCTCTATCGCCAGCGCCGAGGCCCATTCATGCGGCTGCACCGCCTGGCCGCTGTCGGCCCACCATGCCTGGTAGGCGACGTAATCGTCCACGTTTTGCACCGGCGGACGCGGACCCCGCCAGATATGCTCGTAGTCGGTGTTGTGGCGGATATTGCCGCCTTGCTTGTCGACGATGGCCACCCCGACGGGCAGGGTCTGCATCACGGTTTCGAGCAGGGTTTTTTCTTCGATTGCCGCTGCGCGCGCTGCTTCGAGCGCTTGTTCGGCCGCTTTCAGTTCGCTGATATCCTGGGTGGTGCCGAAGCCGCCGAGCAGATTGCCGTCGGCATCGAATTCCAGTTCGGCCTTTTCCCTGGCCCATTTCACCTGGCCGTCCACCAACAGCCGGTGCTTGATGTCATAGGGTTCGCCGTGCAAAGCGGCTTGCCAAGCCCGGTCGACCTCGCCGCGGTCGTCCGGATGGACGCAGGCCAGGAAGGTTTCGTAGGTCATCGGCGTGCCTTCGGGGATGCCGAAGATGCGATGGTTCTCCGCTGACCAAGTCAACTCGTTGCGGATCACATTGAGACGCCAGCTGCCGATGTGGGCGACGGCCTGGGCACGGTCCAGATCCTCGCCATTTTCCCGCAGCGCCTGTTCGATCCGCTTGCGCTCGGTGATGTTCAGGTTGATGCCGGTCATGCGTAACGGTATGCCGTCCTGCGAGTGCTGGATGCGGCCCGTGCCGGACAGCCAGCGCTCGCCGAATTCCGGGTGGAGCACCCTGAACTCGGTGCGGTATTCCGGCGTGCGTCCCAAACGCACATCCTCCAGCGCTTGCTTGACGCCGGCCAGATCGTCGGGGTGGATGCAGCGTTCCCACTCTGCCTGGATCGGCATGCCGGCGTCCGGGTCAAGGCCATACAGGGCATAGTTCTCCGGCGACCAGATCACCTGTCGGCCGCCGATATCCCAGTCCCAGATGCCGGCGTTGGCCGCAGTCAGGGCCATACGTAGCCGCTCCTCGTTGACCCGCCGCGCATCCTCGGCCAGCTTGCGCGCGGTCACATCGACGCAGGAGCCGATGAAGCCGAGGAACTCGCCGCTGGGGCTGAAGCGGGGCACGCCGCGGTCGATGATCCAGCGGTATTGCCCATCGGCGCGGCGCAAGCGGTATTCCATTTCGAACGGCTCGCGCCGTTCGAAATACTCGTGGTAAGCCGCCAGGCAGCGCTCCTGATCCTCTGGATGCACGCTAACGGCCCAGCCGTTGTCCAATTCTTGCGCCAGTTCGCGGCCGGTGAAGTCGAGCCACTGCTGGTTGAACCAACTGCACTTTTCGCCGACGCCGGCCATCCAGATCAGCACCGGCGCGGAGTTGGCCATGGTCTGGAAGCGCTGTTCGCTTTCGCTCAGGGCGGCCTCGGCCTGCTTGCGTTCGCTGATGTCGCGCAGGATTGCGGTGAACAGCTGCTCTCCGGCGGCCTCGACGACGGAGATCGAAGCCTCGATCGGGAACTCGCTGCCGTCGCGGCGCAGCGCGCGGAGTTCGCCCAGCGAGCGCATGTTGCGGCTGGTTACGCCCTCGGCGGCGAAGCGCTGTATGTGCGCTTTGTGCTTCGCGCGCAGCGGGGCCGGAATGAGCGCGTCGATGGAGCGGCCGATCATTTCGGCGGCGGTGTAGCCGAACATCCGTTCGGCAGCCGGGTTGAACAGGCGTATGCACTGCTCATTGTCCATCGTGACGATGGCATCCATCGCCGACAGGATGATGCCGGCCAGGCGGGTGCGGCTGTCGCCCAACTCGATTTCCTGCTGCTTGCGTTCGGTGATGTCGCGCGCAATGCCATACATGCCGAGGCTGCGCCCCTCGCCGTCGAGCAGCACCCCCTTGGTGGTCAGGAAGGTGCGCACGCCATCGGCGTTGGCGATGGTTTCCTCGAACGTCCGGGTCCCGCCGCTGGCCACGATTGCCCGATCCATCGCAATGATTTTGTCCGCCTGCTCGGGCGAGAACAGCGCCGTATCGTTCTTGCCGACGATATCCTGCGGATGCATGTCCAGCCCGCGTCCCATTTCGGCGTTGCAGAACAGATAGTTGCCTGCCGTATCCTTGGCGAAAATCACATCGGTGGAGGCCGCCGCGATTGCCGTCAGCATCCCGGTGGCGCGTTGTTTTCCCGCATTGGCCTCTTCCAGACGTTTGCGTTCGGTGATGTCGCGCATTGTCGTGACGATGTATTCCGGGCTGCCATCCGGGCGGCGCACGCATTTGGCCGCCAGGGCGATATCGATGTAGCCGCCGTTCTTGTGCAATAACTGCGTCGCCAACTGGTAGCCGTCGATCTCGCCGGATTTGATGCGGCCGTATTCGGTCAGGCAGGTCGCCAGGTCGTCGGGATGGGTGAGTTGTCGCCAGGTCGTGTTGGCCAGCAGTTCCTCATGCGGGTAACCCAGGATTTCGCAGAGGCGGTCGTTGGCATGCAGCCAGTGCCCGTCGTCGGCATCGATGATTGCCATGCCCATGAAGGGCAGGTTGAAGAACATGCTCAACAACCGATCCCGTTCGCCGGTGCGGGACAGAAGTTCCAAACGGTGGCTGCGCTGTTGTAGGCGCCACAGCAGCAACACGGTCAGGGCGATGGCGATGTCGGCACACAGGGCAATGACGCTGACCCAGGTCACCAGGGTGTTGAGCGGTTGCATGACTTCGTCGCGATCGATCTTCGACACCATCGCCCATTGCGTGCCGCGCACGCTGGAGACGGCGGCCAGAACGGGAATGCCGCGGTAGTCGTGGCCCTCAATGGTTTGTGCGACAGCGCCGGAGCGAATGGCCATGGCGGAGGGCATGTCGGTTGTGGCAAGCGGCAGGCGCAGGTTCAGCGCCGTGCCTTTGCGGTGACGCAACTCGTTAAGGAAGAGGACGCTGTCGCCATCGCGCCTGACGAGCAATGTTTCAGCGCTGTGACTCGCGGTCGGCCAGGTCTGGAGGAGGGGAAACAGATAGCTGCTGGCCTGTATGCGCAGCACCACCGCGCCCACTTTTTTGCCATCTGCCGGTTTGATCAGCGGCGCGACCAGATCGAGCCAGACCTGGCCGGTGCTGTCACGATAGAGTTCGCTCATCTGCGGGCGTCCGCTCGCCAATGCCGCCGCCAGCAGCGGCCGCCGCTTCGGTTCCTGACTGTCGGGCGCCAGAAACTCCATCGAGTAGAAAGCATAACGGAGACTTTTCTGGCGAATGGCGATGCGTGCCTCGGCCACGGGGTCGCGGTGATCCAGCCACTTTTCCACGTCGTCGATGAAGCGATCCCGCGTCATCAGCGCCGTGGCATCGTCGTGCCGTTCCGCCAGCCAGGTTTCTATCTGGTCGGTCTTGAGCCGACCGATGGCGTTCAGGTTGGCGAGCGCTTCCTGACGGATGCGCGGGCCTTCCAGCAGAATCACGCTATAGGCAAGCAGCGGCACCACCAGAAGCAGTACCAGCAATGACAGAATCAGTGGAATTGGATGTTGTTTTCTTTCGGGCACTGGTGCGTGACGCGCTCAGGATTGGGCTACCCGGAAATTATCATATTCACCGTTTCCTATCGCGGTGGCCCGCACGCTTGCCAAGAATCGCGGCCTGCTGGAGCGCCGGCTTCCCAGCCATCCCGTTCGTCTGACCGGAATAACGCAGCCGGCTGGAAGCCGGCGCTCCACAAGTCGGGCTGAAGCCCGACCTAACGATGAAGCCTCAACAAGCAGCCGGCCAGGCCAGGCTCAAACCGCTCTGGTCATTGGCCACCACCTGCGCGCACTGACGGGCGCCGGGGAGATTGCTTTGCGGGTCATCGATGTCCAGCCGGGTGCCGACCGGAAACGAAATGGCGCCATGCGAAAGCAGCATGCCTGTATGCATGACCTGCTTGACCCGATACAACCCTGCTTTACGCCCCTGCATGCGAACGGAAACGTACGCGCAAACAGGTTTTGACTCGCTGGATTCCTGCCAATCGACTATGAAGTGCTCACACATCACCTTCGCCTCCTCGGTTTGTGACAACTTGGGCCAGTCTGGTGAAAGCGATCCGCTTCATCGCCAACCGCCAACCGCTGCTTTTCTGAATTTAAAGAATAGACGAGAGTGGCGGCCATCGAAATTGCCGGTCAGTTTAGGCATCTAAAGATGACTTTAGATGGAGTCGACGCGCTGTGAGGGGGCAGCGCTTCAGCAGAAGCAACCCCGTAGGATGGGCCAAGCGCAGCGGGCCCATCTTTCGCCGCGCATTGATGGGCGCGCTACGCTTCGCCCATCCTACGTTTGCTGATTTTGCATTTCCGTTAGCGCCGTTGATTCGTCGCATGGGCAAAGCAGCGTGCCCATCAAAACCCACGCTTCAGGCCGCTTCGAAGGCCAACTGCTCCGCTTTCACACAATTGCGGCCGGCATGCTTGGCGGCATAGAGCTGCTTGTCGGCAGCTTGCAGCAGGTCGTTATAGGTCAGATTCGAATCCGGCCGCATGCTGGCGCAGCCGATGCTGATGGTGACCTGGCGCAAGCCGTCGTGGCGGGGATGCGGAATGTTCATGTTCGCGATTGCATCGCGCAGGCGCTCGGCGATCAGGTGGGCGCCATCCAGTTCGGTGCCGGGCAGGATGACGGCGAATTCTTCGCCGCCGTAGCGAGCCAGCAGATCGCCTGGGCGGGTCAGTTCGTGGGCCATGGCGCCGGCCACCCGGCGCAGGCATTGATCGCCTTCGCAATGGCCGTAGAGATCGTTGTATTGCTTGAAGCAATCCACATCAACCATCAGTAGCGACAGGGGTTTCCGGTCGCGCAGCGCCCGCCGCCATTCGGCATCGAGGACCAGATCGAAGCGGCGCCGGTTGGCGACGTCGGTGAGACCATCCTGATTGGCGTAGCGCTCCAGCATGTCGTTGTTGATCTTGAGAAAGACCTGGTTGCGGATGCGCGTCTTCACCACATCCTGGCTGAACGGCCGCGTGATGCAATCGATCGCCCCCAGTTTGAGGCCGCGCAACTCGTCCTCGGCGTTGTCGCGCTGCGTGATCAGCATGACCGGTACCGAGCGGGTTCTTTCGTCTTCCTTGAGTAGCCGGCAGATTTCGAAACCGTCCTGCTGGGGCGGGCTGACGTCGAGCAGGATCAGATCCGGCGTCTTGCCTCTGCGGCGAGCGGCATGCAGTACATGAGGGGCGTCCGGCGCACGCTGCACCTTGTAATCGCTAGCCAGCATGCGGACCAGGAGGTTGGCCGAAGCCGGTTCGTTGTCGACAAGGAGGATATGGGGTTTGTTGGACATCAGTCGATCTCCCTATGAACGCCAAAAAAAAGCGACACGAATTGACGGGTATGACTGCTTCTCAACGCTGACAGTAACGACTGCAAACCTCTGAAAGTGCCCATCAAGTCTCCCCAACCGTTGCGTGATCCGATCCATCCGTGCATGCATCTTCTGCCCGCACAGACAGCAAGGGGAATTGGAGGAATCTTTAGCTGCCATGCATCTACTTCAGCTCCCGTAGGAGCGGCCCCCAAGCCGCGATTGAGACGGCATCGGGCGGGGAGGGATGCCCAGCAATCGCGCCTTGGAAGGCGCTCCTACGGGGAGGGGGGCGGGCGCGGCTTCCAAGCGCGCGATTGAGTCGGCATCGGGTGGGAGGGGGGTAGGAGCGCCTTCCAAGGCGCGATTGTCGAAGGCATCGCGGCCGGATCACGCCTCGGACTTGGTCACGAACGGGATGGCGAGTTCGGCCGGCATCGGTTGGCTCAGGTAAAAGCCCTGGATCAGGTCGCACTCGTGGGCACAGAGGAATTCGTATTGCGCTCTGTTTTCCACACCTTCCGCCAGTACTTCCAGGCCCAGCTTGTGGCCCAGCGAAATGCTCGCCTCGGTGATGGAGGCGTCGTCGGCATCCAGCGGCAGGTTGCGGATGAAGCTGGCGTCGATCTTCAGGGTATCAAGCGGGAAATGCTTCAGGTAGGCGAGCGAGGAGTAGCCGGTGCCGAAATCGTCCACCGCCAGGCGCACGCCGAGAGCGGCCAGGGCGGCCAGGGTGTTGCCGGCCAGATCGGGGTCCTGCATGACGGTGGATTCGGTGATTTCGATCTCCAGGGCGCCGGCGCGCATGTTCTCTTCCTTCAACACGCGGGCCACCATGTCGACCAGACCGCGGTCGCTGAACTGGCGTGCCGAGACGTTGACGGCAATGCGCTGCGGAGCGGCACCGGAGGCGCGATAGGCGCGCCACTGGGCACAGGCGTTGCGCAACACCCATTCGCCCACCGACAGAATCAAGCCGGTTTCCTCCAACATCCAGACGAACTCGGTCGGCGGCGTCAGGCGGTTGCTGCCCGGCCGTTGCCAGCGCAACAAGGCTTCGCTGCCGGTAATGCGGCCGCTGCGCAGATCCAGTTGCGGTTGATAGTGGATCTGGAACTCGCCGCGTTCGAGGGCGCGGCGCAGGCCGGTTTCCATGTCCAGCAGTTCCTGGCTGCGCGCGTTCATGTCGCGGGCGTAAAAGCGGAACTGGCCTTGACCGTCGTCCTTGGCGCGGAACATAGCGGTATCGGCGTTCTTCAGCAGGCTTTCCGCGTCCTGTCCGTCGGCCGGATACAGCGCGATGCCGGCGCTGAAGGTGACGAAAATCTCGCGATCCACGATGCGGATGGGCTTTTCGAAGGCGTTGCGCAGTTTGTTGACGACCACCAGCACATGCTCGACGTTGCCCAGATCGCCGCCCACCACGACGAACTCGTCGCCGCCGTATCGCGCCACCGTGTCGTTCGGGCGCATGGCGTTTTGCAAGCGGGTCGAGACCTCCTTGAGCAGCGCATCGCCGGCCGGGTGGCCGAGGCTGTCGTTGACCCGTTTGAAGTTGTCCAGGTCGAGGAAGACCAGCGCGAACTGCCGGCCCTGGCGGATGGCGCGATGGATCTCGGCACCGAGGCGGTCGTCCAGCAGCGTGCGGTTGGGCAAACCGGTCAACTTGTCATGGGTGGCTTGGTGGCGCAGTTCTTCCTCGTATTGTTTGCGCTCGGAAATGTCGCGCGCGATGGTCGAATAGAACTCGATGTTGCCCGCTTCGTTGCGGTGGGCAAGCAACACCTGCGACACGCTGAGATCCTTGTCCGGCGCGCCGCGCAGTGCGCTCTCGCCTTCCCATAAGCCATCGCGCGCGGCAATGGGCAGCGCCACCCGCAGCAACTGCTGGGCGCCCCATTCCGAATGGCAGTCGGCCAGACGCATGCCGCTGATGTCATGTTGTGCGCCGAGCCCGAGCAGGCGGCGGCCGGCCTGGTTGAGATAGAGCAGGCGTGCTTCGGCGTCGGTGGTGGCGACGAAATCGGGCGTGGCTTCCAGGATACTCACCAGCCGGGTGCGCGCTTCCTCGCCGCGTACCCGTTCGGTGACGTCATGACCGGTGGAGACGAAGTGCGTGATCTGGCCGCCGGCTTCGGTCAGCGGCGTGATGGTTTTTTCCTCGTAAAAGAGGACACCGTCCTTGCGCCGGTTCACCAGGATGTCGCGGAAGGTCTCGCCGGACAGCAAGGTTCCCCACATGCGCTGGAAATAGGCCGCGTCGTTGCGGTCGGACTTGACCAGCGCCGGCGTCTGGCCGAGCGCTTCGCGGGTCGAGTAGCCGGACAAATGTTCGAACGCCGGGTTGACGTATTCGATGCGACCCTGCAGATCGGTGATGAATACGCTGTCGGCGGTCTGCTCCACCGCCAGGGACAGCTTGCGCAGTTCGTGTTCGGCGCGGCGCTGCTCGCGCCGTATGCGTGCGTCCTCCAGTTCGCGCCGCACCGCCGGGGCCAGGCGCGACAGATCGTGCTTCATCACGTAGTCCTGCGCACCTGCCTTCATCGCGGCGACGGCGGCAGCCTCGCCGATGGTGCCGGAGACGAAGATGAAGGGCAGATCGGGGTCGAAGCGGCGGATGACTTCCAACGCTAGATCGCCGCGGAAGCGGGGCATGGTGTAGTCGGAAAATACGATGTCCCAGTGTCCGCCACGGAGCGCCGTTTCCAGGTCTGCGGCGTTGTCCACCCGCTCCCAGCGTACCTGGAAGCCCGACCGGTTGAGTTGATCGATTACCAGCAGGCTGTCGTCCTCCGAGTCTTCCACCAGCAGGGCGAGCAATTGAACGGGAGCAGAAACTTCAGCATGGGACATCAACATGAGTTCAATCCTTGGCGGGTTGGTTGAGGAGCAGCCAATACAGGCCGAGTTGGCCGGCGGCATGGACGAAGCTGTCGAAGTCCACCGGTTTGCGCACGTAGCTGTTGGCGCCCAGGCTGTAGCCGCGCAGACGGTCTTCTTCCTCGTTGGAAGAGGTCAGCAGCACCACCGGCAGCAAACGGGTGTGCTTGTCGGCGCGGATGCGGCGCAATACTTCGAGGCCGTCGATCTTGGGCAGCTTCAGGTCGAGCAGCACGACCGCCGGCAGGTCTTCCGGATCGCGGCCGGAATGGGGGCCGGTACAGAACAGGTAATCCAGCGCCTCGACACCATTGCGCGCCACGGCGACCTGATTGCCGATCTTGTGCGTCGCCAGCGCATGCAAGGTCAATGCCTCGTCGTCGGGGTTGTCTTCCACCAGTAGGATCGATTTGTCGCTCATGCCGTCTCCTGTTGTCGCGCTAGGGTGAAAAAGAAGCTGGCGCCCGTATCCACCGCTGCCTGCGCCCAGATGTGGCCGCCGTGTTTGTGGATGACGCGCTGCACCGTGGCGAGGCCGATGCCGGTGCCGGGGAACTCGCCGGTGTCGTGCAGACGCTGGAAGGCGCCGAAAAGTTTGTCGGCGAAGGCCATGTCGAAACCGGCGCCGTTGTCGGCGACGAAATAGACCTTGTCGCCGGCCTCCTCGTGCATGCCGAACTCGACGCGCGCCGCGCTGCGCCCACCGGTGAATTTCCAGGCATTGCCGAGCAGGTTGTCGAACGCGATGCGCAACAGTTTGGCGTCGCCGTGCGCATGCAGGCCGGGCGCGCAGATGAATTCCACCGCGTGTTCCGGCATCAGTTGGCGCTGTGCCTCGGCCACCTCGGCGGCCAGCGCGGACAGATCCACGTCCTGCATCTGGACATCGGCACGGGTGACGCGGGCCAGCTTGAGCAGATCGTCGATCAGACGGCCCATGTGCTGGCTGGCGCGGCGCACCCGTTCGAGCAGATTGCGCCCGGCTGCGTCCATGCTTTCGGCCTGTTCGTCGAGCAGGATGCGGCTGAAGCCGTCGATGGCGCGCAGCGGCGCGCGCAGATCGTGCGATACCGAGTAGCTGAAGGCTTCCAGTTCCTGGTTGACCGCCTGCAGTTCCGCGTTCTGGCTGGCCAGGCGCGCGTTGAGTTCGCGAATGCGCTGCTCGGTTTCACGCTGTTGGGTGATGTCGCGGATGGCACTGAAGATGCTCAACCCTTCTTCGGAACGGATCGGGCTCAGACTGATCTGCACCGGAAACTCGCTGCCGTCCTTGCGCTGAGCGTACAAATCCAGCCCGGCGCCCATCGGCCGGGTGACCGGCGCGTGGGTAAAACTCCGGCGCAAACCGGGATGCTCCGAACGGTAGCGTCCAGGCACCAGAATCTCCACCGGCTGCCCTTCGAGTTCTTCGCGTCGATAACCGAACAACACTTCAGTTTGCGCATTGATCAGCACGATGCGCCCGGCTGGGTCGGTGATGACAATGGCATCCGGCGCCGATTCAACCAGCGCTTGAAAATACATTTCGCTGGGCCGAGGCTTCTGCACACTGGATGCGTGGTCTCTTTTCATGCTGCCATTCCTGTTACTTGTGGGTTGATTCAGGGGGGCGTGTGATCCCTTTATGTCCGACAAATATAGTCAACTTTAGTTTCTCCGCTGTAAACCCGGTTGTTACAGAAACGATGGGTATAAAACTCCGTGTACCAGGTAGGGTTCGGCTTAATTGATTAACGCAGTTCCCCCAATCAATAATTCTTGCCAGTTCGCTAGGCATGGTTTGAATGTACTAGCGGAATGCCCCGGCTTAGGGGGTCAATTAGGCACAAAGTAAATCAAGGGAAACGTATGCAGACGGAACAACCTGGGGTGAACCTTCGTGCAGAGGCAGAGTTGCGTCTTGCCGACCGCACCACCTCGGAAGCGGTGAAGGACACCCGTTCCGAGTCGGAACTTATGCACGAACTGCAGGTGCACCAGATCGAACTGGAGATGCAAAACGAAGAATTGCGTCGGGCGCAGCAGATCATCGAAGAATCGCGCGACCGTTATGTGGATTTGTACGACTTCGCCCCGGTCGGCTATCTCACCCTCAACCGCTCGGCGATCATCGTCGAAGCCAATCTGGTCGGTGCCGAATTGTTCGGGCTGCCGCGCAAGCACCTGCTGAACCGCTCCTTCAGCAGCCTGGTGAGTCAGCCGGACCGCGAAAACTGGACCCGCCGCTTCATGAACGCGATGAATCAGGGCGAAAAGATGCGCAGCGAAATGGCGCTCATCCGCGCCGACGGTTCCCTTTTTCATGCCCAGTTGGATTGCCTGCACCTGGATCACGGTGACAATCCGGCGGCGCGTATCGTGCTCACCGACATCACCGAACGCTGGTTGGCGCAGCAACATCTGGCCGGCCTGGTCGCAGCCTCGATGGATGCCATGATCAACGTCGACGAGAATCAGCGCATCGTATTGTTCAACCCGGCCGCGGAACACATGTTCGGTCTGCCGGCAGCCAAGGCGCTGGGTTCGAACCTCGACCGGCTGCTGCCCAAGTCGTCCCGCGCCATCCATGCCGAACACCTGCGCGCCATTGCCGGCGCCGGCACGGTCAGCCACAGCCTGGGGGAGTTGGGCGTGCTGCGCGCACGGCGGGCCAACGGCGAGCTGTTTCCCATCGAAGCCGCACTGGCCCAGGTCGAGGCGAATGGCCATAGACGGTTCACCGTCATCCTGCGCGAGGTGACCGAACGCATGCGGGTAGAACAGGCGCTACGCGACAGTCAGGTCGATCTGAATCGGGCCCAGGCCGTGGGGCAGATCGGTAGTTGGCGACTGAACCTGCAACGCAACGAACTGAACTGGTCCGACGAGAATCACCACATCTTCGGTATCGCCAAGGACACGCCGCTGACCTATGAATCGTTTCTCGCGGCGGTGCATCCGGATGATCGGCAATTTGTCGATCACATGTGGCAGGCCGCTCTGCACGGCGCGCCTTACGACATCGAACACCGTCTGCTGCTGAACGGTGAGGTGAAGTGGGTGCGCGAACGGGCTGAACTTGAATTCGATGCGGCCGGGAAGCTGCTCGGCGCTTTCGGTACCACACAGGACATTACCGAGCTGAAGCTGGCCGAGCAGGAGTTGATCGAAGCGGACCGGCGCAAGGACGAGTTTCTTGCCATGCTCGGCCACGAGCTGCGCAATCCGCTGACGCCGATCCGCAATGCCGCGCATGTGCTCGGTCGCATCGCTTCGCCGGAACCGAAGGTGCGCTGGGCGCAGGAAATCATCGAGCGGCAGGTCGTGCATCTGACCCGGTTGGTCGACGATCTGCTCGATGTCTCCCGCATCGTGCGCGGCAAGGTCGAGTTGCAGCAGCAGATCGTTTCACTGGCCGATGTGGTCGAGCGGGCGCTGGTGATGGCGCGACCGCTGATCGAGGCGAAGGGGCATCGTTTCGATTTACACATGCCGCAGCAGTCGGTCTTGCTGCGCGGCGATCCGGTGCGGCTGGCGCAGGTATTGCTCAATCTGCTCGACAACGCCGCCAAGTACACCCCGGATCGCGGTTACATCGAACTGGATGTCAGCGTGGAGGAGGCGCTGATCGAGATCAGGCTGTGCGACAACGGCATGGGTATTCCACAGGAGTTGCAGCCGCGCATTTTCGATTCGTTTCAGCAAGGCGCACGTTCGCTGGATCGCGCCCAGGGTGGCCTCGGCATCGGCTTGACGTTGGCGAAGCGGCTGGTGGAAATGCACGGCGGTTCGATCGAAGTGTTCAGCGCCGGGCCGGGAATGGGCGCCGAGTTCACGCTCCGCTTGCCGATTTGGATCGACGTCGAGACCGCGGCGGGCGTAACGACGAAGCAGCCAGCCGCCGCGGCCGGCTGTCGCGTGCTGGTGGTGGATGACGAACCCGACGTGGCGGACAGCATGACCGCGCTGTTGCAGATCGAAGGCCATGAAGTCAGGACGGCGTCCAACGGCGAGGCGGCGCTGGAACTGGCGCAGGACTTCCATCCCCGCCTCGTCCTGCTCGATATCGGGCTGCGCGGCATGGATGGTTACGAGGTGGCCCGGCGATTGCGCGCCCGGCAGAGCGTGGATGAAAAACTCTGCCTGGTGGCGGTAACCGGTTATGGCGACGAAGATGCCCGTTCGAGTTGCGAAGACGCGGGTTTTGACGGGCACCTGGTCAAACCGGTGTTTCCCGAGGCGATCTGCAATCTTCTGGCGGAAATCGCATCCTCAAAAGCCGTTGGTGCTGCCTGTCAGTAAAATGGACGGGGATGAAATGACGGGAATGAAATGTGAATTCGCTTCTGCCTACCCAGGTCCACACGCTGCATCGCTTGGTGCAGGTCAATCGGCGCCAGTTTGTCCTGGTCACCCTGGTGCTGGGCCTGGTCTTTTCCGCGCTGCTCGCCATCCCGTTCGTCTTCTATTACCGGGTGGAATCCGACCATACCCGGAGTCTGCTGCAGGTTGAGCAGGATCATGTGATCAAGCTTGCCGAAATTGCCATTCATCAGGAAATCGACGGCGTGCTGTCCGATCTGCGCTATTTCGCGCAGCACAACGAAATCAAGCAATACCTGGCAAACCCCGATGCGGCCAGCAAGCTCGGCTTGGCCGGGGAGTATCTCGGCCTGGTCAGGCAAAAAGGCAGCTACGATCAGGTTCGCTTCATCGGCCAGAGTGGCAAGGAGGCGGTGCGCGTCAATTTCAATAACGGCAAGCCGGAAATCGTCGCGGACGCGGCGCTGCAGAATAAACAGAATCGCTATTACTTCGAGGCAACGCAGTGGCTGGCACCCGGCCAGATCTACGTTTCGCCGTTCGATCTGAATATTGAGGGGAACCGGGTTGAACGGCCGTTCAAGCCGGTCATCCGCTTTGCCCTGCCGGTGGCCGATGAAACCGGTCAGATCCGCGGCATGGTGATGCTGAATTATCTGGGTCAGCACCTGGTCGACAAGTTGAAGGGGCTGGAAGAACGTGCCGGCAAGATCAGGTTGCTCAACGCGGACGGCTATTGGCTGATCGGCCCGAAACCGGAGGACGAGTGGGGCTTCATGTTGCCGGAGCGTTCGCATCGACGTCTGCCCGAATCGGCTTCCCAGCTATGGCAGCAGATGGAAACGGAAAAATCCGGTCGGCATCGATCTGCCAACGCTTCCATCCGGTTCGAACGGGTCTATCCCCTGGCGCACGTTGGAGCGCCGCCGGAAGGCCTCAGATCGGCCTGGCCGGTGGCGGCGGATTCCTATTTCTGGCAGCTGGCGGTTGAATTGCCGCCGGCGGCGATCGATGCGGCCAATAGCGCTTTGCTGAATCGCTTGTCGACGATCTACGGCACTTTGGTGTTGTTCGCGTTCCTGGTGGCTGGCGCGCTTGCCTTCGTCATCAATCGCAACAGGGCGCTGGGCGAGTCTCTCGAAAAGGTGATCGACAGCCTGCCGGTGATGGTCGCCTATGTCGATCTGGAACAGCGTTACCGATTCAACAACAAGGTCTATGAGAAGTTTTTCCGGCTGAGCCCGCGACAACTCTACGGCATGACCATGCGCGATCTGCTCGGCGAAAAGGCCTATCAAGAGATTCGTCCACATATCGAGCAGGCGCTGGCCGGGAAACGGGTGTTCTTCGAGCGTCAGTCGCGTTTTGCCGGCGTGGAGTTGCGTGACGTGGTGGTGACCTTTCTGCCGGACGAATCCCCGCAAGGCGAAGTGCGCGGGTTTTTCGTGGTGGCCAACGACATCACCCAGGTCAAGCAGGCAGAGCGCCAGGAGCGCCGGCGCCTGCTCGAACTGGCGCACGTCTCCCGTCTGGCCAGCATGGGTGAAATGGCGACCGAGATCGCGCATGAGATCAATCAGCCGCTGGCCGCCATCGCGATGTACAGTGCGGCGGGTTTGCGCACGCTGCAGAGCCAGCCGGAGCAAGGTCAGCTGAGTTCCTGGCTGGAAAACATCAATGCCCAGGCCAAGCGCGCCAGTGACATCGTGCGGCGCGTGCGCCATTTCGTGCAGAAGAGCGAACATCGAGCGGGCCCGGTGAACCTGAATCAACTCGCCAGCGAAGCGGCCGCGCTGCTGCGCCATGAAGCCAGGACGCTGAATATCGAGATCGTTCTGCAATTGGCGGAGGATCTGCCGCCGGTGCAAGGCGAAGTTGTCTTACTGGAACAAGTGGTTTTCAATTTGCTCCGGAACTCGATGGATTCTTTGCCGCCGGAATCCGATTCGCGCAGGATTACACTGGTTACCTCGTTCGATACGGAACGGGTCTATGTCGACGTCAGGGATACCGGCGCCGGTGTGGACGCGGAGCTCGGCGAGCGTGTTTTCGACTCGTTTGTGACCACTAAGCCAGATGGAGCGGGCATGGGTTTGGCCATCAGCCGCTCCATTATCGAAACTCACGCCGGTCAATTGGGCTATGTCCTGAATCCGGAGGGGGGGTCCACTTTTACTTTCAGTTTGCCGCGGGGAACTTCTTGATGACGCTATCGCCAACCTCATTGCCCACTGTTTATGTCGTCGACGACGACGACGCGGTCCGCGGCGCGTTGAGCGCCTTGCTCGGTTCGGTGAGCTTGCGTAGTGAAACTTTCCCGACAGCGGAAAGTTTTCTTGCTGTGGCGAATCGGAGCATGCGTGGTTGCATGTTGCTGGATGTGCGCATGCCGGGCATGAGCGGCATGGAATTGCATCGCAAATTGCAGGAACTGGACATTGTGTTGCCGGTCGTCATCATCACCGGACACGGCGATGTGCCGATGGCGGTGCGCGCCTTGAAAGCCGGTGCTTCGGACTTCATCGAGAAACCATTCAACGAGCAGGATCTGCTCGATCGTATTCAGAAGTACCTGAAGGAAGACCGGGATATCTGGCAGGCCCGCCAGGCGCGCGAAGATGCGGCGGCCAGGTTCGCGTCGCTGACACCGCGCGAAATGGCGGTGATGGAGCTGATTGCGGTCGGCGGCCATACCAAGAAAATCGCGGCGGAACTCGACATCCAGAGCCGTACCGTGGATGTGCATCGCTTCAATATCATGCGCAAAGTCGGCGTGCGCACCCTCGCCGAGTTGCTGCAATTCTGGGCCATCGCGCAGCAATCGTCGCAAGCCTGAGGTTCTCGCAGGCGATTCGATCCAACCACACACCCCGATTGTCGTAGGAGCGCCTTCCAAGGCGCGATGCTCGGAGCGATCGTGCCTTGGAAGGCGCTCCTAAGAGTGGAGCCTCTACTTACCTTCCAGGTTAATGGTGCGCGCGGCGCACCCTACTGTGCATCGGTACGATTTTCGGCTGCGGGCCGTTTCAATACTCTGCTAAAGGCTTCTTTATCGGGCCTAAATAACTCCCACATATTGCGGAAGTTTCACTCCGGCTAGTCTTCCAAAATCACCACTCAGGCCACTCCGGGCAACAGATTCGGGCTGAGGAAAAGGTGCCATCCCCCGTTATCCGGCGAGATCGGGAAATGAGGAAAAAAGACACAAGGAGTGAGACAACATGGCGCGTACCGATCGTACCGATTCTTCCCCTTCCGCCAAGGGGTATCTTCCTTCTACATTGGCTGGATTGACCATCGTGGCCATCTCGGATAGCGGTCGTAACTACGGACTGTACCGGGTCAAACATGTCGAGCCGCACAGCATGGTGCTCAATCACGGGGCTTATTCATTCCCGGTCGGCACGCACCTGGATGTCGAGGATTTCAAGTACCAGGCCCCGAGCCAAGCCTCTTTTCATCAACGCGCTACCGTCGTCGAGAATGACCGCGACGGTCTTCGCCTGGTCTGGTGATCCAGGCATGGGCGCACAACCTATGCAAGTCAAGGCGTTGAAACCTGGCCCAGCGGCCACTCCGATGAAGCCTTTGAGAGGGGCCATTCCCGCCAACGGCATGCTGCTGGCGCTGGATGGGCGATGTATGGATCGCCAGGTGCTGCAGCATGCGCTGGATCTCTGCAAGCGCTGCGGCAGTCGTCTCGATATCCTGCTGCTGAATCCGCCGAAGCCGGCGACTTTGCTGCTCGGCCAATTACTGCAAAAACTGGAAGCGGCGGGCATCGACTATCGCTTGAGCAGTGGCGAAGGTGACATGGCGGATGAACTGCCGCGCTATGTCCATCGTTTCGGCTACATCTCTTTCGTTGTGATGGATTGCCTCGACAAGTGGGAAGTCAGGATCAGTCCGACGCTGCAGGCCTTGCGCCATGAAGGCTACGCGGTGCTGGCGCTGATCGAGCGTGAGAAGACGGCCATGCTCGCCAGCGCGGTGCGTCCGGGGGTTGCATGACGACGCAGCCTCCGCCTGAACCTGCTGCGGGTGACGAACGCCGCGGCTTGCCGAGATTGCTGGCCGGGATTGCGTGTTTGTTCGGTTGCCTTTTCAGCCGTCTTCGCGGCCGGCGCCGCAAGCCTGCCGACTCGTTCTGCGGGTGCATGCGCGTGCGCATGCCGGATGCAGAGGCCTATACCGCCTGGGCGAAGGAGTCCAGGCCAAGCGAGCCTGTCGCTCCCGCCGGCAGCCTGGCTTATGCGGAAATCAGATTCACGTCACCCAAGGTTATCCACCATGAGTCGTCCAATGCTGAATATTACGAAGCTGGCTACTCTGCTCATCGCACTGATGCCACCGGTAGCCAGCGCTGACATCGAGCCGGTGCTCGCCTGTCCCATGCTGTTGACCGAGCCGGAATGCCATGACTTCCAGGCCGCACACAGGCAGATTCATTCGAATGAGGAGAGAGCCTCGTTCGAACGCAAATACGCTGCCTTGTTGAAGGAGCGCGCGCAACTTTGCCCCTGTCCTACCGGAATTGAACTGATCGAAGACGCCCGTATTACGCCGCCCGCGAAGCGACTCAGAAAACAATACAGCGGGCAAAAAACCAACATGTAGCGGTCAAGCTGTCGCACAGTTAAAGGACCGTCGATCTCACATGTAGGCTTTGGCTTCTTCACCCGGGTTGGGCAGGCCGGCAATGCGCCAGGCGGTGCGCGCATCGGGAAACAACCGCGTCATGCAGTCCGGCGCGAAGCCGCCGAGATGGCAGACGTGCGCCCATGCCGGCAATCCACCCCTGCGCCGATAGGTTGTGCGCAGGTAGTGCAACAGGGAAATCTGTTCCGCATTCAGGTCGCCGACACCGTCCATGTGGGCGATCTGCCGGGCCGTTGCTTCGTCCCAGGATTCCGCTTCCCGCATGAAGCCGTCGGCGTCGAAGGTCGGTGTCGCAATGGATTCGCTGTTCATGGCGAGAGCCCTGCTGGAGCGCCGGCTTCTAGCCGGCTTGTTCGTCTG
>JASJPK010000006.1:0-39430 GCA_031426735.1 Hydrogenophilaceae bacterium | reverse complement strand
CGAGGGCATCGTCCACGGCGGCCTGGTCACCTGCCCGCTGCACGGCTTCAAGATCGACCTGGCCACCGGCGAGGCGATCCTGCCGGACAAGGGCTGCGCGCGCACCTATGCGACCAAGGTGGAAAACGGCCAGGTGTTTTTGAAGTTGGCGTGAACGTAGCGCCCGCGATGATCGCCTTCCCCCTTGGTAAAGGGGGAATGAGGGGGATTTGACGACGGTGGCGCAGGCCTCAGAAATCCCCCCACCCCCCCTTTTTCAAAGGGGGGAGTCTGATGAAAGGAAACGAATCATGCTGTTCGGACGTAGCAAAAAGAATCCCATCAAGATCGCCGACAAGGGCGTGGTGGAGTGGAAGTACGCCGCCTGCGGCTATTGCTCGACCGGCTGCTCCATCGAGGTCGGCCTCAACGCGTCCGGCCAGCCGGTGTCCTCGCGCGGCGTCGCCGATGCCGACGTCAACCGCGGCAAGCTGTGCCTGAAGGGCATCTTCGAGCACGAACTGTTCGCCTCCGCCGGACGCGGCACGCAGCCGCTGATGCGGGACAAATGGCATGACGCCTGGCAACCCGCCAGTTGGGATGCCAGCCTGGACAAGCTGCACGACGAGATCCGCCGCATCCAGGCCGAGCACGGGCCGGATTCGTTCGCCATCATCTCCACCGGCCAGATGCTGACCGAGGAGTTCTACACCCTGGGCAAGCTGACGCGCGGCCTGATCGGCACCAACAACTACGACGGCAACACCACCCTGTGCATGGCCTCGGCGGTGTCCGGCTACAAGCGCAGTTTCGGTTCCGACGGCCCGCCCGGCTGCTACGAGGACTTCGAGCACACCGGCTGCCTGATCGCCTGGGGCTCCAACCTGCCCGAGCAGCACCCGATCATCTACTGGCGCATGAAGGAAGCGCAGGAAAAGACCGGCTTCCCGCTCATCGTGGTCGATCCGCGCGTCACCATGCTGGCGCAGAACGCCCACATCCACCTCGCCATCACGCCGGGCACCGACGTGGTGCTGCAGAACGCCTTGATGCACGTGATCTTCAAGGAGAACCTGCACGACCAGCGCTACATCGACGCCAACACCCACGGTGTCGAGGCCCTGCGCGCCGAGGTGGAGAAATACGATCCGGTGACGGCATCGAAAATCTGCGGCATCGACGAGGACACCATCCGCGTCGTCGCGCGCACCTTCGCCCAGGCCGGCGCCGCCATGCAGATCTGGACCATGGGCATCAACCAGTCCACGCACGGTTCCGACGGCGTCGTCGGCATCAACAATCTGGCGCTGATCACCGGCAACATCGGTAAACCCGGCGGCACGTCGCTGTCCATCACCGGCCAGTGCAACGCCATGGGCACACGCGAATGGTCGTCCTGTTCCGGCCTGCCCAACTACCGCGTGCTGGAAAACCCGGAGCACCGCGAGGAAGTGGCGAAGTTCTGGAACGTCGATCCGGAATTCTTCCCGAAGAAGCGCGGCATGTTCCAGACCGACATCTACCAGGCCATGGAGGCCGGCCAGATCAAGGGCATGTGGCTGATCGCCACCAACCCGATGTCGTCGCTGCCGAATACCGCGCGCATCCGCAAGGCGATGGAACAACTGGAGTTCTGCTGCGTGCAGGACTGCTACCAGGACACCGAGAGCGCCCAGTACGCCCACGTCTACCTGCCCGCCGGCACCTGGGCGGAGAAGGAGGGCGTGATGACCAACACCGAACGCCGCATCAATCTGATCAACCCGATCGCCACGCCGCCGGGCGAGGCCAAGCCCGACCTGTGGATCTTCAACCGCGTTGCCGAGCGCTTCAATCGCGCCGGCCACGTGAAGTTTCCCGAAAAGGCCGCCGACATCTTCCTGGAGATGGGCGAGCTGTCGAAGGGACGTCTGGCCGACATCTCCGGCATGAACCACGCGCTGCTGGAGCAGAACCGCGGCGTGCAGTGGCCCTACACGGCCGGACAGGTGGCGGCCGGCGAGGCCCCGCCCAAGGGCGGCAAGCGCCTGTACACCGTGGACGGCGTGTTCAGCTATCCGGACGGCAAGGCGAAACTCATCCCGCTGCCGTTCATCGACAACAACGAGGTGCCGGACGAGAAATTCCCGTTCTGGCTCAACACCGGCCGCCTGATCGAGCACTGGCACGGCCGCACCAAGACCGGCAAGATCGGCAACAACAACAAGTTCAGCCCGATCCCGTTCATCGAGATCAACCCGGACGCGGCGGCGGCGCTGGGCATCCAGCGCGGCGAATACGTGCGCATGGTGTCGCGCCGCTCGGACGCGGTGGCGATGGCGATGCCGACGCAGCGGGTGCCGAAGAACATGGTGTTCCTGCCGTTCCACTTCCACGACTGCGCCAACCGGCTGACTTTGGGCCTGCTCGACCCGCATTCGCGCCAGCCGGCCTACAAGCAGTCCGCCATTCGCATCGAACGCATCGCCGACCAGATAGCGGCGGCGAAGCTGTCGATGGAAATGAGGAAGTTCTAGCCATGACAACCGCCCTTAGCCGTCATTCCCGCGTATGCGGGAATCCAGTCCGTTCCATCCACTTCAGTCAGACATACAACCTGGATTCCCGCATTCGCGGGAATGACGGGTACTGAGAGGCCGACATGTTCCCCATCCGCCCCAACGAGCCCGACTACGCGCTTCTGAATGACACCGGCTGCCAGAGCCACAACCGTTACGGCAAGGCCATCGAGACCGTGCCGGCCGGCCATGTCCTGCGCGATTGCAGCCTGAACATCAACGGCGACACGGGCATCGGCGCCAATCCCAACCGCTACAAGCAGCACGGTTTTTTCTTCAATGCCGACAACTGCATCGCCTGCCATGCCTGCGAGGCGGCGTGTTCGGAGAAGAACGACAACCCGGCGCACATCGCCTTCCGTTCGGTCGGCTTCGTCGAGGGTGGCACCTACCCGAACTACCAGCGCCTGAATATCTCGATGGCCTGCAATCACTGCGACGACCCGGTCTGCCTGAAAGGTTGCCCGACCCGCGCCTACACCAAATTCGCCGAGTACGGCGCGGTGCTGCAGGACCCGGACATCTGCTTCGGTTGCGGCTACTGCACCTGGGTCTGCCCCTACAACGCGCCGCAACTCGACCCGGTGAAAGGCCAGGTATCCAAGTGCAACATGTGCGTCGACCGGCTCGAAGTGGGGCTGAAACCGGCCTGTGTATCGGCTTGCCTGGGCAAGGCGCTGGACTTCGGCGTGATCGAGAACATTCCCGAGGGCCGCAGCCAGGCCAAAACGGAAATTCCCGGCTTCCCGAGCCCCGACATCACCCATCCCAACATCCGCTTTCAGCAAACCCGCTCCACCCAGCGCGACATGGTGCGGGTCGACAGTACGCCGGTGAAATACCACCGCGAGGATGGAGAATTGGGCGCCAGCGGCACTTTCCGCCCGGTGCTGGACCCGAAACACGATTTCCAGCGCGAATGGAACTGGGCCAAGTTGCTCGGCTCGCACGAAAACGCACACATCGCCTTCACCCTTTCGGTGCAGGCGGTGATGGGCGCTTTCCTGATGCTCTCGGTCGGCGCCTGGCTAGGCATCGCGCCGGTGATCGAGTTCATCGGCAGCGCCGCTTACCTGCCTACCGTGTGCGCGCTGATCGCGTTGATGACGTTCGGCCTGGTCAAGCTCAACCTGCACCTGGGCAAGCCGATGCGCTTCTATCGCGGCTTCAACAACTGGCGGCTGTCGCCGGTGAGCCGGGAGATCGCCGGGGTGTCGCTGTTCTTCGCCGGGCTGGCGGGTTATGGCTTCTTCAGCCTGTTCCCCGGTTTCCCCCTCGCCGATTTGCTGAAGCCTGTAGCCACTGTCGCGGGTCTTTTAGGCCTGAGCTTCGGCGGTTATTACATGATCAAGCTGTACCGCATCCCGGCGCGGCCGTTCTGGAATCACTGGCAGACCGGCACTTCCTTTATCGGCACCGGCCTGGGTCTGGGCGCGCTGTTCCTGGCCCTGTTCGCGGCGGGCGCCGGCAGCCTCACGCCGGCACTGGGCCAGGCACTGGCCAGCCTGATCGTCCTGGCCTTGTCGCTGGAAGGGCTGGGGCTGCTGGCGCATGCCCGCGACCTGCGCGGCATGGGCGATGAAGGCGATGCCTCGTTCTACGAACAGACCACCACCTTCGGCAACAGCTACTGGTTGCGCAACGGCCTGCTCGGCCTGAGCCTGATCCTGGCGCTGGCCATCGTGTTCACGGCCAACCCGATTCTGTTCGCGCCACTGGCGCTGACCGCGCTGGCAACCGCTGTGATCGGCCGCGCCCTGTTCTACGTGCTGGTGATCCCGACCACCATGCCCGGCGCATTCTTCTGGCGCAACAAGGGTTTCGTCGAGCATGCACGGGAAGTGGGCCTGGCCGAGATGCCGCAGCTCGGCGTGGTGCCGGATACACACTAATACCGCTCGCGGCGCAGCGAATCACCGCGTTCTGGCACATGCCCACGGGCATGCCCGCCCGAACGCGGCGGCAGATTTCCGCAAATGCCATGCCGCGCACCTGGCGCGGCGCGCTTTATCCCTCCCACCTTTTCGATGCACCTGGAGTACACCCATGAACAAGGGCTTCTGGCAGTCCGGCCACACCCCCACCTTGCTGTCCGCATTTCTCTATTTCGATATCGCTTTCATGATCTGGGTGATGTTGGGTCCGCTCGCCGTGCAGATCGCCACCAGCCTGGAACTGACCTCGGCGCAGAAAGGCCTGATGGTGGCCACGCCGGTACTGGCCGGGGCGCTGTTGCGTCTGGTCATGGGCGTGCTGGTCGATCACCTGAAGCCGAAGAAGGCCGGCCTGATCGGCCAGCTCATCGTCATCGGCGCGCTGGCCTGGGCCTGGATCTACGGCATCCACAGCTTCCGCGAGATCCTGACGCTGGGCGTGGCGCTCGGCTTTGCCGGTGCGGCGTTTGCGGTGGCGCTGCCGCTGGCCTCGCGCTGGTATCCGCCGCAGCATCAGGGCACCGCGCTGGGCATCGCCGGCGCGGGCAACTCCGGCACGGTGCTGGCGGCGCTGTTCGCGCCCGGCCTCGCGGTCGCCTACGGCTGGGGCAACGTGTTCGGCCTGGCACTGATCCCGCTCGGCGTGGCGTTCGCAGTCTATCTGCTGTTCGCCAAGGACGCGCCCGACTGCCCGCCGGCGAAATCGCTCAGCCAGTATCTGAACGTGCTGAAGGACAAGGATGCCTGGTGGTTCATGTTCTTCTACTTCTGCACCTTCGGCGGCTTCGTCGGCTTGGCCTCGTCCCTCACCATCTACTTCAACGACCAGTACGGCATGCCGCCGGTGGAAGCGGGTTACTTCACCGCCGCCTGCGTGTTCGCCGGCTCGCTGGTGCGCCCCATCGGCGGCGCGCTGTCGGACCGCATCGGCGGCATCCGCACGCTGCTGACGATGTACGTTTCCGCCGCGACCTTTCTCACCATCGCCAGCTTCGGCTCGCCCAGCCCGTGGATCGCGCTGTTGTGGTTCATCCTCGGCATGGGCAGCCTGGGCGTCGGCAACGGCGCGGTGTTCCAGCTGGTGCCGCAGCGCTTCCGCAAGGAGATCGGCGTGATGACCGGTTTCGTCGGCATGGCCGGCGGCATCGGCGGCTTCTACCTGGCCGCCAGCCTGGGCTACATCAAGGGCGCCACCGGCAGCTACCAGGCCGGTCTGCTGATCTTCGTCGGCCTCTGCCTGGTGGCGCTGATCGGTCTGGCTTCGGTGAAGCAGCGCTGGCGCACCACCTGGGGTGCGGCGACGCTGGCGCGGGTGTAACGTCAGCCTCCATGCAACTCGACTTCGGCTACACCTCCGAAATCGGCCCGCGCCCTCGCAACGAGGACTTCGGCGGTTTCGTCACGCCGGCCGCCGCGCTGGTCGCGGTGAAGGGCTATGTCGCCGCGCTGGCGGATGGGGTGTCGGGCGGCACGCACGGGCGCGAGGCGGCGGAGAGCACGGTGCGCAATCTGCTCGCCGACTATTACGCGACGCCGGATACCTGGGAGGTGGCGCATGCGCTGGATGCGGTCATTCAAAGCCTGAACCGCTGGCTGTCCGGCCAGGTGGCCTCGCGCCGCGAAGCCGGCGGCATGGCCTGCACACTGTCGGCCCTGGTGCTGCGCGGGCGGCGCTGGCATCTGGCGCATGTCGGCGATACCCGCATCTATCGTCTGCGCGGCGAGGCGCTGGAGCAGCTGACACAGGACCACACCTGGGAACAGCCCGGCATGGAGCATGTGTTGAAGCGCGCCGTCGGCCTGGATACGCATCTGGCGGTGGATTACGCCGAGGGCGATCTGGCGGCGGGCGATGTGCTGCTCATTGTCTGCGACGGCGTCTGGCAACCGCTCGGCCAGGTCGAATTGCACCGCCTGCTGCAGCTCTACGACGATGCGCAGGCCTGCGCGCGCAACCTGGTTGCAGAAGCGTTGCGCCAGGGCGGCGGCGACAACGCCAGCGCGCTGGTGGTGCGCGTGCGCGCGCTGGCGGCGGTGGAGAACGAGACCACCGAACTGATCGCCGGCCGGCATCTGCCGATCCCGGGGCGGCTCAGCGTCGGCGCCCGGCTGGACGACTTCATCGTCGACGAGGTGCTGCACGACTCGCGCGAGACGCTGTTGTATCGCGCGCATGCGGTGGCGTCCGGCCAGCCCTGCGTGCTGAAGACCCTGCAAGCGCGCCTGGAAGGCGATCCCGAACTGGCGGATCGGTTGCTCATGGAAGAATGGCTGGGCAAGCGAGTGCAGTCGCACTATTTCCCGCAGATCCTGCCCCTCCCGACGCGCAATTTCCTGTACTTCGCGATGAGCTGGCACGCCGGCCAGAGCTTGCAGGCCCGGCTCGATCAAGGCAGCCATTTCGGCGTGCAGGATGTGGTTTCGCTCGGCATCCGCCTGCTCAAGGGCCTCAGCGCGCTGCATCGCCTGGATGTGGTGCATCGCGACATCAAACCGGCCAACCTGCATCTGGGCGAGGACGCCAAACTGCGCATCCTCGACCTCGGCGTCGCGCGCTGTCCGGCCTGCCCGCAGGGCGCGGTAGATGACGTGCCCGGCACGCCCAGCTTTCTCGCGCCGGAGCTGTTTTCAGCGGAAGCGGCGGCGCACGCCGGCCCCGGCGTCGATCTGTATGCCGCCGGAGTGACGCTGTACCACTTGCTGACCCGCCAGTATCCTTATGGCGAAATCGAAGCGTTTCAACATCCCCGCTTCGGCGATCCGGTACCGCCGACGCGCTATCGGCCGGAGATTCCCGGCTGGTTCGAAAATGCGCTGCTGAAGGCGTGCGCACGCCGCCCGGAGGAGCGCTTCGAGACCGCCGAGGAATTCCTTCTTGCGCTCGAGCGCGGCGAGGCCAGCCGGCTCGCGCGGCCGCGCCCGACGCCACTGGCGGCGCGCGATCCGGTACGCTTCTGGCAAGCGGTGACTTTGGTTGCCGTCGTGTTCAATTTGCTGTTCCTATACCTGCTGTTGGCAGGTTAATCCACTCTGGAGAATTCCATGCTCGTCCAAGACATTATGAGCCGCAGCACCCGCACGGTGCGCCCCGATACCGCGTTGCTCGAAGTCTCCTCGCTGATGTGCCTGTACCGGCTGTCCGGCCTGCCCGTCGTGGTGGACGGCAAACTGGTCGGCTTCGTCGCCGAGAAGGATGTGCTGTCGCGCCTGTTTCCCTCGCTGAGCGATTTCCGCGACGGCATGCGGGGCGTGGACTACCCGGCGATGGAGACGCAATACAAGGAAGTCATGCACCTGAAGACCGCCGACATCATGGCGACGCGTGTGATCTCGGTGCGCCCCGACATGCACGCCCTGCAGGCCGCCGCCACCATGGTGCGCAACAACTTCCGGCGCATTCCGGTGGCCAACGACGATACGCTGGTGGGCATGCTTTCCCTCGGCGACGTGCACAAGGCCTTGTTCCACGCCAACCTGCCGCAGCGCTGAGGGCGAGATGACCGAAGCGCTCAAGGTTCTGGTCATCAGCCCCTCGCGGCGGCGACTGGACAACCTGATGACCGCGCTGGCGGAGAGCGCGCCGGAACATCATCTGATCGGCCGGCTCGACCGCGCCATCGATCTGCCCACCTGGGTGGAGGAACTGGAGCCGGACGCGATCATCATGGACACCGAATCGCCCAGCCGCGACACGCTGGAACAAGTGGTGGTGATGAGCGAACGCACGCCGCGCCCGATCGTGATGTTCAGCCAGGACGAGTCGCAAGATGCCATGCGCCGCGCGGTTTCGGCCGGCGTCGCCTGCTATGTCGTCAACGGCCTGGAAAACGAACGCATCCAACCGCTGCTGCAACTCGCCCAGGTCCGCTTCGAAGCCTGGCAGGCGATGCGCGACGACGCCTTGCGGGCACGCCAGGAGTTGCAGGAACACAAACTGATCGAACAGGCCAAGCGCCGCCTGATGAAAGCGCAGAACCTGAGCGAGGAAGCGGCTTACCAGGCTCTGCGCCGCGAGGCGATGGCGCATCGCAAACGCCTGGCCGACATCGCGCGGCTGGTCATGGACGGCTTCGGCGGCTGAGCTGCCGCGGCGCCAGTCGGGTGCGTCACCGACCTTTTCGCAAATCCATCCGACCAGGGTTCACGCATACATAAAACACCTGATTTTTTATCGCCATAAGTTGACAAACCTATCCCGATTTAAGCAAGATATGCGTGTGCATTTTTTACACACGCAATAAACGTGGCAACAAACCACGCTTTTTCTTACTTATTTACTTCATCACAGGGGTCAGAATCATGGCGAAATTTAAATTTTCCTCCCTGGCGGTAGCGCTGTCCCTGGCCATTGTGCCAAACATCGGTTCTGCCTCCGTCGTCGGCTTTTTGGGCAATTTCGACGTCATCAACGACACCGGCAGCACTGCGCACGGTTTCGAAATCGAACTGGAAGGCCTGCACAGTTCCGACATCACCGACACCTTCGGCGGCGCCGGACGCGGCTTCCCGACCGGCCGCGGTTTTGGCGCCGGCAGCGTGGAACGCTATGGCTCGCCCAGCATCACCGAATATACGAACGGCGCAATCTTCGGCACCAGAGTGACCTACTTCGGGATTTTCAGTGGCGGCAGTTGGGATTACGGCACACCGGATGTGTCGACGCTGCCGAGCGGAACTTTCGCGACCCCGGGCGACAATTGCTGGTCCGGCGGCGGCGTCGGCTACAACGCCAATACGCCGTGCGATCACTTCGGCGTGGGCACCCGCAAGAATGCCACCAAGACCACCTATACCTGGCTGCACGACAATGGCGCTGGCTCGTTGACCGGTGCCAACGGCGTGGTCTCGCTTCCCGCGCCGGCCTGGAATGTGGTTCCCGCAGTGGTCCCGGTCGGGGCGCCGCCCGCACCTCCGGTCGTCGAGGCGGTCATTGAAGCCCCCGTTCCGGAAAACGAAGCGCAGTTCGGCGAGGCGATCTGGGTCAAGGTATTCACGACCGAACTGGAGGACGAGGTTGCACTCGAACAATTGATCGGCGGCAACCCGGTCATCGATGGCGCGGTCACCGAAGTCGAATGGCAATTGCTGCAATACGACCCGGGCAATCCGGACTCGGGCAAGCTGGAGAGCGGTTATGGCGCGCCGGTCGGACCGAATGCCGCCTCCATCATTCGTCGTTATGAGTTCTACAAATATGCCGGCGTATACAACGCGATAGACCATGAGGCGCTGGCCAGCAGCGATTCGAATCCGTTGGACAGCGAAATCGGCACTTACATCGGCGCGCAGAACGCTGCCGCCAACCTCGCCGTTGCCGCCGTGCCGGAACCGGAAACCTACGCCATGCTGCTGGTCGGCGTTGGCTTGATCGGACTCCGCTTGCGGAAGCGCGATCGCGCCATATTGCTCAACTAAGCCGCGCGGTTCGCACCCGACAAACCCCGCCATGTGCGGGGTTTGTCGTTTTGTGCCAACACCTCCGTTCGCCACCCGCCTGGCACATGACTTGCTGAAACTTTCCTGTGCGAGCATGTTGCTCACCCTCACAACAGGAGGTTTCACAATGCATTTCACCCGTTCCCTATTCCTGCTTGTGGCGCTGTTCCTGGCCGGCGCGGCGATGGCTGCCGAATCCGACTCCGCCACGCCCGAGCCGATGATCCTGACCGCTACCGCGCCGGGCCGTGGCATGGAAGCGGCCGTGGCGGCGCTTAACCAGGCCATCGTCAACCATAACTACACCTTCGTGCGGCAGCAGGCCATCGACAGCCGACTGGTGCCCTACGCGCAGGAAGTACGCTCGGTGCGCCTGGTCTATTTCTGCAATTTCGCCAAGATGGACAAGGCGCTGCGCCTCGACCCGCGCGCCACACAGATGCTGCCGTGCCGGGTGACGCTGGTGGAAACGCCGAGCGGCGTCGATCTGATCGCGGTGAATCCGGCCTGGGTGTCGCAGAACATGCCGGGACTGCATGCCGAATGCCAGGAATTGAAGCGGGATTATCTGGCGATCCTGGAGGAGGCCGCGCTATGAAACGCTTCGTCCTGCTGCTCGCCCTGGCGCTGAGCCTACCCGGGCAGGCCGAACCGCTGACCGTGTCCAAGGCGGTGGATATGCGCCAGGCGCTGGACGACCTGACGCTGGCCGCATCCAACCATGAACTGGTGCTGGTGAAGATGCAGCCGATCGATACCGCGCTGGCCAAGCGCGGTTTCGAGAATCCGCATATCCGCATCCTGTTCATCGGCAGCGAATCCGCGGTGCGCTGGGCGGAAGCGGCGGAACCTCGCCTGCTCAATCTGCTGCCCTTGCGCTTGTCCCTGATCGAACGCGATGGCCGCATCAGCGTGATGAGCGACGACTTCGCACCTTGGCTGAAAGAGTTTCCCGACGCCCCGGCGCACTTGATGATCGAGGCCTGGCAGGCCGAATTGAAAGCGATGCTGGACGATTTCGTGCGGCAGTAATCCGGCATGGCGCTCATGCGCCGAAATGGAGAGTTTCGTCCCGATCAGGCACAGCAACGGTGCGTCAGGGCGCCATTCCGACCCCAATACTCACCCCAAGCCAGGCAATAGTTCGTTTAGTTTCATTGACTTGCAGTCAATTTTCAGGCCTGGCACGGGCATTGCTAAAGAACAGGCGTCCGGCGCAATGGCGCGTCGGCCATGTCGCTCCTTTTGCAGTATCTTGGTCTGAACACTATGGACAACGGCGTCCTTCCCTGCGGGGATGGATGCCGTTTTTTTTTGGAGTCAAAGAAATGGACAACCCGTTTTCGCCCAATCCGCCGAGCAACCACCCGATCGTCGTCAGCGACGGTAAACGTGATTTTTTGAAGAAAGCCGCAGGAATGTCAGCCGCCGCCGCCATCATGTCTCTTGTTCCCCCCGGTGTGCGCAGCGCCGCCTGGGCCGCGGGTTCCGACGCGCCGGAAAAAACCGAAATCAAGATCGGTTTCATTCCGTTGACCGACTGCGCCAGCGTCGTGATGGCCGCCGAGAAGGGCTTCGACAAGAAGTACGGCATCAAGATCATCCCGAGCAAGGAAGCCTCCTGGGCCGGCGTGCGCGACAAGCTGTCCAATGGCGAACTCGACGCCGCGCATGTGTTGTACGGCTTGATCTACGGCCTGCAACTGGGCGTCGGCGGACAGAAGAAGGACATGGCCGTGCTGATGAACCTGAACCACAACGGCCAGGCCATCACACTGAACAATCAACTTAAGGCCAAGGGCGTCGTCGATGGGGCCGGCCTGTCGAAACTGGTCAAGGCCGAGCCGAAGGAATGGACCTTCGCGCAGACCTTCCCCACCGGCACGCATGCGATGTGGCTGTATTACTGGATGGCCACCTACGGCATCGATCCGTTCAAGGAAGTGAAAGTGATCACCGTGCCGCCGCCGCAGATGGTCGCCAACATGCGGGTCGACAAGATGGACGGCTATTGTGTCGGCGAACCCTGGAACGCCCGCGCCATCCACGACAAGATCGGCTTCACCACGACCACTACGCAGGACATCTGGACTGACCACCCGGAAAAGGTACTCGGCACGACGCTGGAGTTCGTGCAGAAGTACCCGAACACGGTGCGCGCGATGATCGCCGCGATTCTGGATGCATCGAAGTACATCGACACGATGAGCAACCGCTCGGAAACCGCCCGCATCATCTCCGGCAAGGCGTATGTGAACACCGAGTTCGACGTCATCGAAGACCGCATGCTGGGCCAGTACGACAACGGCATCGGCAAGAAATGGCAGGACAAGAACTACATGAAGTTCTTCAACGACGGCGCGGTCAACTTCCCCTACCTGTCCGACGGCATGTGGTTCCTGACCCAGCACAAGCGCTGGGGCTTGCTGAAGGAGCATCCGGATTACCTGGCGGTCGCCAAGCAGGTGAACCAGATCAAGCTGTACAAGGAAGCCGCCGCGATGTCCAAGACCCCGCTGCCGAAATCCGACATGCGCACGTCCAAGCTGGTCGACGGCGTGGTGTGGGATGGCAAGAATCCGAAGGCGTACGCCGACGGGTTCAAGGTGAAGGCTTGATCACAACGTAGGGTGCGCCACGCGCACCATTTCAGGACGGTGCGCGCGGCGCACCCTACGACACCATCCAGGAGTCCGCCATGAGCGCAGTGACCATCAACGAAAGCAGTCTGAAAGACATCATGCACGCACCCGACACCACCCCGTTGCCGGCGGCCGCACCGAAACCGCGCCCGACGCCCTTCCTGCAGACCGAACGCGGCCTGGCGTTCGGCGAGGCGGTCGGCAAGTTCTTCCGCAGCATCCTGCCGCCGATTCTGGGCATGGCGATGTTCGTCCTGCTCTGGCAGATCGTCTCCAGTAGCGGGGGCGAGCAGGGCCTGCCCGGCCCGGCCAAGACCTGGGAATCGGCCAAGCTGCTGTTCGCCGACCCGTTCTACGACAACGGCCCCAACGACAAGGGCATCGGCTGGAACATCCTGCATTCGCTCTACCGCGTCGGCGCCGGCTTCGGCCTGGCTGCGCTGGTGGGCATTCCGCTCGGCTTCATGATCGGCCGCTTCCAGTTCCTGTCCGGCATGATGGCGCCGATCATCAGCCTGCTGCGCCCGGTGTCGCCGCTGGCCTGGCTGCCGATCGGCCTGTATGTGTTCAAGGAAACCGAACCGGCGTCGCTGTGGGTGATCTTCATCTCCAGCATCTGGCCGATCATCCTCAACACCGCCGCCGGCGTCTCGCGCGTGCCGCAGGACTATCTCAACGTCGCGCGGGTGCTGAACCTGTCCGAATGGAAGATCTTCACCCGCATCCTGTTTCCTTCCGTGCTGCCGCACCTGATGACCGGCATCCGCCTGTCGATGGGGGTCGCCTGGCTGGTCATCGTCGCCGCCGAAATGCTCACCGGCGGCACCGGCCTCGGCTTCTGGGTGTGGGACGAATGGAACAACCTCAACGTCGAACACATCCTGATCGCCATCTTCATCGTCGGCATCGTCGGCCTGCTGCTGGAACAGGCGCTGGTGCTGATCGCGAACCGCTTCAACTACGAGTAGGAGGCAACATGCACAGCTATCTGCACATCGACAATGCCAAGATGGTGTTCGACACCAAAAAGGGCAAATTCACCGCGCTGACCGACATCAATCTGGATGTGAAACAGGGCGAGTTCATCGCGCTGATCGGCCACTCCGGCTGCGGCAAGTCGACGCTGCTCAATCTGGTTGCCGGGCTGACCGAACCGACCGAGGGCGTCCTGCTGTTGTCCGACAAGGAAATCAAGGGACCGGGACCGGAACGCGCCGTGGTGTTCCAGAATCACAGCCTGCTGCCCTGGCTGACCTGCTTCGGCAACGTCTACCTGGCGGTGGAACGGGTGTTCGGTGACAAGGAACCGAAATCCCGTTTGAAGGAACGTACCCAGGCCGCGATCGACCTGGTCGGCCTGACGCACGCCACGCACAAGCATCCCAACGAAATCTCCGGCGGCATGAAACAGCGCGTCGGCATCGCCCGCGCGCTGGCGATGGAACCGAAGGTGTTGCTGCTGGACGAGCCGTTCGGCGCGCTCGACGCGCTGACCCGCGCCGGCCTGCAGGACGAACTGATGCGCATCGTGCAGGAAACCCAGGCCACCACGTTGATGGTGACGCACGATGTGGACGAAGCGGTACTGCTGTCCGATCGCATCGTGATGATGACCAACGGCCCGGCGGCAACCATCGGCGAAATATTGGACGTCGATCTGCCGCGCCCGCGCAACCGCTTGAAACTGGCGGAAAACCCGGCGTATCACCATCTGCGTAGCCAAGTGCTGGAGTTCCTGTATCAGAAGCATCTGAAAAAGGCGGCTTGAGGCCAGCCGCGTTGGGCAGTCGGGTGCGCGGGATGAAGGAAGTCGGTGTGCGCCCGACATAGGACGCCCCAAAACAGGGCGTTCTAAGCGCTTTTGTCGGCCCCATGTTGCGTATAAAATGCGCAGCCTTCCCCGGCACCACACCTCCCCGCGGCATGCAAATCGGCCCTTACAAACTCAAGAACAATCTGATCGTGGCGCCCATGGCCGGCGTGACGGATCGGCCGTTCCGCCAGTTATGCAAGCAGATGGGCGCCGGCATGGCGGTGAGCGAAATGGTGACCTCGAACTCGCTGCTGTACGGCTCCGCCAAAACCCGACGCCGGGCCAATCACGAGGGCGAAGTGGAACCCGTCTCGGTGCAGATTGCCGGCGCCGAGCCGGCGATGATGGCCCAGGCCGCGCGCTACAACGCCGAACGCGGCGCGGCGATCATCGACATCAACATGGGCTGCCCGGCCAAGAAAGTCTGCAATGTCATGGCCGGCTCTGCCTTGTTGCAGGACGAGCCGCTGGTCGCGCGCATACTCGAAGCCGTCGTGCAGGCGGTGCCGGACACGCCGGTGACCCTGAAGATTCGCACCGGCTGGGACAGATCGCACCGCAATGCCCTGCAGATTCTGCATATCGCCCAGGAGTCCGGTATCCAGGCGCTGGCGATCCACGGCCGCACCCGCGCCTGCGGCTACGCCGGCGACGCCGAGTACGAAACGATTGCTGCGGTGAAGGCGGAAGCACGTATTCCGATCATTGCCAACGGCGACATCACGACGCCGGAAAAGGCCGCGCACGTCTTGGCCGTCACCGGTGCCGATGCGATCATGATCGGACGTGCCGCGCAGGGCCGCCCCTGGCTGTTCCGTGAAATCAGTCATTTTCTGACGCACGGCGAACGTCTGCCGGCACCGGAAGTGGCCGAGATCCACAGCGTCCTGCTCGCGCATCTGGACGATCTTTATCGCTTCTATGGCGAACTCGCCGGCAGCCGCATGGCACGCAAACATATCGCCTGGTACACCCGCGGCCTGGCCGATTCCGCCAGTTTCCGTCATGCCATGAACCAGCTCGAAGGCACCGACGCCCAGCTCGAAGCGGTGAATGACTTTTTCTGGCGCACGCGCGAACGCTCCAGCCGATTGATTTATCTCGATGCCGCCCCGGACCAGCGCGCGGCAGCCTGAATGTAATAACCCGACGTACAGAAACATGGACCCCATGATCGACGAAAGCGAACTTGCCGCCTGCGTGCGCCGCGAGTTGATCCAGTATTTCAAGGATCTGGATGGCGAAGCACCAGCCGGAATTTACGAGATGGTGCTCAACTGCGTGGAAAAACCATTGCTTGAAGTCATCCTCGACCGTGCCGGCAGCAATCAGAGCCGGGCCGCCGATTGGCTCAGCATCAACCGCAACACGCTGCGCAAGAAGATGCAGCAGCATGGAATCAAATAATTTTCTGGTGCAGTGGAGCCATTGCCGCCTAGGCGGCAAACGCACCCGGTGCACATCTTACGAGTGAACAATATGATCAAACGCGCCCTCCTCTCCGTCTCCGATAAAGCCGGCCTCATCGACTTCGCCCGCGCCCTCTCAGCGCAAGGTGTCGAGCTACTCTCCACCGGTGGCACCGCGAAAGCGATCCGCGATGCCGGTCTGCCGGTGAAGGACGTGTCCGAATTCACCGGTTTCCCGGAAATGCTCGATGGCCGCGTCAAGACGCTGCATCCCAAGGTGCATGCCGGCATCCTGGCCGTGCGCGACAACGACGCACACGTCGCGACCATGACCGAACACGGCCTCGGCTACATCGATCTTGTCTGCGTCAACCTCTACCCGTTCGTGCAGACCGTCGCCAAGCCGCATACGCTGGACGAGGCCATCGAGAACATCGACATCGGCGGCCCGGCGATGGTGCGTTCCTCGGCGAAGAATTACCGTCACGTCGCCATCGTCACCGACCCGGCCGACTACGCCGCGCTGGTCGTGGAAATGCAGGCGAACGGTGGCGGTCTCACCGACGCAACGCGTTTCGATCTGGCGAAAAAGGCCTTTACCCATACCGCCCAATACGACGGCCACATCAGCAACTACCTGACGGCGTTGAACGCGTCGGGTGGCAAAGAACAATTCGGCGACAAGCTGACGCTGCAATTCAGCCGCGCGCAAACCTGCCGCTACGGCGAGAACCCGCACCAGAACGGCGCCTTCTACGTCGAGGCGAATGCCCCGGCCGGCACCATCGCCACCGCTCGCCAGATTCAGGGCAAGGAGCTGTCCTACAACAACATCGCCGACACCGATGCGGCGCTGGAATGCGTCAAGCTGTTCGATGCCGCGCCTGCCTGCGTCATCGTCAAACACGCCAACCCGTGCGGCGTCGCCTACGGCAGCAGCTTGCTGGACGCCTACAACCGCGCTTACCAGACCGATCCGGAATCGGCCTTCGGCGGCATCATCGCCTTCAACGGCCGCCTCGACGGCGAAACTGCACAGGCCATCGTCGATCGCCAGTTCGTCGAAGTGATCATCGCGCCTGAGGTCAGCCCAGAAGCGTCGGCAGCCGTCGCCGCCAAGAAAAACGTCCGACTCTTGGAGTGTGGCGCCTGGAGCGGTTCCGTCGCGCAGATGGACCTGAAGCGAGTCGCCGGCGGCCTGCTGGTGCAGGACGCCGATATCCTGCTGCATGGCGAACTGAAGGTGGTCACCCAGCGCGCGCCCAGCGCGAAAGAAATGGAAGACCTGCTGTTCGCCTGGCGCATCGCCAAGTTCGTCAAATCGAATGCCATCGTCTATTGCAAGGATCGCATGACCATCGGCGTCGGCGCCGGCCAGATGAGCCGCGTCAATTCCGCCCGCATCGCGGCAATCAAGGCCGAACAGGCCGGCCTGGCGGTGCCCGGCTCGGTCATGGCGTCGGATGCTTTTTTCCCGTTCCGCGACGGTCTAGATAACGCCGCCGCGGCCGGTATTACCGCAGTGATCCAGCCCGGTGGCTCGATGCGCGACGAGGAAGTCATCGCCGCGGCGGACGCACATGGCATCGCCATGGTCTTCACCGGCGTGCGGCATTTCCGGCACTAAACAGGCATCGATATGAAAATTCTCGTGATCGGATCGGGTGGACGCGAACACGCGTTGGCCTGGCGGCTCAAGCAGTCCCCGCGCATTCAGAAGGTATTGGTCGCCCCCGGCAACGGCGGCACGGCACGCGAAGAAGGTCTGGAAAACGTCGCCATCACAGCGATTCCCGATCTGGTCGCCTATGCGCTGAAGGAAAGCATCCAGCTCACCGTGGTCGGCCCCGAGGCGCCGCTGGCGGCCGGGGTGGTCGACGCGTTCCGCGCCGCCGGCCTGAAGGTGTTCGGCCCGACCCAGGCCGCCGCGCAACTGGAAAGTTCGAAGGATTTCGCCAAACAGTTCATGGCGCGGCACCACATCCCCACAGCGGCTTTCGCGACGTTCACCGATGCCGCCGCCGCGCATGCCTACCTCGATGCACAGGGTGCGCCTATCGTGATCAAGGCGGATGGCTTGGCGGCAGGCAAAGGCGTGGTCGTAGCCACGACACTTGAAGAGGCCCATGCCGCAGTCGACATGATGCTGGGCTCGTTCGGCGACGCCGGCGCGCGCGTGGTGATCGAGGAATGTCTGTTCGGCGAAGAAGCCAGTTTCATCGTCATGGTCGATGGCGAGCATGTGCTGCCGCTGGCCACCAGCCAGGACCACAAACGCCTGCTCGATGGCGACCAGGGCCCCAACACCGGCGGCATGGGTGCCTATTCACCGGCGCCGGTGGTGACGCCCGAGATTCACGCTAAAGCCATGCGCGAGGTGATTCGTCCGGTGGTTGCTGGCATGAAGGCGGAAGGCACACCCTTCACCGGCTTCCTCTACGCCGGCCTGATGATCAGCCCGGAAGGCCAGATCAAGGTGCTGGAATTCAACTGCCGCATGGGCGATCCGGAAACGCAGCCGATCATGATGCGGCTGAAATCTGACCTGGTGACGCTACTGGAAGCTGCCGTCGACGGACATCTCGATCAAGTCGAGGCCGAATGGGATCGGCGCTTCGCGCTCGGCGTTGTGCTGGCCGCGGCGGGCTATCCGGACAGCCCACGCAAGGGCGATGCGATCACCGGACTGGGCAAGGGAGGCGACGATTTCCACGTCTTCCATGCCGGCACCCTCCTGCAGGACGATCAGGTCGTCACCGCCGGCGGCCGCGTGCTCTGCGTCACCGCCTTGGGCGACACGGTGAAAATGGCGCAGACCCGCGCCTATCAGGCTGCCGAAGACATCGACTTCGCCGGTCGCCAATTGCGCCGCGATATTGGCTGGCGCGCTATCGGGCGCAAGCGGTAGGCCGCTTGCGGGCCGAACCAAGCCCTGGCTTGGCATGACGCCGTTACCCGACATCCGTCGCCTGCGCGCTTTTATGAAGCGCGGCGGCATCATCGCCTACCCCACCGAATCCTGTTACGGCCTCGGCTGCGACCCGTCCAACCGTCGCGCGGTGCGGCGCATCCTGCAATTGAAGGGGCGCCCGCAAAGCAAAGGGTTAATCCTGATCGGATCGGATGTGCGCCAATTCAGACATTATCTTGCCCCGATTCATCGAGGTCTTGTATCGCGCTTAAACGATTGGTGGCCAGGCCCGAATACCTTGTTGCTGACTGCCTCGGAACGCTGTCCGCATTGGTTGAAAGGCAAACACGCGACGCTAGCGGTACGAATCAGTGCACATCCGTTTTGCGCCCGCTTATGTCAGGCGCTGGACATGCCGTTGGTATCGACCAGCGCCAATCAGGCGGGAAAACAACCCCTGAAAATGGCGGCTGATTGTTCTCGCATCTTTGCATCTCGAGTATGGACTTTCGAAGGTCGTATAGGGCGAAGGAAGCGGCCTTCTCGCATTATTGATCCAACGAGTGGCCGTGTACTCCGGCTTTGAACGTCAATAAAAGCGACCCACAATCAATCAAGGTCCACCAGCGCAAATACCGTCTTCAAGTTATTGGGAGTAGTAACTGTCACAAAAAGTTTACCTGTTCCGAGTGCATTACGAACAACGCCGCAGGTAAACGTATATGCGTTTATTTGGTTTGCGGCTGCCGCGGCAATGGGTGTTAGTGCCGATCCAGTGCGCACTCCGACCATGTCGGGTATGGTGTATGACGTTGGACCGGAACTAGTAAAGCCTACTGAAGTAGAACATTCGAGCGTTGTACCGGCTGGCATTGGTTGCCCATACTGATCCCACACCTGGAATATCGCCGTTCCTGACCCAGTAATCGCCCCCCTATTACTAGACATAATCGGGGAAGAACTGGAAAGAATGATGATATTGCTGGCGGAGACATCCATCGAATTTCCGCCACAATTTGTTAAACAGCGTGCGCCATAATATAAGCTATCCGCTGCGTTGTAAGTCCCGCTCAAATTGAAGTCATGATAGAAATCGCCCGTATTCCAGGCAGTGCTTTCATCGGTGTCTAGGAACGCCTCTCCTTGCTCCAAAATGATGCTGTCGCCCGCGCTGAAGTTACCATTTCCATCTGCATCGATATAGTCCTTCTCACCAATTGCATAGGCCAGCAAATTGACCCGGTGGTCGCCTGGCCTTGGTGCTTGGCTGCGCCACCTCATCGAACATGAGCCATCGGTAGTTTGACAAAAGCCTGCTGGGGGATTTTCCGGATCGGAAATAGTGCCGCCTTCAGCAACAAAGTTGATGGTGGTGCCATCTGGTACAGGGTTACCGTAACGGTCGGCCAGGCGGGCGGTCACATCGACACTTACTCCGTCATATTCATACGCTTCAACCGCGTGTGTACTGACTGCAATTGACATGTGGCCTTGAGCGGGCAGACCAGTCGTCACGGCTAATTGGCTCGATTGTGTCGAGATTAATCCCCCTTGTACGGTTGCAGTCACTCGTACCGAGGTCGGTATTAACCCTGGATTGATTGACGTTGTCACGAGTCCGTTTGCATCGGTTTGATTGCTGGTCGAAGTTAGGGACAGTCCGCCCACGCTGGTGTTAAGGGAAAAATTCACCACCTGATTGGGAATTGCGATGCCGGTGGCATCCAATACCTTGAAAGTGAGTAAGGTGACTGGCGCACCGACACCGGCTAAGTTGATGTAATTGGGGCTAGCTGAGACAAAACTAATGTTGTTGGCAGCCAAGCCGGAGAAATTGATCGTACCGGTTGCCGTTTGAGTGCCGCCACCGACCGCGATGCTAGCGGTGACTGTATCGCTGCCTTGACAACTGATGTTTTTGTAGGTTGTGCTAGCGATACCATTGACGGCCTGCACCGGCGAAGAGACAGTGGCAGTGCCGCTCAGGATGCAAGGCGATGAAAAGCTGACATTAATTGGCAGGTTGTATGCCGAATTCGCGAGGTTATCCCAAACGACTGCAGTTATTTGAGTCGTCCCACCAGGTGAGAGTAATGCGGCACCTATACCAATCGTCAACTGACTGTTGGTAAAGGGTGCACCTGCCCTACCCAGCGAGAGATTAGCCGCACCGACCGAGAATGCCGCGGTTTGGGTAGTTATTGCGGACCCCGAACCGTATGAACCGGTAACCACGCCGTCGTTGCTATCACTCAGAGAAATGGAGAGTTGTACGTTGGCCGAACCGCTGCTGTCCGTCGCCACCTGGCTTTTGGACAAGGTACCTATGGTCGTCGCCAAAGTGATCAAGGTATTGGCGGGGCCAGCTATCTGCACGGTAGCAGGCGTGCTAACTGTAACCGGCTGTCCGGTAATGCTCAGGCTTAGCGTCGTAGTTGTTGCGGAACTAGTACCAGATCCGCCCGCACCGCCGCCACCGCAACCTGCCAAAGGAATGCCGGCTAATCCAACCATTCCGACTAAGGAAAGGCTTTTCATTATTCTCATCAAGTACACAGTGGTTCCCCATTATCAAAGCATGCGTGGGTAGATTGATGCATCGCAACCGGGTCCCGGGTCCGGTTGGTATTTATTCCTCTCGAGGCGAGTTTGTTACCGCCCGGTCAGCAGATCGTCTTGCAATATCCGTGGTGTCAGGAAGATCAGCATTTCTGTTTTTTCGTCAGATTTTCTGGTCGTTTTGAATAAGTTGCCAATAATTGGCAACTCCCCAAGGAGAGGAATCTGATCGCTTTCGTTTCTTAGTTTTTGTTCGAAAATCCCACCGAGGATCGCAGTTTCACCGCTCCTCACTCTCACTTGGGTTTTAACACGTCTTACCACAATGGTCTGGCCTGCTGAGACAGTATTGCCTACTTCATCTTTTTTCACTTCGACGTCCAATATGATGTCGTCATTGTTCAGAATCTGTGGCGAGACTAATAGGCAGAGAACCGCGAGTTTAAATTTAGTTTCTGTTCCATTATTGCTCACTGTGACATAGGGAATTTCTGACCCTTGCAATATTGCGGCCGGCCTAAGATTCGTAGTAATCACTCGCGGATTAGAAACCACTTTGCCTTTCTTATCTGCTTCGAGTGCTTGCAACTCCAAAGAAAGAATTGCCGCTGCTGATTTATTTAATATCGTAAAACCTAAAACACCAGCTGGGTTGGTCAATCCAAGGTTAATATTAGAAGCAGGCGCAGCCAATGTGACTCCCGTGGTTGCAGCGACAGATGAGTTCTCGTATGTACCCGCACCAAAGGTAGTATTACCGCTCTTGCCGCTACCTTGGAGACCAAGTCGAACTCCCAGTTGTCGACCAAAACTGTCATCCGCCAATACAACACGTGCTTCAATCATTACTTGTTTCGAGGGCACATCGATTTCTTTCAAAACTTCTTCGACAGAGGAATGCCGATTAGCAACATCAGTAATAATTAAAGTGTTTGTGGTTAGATCATATGCAGACCCTCCACGATCAGATAAAACGCGATTAGCTTTAAATGTTTGTGTGCCAGTCTGGTCGCGTATAGTCGTAGTGTCACCTTTACTACCACCTGATGTTGAGTCTGCTGAGATTGATGTAGCTTCGGAAGAGCAGCTTGCGTCTCCACCGACAACACTTCCAGTTCGTGAACCACCTGACATAACAACCATAGCTTCATCTGCGCGGATGTAGTTAAGCCGATAACTACGCGTGGTCAGCGGCTCCAATTCCGCGATGGATTTCTTCGACTCCATTTCCTGCTTTTCCTTGGCGATCAGTTCGTCGCGCGGCGCGACCCAGATGACGCTGCCGGAGGCGCGTTTGTCGAGGCCTTTGGCGCGCAGGATGATGTCGAGCGCTTGATCCCAGGGTACGTCCTTTAGGCGCAAAGTGACGTTGCCGCTCACGGTGTCGCTGGCGATGATGTTGAGGCCGGTAAAGTCGGCGATCACTTGCAAGACAGAGCGCACTTCCACGTTCTGGAAATTGAGCGTGAGTTTTTCGCCGCTGTATTGCGGCTTCTCGCTCTTGGCCAGGTTGGGATCGTCGAGCGAACGAACCTCCATGATGAACTGGTTGCCGGTCTGGTAGGCCGAGTAATCCCACTTGCCCTTGGGCGTAACCAGCATACGGGTGTTCTTGCCTTGCTCGAAAGTCTCGACCAACTGCGCAGGCGTGGCGAAATCCGCCACATCCAGACGACGCTGCAAGGCCGTAGGCAAGCTCGTGTTAAGAAAATCGACCTGAATCGAGCGACCTTTCTGCTGGATATCGATACCGACGCCAGGATCGCTGAGATTGATGGTGATACGGCCCTCACCGTTTTTGCCACGCCGGAAATCGACATCGCGGATGCCATATTCGCGTTGCTTGCCGGCATCGGCAAAGCGAGCCGGCGCGCTTGCGGGGACAGGCGAGCCAGCTTGCTGCGGCGCAGCGTGCAACACAATCAGGATCATGTTTCGATCCTTGCGCAGTTCGTGGCTGGCAGGCACATTGAGATTGAACACCACACGCGTGCGTTCGCCAGCCTGGACGATCTGGTAATTCTTGATGGCGCCAACGTTAAGTGTCTCCTGCACCCGACCAATGCTATTGCTGGTATTGGCGAAATCCAGCACCAGCCGATGCGGGTTGCTGGTGGTGAACGAAACCGGCATGGTTTCGACCGGCTCCTTCATAACGATCTTGATCACCTGACTCTCGTTAGGCCCCTCCGCCAGCGAAACGGTGTTGAGTACATTGGCCGCCAAGCACGGCCACGCAGTCAGCAAGGTCAAACAGGCGGCCAGAGCGGCCAGATTGAGTCGATTGGTTTTCATCACTTCTGCTCCTGAAGGACCAGCATGGCCTTCGATTCTGTCCAGTCGCCGACGCCATCCTGGACGGTTTCCCTGAGTTCGATGCTTGCATCGGTTATGGCGATGACAAGGCCGAAATTGAGCCCCATGTGGTCGCCTTTCTTGACGCGGTAAAGCGTGCTTTCAGGCGTGCGCACCAAGGCGAAAATCTGTCCACCCTTGATCATGGTTCCGACCATACGTAAACCGTCCAGCGGGAACTGCTCGAGTACCTCTTTGGGGCGGCTCAGATCGGGCTGCACGCCGCCACCGCCTTTAGCCGGCTTCAGGCTGCGCGGCTTGAACGGGTCCGGCAACTCGCCCGGTTCGTAAATGAAGACTTCCTGCGGCTTGACTGCCGGCAAGGATTCCAGCGGCGGTTGACCGGTCGTACCGGTATTGGCCATGAACTCGCGCAGATCGGCGAACTGGTCCTGGCTGCAACCACTAAGCAACAACAGACCGGAAACGGTTAGATACGTTGTCAAACATGAAGAGAAGAGGGCGCAAGGCTTCATTTCTTCTCCCCGCCCTGCTTCTGTTTCTTGACGGCAGCAAGCTCGTTTTCATCCAGATAGCGATAAGTCTGCACCCGCGCTTCCATGTTCAACAGATCGTCTTTGCTCGGCACCAGTGAGACGTCGTGCAGCGTAACGATGCGCGGCATCTGGGCAAGATCGCTGACGAATCCACCGATATCGTGATAGCTGCCGGTGACCTTGATCGACACCGGCAGCGTTGCGTAGAAATCGGCCGGCGTTTCTACGCCTGGGCGGAACAAATCGAAATCAAGCCCGCGCCCGACACCAACCTGATTGATATCGGCGAGCAGAGCGTCCATCTGCGAACGATCCGGTAATTGGCGCAGCATCGCCGCCAAAGATTGCTCGACTTCCTGCAAACGACGTTTATAGGCTTCGTAGTGAAACACTTGGCCTTTCTTGACGCTGTAACTATCGCGCAGCGTCTGCTCCTCGGCGCGTGCGGCATCCAGTGCGCGCATTGAATCCGACCAGACCAGGTACCAGCCGGCAAATACGATGGCGGCGAACAGCACCACCAGCACCAGAGCGCGAACCGGAGCCGGCGCGCTGGTAATGTCCTTCAGGTCGAGGTTATTGAGTTCGGCGAGGTTCATGATCTGGCGCCTTTTTTCTTGTCAGGATCGGGCGCTTTACGGGCAATTTTGACATTGAGCGAAAACTCGTAACTGCGCACCGGACCAACCATGGCGGACTTGACCTCGACCAGAATCGGCTCATCGAACAACTCGGTCGCCTCCAGAGCGCGCATGAATGTGGAAACGCGTGCGCTCGATTGGGCGTAGCCAGACAGAGCCACGGCATCGCCGGTTTGCTTGACGCTCTTCAGGTAGAGGCCATCCGGCAAGCGCCGCATCAGTTCGTCGAACATATGAACCGCTTCGCCACGATTGTTCTGCAGCGATTCGACGACTTCCTTGCGATCGAGAAGATCCTTTGTCTTTTCTTTGAGTTGAGCGATTTCGGCAATCTGTTTGTCCAGCTTGACGAGCTCATCCTTCAGAAATGCGTTGCGCGCATCTTGTCCCGATTTGGCATTGGCAATGTAGGCCTGGCCGGCGCCGACCGCCGCCAGTCCGAGACCGACCGCGATTGCTGCGAGCACTGCGAACCAACGCTGCTGTCGAGCCTTGCGCAGCTGGCGGTGGGGGAGAAGATTGATGCGAATGGGCGTCATGCTGGATCGAATCTGCGCAGAGCCAGTCCACATGCCACAAACAAGGCAGGCGCCTCGGAGGCAAGCTGGCGCGCCTTGACGTGGCTGGAAACTGCCATCTTGGCGAAGGGATTGGCGATCAGCGTGCTGGTTTGCATCCTGCTGTGAACGACATCATCGAGGCCGGGAATGGCGGCACAACCACCCGCCAGCAGGATGTGATCGACACGCTGGAAGGATGTCGCTGAATAGAACAACTGCAATGCGCGCCCGATCTCCTGCGCGACGGAATCAAGAAACGGTTGCAGGACTTCGGATTCATAACTGTCCGGCAACAAACTCTTGCGCTTGGCGTCCTCCGCCTCTTCCGAGGGCAGATCGAAACGGCGACTGATTTCATTGGTCAATGCGCTGCCGCCGAGGGCATGTTCCCGCTGATAAACCGTCTGGTTATCGTGCAATACATTGACATGCGTCGTGTGAGCACCGATATCGATCACTGCGATGGTCTGTCCCTTGCCGTTTTCAGGCAATTGGAAAGCCATCTGTTCGTAGGCAGTCAAGGTCGCGAAAGCATCGACATCCATGATGACTGCCTTGAGGCCGACAGATTCGGCCAGCGCGACCCGTTCTTCGACGCGTTCCCGGCGCGCCAGCACCAGCAGAGCATCGTTTTCATTCGGGTTCTTGGCGCTGGGGCCAAGGATCTGGTAGTCGAGACTGATGTCGCCGAGGGGAAAAGAGGCGACCTGGTTTGCTTCGGCGGTAACCTGAGTCTCGATTTCGGCTTCGGTCGCACCGTTGGGCAACATGATTTTCTTGGTAATGACCGAAGATGCGGGTAAAGCCATTGCTACATCGCGAGTCCGCGTTTGCAGTGCTTTCCAGGCATCCCGCATGGCCGCTTCGACGACTTCGATCTTGGCGATCGCACCATCCTGAACGGCATCTCTGGGCAGAGGAGAAATTGCATACCGCTCGACACGCCGCATGCCCTTGCCGCTATCCGCCAGCTCAAGCATTTTGACCGCCGATGAGCTAACATCGACGCCAATCAATGGACGTGAACCTGGGCCGAAAAAAGCAAGTTTCAAACAAATTCCCCTTCGCAGGCACCCACTTCGGGCTCTTATTTAATAATTTACATTAAATCCTAGCAACAACTTGTTAATCTTTACAAGTTTTTCCCATTATCCTTGGCCGTTCCCTGATTACCCTGCGAGCCTGAAATGACCCGTTGGTGGCAAATTTTGCTGGCAATATTGTCCGGTTTGGCCGTGGCGTCAAGCGCTGTAGTTGCGTTGGCCGCCGCAATTATCTATCCGAATCTTCCCAGTCTGGAATCGCTCAAGGACTATCGGCCCAAACAACCCTTGCGCATCTTTACCGAAGATGGCGCGCTGATCGGAGAATTTGGCGAAGAACGGCGCGCGGTAGTCCGGCTCAAGGACACCCCGAAATCGTTGACCCAGGCCATTCTGGCAGCGGAAGACGAGCGCTTTTACCGCCACGGCGGCGTCGATACCCTGGGCATTCTGCGCGCGGCGGTATCCAATCTGGTGTCCGGCGGCGCCAAGGAAGGCGCCTCGACCATCACGATGCAGGTGGCGCGGAATTTTTTCCTCAGCTCCGAAAAAACGTTCACGCGCAAGCTCAATGAAGCACTACTCGCCATCAAGATCGAGCACGCCCTATCCAAGGATGAAATCCTCGAGCTTTACATCAATCACATCTTTCTCGGCCAGCGTGCCTATGGTTTTGCCGCGGCTTCACAAATTTATTTCGGCAAACCCCTTGCTCGCATCGATGTGGCCGAAGCGGCCATGTTGGCGGGCTTGCCCAAAGCTCCTTCGGCGTACAACCCGGTCGTCAACCCGGCGCGCGCCAAGAGGCGCCAGCTTTATGTTCTGGGTCGCATGAAGACCTTGGGATATATCTCCGAGAGCACTTACACCCAGGCCAAGACACAACGATTGCCAGTCAAATATTCGCCGCAGAACTTCGAGGCGGAAGCGCACCATCTGGCCGAACTGGTGCGTCGCCGCATGCATGAAAAGTATGGCGACGAAATTTATGTCAGCGGCATGAAGGTCTACACGACCGTGCATCTGGCCGACCAGAAAGCCGCCTTGAATGGCGTTCGCCAAGGCGTGCTGGAGTTTCACCGTCGACGCGGTTACGCCGGCCCGGAAGGCAGGATCGAACTCCCGGCGGATGCTGGAGAAGCGGACAAAGCCATTGAGGAAGCCTTGCTGGAACGAGAGGAGTCGAGCGGATTCTTGCCTGCCGTCGTCCTCAGCCTCGACAAGGCGCGTATCCAAGTTAGATTGCGCAGTGGCGAGGATGTCGGTCTTGGCGCCAGCGAAATCAAATATGCGCAACGCTTCCTGTCCACCAAACTGGCGGCCGCAAAGCGTCTGGCGCGCGGCAGCATCGTACGGGTTGCCCGCAGCGAGGCGAACGCGCCGTGGCAACTCACCTACCTGCCGCAAGTCGAAGTGGCGTTCGTCGCACTCGCGCCAGCCAATGGGGCGATTCGCGCAATGGTTGGCGGCTTCGATTTTTCCCGCAATCAGTTCAACCATGTCACCCAGGCGTTGCGGCAACCCGGCTCCAGCTTCAAACCTTTTGTTTATTCCGCCGCACTGGAACGCGGCATTACGCCGGCCACCCTATTCGACGACGCCCCGATCTCCATCGAGGCGGCAGAGACTGGCGGAATCAGCTGGGAGCCGAAGAACTACGACGGCACCATGGATGGCCCCATCACACTCCGAAATGCGCTGGCCAAGTCCAAGAATCTGGTATCGATCCGGGTGCTGCAGAGTGCCGGCACTCAATTCACGCAAGAACATATCGCCAAATTCGGTTTCGATATGTCCCGCATTCCGCCTTATTTGACGATGGCCCTGGGTGCAGGGGAAGTGACGCCGCTGTCGATGGCCGCGGCTTATGCCGTTTTTGCCAATGGCGGCCATGCGGTCACGCCCTGGCACCTGTTGAAAGTAACGGACAAGGATGGACGCGTGCTAGAGCGCTTTTCGCCGCCGCCGTTGCGCCCGGCTATCGAAGCACGCAATGCCTTCGTCACCACCAGCCTGATGCAGGATGTCATCCGACGAGGCACGGCGACCGGCGCACTCAAACTTGGGCGCAACGACATCGCAGGGAAAACCGGCACCACCAACGAACATCACGATGCCTGGTTTGCCGGATTTCAGGCTACCCGCGTCGCCGTGGCATGGATGGGATACGACCAACCCCGCCCGCTCGGCTCGGGCGAAACCGGCGGCGGCACCGCTTTGCCGATCTGGGTACGCTATATGGGCGAAGCGCTCCGCTCCACGCCTGAAATGCCTTTTACGATGCCCGCGGGGATCGTCACAATGCAAATCGATGCAAAAACCGGCGCCACGACCGAATCAGGCCAAGGCGTCAACGAATACTTCTTCGAGGAGTTCGCCCCCGGCGCCACGACCGAGGGCCTATTGGCGCCGGTAGAGCCGCCACTCCTGCCTGATTCGATCTGACCATCCAGTGCGCGATATCCACCTCCTGCAGAACCGTGCGCGCATTGCCGATTTGGCGGCGCGCTTCATTGCGGAACACGGCATTCAGGATTACGCCCTGGCCAAGCGCAAAGCGGCGCGCAGCCTGGGTTTACCGGATGGGCGCGGCCTGCCCAGCAATGACGAGGTGGATGCCGCGTTGATTTACCGGCAATCCCTGTACGAACCCGAAGAGCAAGCTGCCTTGCTGCTGGCTTTGCGCCAGCAAGCGCTCGCAGTGATGCGGGCATTCGAGCAGTTTTCCCCCAGCCTTACCGGCATGGTCGCTTCCGGAGCGGTTTCCGAGCACAGCAGAATCGAACTGGATATCGGTGCAGATTCCAGCAAGGATTTCGAACAATACCTGGTGAACCAGGACATCGAATTCAAAATCCAGGACAAAGGTGGGCGTATGGCCTACCTGATTTATGCGGAACCGACCGACGTACTGGTGCGTATCGTCCCCAACGAGGGACATCATGCAGCGTCCGGCATGCGCGCTCGCCTCAGTTTGTCGCAACTGGAAAAGCTGTTGCCGTCATCGAATCCAGGTGCAATCATGCCCGCAAATTACAATCCCCACACTTGATGCGAGCCTTTTCGTGCCGACCCAATCCAACAAGCACTTTCGCATCTGAACAAACATGATCCGATTCTTTCGCCACTACATCCCCATGAGCATGTTGTTGCTCACCGTAGTCGAATTTCTGGTTTTCTACTATGTCAGCGGATTTGCGGCGGAACGCTACGGCGCCGCACACCTGTTTGCTCCAGCGCCAGATGCGACGTACAAACCCTGGCTGTTCGCAGCCATTCTGACCCTGCTCAACTCCACTTTTGGCCTGTATGACTGGGAATGGACCAAGGGATTGATCAGCCTGCTGTCGCGTGTCGGCGGCAGTTTCCTGGTTGCCGCCGGCGGCTTGGCACTGGGCGGGCAATTGCTGCCCCAGGTATTCCCGATTGGCGCCGAATATCTCGCCGGCATCATTGTCGCCGGGCTAGCCTCAGTCCTGATTCGGCTGATGTTCATGGAATGGGGCAAAACCGACCTGTTCAAGAAGCGCATCCTGGTGCTGGGTACGGGAAGCCGCGCTGCGAAAATCGAAGAAATGGCCGTTTCCGGCGAAGCACAAGGCCTGACTATCGTCGGCTACATGCCTTTGGGCGCATCGCACCACTATGTTCCACGTGAACGCGTCCTCGATGAAGATCAAAACTCGCTGTTCGAGACCGCAACGCGTCTGGGCGTCGGCGAAATCGTGGTCGCGGTGCGAGAGCGCCGCGGCGGCGGCCTGCCGATGACCGATCTGCTCGAATGCAAATTGCGCGGCCTGCACATCCTCGATCTGCCGGCTTTCTTCGAGCGCCAGACCGGCATCCTGCCGCTGGAAGCGATCAATGCCAGCTGGATGATCTTTGCCGAAGGATTCACCCAGGGTTCCGCGCGGGATGTGGTCAAACGCCTGTTCGATTTGCTGGTCAGTGGTTCGTTCATGTTATTGACGCTGCCGGTCATGCTGATCACAGGCGCGCTGATCCGCATGGAAAGCAGGGGGCCGGTGTTCTACACGCAAGAACGTATCGGCCAGTTCGGGCATCCGTTCACCATTTATAAATTCCGCAGCATGTTTACCGATGCGGAAAAGGACGGCCTGCCGGTCTGGGCGCGTCAAAAGGACGACCGCACCACGCGCGTCGGCCGCTTCATCCGGCGCACCCGTATCGACGAACTGCCGCAAATCCTGAACGTTTTCCTGGGCCATATGAGTTTCGTCGGCCCACGTCCGGAACGGCCCTATTTCGTCAACGAATTGGCCGCGCAGATTCCGTATTACCATGCCCGCCACAGTGTAAAACCCGGCATTACCGGTTGGGCTCAGGTCAAATTCCCCTATGGCGCCAGTGTCGAGGATGCCATGAACAAGCTGCAATATGACCTTTACTACGTCAAGAACCACAGCCTGTTTCTGGATCTGATGGTACTCCTGCAAACCACACAGGTCGTCGTGCTGGGTAAAGGGGTGCGTTAGCACCGGACGGTGCGCAACGCCCCGTTGTCAACGTCATGCCAGTGGAAAGCAGTATCAGCATCGCCGCCGTAAGTTACGGCCTGGCAGCCATCGCTTTTGCCTTGCTCGCGCTGACCTCGCGCGGCCGCGACGGCCCACCAGGCGTTCCCGGCCTGGCGGTGCCGGCGGCGGCTAGTTTTCTCTGGGCCGGCATTCTGTCGCTGCAGGCACTGCTGCGGGCAGGCCAGGAACTGGCGGCAGTGGCCGAACTCGGGCGAGACCTGGTCTGGGTATGGTTTCTTTGGCGCAATCTGCGCGCCTTGCGGGCGAAAACCGAGGGCGCCGATACGCTCGCCTTTCTCGGCCGCGGCCTGGGTGGCCTGGCCATCCTCGCCTTTGCCAGCCATGCCATCGCACTGCTGTTCCCTGCCAGCCAACTGAGCTACTGGATCGGCGCCGTCTTTCCCGCTTTGTTCGCGGTGGCCGGCATGGTGTTGGTCGAGCAGTTCTACCGCAATTCGAACGTGCAGGAGCGCTGGGGCATCAAGCATCTGTGCCTCGCCCTGGGTGGCATCTTCGTGTTCGATTTCTATCTTTTCTCGGAAGCGATGCTGTTTGCCGCCATCTCGCAAGACGGCTGGATCGCACGCGGCGCCGTCAACGCCCTGCTGGTGCCGTTGCTGTGGGTTTCCCTGCGCCGGCGCGCCAATACCGACATGAAGCTGGCGATTTCGCATCGCATGGCGTTCCACAGCGCCGCCCTGATGGGTGCCGGCCTCTATCTCATGTTGATGGCCGCAGCCGGGTATTACATCCGCTTCGCGGGTGGCGAATGGGGTGCGATTCTGCAGACCGTATTCTTGTTCGGTGCAGCGCTGGTTCTGCTGATGGCGGTTTTTTCCAGCACGGTGCGAGCCAAACTGCGGGTCTACCTGGCAAAACATTTTTTCCGCTACCGTTACGACTACCGCGAGGAATGGTTGCGTTTCACGTCCATGCTGACCGAGGGCGAACCCGATGCCCAGGTTTACGATCGCAGCCTGCAGGCCATGGCGCGCCTGGTCGACAGCCCCGCGGCTGCCCTCTGGTTGAAACAGGAAAGCGGCGCTTACCGCCGCGCCGCGCACTGGAACTTTGCCGAACTGGAAGGGCAACTGGAAGCCGATCACCCTTTCACTGCCTTCCTGGAAATACGCCAGTGGGTACTCGACCTGAAAGATTGCAGGGAACAACCCGACCTCCTTGCAGAGACCCAGTTTCCGGTCTGGCTGCTTGGCTGCGACAAGGCCTGGCTGGTCATTCCGCTGCTCTGGCATGAACGCCTGTCGGGTTTCGTGGTCTTGGCGAAATCCATGAGCCAGCCCGGCATGGACTGGGAAATCAACGATTTGCTGAAAACCGCCGCACGTCAGGCTGCCGCCCACCTGGCCCAGGCACAGGCTGCGGATGCGCTGACCGTGGCGCGCCAGTTCGAGTCGTTCAATCGGGCGGCAGCATTCGTCGTGCATGACATCAAGAATCTGGTGGCCCAGCTTTCCCTGTTGCTCGCCAACGCGGAAAGACACAAACACAAGCCGGAGTTTCAGGAAGACATGTTGGCGACCATCGAAAGCTCGGTCGCCCGGATGAATCGCATGCTGCTCAAATTGCGGGATGAACCCGGCGCCAGCGATAAAAGCACCGTCGACCTGAGCTTGATTTTGAAAGACGTCATGCAATCGAAAAGCGCCTACAGCCTGAAACCCGAACTGCACATCGAAGCGAACGGCATCCGGGTAAAAGCCGAGCGCGAAAAACTCGTTCGCATCCTTGGCCACCTCGTCCAGAACGCGATCGAGGCGACGCCGTACACCGGAAAAGTGAGTGTTACACTCGCCCGCGCGGATGACTGGGCGGTGCTGTCGGTCGAAGATACCGGCGCCGGCATGGACGCTGCCTTCATTCGCGAACGTCTGTTTCGCCCTTTTGCATCCACGAAAGGTACAGGCATGGGCATAGGCGCCTATGAATGCAAGGAATATGTGCAAGAGCTGAATGGCAACATTCAGGTCGCCAGCAAGCCCGGACGCGGAACATTGTTCACCGTTCGCCTGCCGCTAATTACCGAACCGACACCATGAGCGATAAAGCACCGAAGATCCTGCTGGTAGAAGACGACATCGGACTCCAGAAGCAAATCAAATGGAGTCTCGACGAGTACGAAATTCTTGCCACAGGCGACCGCGAATCTGCGCTCGTGCAATTGCGCCGATTCGAACCGCCAGTCGTGTTGCTCGATCTGGGCCTGCCGCCCGACCCGGACGGCGCCACCGAAGGCCTGGCGACGCTGCAGCAGATTCTGCAATTGTGTCCCGCCTCGAAAATCATTGTGGTCACCGGCAATCAGGATCGCAGCAATGCGATACAGGCGATCAGCCTGGGTGCGTTCGATTTCTATCACAAGCCGTTCGAGGAACAGATCCTCAAATTGGTCATTGCGCGGGCATTCCGGGTCTACGAACTGGAACAGGAAAACCGCGCCCTGATGATGCGGACGCGTTCCGAACCCTTGCAGGGTCTGATTACCAGCGACCCGGAAATGCTCAAGGTGTGTCGCACCATCGAAAAGGTTGCGCCCAGCGATGCCTCGGTCCTGCTGCTCGGCGAATCGGGCACCGGCAAGGAAGTATTGGCGCGCGGCCTGCATGAACTGTCGCCGCGCAGCAAAGAACGCTTTGTCGCGATCAACTGCGCGGCCATTCCGGACAACCTGCTCGAATCCGAACTGTTCGGCTACGAGAAGGGCGCATTCACCGGCGCCTCCAAGCAAACCGTCGGCAAGATCGAATATGCCCATCGCGGCACACTGTTCCTCGATGAAATCGGCGATCTGCCCATGTCGCTGCAGGCCAAGCTGTTGCGCTTCCTGCAGGAACGCGTGATCGAACGACTCGGCGGTCGCGGCGAAATTCCCGTCGATGTGCGCGTGGTCGCGGCCACCCACCAAAACCTGGCTGAGCAGATCAAAACCGGCCAGTTCCGTGAAGATTTGTTCTATCGGCTGTCGGAAATTTCTGTGCACATTCCGCCGCTACGCGATAGACAGGGCGATAGCTCGTTGCTGGCGCATGCTTTTCTGGAACGCATGGTGCAAACCCAGGGTCGCGCTTTGCGCGGTTTCTCGCAGGAAGCCTTGCAAGCGATCGAATCGCATCGTTGGCCCGGCAACGTGCGCGAAATGGAAAACACCATCAAACGCGCCGTCATCATGTCGGATGGCCCCAAAGTCAGCCTGGCCGACCTGGGGCTCGCCACGTACAACGGCGCCGAGAATGAACCGTTGAACTTGCGTCAGGTGCGTGACGAAGCTGAACGCGGTGCCGTCATCAAAGCCCTGGCACGCTGCAATGGCAGCGTGGCGCAAGCTTCGGAACTGCTCGGCGTGTCGCGTCCGACGCTGTACGACCTAATGAACCGCTTCGGCCTCAAGCAATAGGGCCGCGGCTCAGGCGCCGGTCAGCAGGCGCCGGGCTTCCCGGTATTTTTCCGCCGTGCGCGCGACCACTTCCGCCGGCAATTCCGGGCCCGGCGCCTGCTTGTTCCAGCCGGATGCGGTCAGCCAGTCGCGCACATACTGTTTGTCGTAACTGGGCGGGTTCTCGCCGACGCGGTACTGGTCAAGCGGCCAGAAACGCGACGAGTCCGGCGTCAGCACCTCGTCGATCAGCGTCAGCGTACCGGCTTCATCCAGACCGAATTCGAACTTCGTATCGGCAATGATGATGCCGCGCGTCAGCGCGTATTCGGCGGCGGCCTGGTAAAGCGCAATCGCGGCATCGCGCACGCGTGCCGCCAGCTCCTTGCCGAGCACGGCCTCGCACTGGGCGAAATCGATATTCTCGTCGTGCGCGCCGACGGCGGCTTTGGTGGAAGGGGTGAACAGCGGCGCCGGCAAGCGTTCCGCCTGCTGCATTCCGACCGGCAAAGCAATTCCGCACACGGACCCGGTTTTGCGGTAATCGGCCCAGCCGGAGCCGACCAGATAGCCGCGCACGATGGCCTCGATCGGCAACGCCTTCAAACGCTTCACCACGACCGACCGCCCGGCCACCTGAGCGCGTTCCGCGGGTGCCACCACGGCCTCCGGCGCTTCGCCGGTGAGTTGGTTCGGCAGGATATCGGCCAGCTTGGCAAACCAGAAATCCGCCACCGCCGTGAGCACCTTGCCCTTGTCCGGGATCGGCGTCGGCAAGACCACGTCGAACGCGGACAGACGGTCGGTGGTGACGATCAACATGCGCTTGTCGTCGATGGCATAGATGTCGCGAACCTTGCCCGTGTGGAGCAGCGGCAGGGAGGTGATGGAAGTCTCGAAAAGGGCGTCGGTCATGGTCGGAGTCCTGAATGAAAAAAGGCGGCCGGGAATCCCCAAGCCGCCCTTCGATACTAACTGCGCCCGATTTTATCGTGAGCAGCGGTGAGTGCGATCAGTTGACCTTGGGGTCCAGTTCGCCCTTGTCGTAACGCTTCTGCATGTCTTCCAGGCTGTACACCTTGGTGATCTTGCTGGCCTGGCCGGCTGCACCGAAGGCTTCGTAGCGAGCCTGGCAAATGCCGGCCATGGCCTTGGTCGCTTCCTTCAGGAACTTGCGCGGATCAAAGTTTGATTTGTTCTCGGCCAAATGCTTGCGTACCGCGCCGGTCGAGGCCATGCGCAGGTCGGTATCGATGTTGACCTTGCGCACGCCGTTCTTAATGCCTTCGACGATTTCGCTGACCGGCACGCCGTAGGTCTGGCCCATGTCGCCGCCGTAGCTGTTGATGATCGCGAGCCAGTCTTCCGGTACCGAGGAGGAACCGTGCATGACCAGGTGCACATTCGGGATGCGCTCGTGGATTTCCTTGACGCGGTCGATGCGCAGCACCTTGCCGGTGGGCTTCTGGGTGAATTTGTAGGCGCCGTGGCTGGTGCCGATGGCGATGGCGAGCGCGTCGACCTTGGTCTTGGAAACGAAATCGGCGGCTTCGTTCGGGTCGGTCAGCAGCGCGGAATGATCCAGCACGCCTTCGGCGCCGTGACCGTCTTCCTCACCGGCCTTGCCGGTTTCCAGGGAACCCAGGCAGCCCAGTTCGCCCTCGACCGAGACGCCGCAGGCATGCGCCAATTCAGCCACATGCGCGGTGGTGGCGACGTTGTACTCGTAGGTGGACGGGGTCTTGCCGTCGGTGCCGAGCGAGCCGTCCATCATCACTGAGCTGAAGCCGGACTGGATGGAGCGGAAGCAGATGCTGGGCGAAGCACCGTGATCCTGGTGCATACACACCGGAATCTGCGGATATTGCTCGATTGCGGCCAGGATCAGGTGGCGCAGGAACGGCTCGCCGGCGTAGGAACGCGCACCGGCGGAACCTTGCAGGATGACCGGGCTGTTGGTCGCGGCAGCGGCCTGCATGATGGCCTGGACTTGTTCCATGTTGTTGACGTTGAACGCCGGCAGGCCGTAGCCATTTTCGGCAGCGTGGTCGAGCAGTTGACGCAGTGAAATCAGAGCCATCTGGATATCTCCTTTTGAGTAAGCGTTATCAAGCTTTCTTGTGTTCGCCAACGCGAACGATCTTCATGGTGTTGGTGCCACCCGGCTTGCCGATGGGCTCGCCGATGGTGAGCAGAATCAGGTCGCCGTTGCGAACCGCGCCGCGCCGTCGAAGCTCATCCTCGGCTTCGGCCAGGAGTTGGTCGCGTTCGTTGGTGGAAGGACGGAAATTGACCGGGTAGACGCCGCGGAAGAGGGTCACTTTTCTACGGGTTTCGACTTCCGGCGTCAAGGCGTAGATCGGCACATGCGTACTGATGCGCGACATCCACAATGCCGTCGAACCGGACTGGGTCATCGCGGCAATCGCCTTGATGTTCAAGTGCAGTGCGGTAAACGCGGCGGACATCGCGATCGCCTCGTCGACGCGCAGGAAACCGTGATCGAGCATGCGGTTGCCGAACGAAGCTTCCAGTTCCTTCTCGGCTTCCAGACAGACCCGATTCATCGCCGAGATGGCTTCGACCGGATACAGGCCGGCCGCAGTTTCGGCGGAAAGCATGACTGCGTCGGTGCCGTCGAGCACCGCATTGGCGACGTCGGACACTTCGGCGCGGGTCGGAATCGGGCTGGAAATCATCGACTCCATCATCTGGGTCGCCGTGATCACCACTTTGTTCTGCTCGCGGGCGGCGCGAATCATGCGCTTCTGCAGGGCAGGTACGGCGGCATCGCCGACTTCCACGCCGAGGTCACCGCGCGCGACCATGATCGCGTCGGAAGCGGCGACGATCTCTTCCAGCGCCTCGATCGCCTCGGCGCGCTCGATCTTGGCGACGATCCAGGCCGAGCCACCCGCGGCATGCAGCAGTTCGCGCGCCAGCTCGACGTCCGCCGCCGAGCGCGGGAAGGAAATGGCCAGGTAGTCCGCCTTGATCATCGCGGCGGTCTTGATGTCTTCCATGTCCTTTTCGGTCAGCGCCGCAGCGGAAAGCCCGCCGCCTTTGCGGTTGATGCCCTTGTTGTTGGACAACACACCGCCCTGCACGACCTTGCAATGGACTTCGCTACCCTGGACTTCCTCGACCCACATCTCGACGCGGCCATCGTCCAGCAGCAGGGTGGCACCACGCGCCACGTCGCGGATCAGTTCCTTGTAATCGAGGCCGACCCGGGTCTGATCGCCCAGCTCGCAGGTCGCGTCGAGGATGAAACGATCGCCCGGATTCAGCGTGATCTTGCCGTCCTTGAACTTGCCGATGCGGATCTTCGGGCCCTGCAGATCGACCAGGACGCCGACCGCGCGCCCGCGCGTCTTGGCGAGGGAGCGGACCAGTTCGCAGCGTTGCTGATGTTCCTGCGGGGTACCGTGGGAAAAGTTGAGGCGGACGACGTCCACCCCGCCCTCGATCATCTTGTCCAGGATTTTGGGGTCTGAACAGGCTGGGCCGAGAGTGGCGACAATTTTGGTTCTACGTAACATGTATTTCTCGATGTAGGAGGCCCGCTTGCGGGCCGATTGGACGCAACTCGCGTCTACCAGCATTCGCGCTGCAAGCAGCGCTCCTACCTCGGATTAGCCCGCAGCCCGTTTTTCCAGAATATCCACGGCCGGCAGTACTTTGCCTTCCAGGTATTCCAGGAAGGCGCCGCCGGCGGTGGAGATGTAGGACACCTTGTCGTAGATGTCGTATTTCTGGATGGCGGCGATGGTGTCGCCGCCGCCAGCCAGGGTAAACGCCTTGGTGTTGGCGATGGCCATCGCGATGGCCTTGGTGCCTTCGCCGAACTGGTCGAATTCGAACACGCCAACCGGGCCGTTCCAGACCACGGTACCGGCCTGCATGATGATGTCGACCAGTTCCTGGGCAGACTTGGGACCGATGTCGAAAATCATGTCGTCATCGGCCACGGCGCCGGCGTCCTTGCTGACGGCCGGCTCGTTGGCATCGAATTTCTTGCCGCAGACCACGTCGACGGCGATCGGAATGGTCGCGCCGCGCGCAGTCATCTTGCTCATCAGCGCCTGGGCAGTGGGAATCAGGTCGGCTTCGCACAGGGACTTGCCGACGTTCTTGCCGGTCGCGGCCAGGAAGGTGTTGGCGATGCCGCCGCCGACCACCAGTTGTTCGCATTTCTCGGACAGCGCTTCCAGCACGGTCAGTTTGGTGGAAACCTTGGAGCCGCCGACGATGGCGACCATCGGCCGGGCCGGGTTGGCCAGGGCCTTGTCGAGCGCCAGGAGTTCTTCAGAAACCAGCATGCCGGCGCAAGCGGTCGGTGCGTATTGCGCGATGCCGTAGGTGGAGGCTTCGGCGCGATGTGCGGTACCGAAGGCATCCATCACGAACACGTCGCACAGCGAGGCGTACTTGCGCGCAGTCTCTTCGACGTTCTTCTTCTCACCCTTGTTGACGCGGCAGTTCTCCAGCAACACGACTTCGCCCTCGGCGACATCGAATCCGCCATCGACCCAGTCCTTGATCAGGCGTACCGGCTTGCCCAGCTTGGCAGCCATCACATCGGCGACCGGCTTGAGAGAGACTTCCTCGGTCCATTCACCTTCGGTCGGACGGCCCAGGTGGGAGGTGACCATGACCTTGGCACCGGCTTTAATGGCGTGCTCGATGGTGGGCATGGACGCGGTGATGCGCGCGTCGGAAGTGACCTTGCCTTCCTTGACGGGCACATTCAGGTCGGCGCGAATGAAAACGCGCTTGCCCTTCAGATCGAGGTCGGTCATGCGGAGGAATTTGGCCATTTTGGATGCTCCTGTTCAGTTAAGCGGTAAGGGATGAGGGAAGCGCATGCCTTACGACTCACACGGTGTGAAATGAGGGGCGTAGGGTGGGTTAGGCAGAAGGCCGTAACCCACCGTTCGCTTTGGTGGGTTACGCCGCAAGCGGCTAACCCACCCTACAACTTACTTGGCGACGTGCTCGACCAGACGCAGCATGTTGCAGGTGTAGCCGTACTCGTTGTCATACCAGGCGACAACCTTGACGAAGGTGCTGTCCAGTGCGATGCCGGCTTCGGCGTCGAAGGTGGAAGGGGCGCTGTTGCCGACGAAGTCGGTGGAGACCACCTTCTCGTTGGTGTAGCCCA
>JASJPK010000005.1:11117-35562 GCA_031426735.1 Hydrogenophilaceae bacterium | reverse complement strand
ACAGCAGGCCGTTTATCCTCTTGACGAAGCCGGCCGGATCGGCCAACTGGCCGCCGTCGAGCAACACCGCCTGATCCATCAGCAGGCCGGCAAGTTCGTCGAAGCGCGCGCCCTCCTCGGCTTCCAGCCGCTTGATCAACGCGTGCGACAGGTTGACCTCCAGGATCGGTGCGGTTTCCGGCACGGCTTGGCCCATCGACTTCAGCATGCGCGCGAGATTGCCGTTCAGGTCGCCCTCGTCGGCGACCAGACAGGCCGGCGATTCGACCAGACGGTTGCTGGCGCGGACATCCTTGGCGCGCTCGCTCAACGCGGCCTTGATGCGTTCCAGCAGTGGCGCGGCTTCTTCGGCCTTGGGCGCATCGACGGCTTCCTCACCTTCCGGTGATTTGATCGCGGCGAGATCGACCTGGCCCTTGGCAACCGAGGCGAGCGATTTGCCGTCGAACTCGAACAGGTTGCCGACCAGCCATTCGTCGACGCGGTCGGCCAGCAGAATGACTTCGACGCCCTTCTTGCGCAGCGCTTCCAGATGCGGACTGGCCTTGGCGGCTGCCAGCGTCTCGGCGGTCAGGTAATAGATCTTGTCCTGGCCTTCCTTCATGCGACCGACGTAATCGGCCAAGGTCACCGTCTCTTCATCGACCTGGGTGGTGCGGAAGCGCAGCAGCTTGGCGATGCGTTCCTTGTTGCCCTGATCCTCGCCGACGCCTTCCTTCAGCACGCGGCCGAAGTGTTCCCACACCTTGGCGTAGTCTTCCTTGCGGTTTTCGGCCAGATCGTCGAGCAGGTCGAGCACCTTGCGCACGCAGCCGCCGCGGATCATTTCCATGTCGCGCGTCTCTTGCAGAATTTCGCGCGAAACGTTGAGCGGCAGGTCGGCCGCATCGATCACGCCCCGGATGAAGCGCAGGTAGGACGGCATCAGCTTGCGCGCGTCTTCCATGATGAACACGCGCTTGACGTACAGCTTGACGCCGGCCTTGGCGTCGCGATCCCACAGGTCGAACGGCGCGTGCGCCGGCACATACAGCAATGCGGTGTAGTCCTGGCGGCCTTCGACCTTGACGTGGGTCCAGGCCATCGGATCTTCGTAATCGTGGCCGACGTGCTTGTAGAACGCCTTGTATTCGTCTTCCGTGATGTCGTTCTTGGCGCGCGTCCACAGCGCGTTGGCGCGGTTGACGGTTTCCACCGCTGCGTTGCCGTCCTCGCCTTTATCGCCGATGAATTCGACCGGGATGGCGATATGGTCGGAATACTCGCGAATCACCGACTTCAGGCGCCAGGCATCGAGGAATTCGGCTTCGTCGTCCTTCATGTGCAGCACGATCTCCGTGCCGCGCTCGGCCTTCTCGACGGTCTCCAGCGTGTATTCTCCGGCACCTTCCGACTCCCAGCGCACGCCATGCTCCTGCGTCAAACCGGCGCGGCGGGTAGTCAGCGTGACGCGGTCGGCGACGATGAAGCTGGAATAGAAGCCGACGCCGAACTGGCCGATCAATTGCGCATCTTTCTTCTGGTCGCCGCTGAGCTTGCTGAAAAACTCGCGTGTGCCGGATTTGGCGATAGTGCCGATGTGTTCGATGACTTCCTGCCGGTTCATGCCGATGCCGTTGTCGCGGATCGTGATGGTCTTGGCGTCTTTGTCGAGGCTGACCTTGATCTTCAGTTCGGAGTCGGTTTCGAACAGCGCCGGGTCGGTCAGCGCCTCGAAGCGCAGTTTGTCGGCGGCATCGGAGGCATTGGAGATCAGCTCACGCAGGAAGATTTCCTTGTGGCTGTACAACGAATGAATCATCAGTTGCAGGAGTTGCTTCACCTCGGCCTGAAAGCCCAGGGTTTCCTTGACGTTTTCGTTGACGATATCGGTTTCGTTCAGGCTCATGTCCACTTTCCCTTGTTGAAAACAGGGAATGGTTATGAGGCCGGGCGCGCCAGGTTCAAGAGGCAGCGTTCGGTGCGAATTCGTTCGCACCGACACAAACGATTACAACAACATCGGAGCGGGCCGCCCGATCAGGTAGCCCTGCGCATAATCGACGCCGATTTCGCGCAGGATGTTGAGCGTGGCTTCGTCCTCGACGAACTCGGCGATGGTGGATTTGCCGTAGCCCTTGACGGCATCGTTTAGCGCCTTCACGAACACCACGTCGTCCGGCCGATACGTCAGGCCTTTGACGAAGGAACCGTCGATCTTGACGAAATCGAACGGCAACTCCTTGAGGTACTGGAACGAACTGTAGCCGACGCCGAAATCGTCCAGGCCGAAGGCGCAGCCGAGTCCGCGCAGCTTGCTCATGATGCGGATCGCGCTGGACAGGTTGGCCAGGGCGGCCGTTTCGGTGATTTCCAGCAACAAGCGATTGCCGGCCACTTTGTGGCGGGCCAGCGCGGCCTGCATGGCCTCGAATGCGACATCGTCGTCGAAGCTGCGGCTGGACAGGTTGAGCGCCACCTTGATGTCCGGCGCTTGCTGCGCGACGAAAGCCACCACGGTATCGATCACCCAGCGATCGATGCGGCGGATCAGGCCGGTACTTTCCGCAACATCGATGAACATGCCGGGGGGGATCAGTTTGCCGTCCGCACCTTGCAGGCGGATCAACGCCTCGTAATGGCCGATGTGGCCGCTGACGATGTGCAGGATCGGCTGGAAATGCATGACGAAACCGCCGTCATCGAGGCCGCGTTCGACCGCTTCGCGCCAGAACGCGCGGCGCCCGGCCACTTCGCGGTAGGGGTCGTCCAGCGTGTACAGATGCCAGGAGCCGTGCCCCTTGGCACGCGCCTGCGACAGCGCGATCTCGGCATTGGCCAGCAAGGAATCGGCAGTGCCGCCATGTTCGGGAAACACCACCAGGCCGACACTGGAAGTGATGCGGCCGCGCGTTGCCACACCGTTTTCGATATTGGCGCCAGGCAAGCCATGATTCAACCCGCGCGCCAGCACGATCGCCTCGGCCGGCGTGACTTCCACCAGGGCCAGCGCAAAATCGTCGGCCCCGAGACGCGCAGCCAGGCGTGGACGCGGCTGCAAGTCCTGAATGTAACGGGCGCATTCGGCCAGAACGAAATCGCCCGACTCGTGACCGCCGCTTTCATTCACCGATTTGAATTCATCGATATCGAACAGCATCAGCACGCCCTGCCCGCCTGCCGCCAACAGCGTATCCAGTTCGCGCTTGAAGGCGCGCCGGTTGTACAAGCCGGTCACGCTGTCGTGTTCGGCGAGCAGGCGCAGATTGCGTTCGACCTTGCGGTAATCGGTGACATCGAGTCCGACCGACAAATACAGATGCTCGCCGGACATTTCTTCCAGACACGAATGGAACCAGATGACATCGTGCGTGACGCCATCGGCACGTTCGAAACTGCCTTCGCTGTGCGGCACTTCGCCAGGCTTGAGCTTGGCCAGCAAGGCAGCATGCGACTGGCCCTGCGGACCGTTCATGAAAACACCGGCAAACGAGAGGCCCTGCAGATTGCCGCCATCCTGGCCGCAACTGCGCACCGCATGCGCATTGGCCAGGCGAATACGGCCATCGCGACCATAGGTCAGGATCAGGACCGGCGCGGTATCGAGCAGGCCGGCGACAAAATCGCGTTCCCGCTCCAGTTGCGTCGCCTGCGCCTGCAACGAGGCGGCATATTGACGCGACTCGGCATGCAGCCGTTCCAGCGTATTGGCCAGGGCGTAGGTCAAATCGGCCAGATCGTCGATCTCGTCCCGAGTCGGCAGCCAGGCATGCGAAGAACGCTGTTGCGGCAACAGGAACGCACCGCGCGCGTCGTCATAGCGACCTTCGCCCAGCAGCGGCAATGCGGTCACCGCCTGGCGCAGACGATTCATGCTCGGACGCAGCATGATGTAGAGCAGACCCAGCGCCAGGACCAGGATGAGTGCGCCCAGAGCGAGACTGGAGCGCACGGCGTTATCCAATTCCTGCGACTCGGCGGTGACATCCGCAATCGCCAGGAAGCGAACTCCGCTGGAACCCGGTGCCGGCGCAGCAAAGCTGTACAGACGGAAGTGACGACCGTCGCGAGTCAGTTCGATGCCCCCGCCTTGGTCGAGCTGGCCAGGCAGCGAATGCACCAATTCTTCATAAACCTTGCCACCGCTGACCGAGAGAACCTTGCTGATACTGGTCTGGCCAATTGCAGCCGAACCGGCAGAGACATCGATCAATGCCAGTTCGACGCCGGATAGACGACGGAAATCCAGCACCATGTCCTGCAAACCGGTTGCCAACACGATGGCGCCCACGTATTGGCCGCCCTCGACCAGGGGCACCGCGGTGGTGTAAAGGCATTTGACGCGGCATTCGAGCCAGAATTGCGGCGTTTCGATCCGGCCGGCTGCGTGGGCCAATTCATTTGCACGCGCACCGATATCGGCCATGCCCCATTCGGCCAGTTGGACGCTATCCGGACCGAAGAAGGCCACCCGATCGAGACCATGATTCAGATTCAGATCCGACCAGAACGGATCGAACACGCCGGCCAAAGTGGCCGGATTGCGGCGGCGCATGGCTGCACGCGCGCCGGGTAGATCGGCCACCAGCGTGCCGAGCGACTGCAAACGCGCGGATTGTTGCTGAAACAGGCGACTGGTCAGATCGATCGAACGCGCCCGTTGCTCGACCAGTGCGGCGCCCTGGCGCTCGTCCAACTGGCGCAACGCCTGCCAGGTGAAGACGGCGGTAGCGAAAACCAGGGCCAGCCCGGCAAACAACAGAATGCGCAAGCGGATGCTGAAAAACCGCGAATCGGCAGACGGGGACGGCATCAGAATCTCCACGCAGCTTGCAGCAGCAGCATGTTCCACTTGGCTTTTTGACTGGTAACCGGCGTATCCAGCGGCGATAGCCAAAGCGTGCCGTAAACCTTGTGCAACTCGGCCGAGAAGGTCCAGGCGTTCATGTCGTAACGCGCACCCAGGGTCCAATCCTTGGCGAAGGTGGTATATCCGGAAAAGGGTGGCGGAGCGTTCGCGCCCTTTTTATCGGCCTTGTCGAGATACAGTTCATCACGCCGCAAGAAGATGCGCCAATCCAGAGTCGGACGATAGGTCGCCTGCAAATACCAGGCTTCCAGCGTATTGGGACTTTGCAAAGCAACGGCCAGGGGGCTCGCTCCATACCTGCTGCTGTCATGTTTGACCTGGCTGTATTCGCCGGTCAGGCTGAATTTTTCCGCATTGTGTTCCAGCGACAACACCACCGGCGTCAGGCGATTGCGTCCGGCCGTCAGCATCGGATCGGTGCCGGGCTCGTAGTGCATATTGATGGCGCCCAGGGTCAGCCCGGCGCGCCAGCGGCCGCCGTCGAGCTCAGCCATCAGCTGCCCGGTCCAGGAGGTATCGCCCTTCAGCGTCCCCGCCCGATTCGACAGCAGGAACAGATGCTCCAGATCCTCGTCGTCGCCATCGAAGCGAACCGCCCCCAAAGACCACGCGATGTCGACGGTCTCGCCGGCATGGTTGCCATAGGCGGCAGCACCGGGCGCACTCAGGATGAAATTGCGAATGCGATCGAGGTAAATCGATTGCGGCATGATGATGCCGGGCCGGGTATGCGCCACATCGCGCGTCGTGTTGAAGAAGCCGTACGGGTTCTTGATCTTGCCGACGCGCACACCGACCTGATCTTCGCCGTTGGCAAACAAGGTGCGATCGACGAAACCGTAGTCGAGGCGCACTTCGCCTTTATCCGCCGCGCCCGCCCAGCGCGCCAGCGCCTGACCGGAAAGCAGCCAATCCGGATTCGGGCGCCAGGACAGATTGGCGCCCAGCTCACGCAGATTCCAGGCCAACGCGTCATCGCTGTTGCCGCCGACATTGTTATCGCTGGTGTAGACCAGGCTCTGGCTGAAGAAACCGTGCGCCTGCACGCCATGCCCCAATTCCTGCGCCTGCGCCAGGCTGACGCCCAATGCGGCGAGCAAGCCGGCGCCGAGTGCGCACAGCGCCTTACTGGATGGCGATGATCTTGATCGAATCATTCGGCTTTACCTTCCTGACATAACCGATCGCGCCAGACGTTGTGGCGACCTTGTTGACGAGTTCTTCTTCACTAGCGACTTCGATGGGCGCCTGCGCCATCCCGGAATACACCAGCCGATCCCACGACTGGCGCAATTGATAAGGAAACAGATTGAGGCGTTCCTTGCAGACGGCGACATGCGTGGGGTGGCTATCGGCGAGGACGAAGACCTGGATGCGGGCATCGTCCGGCCACTTGGCCTGACGCATTCCGAATATGGCGCGGGCCGCAGCCAGCGACAGGGTATTGACGCCCACCGAACGGTTGGCAATGACCTCGACGCCCCAGGCGAAGTGGGCGAAAAAGAGCAATAACAGGATCCAAGCCAACCTGCGCAACCCAGCCACCTCGCCTTTATTAATTTTGACTCGCCGATTCCGGCGCTATTGCCCCGGATATCGACGGCACTCGGGATTCCCCGTTAGTTCAAGCCCAGCACATCCTGCATATCGAACAGCCCGCCGGGTTTACCGGCCAGGAAGCGCGCCGCACGCAAGGCGCCCAGCGCGAAAGTCATCCGGCTGCTCGCCTTGTGGGTGATTTCCAGACGCTCGCCGATGCCTGCGAACATCACCGTATGGTCGCCGACGATGTCGCCGCCGCGTAGGGTTGCGAAGCCGATGGTGCGCGCATCGCGCTCGCCCGTCACGCCTTCGCGCCCATACACGGCGCAAGTCTTGAGATCGCGCCCGAGCGCGTTGGCGATCACCTCGCCCATGCGCAGCGCCGTGCCGGAAGGGGCGTCGACCTTGTGGCGGTGATGCGCTTCGACGATTTCGATATCGAAATCCTCGTCCAGCACGCGCGCGGCCAGGTCCAGCAGCTTCAGCGCCAGATTGACGCCGACGCTCATATTCGGTGCGAACACGATGGGAATCGATTTTGCCGCCTGCTCGATGGCCGCCTTGCCGGCCGCATCGAAGCCGGTCGTGCCGATGATCAGGCCGACCTTCTGTTCGACGCAGATCTGCAGGTGATGCAGCGTGGCTTCCGGCCGCGTGAAGTCGATCAGCACATCGGCACCGGTCAATGCGCTGGCGACATCCGCGCTGACCTTGACGCCCAGCGACGTGCCGACCAGCGCGCCGGCATCGCTATCCAGCGCGGCGCTACCGGCGCGATCGAGCGCGGCATACAGGCGCAAATCGGTTGCCGCCATCACTGCCTCAAGCAAAGCCCGTCCCATTCGGCCGGAGACTCCGGCAATCGCAACCTTGATCATTTCTTGCTTGCCTCCGCCGGCGCGGCGACGATGTCGCCCTGCAATCCCTTCAGACGATCGTTCTCGAAGATCACCGTGACACGACGGTTTTCCACCAGCTTGCCTTCTTTTTCCAGGCGGAAAACATAATCCCAGCGGTTGCCATGGAACGGGTCCACGATCAGCGGCGTGCCCAGGATGAAACGCACCTGCGACTGGGTCATGCCGGGCTTGAGCTTGTCGAGCGCGTCCTGATTCAGCACATTGCCCTGCGGAATATCGATCTTGTGCGGCTTGATCCGATCGATGGGGTGGGACCAACTGCCGCAACCGGCCAGCAGGGAAAGAATTAACAAAACGGGAAGGCGCATGGGTATCAGCGAAAGACGGAAGGGTCGGAAAGCCGCGTTATGATAGCGCGCATCGCCACGCCACTCCTAGCCGACAGCCACCATGACCAGCACCGATCAACTCAAGACCCTGGGCCTGAAAGTCACCGGCCCGCGCCTGAAGATACTCGCCCTGTTCGAGCAGACCGATCAACGCCACCTGACCGCGGAAGACGTTTACCGCATGTTGCTGTCCGAAAGCGTCGATGTCGGACTCGCCACCGTGTACCGCGTCCTCACCCAGTTCGAACATGCCGGCATTCTGATCCGGCATCACTTCGACAACGACAAGGCGGTGTACGAGCTGAACCGGGGCGCCCATCACGACCATCTGCTCTGCCTGCAATGCGGCCATGTGGAAGAGTTCTACGACGAGGAAATCGAGCGCCGCCAGCATGCCATCGCGAAAAAACACGGCTTCAAACTGGCGGAGCATGCGCTGCATCTTTACGTGGATTGCGAACGCGAGAACTGCCCGAACCGGAACAAGGGCAAGTCCGAGGAATAATCCGTTCAGGCCGTCAGCATTTCCTCGGCATGCGCGCGCGTCGCATCGGTCAACTTGACGCCGCCCAACATGCGCGCAATCTCCTCGACCCGGTCGGCATGGCTCAGCACGGCAACGCTTGAAACCGCCTTGCCATCGCGATTTTCCTTGCTGACCTGGTAATGCCGCGCGGCACGCGCCGCAACCTGCGGCAAGTGCGTCACGCAAAGCACCTGGCGCTTGCCGCCGGCGCCGCCCAACTCGGCCAGCATGCGGCCGACGATTTCCGCGACACCGCCGCCGATGCCGGCATCGACCTCGTCGAACAGCAGCGTCGGCGCGCCCGAGGTGCCCGACAGCACGGTTTGCAGGGCCAGACCGATACGCGACAGTTCACCGCCGGACGCGGTCTTGGCGAGCGGCTTGACGCCCTGGCCGGCATGCGGCGAGACGCGGAATTCCACTTCCTCCAGACCATGCGCCGCCGCCGCGCCGGGGTTCAAGCCGGCTTCGAAACGACCGCCCTGCATGGACAGTTGCTGCATCGCTGCACTGACCGCCTGACCAAGTTGGCCGGCGGCAGCGAGCCGCTGCCGGGACAGTTTCTGCGCCGATGTTCGATAGGCCGCCTCGGCTTCCGCTTCCGCCCGCGCCAGGCTGTCCAGATCGGCCGCGGCGCCGAGTTCGGCCAGTTGAGCCCGCGTGCCGGCAAGATGTTCGGGAATCTCTTCCGGCCGCAGGCGAAATTTGCGCGCCGCAGTTTGCACCGCCATCAAGCGCAATTCGGCCAGATTCAACGCTTCCGGATCGAGCTCGACGCGATCGGCATAACGGCTCAGTTCGCGCGCCGCCTCGTGCAAGGTTTCCGTCGCGCTTTCCAGCAGTCCAAGCGGCTCGGCCAGGGCCGCGTCGATGGCGGCCAGATCGGCCAGGCTGGCACGCAATGTCCGCAAGCGATTGAGCACACCGGTCTCTTCCGCCTCCAGCGTTTCGCCGGCCGCCTGGGCGCCGGTCGCCAGATCCGCCGCATGGCTCAGACGGCGATGGTCTTCCTGCAGGTCTTGCCAACCCTGCAGGCTGAAATCGAGCGTGGCAAGTTCCTGTTCCACCCAGGCCAGACGTTCGCGCTCGGCATCCTGTTCGCCGGCATGGTTCGCGGCAGCCTCGCGCCGGGCGGCAAGCTCGCGCCAGATTCGCCAGGCGCGCGCGGTCGCGCCAGCAAGCTCCGTGCTGCCGCCGAACGCATCCAGCAAACGGCGTTGCTCGGTCGCCTTGAGCAGCGAGTAATGCGCGTGCTGACCGTGGATATCGACCAGAAACTCACCCGCGTCCTTCAGTTGCCCGGCCGTTGCCGGACGACCGTTGATGAAGGCGCGCGAGCGGCCGGAAGCCTCGACCACACGGCGCATCAACAGCAGGTCGTCTTCGCCGGCCAGATCGTTTTCGTGCAGCCAGTCGATCAGCGCGGAGTCGGCCGGCACGGTGAACTCGGCGGCAATCTCGGCGCGGGCGGCGCCTTCGCGCACCACGCCGGCATCGGCGCGTTCGCCGAGGACCAGCGAGATGGCATCGAGCAGGATGGATTTGCCGGCGCCGGTTTCGCCGGTGAGCACGGAAAATCCGGGCGCGAAATCGAGCGCAAGGTGTTCGACCAGGACGAAATCGGAAATGGACAGGGAAAGCAGCATGATTAGTGGGCGACTTTCACAGCTTCTCGCCCCAATGCAGCTTCTGGCGCAGCGTGTCGTAGTAGTTGTGGCCTTCCGGATGGAGCAGGCGAACGGTGTTGTGGGCGCGGCGAATCACGACGCGGTCGCCGATTTTCAGATCGGCGTGGCGTTGGCCGTCGAAATGCACGCGGGCATCGTCGGCGTGTATCAGATTGATCTCGATCTCGGAGCGGCTGTTCACTGCAATCGGCCGCGCCGACAGCGTATGCGGACAGATCGGCACCATCACCACCGCTTCCAGGGTGGGATGCAGAATCGGGCCGCCGGAGGACAGCGCATAGGCGGTGGAACCGGTCGGCGAGGCGACCACCAGGCCGTCGGCGCGCTGGCTGTAGACGAACTGGTTGTCGATATAGACCTCGAATTCGATCAGGCGGCCGGTCGTGCTCTTGCTCACCACGACATCGTTGAACGCGAACGAGGCAATCAGCACATCCTCATGCCGCTCGACGCTGGACTCCAGCATGATGCGTTCTTCCGCCACATACTGGCCGGACAGCATGTCTTCCAGGGTCGAGAACATGGTGTCGATCGACACGTCCGCCAGAAAGCCGAGATGGCCCTGGTTGACCCCGATCAGTGGCACGCGATGATCGACCAGCGTGCGCGCAATGTTCAGCAAGGTGCCGTCGCCGCCCATGACGATGGCCAGATCGACCACGGCGCCGATCTCGTTCAGGGTCGCCACCTCGAAATCGCGTATCTGGCAGGTGTCGGCGGTATGCGGGGTAATCATCACATGATGGCCACGGCGCCGAAGATAGTCGGCCAGACGCAGCAGCGAACTGGAATTGCCCGGGCTGTTGAATTTGCCCACCAGCGCAATAGTCTTGAAATCAGCATTCATGGCGCGAAATTATAGCCATCCCAGGCTGCGAGAAACGGCGGTCTACCGCTCAATTGCCGTGTGCACACTCCATCGAAATTGCATGTATCGTCTTCCCCGGCGTCACCGCCTGCTTCATGCCAGCGACGCCGCCCTCCGCCGTTTCTAGGATTATCATTGCCCGCCATGCTCAACGACCGTGCCCGCATCCTGCTCAAGTTTCTGGTTGAGCGTTATATCGAAGACGGCCAACCGGTCGGTTCGCGCACGCTCTCCAAGCACACCGGGTTGAACCTGTCGCCGGCCTCGATACGCAACATCATGTCCGACCTGGAAGAAGGCGGTTACATCGTCAGTCCGCATACTTCGTCCGGCCGCGTGCCGACGCCGCGCGGCTACCGTCTCTTCGTCGACACCCTGCTCACGGTGAAGCCGCTGGGGCAAGGCGAAGTGCGTCAGATCGAAGCCAGCCTGTCGCCGCACGATCCGCAACGACTGGTCAGCGCCGCCTCGCACCTGCTGGCCGAACTCACCGCTTATGCCGGCGTCGTGCTGATCCCGAAACGACGCAATCTGGGGCTGCGCCAGATCGAATTCCTCACGCTTTCCGACAAACGCATCCTGCTGATCATGGTGACCGCCGACGGTGAAGTGCAAAACCGCGTCATCGTCACCGAGCGCAATTACGAGCCCAATCAGCTGGTGCGCGCCGCCAATTATTACAACCAGCATTTCGCCGGCTTCTCGTTCGAACAGGTGCAGCCGCGCCTGGCCAATGAACTGGCGGAGTTGAAGTCCGACATCAGCCAGTTGATGGAAATGGTGGTCGCCGCCGGCACCGATGCGTTCAGTGTCGGCAACGAATACGTGCTCTCCGGCGAACGCAACCTGATCAACGCGCCGGAACTCACCTCCAACATGGTGCGTCTGCGCGAATTGTTCGGCCTGTTCGAGCAGAAAACCGAATTGATGCAACTGCTCGATGTCGGTCACGCCGCCAATGGCGTGCAGCTGTTCATCGGCGCCGAATCCGGCGTCGCCAGCCTGGACGAATGCAGCGTTATCGCCGCCCCTTACGAAGCCAATGGCGAAGTGGTCGGCACCCTCGGGGTCATCGGCCCCACCCGCATGGCTTACGAACGAGTGATCCCCATCGTCGACATCACCGCCAAATTATTGTCCAACGCGCTGTCCTATCATTGATCGCTGCATGCCCTACTACCTGCCGGAACCGACTTACAGCCATGGCCAGACCGCCCGCACCGGCATTCTGCTGATCAACCTGGGCACGCCCGCAGCGCCGACCGCACCAGCGTTGCGCCACTACCTGAAGGAGTTTCTCTGGGACCGGCGCGTCGTGGAAATCCCGCGTCCGCTCTGGTGGCTGATCCTCAACGGCATCATCCTGAACACCCGGCCGAAGAAGTCGGCCGAAAAATACGCCGCGATCTGGCGCCCGGAAGGTTCGCCGCTCAAGCACTTCACCGCGCGACAGGCCGAATTGCTCGCGGCCGAACTGGCGCAGCGCAGTCCGCAACCGATCGTGGTGGAGTATGCGATGCGCTACGGCCAACCCTCGGTTGCGGCAAAGATTCAGGCCATGAAGGCGCAAGGCGTCGACCGCATTCTGCTGCTGCCGCTGTATCCGCAATACGCGGCCAGCAGCACCGGCTCGGCCCTCGACGCCGCCTGGCAAAGCCTGTTGCATCAACGCAATCCGCCCGAGGTGCGCGTGCTCAAGCATTTCCATGCCGATCCGGGCTACATCGCCGCGCTCAAACAGAGCGTGCAGGCCTACTGGGCCGAACACGGCCGGCCCGATGTGCTGGTCATGAGTTTTCATGGCATCCCGCGCCGCTCGCTCGACCTGGGCGATCCCTACCATTGCGAATGCCAGCGCAGTGGCCGACTGCTGGCGGAAGCGCTGAGTCTCACGCCCGAGCAGTACCGCATCAGCTTCCAGTCGCGCTTCGGCCGCGCCGAATGGCTGCAGCCTTATACCGTCGCCACGCTGGAAGAGCTCGGTCGCCGGAAAACCCGGCGGGTCGACATCGTTTGCCCCGGCTTCATTGCCGACTGCCTGGAAACGCTGGAAGAGATCGCGCTGGAAGGCAAAGCCAGCTTCCTCAACGCAGGCGGCGGCGAATATCGCTACATTCCGGCGTTGAATGATCGTCCGGTCTGGATCAATGCACTCGCCGACCTGGCCATGAACCAACTGGGTGGATGGTTATCCGGGTCATGGAATAGCAATGATGAAAACAGGGCAATGGAAAAACAACGCCAGCGTGCACAAGCTCTGGGTGCAATGAACTAACTGCAAAAACAGGCTGGAAGCCGCGCCAATATTAGGGTTTTCTTGTTGACTGGTATAAAAGCGTCATGCAAACATCCGGCCCGGCATTGATCCTGGTCAAGACTGCATGACAACAAGCAAGTATTCGCTCCAGGGTTTGTAGCTCAGCTCGGAAGATGGGAAACCGTCGTTTATTGTCTCAACCTGGAGGAACACATGAAGAAATCCCTCGCAATCACCCTGCTTCTGGCGGGTGCGCTGAGCGCTGCATCGGCTCAAGCGATCGATACGAAGGCCCGTTTTATGGCCGCCAACTGCGCCTACTGTCACGGCCCCGATGGCAAGAGCCGCGGCGCCATTCCCAGCCTGGCCGGCCTGGACAAGAAGTACTTCATCGATCAGATGAAGGCATTCCGCGACGGCACACGCCCCGCCACCGTTATGCAGAAACATGCCATGGGTTACACCGACGCTGAGTTCGAAGCGCTGGGCGCCTGGTTCTCTGCCGTCAAGTAACCCATAACAGGAGACACAACATGGCATTTGATCGCCGCGAATTTCTGAAGATTTCTGCCGGTGTCACCGGCGCCGCTTCCCTCGGCGCGTTGACCGGCTGCGCCTCTGGCCCCACCAGCCCCGCTCTCAGCGGCGCCCCCTACAAGGTCGTCATCGTCGGTGCCGGTTTCGGCGGCGCCACCTGTGCCCGCTACCTGAAAATGTGGGAACCGAAGATCGAAGTCACCATCATCGAGCCGAACGCAAACTTCGTCTCCTGCCCCACGTCCAACGGCGTGCTGGCTGGCCTGACCAAGCTGGAAGACATCACCTTCACCTATGACCACCTGAAAAAGGCGGTCAACAACTTCGTGCAAGACACCGTCACCGGTATCGACACCGCCGGCCGCACCGTCAAGACCGCCGGCGGCAAGACCTTCGGCTATGACCGCCTGATTCTCGCCGGCGGCATCGAACTGATGTTCGACAAGGTCAAGGGTTACGACGCAGAAGCGCAGAAGACCATCATGCACGCCTGGAAAGCCGGTCCGCAGACCGCTACCCTGCGCAAGCAACTGGAAGCCATGCCCGACGGCGGCGTCTTCGTCATGTCGGTGCCGATGGCCCCGTACCGCTGCCCGCCCGGCCCTTACGAGCGTGCTTGTCAGGTTGCCACCTATCTGAAACAGGCCAAGCCCAAGTCCAAGATCATCATTCTGGACGGCAACCCGGACATCGCCTCCAAGAAAGGTCTGTTCCTGGCCGCGTGGAAGAAGCACTACGGCTATGGCACCGACAACAGCATGATCGAATATCGCCCGAACAACATGCCGCGTTCGGTCGACCCGGTCAAGATGATGGTCGGCACCGAATTCGACGATGTGAAGGGTGACGTGATCAACGTGGTGCCGCCGATGCGTGCCGCCGCGATCTGCGAAATGGCCGGTGTCCGCACCGACTCCTCCAACACCTGGTGTCCGATCGACTACCGCAGCTTCGAATCGAAGAGCGTGAAGAACGTTCACGTCCTCGGCGACTCGACGCTGACCAACTTCCCGAAATCGGGCTCGGTGGCCAACAACACCGGCAAGATGGCGGCAGCGGCAATCTGCGAAATCTTCAATGGTCGCGAGCCGGATTCGGCACCTGTCGTCACCAACACGTGTTATTCCGCGTCGACAGGATCCACTGCGTTCCACGTGGCTACCGTGTTCCGTTATTCGCCGGAAAAGAAAGCCGACGATGGCAAGATCACGCCGGCCTCGATGGTCGCCCAGAAGGGCGGCGGGGTTTCCAAGGAAGAAAGCGAACTCGAATTCGCTTACATGGAATCCTGGGCGAAGAACGTTTGGGCCGACACGCTGGGTCTGCCGGGCTGAATCTAAGCCTGGAAAACGAAAAGGAGGCCGCAAGGCCTCCTTTTTTATGTCTACGACATCTGTACATCTGCCCGCGCGAGCAAGGCAAACGCTGCGGGACCGGGTCAAATACCCAGAACCTGGCCTTCGGCCAACGCCTGCACGGCATGCGGCGTCTTATTGAACAACTCGCTGCGCAACTCGGCCATGATGCCGGCCTCGCCGCCCGGTTTTAGATGCGAGATCCAGACCTCGGCGCCCAGACTCAAGCCCGCCAGATCGGCGGCGAGCGCGCTCGTATGGTAATGACGCGAGGCATGCGCCAACGTGCTTTGATCATTTCCGAAAGAACACTCCACCACCAGATGCCGCAGATCGGGAATCAGCTCGGCTAACGCCCACAACGCCGGATGGCTGTCGGTATCGCCGGAAAACAGCAAACTGCCCAAAGGCCCGCGCAGATGGAAACCGGTCGTAGGAACCACGTGATGGGCGGGAATCGGGGTGATTTCGCGTAACGCGCCCTCGGCATCGAGCAGACGCAAGGTTTGTCCAAGTGCCATCGGGGCGTAACGTAAAAACGGCGCTTCCACCGTGGGGATGCGTGAAAAATCTGGCCAGATGCGCCAGTTGAACACGTGGTCCTTGAGGATCTCCAACACTTCCGGAATCGCATGCAGGACCACCGGCCCGGCCCGCTCGCCGGCCACGCTATCGAGCAGCAAGGGCAAGCTGAGAATATGGTCGAGGTGGCTATGCGTGATGAAGACATGGTCGATGCGCGCCAAAGCCACGCGCGATAACTGCGCCACGCCGCTGCCGGCATCGAGCAGGATATCGTCGTCGATCAGGAAAGACGTGGTGTGGCGGCCATCGCCGATACCGCCCGAACAGCCCAGCACTTCAATGCGCATCGTCCCGGGAATTACTTGCTGGTGAAGGTGAACACGCCATCCCACTCGGCGGGCGGCGGGATTTCGCGGAAATGGGCGATGCGTTCGAGATAGACCTCGTACAACTTGCCTGGGTGGCGCTTGTTGGCTTTGCGCAGGATGTCCTCGGCTTCATCGAAGTTCTGCACCAGATACGCCGCGCGCGCTTGCTCGAAATCCTGCTTGCGCTTGATCGCGGCCACATCGACCTGCTCTTTCTCGCCGAGCGGTTCGAAAATCGTCACCGGATGCAGCTTGCCTTTCACCCGCACCACGTCGACCTTCATGAACTCGATATCCGGGCAGAGCGCGACCGCTTCTTCGCCGACCAGAATGCCGAGACCGTATTGCTTGGTCAACCCTTCCAGGCGCGAGGCCAGGTTGACCGCGTCGGCCATCACCGTGTAGGCCATGCGGAATTCGGAACCCATGTTGCCGACGCTCATCTTGCCGGAGTTGACGCCGATGCCGATCTTGATTTCCGGCCAGCCCTTCAGCTTCATTTGCGGATTCAGTTCGTCCAGGTCACGCTGCATCTGCATGGCAGCTTGAATTGCATCGCGCGCATGATTCGGATCGGACACCGGCGCGCCCCAGAACGCCATGATCGCGTCGCCGATGTACTTGTCGATGGTGCCGCGGCGTTGCTGCACGATGCGGGTCATCGAAGACAGGTAGAAGTTCAGCATCTCGGCCAGAGACGCCGCCGGCAGCCCTTCCGAAATACTGGTGAAATCGCGGATATCGGAGAACAACACGCTCATTTCGCGCGATTCGCCCTTCAGGTTGTAGCGGTCGGGATCGCGGCTCATTTCCTCGACCAGTTCCTTCGGCACATATTGGCCGAACAGCTTGGTGATCTGGCCCTTGGCGCGCGTCTCGACGAAAAATCCGTACGACATGTTGACCACAAACATGCCCAGCACCGTGACCATTGGCGCCCCCAGCGGGAACTCCATATTCAGTGCATTCCAGCCCCAGACATCGAGTCCGATCACCAATACCAGGAAACCCAGCGTGGAAAAGGCCGCAATCATCGGCGTAGTCATCGGCAGCAGGATGCCGATGACAATGCCAAGAATCACCACGATCGCCACATTCAGCGTCGTGATCTGGCGCGGCTTCCATTTCAGATTCTGATCGAGGATGCCCGACATCAACGACGCGTGGATCTCGACGCCGGGAAACACCTCGCTGACCGGGGTGACGCGGATATCGGCGAGACCGGGCGCCGTGGTGCCAACCAGCACGATACGGCCCTCGATTTCGCTCGCTGGCGTCTGTCCGCTGATCACGTCGGTTGCCGAAACGAAGTGATAAGAACCGGGCTTTCGATACGGCACCAGTACGCCGCCCTGCGCGTCGAACGGTACTTTCAGGCCATCGATGTCCAGCGCATGCGGTATATAGCGATTGAAGCCATCGCCGCCCGGATTGACCAGCTTGATTTCCTGCGCATCCATCGCCGCCCGCGCCAGCATGATGGGCAGCGAGGCATAGTAGCTGGCCTGATAGTTGATCATCACCGGCATACGCCGGATGACGCCATCGTTATCCGGCAATGAGTTGTAGAAGCCGGCTGAAGTCGCTTTCTCCAACAACCGGGGCAACGCACCGCCGTAGCCCTGCGCATGCATGAAAGCGCCGCCCAGGCCACCGAGTTGATCTTGGGTGAACAAGGGTTTCGGCAAGATGGCGATACGCTCGGCGCCTTCATTGACGTTGAAGTAGTAACCCAGCACCGACATGCCCTTGCCGAGCGATTCCGCCATGAGTCCGTCGTAATCCAGACGCGGCCGCAGCTGTTCGATCATGCCCGCGAACAAGGGCTGATCCTTCAATTCATTGGCCGCCAGCGCTTCCAGCACGGGCAAGCCGGAACTGGCATCCGGCTCGGAGAACACGATGTCGTAACCGACTGCGGCGGCACCGTATTGTTCGAACAAATTGGTCTGCAAGCGGGCCATCTTTTCGCGCGGCCACGGCCAACGGCCTTCGGCCTGCAGACTCTTGTCGTCGATATCGACGATGACCACACGCTCGTCGACACCCTGCGCGGTGGTTGTTCTCACCTTGAGGTCGTACATCAAATTGTCAAGCCGATCGACAAAAGGCATGTTCACCAGTCCGGTCAAATGCAATGTCAACAGAATGATGAGCAGGGCGCTGAGGGCGAATTGCCCGATGAAACGACGGCTGCGCAAGGTCATGGCTTTGGCGGCTCCAGGTTTTTCTGAGTGGTATCCGGTTGCAGGCCCGCGCCTGAGTATCCAGGTATGGCGGATTCGTCGACTTCGTCGATCTGTTCGGGTTTGAGATGCATGCGGGCATAGGCGAGATACACCTTCTCACTGACAAAGACATCGAACAGATCAGGGTCGATGTGATTATCCAGCTTCATGCGCCCAAGAATAGCCAGCGAGCGCGACAAAGACATGCCGGGCTTGTATGGACGGTCGCTGGCGGTCAACGCTTCGAAGATATCGGCGATGCCCATGATGCGTGCCTGCACCGACATCTGCTCGCGCGTCAGCCCCTTCGGATAGCCTTTGCCGTCCATGCGTTCGTGATGCCCGCCGGCATACTCCGGCACGTTGCGCAGATGGCGCGGCCAGGGCAACGCTTCCAGCATCTTGATGGTGGAAACGATGTGGTAATTGATGATGTCGCGCTCCTCGCCCGACAACGTGCCCTTGGCGATACACAGCTTGTCGATCTCTTCCTCGCTCAATAACGCGACACTTTCGCCGGCTGGATCGATCCAGCGATGCTCGCGGCCGATCGCACGCACCCGCTCCTGCTTGTCGGGCGACATGAACTCGCCGCCGACATTGGCCTGGCGCAAGAATTCGCGTGCCGCATCCAGTTCGCCGCAATAGCGCGCGTAGCCTGCTTCCAGCGCCTGCGCATCGGTCGTCATCGGCGCTTGCAGGCGCGCCTCCAGCATGCGAATACGGGCATCGCGCTTGAGCACCTCGAAGCGGGTATCGACCAGATGGATGCGGTCGAAAATCGTCTCCAGCTTGGTCGCCTTGTCGACCACGTGTACCGGCGTGGTGATCTTGCCGCAGTCGTGCATCAGCGCCGCGATCTCCAGTTCGTGCCGATCCTTGGCGCTCAGATTGAAGTCTTTCAGCGGTCCTTGTGCGGTCCGATGCGCGGCATCGGCCAGCAGCATGGTGATCTCCGGCACGCGCTGGCAATGACCGTGGGTATAAGGCGATTTTTCATCCAGCGCGTTGGAGATGACCTTGATGAACGAAACGAACAACTCTTCCAGGCGATCGATCAACTGCCGGTTGGTCAGTACCACAGCCGCCTGCGATGCCAGCGACTCGACCAGATACTGGTCGTCGCTGTCGAACGGAATGATCGCGCCGCTGCTTGCATCTTGCGCATTGATCAACTGCAGCACGCCGATGACGCGCTCTTCGTGATCCTTCATCGGCACCGTCAGAAACGAGCGCGACTGGTAACCGTTGAGTGCATCGAAGCGGCGTGTACCGGAAAAGTCGAATTCCGACGAGTTGTAGGCATCGGCGATGTTGATGGTTTTTCCGGAAATCGCGGCGGAAGCGGAGATCGTCGACAGATTTGGACTGCCGTCAGGGAAATACATCGGGATCGGGTTGTGCGCCAGCGCGTCGCCGCCACGTCCGCCTTGATGAATACCCAGGCTGAGGTTGCGGATGATGGCGAATTCGAGCTTTTGCGAACGAATCAGATAAATCGTGCCGCCATCGGCATTGGTCAGCACTTGCGCCGCTTCCAGAATCCGGTTCAGCAACTCGCCCAGGTCGCGCTGGCTGGACAACTCGATACCGATTGAAACCAGCCGCTCCAGGCGGTCCACCGATAAGCCGGATTGCAGCGTTTCAACCCTTACGGGCCCGGCATCCTTCCCCAACGAATTCAGCGGGTCGGTTTGCGCTTCAGTCTCCGGAAGGCGGACATCCTCATCCACGGCGGGCACGTTGTTTTGGGGCTCAAACATCGACGAAGCTCCGGAAGAATCGGCAAGTGCGATGTTACAAGCGGCAAGGCCATGCCGGCCCAACAAAAACACCGGAAAAACACGCGGACCCCATATTCATGTCAGTTCAGTTCATTGATGGTGACCATCGCCGCACCGTAGGTATCGGAACAATCTTCGACAACCAGCAATGCGCGTTGCTTTCCAACCGCGCGGCAGGCCGGTTTATCCGCGTTAGACGCGCTTGCCGCGGCCAATTGGATTTCATTGTTCACCGCCTGCGGATTCGCTTCGATCGCGGAGAACGGACCCGCTGGTTTCATGCCCAGTTTGGCAAAGTCGCGTGGCGAATCGCTGACAATGGCAAGCACGGTATCCTGACCGGGTGGGCCGGCGGCAATGACATCCCAGCCAGCGCGCGGCAGATGCAAGGTTTCTCCGGCGCGAATGTAATTGGCGGTATCGCGTTTGTTGGGAAACAGCATGTCGAAGGTCTTGCCGGTGCTGTCGACCATCAGCAAATAGACAAAGCCGGCATGGCTCGATTGCAGCGCGAGTCCCAATTTGTCGGAGCGTATCCGCATATCGGTCGGACTGGCTTGTAGCACGACCTGTCGACGCGTATCGCGGTTGGCGTAGATATCCTGCAATGCGGCCTTGGCGCCGCCGGAAACGCTGTCAGACCCCGCCGATGCGCCGAGCACGATCGCCTGATTGCCGCTCAGTGTGATGTGCTGGGGCGATATACCGCTGGCCGAGGCCACCTTGAGATTGATCCTGTCCTGCGCGCAATGGCCGATCTCGCCGATCGAAATGCCGCCGCTGGCATCGAGATCCTTCGCTCCCTCGCTCAAACACTGCAGCCAGGCTTGCGTTGCCAGTCCGCCCTTGCCGGTTTCCTGCAATGAAACTTCGTCCATCCGCGACGATGCGATATGGATGAAATTCCCCGCGCCCGGATCCGCGCCGAGTGCGCGGGTGGGCAGGCCCTGGCTCAATGCATGGCTGGGATTCTCGCAAGTGGATTGGTTCGGCTGGGTCCAATGCTTTGCCTTGAACGTCTCCATGCCGGCCGATCGAGAAACCGCGCCGCCGGAATGGCAGGCGTCGAAAAAGGAAACCACGCGCCGCGCCTTTTTCGACAGACGCTGGAACAAGGCCTCGATTTCCGTATCGCCCAATACACCACCGTCTGCCGCCAGCAGTCCTTCGCCACAGCGTTCGCGTTGCGCGTCCTTCACCTGCATGCGGGTGCCATGACCTGAGAAATAAATGAAAACCTGGTCCCGCGGCAGAACACGCTCAACCAGCGCATCCAAGGCCTTGCGCATGGCCTCAAGGCTCAACTCGCCATCCTTGAGCACCACGGTATTTTCTTCCGGCACGCCCATGCCGTTGGCCAGCATGACGGCCGCGTCGATATCCTGGTCCGTGGCGGAAAGACCGGGAATGGCGCCGGCATATTGGCCGATCGACATGATCAATGCATGTGAGGAAGGCTGCGGCTTCGGCAACGATCGCAGACCGGCGATGGCCGTGACGCGCGTGCTATCCCCGTATCTCGCGTTCTTCCACCATGACACCAGTATGTTGCTCAACGAGGTGTGGCCGGCCTCGCGTGTTGATTTGATCGCCAGCATGCGCACCCAGCCCACTTTGTCCATCGCGCTGATTTGCACCCATCCGGATTGCCGCTGAAGCACTTCAATAGGCAACGACTTCGACACCCTGCCGATGACCAGGCCACCGGGGCCATCCAGCAAATCCTGATCCCGTACCAGGGTTGCGGAGGTCGCGGCCTGGGCCAGGGTGGAGGTCAACGCCAGCCAGAAAACCAATACACGGTACGCATTCATGTCCCGTCCTCCTACTTGTGAAAAGTCCTTCGATCCACATCGAAATCCCATCGCCCCGCCAGACAAGCAAGCGGGCACCCGTTGCGCTTACGGCCGGTCGGCGACGTAATAATCGCCATCGCCCTTATGGCCCGCGAAGATCGAGGCGCCATACTGCGGCTGCTGCGGATACTCCTTGATCAGGTTTTCATGGACCTGCCGGTACAAATCGAAACCGGTCAAGCCGTGATCGGCCGAGTCGAGTACCTTGAGCAGATGCCAGGCGAAGATGGAATGGCCATCACGCCCTTCATCGGTCACCGGCTCCTCTCCCCCCGAGGAAAGCACCAGTACCGAGCGTTGCTTCAACACCTCCTCGCGCTTCAGATTCTTCACGGCCTTGACCCGCTGCTCGCGCGTCAGGGAACCCGAGAAACAGCTGTCCGAAATCAGCATGACCTGGCGCGCCGGAATCGAAAACAACAGTTTGCTGATGTCCTGATTCGAGATCCATCCAGCCGCCGAATGGGTCTTGGCATCGACCGGAATCCAGTAGCCCATACCCTTGTCGCCCTCATCCTGATAGCCGTGGCCGGCATAGAACACCATGACGCTATCGGCGACGACCGTGCTGGTGGCCAGCTGATTCATTTCGCGTATGACATCGGCCTTGCTGGCATTGCGCAGGACGATCACATTGAAACCATGCTTTTCCTTCAATCGGGATGCGATCGCCTCCACATCGGAAACCGGGGTGGTCAATGTCGGAATATCGCCCGCATACGCTTCGTTGCCGATCAGCAAGGCAATGCGTTTGCGGGTATCCACCGGCGCATCGGCGATCAGTTTGTCGAGATCCCGCACCTTGCGCGTGACGAGGCACTGGCCGCTGGAGCCACTCTGCCCCTCACCGCACTCGCTGACGTCCGCGCGACTCGGATGGCTGCGCAGATCGGCGATGGCCTGGGCAAAGGACTGGATTCGCGCTTCTCGGCGAGCCCCCAGTTGCACCGCTGCATTCTGGAGTTGTTGCGTCGTGCCGACCAGCGCGTTCACGGCGGGGTACGCCAGCACATCTTCAAAGGAAGTATCCAGACTGATCTGTAATTGCGGGGGCGTAAACGTATCTTCAGGTTCGAGCGGCTCCGCCCGCAGGATCGTCGCGATGTTTTCAATCAGTTCATTACTTGCCGCGGGAATGGAAACCAGCCCCGCCAGACTGCCCGTCACGCTGCGAAACGCGCCTGAAACCCGTCCGGAAACGAACGACTCCGTCAGCATTGCGCTGGGGGTGAAGCCACCGTAGCTCAACAATTCCAATGCACCGTCAAAGTAGGCTGTCCCCCCCACCGAGATGAGGTCGTACTGGCCTGGCTCGGTGCCGCCATACTCGATCGACAACATGCTGCTGTCTCCCAGAACCAGATCGCCGGTGATGGTTACCGCGCCGGGTGAATGGCCAGGCGCAAAGGTGGCATTGTTGACCGAGAGATTGCCTTGAATGGTGCCCGTGCCACGGAAGATGCCCTGGGTCACAGAGAAACCATGTTGCAACGTGCCGTGGAAATCGATTTCAGAGGCCCGCACGGTTTCCAGGGTTATTCCCCCCGCGCTGCCCTCGCCCAATCCCGCCAGGATGTGAGCCACCACACCCCCATCCGCTTCGATCACCGTGTCGGGAGCCATGCGGATCTCCGCCAGACCGCTGTCCCGGTAGGCCGAGAGCACACCATTCCCGGCGGTGTCATTGGCATAGAGGGAAACATCGCCATCGCTGCTGATGTTGCCGTTCAGGAGAATCGAACGCCCCGCGCGCATGACCAGTTCGCCGCCTTGCCCATTGGGATTATCGAGCAGGATGTCACCGTTCAGCGTGATGTCGTTGTTGGCCTGCAGCAGGACTTCCGTACCGGTATTGGCGATGGCCGCGACCTGCTCCGGGCTGATGGTGACGGTTTTGCCTGGATCGTCTGCGTATCCCCAGCCATAGCCGCCGGCGCCGCTGGACAGAACCAGCAGACGGCCCGCGTCACCGCCCCAGGAGCCGATATTCAACAAATAAAGGCCGTTGCCCAGCGAGTCGTGGTACCAGTCAATCAAATCCCCCGGTTGCGCGCCGACGATGCTGTTGGCCGCCGACACCACGCCGGTTCGCCCATTCGACACCGAGAAATACGTCAACGCACCCGCGCCACCATTCCATTCCGGGCTTTCGATCAAGTAATTTCCGCCGCCCAGGTTCGAGTAATAACCTGAACCGACACGATCGCCGGCATGGCTGCCGACCAGACTGTTGCCGGCGCCCACCACGCCGCCGGTTCCACCGGCGATCATGGTCACGGCACCCGCCGAACCGTGCCAGGAAGGACTCCAGACCACATAGGTGTCATAGGTGTCATAGCCGAGATTGTCGACCAACGTGGTGACGCCCCCCGAACCCACCTGGTCGCCCGCCGTGTCGCCGACATAACTGTTGCCCACAGCGACCGCGCCACTGACGCCGCTGGCGCCATTGCCGAAGGTCACCGCGCCAGCGGTGCCATTCCAGTTCGGGCTCAGCACCAGATAGTGGTAAGTGCCGTTGTCCTTGATGTTCTGGATGCCACCAGAACCGACGCTGTCGCCGCTGGCGCTCCCGACCAGACTGTTGCTGGCGTCGACCACGCCGGTCTTGCCAGTGGTTCGGTCCAGGAAGGTCACCGCGCCGGCGCCGCCATTCCAGGTGGTGCTGCGCACCACATAATTGCCGCCCGACAATTGCGTCAGCGTGGCGCCGATGCGGTCGCCGGCATGGCTGCCGACCAGACTGTTGGTATTGCTGACGACGCCGACGACACCCGTGCCGCCATGGCCGAAGGTCACCGCGCCCGCCGTAT
>JASJPK010000005.1:0-11017 GCA_031426735.1 Hydrogenophilaceae bacterium | reverse complement strand
TGCCGGCGCCCACCACGCCGCCGAAGCCGGCGCCGCCGCCGTCGAACCAGGTCACCGCGCCGGCCGAACCATGCCAGGCCGGACTCCGGATCAGATAGTCGTAGCCGCCATTGTTGAACAGGGTGGTGATACCGCCTGACCCGACCCGGTCACCCGACGTGTCGCCGACATAGCTATTGCTCGCAGCGACCGCGCCGCTGACGCCACTGGCGCCACTGCCGAAGGTTACCGCGCCAGCGATGCCGTTCCAGTTCGGGCTCAGCACCAGATAGTGGTAAGTACCGTTGTCCTCGATGTTCTGGATGCCGCCGGAACCGATGCCGTCGGTGCTGGCGCTCCCGACCAGGCTGTTACCGGAATCCACAATGCCGGTCTTGCCGGTGGTTCGATCCAGGAAGGTCACCGCGCCGGCGCCGCCGTTCCAGGTGGTGCTGCGCACCACAAAGTTGCCGCTCGACAGTTCTGTCAGCGTGGCGCCGATGCGGTCGCCGGCATGGCTGCCGACCAGACTGTTGGTGTTACTCACGACGCCGACGACACCCGTGCCGCCATGGCCGAAGGTCACCGCGCCCGCCGTATTGCTCCACTCCGGGCTCCGCACGAAGTAATCGTAGATGCCGCCATTAAAGACGGTTGTGATGCCGCCGGAGCCGACTTGATCGTTGGCGTTGCCGCCGACCAGACTGTTGCCGGCGCCCACCACGCCGCCGAAGCCGGCGCCGCCGCCGTCGAACCAGGTCACTGCGCCAGCCGCGTTTTGCCAGGACGGACTGAGGATCAGGTAATCGTCGCCGCCGATGTTGTACAGCGCTTCGATGCCGCCGGAACCGACCCGATCGCCATCCATGGCGCCGACATAACTGTTGGCGGCGCTGACCACGCCGCTGACGCCGCTGGCGCCATTGCCGAAGGTCACCGCGCCGGCAGTGCCGTTCCAGTTCGGGCTCAGCACCAAGTAGTGATAGTTGCCATTGTCATAGATATCCTCGATCCCCCCGGAACCCACCCGGTCGGCGCTTGCGGTTCCAACCAGACTGTTGTTGGCATCGACCACGCCGGTCTTGCCGGTGCTGGTCTCCAGGAAAGTCACCGCGCCGGCCCCTCCGCCCCAGTCGGGACTCAGGACAAGATAATTGCCGCTATCGAGCGGGTAATAATCACCGGACCCGACTTGATCATTGGCTTGGCCGCCGACCAGGCTGTTTCCAGCCCCCACCACTCCGCCGAAACCGGCGCTGCTGCCGTTGAACCAGGTCACCGCGCCGGCCGAACCGTGCCAGGACGGACTCCACATCAAGAACGCGTAGCCGCTTGCGCCGAACAAGGTCGAGACGCCGTTCGAACCGACCCGGTCACCCGCCGTGTCGCCGATATAGCTGTTGGCGGAACTGATCACGCCGCTGACGCCACTGGTACCGCTGCCAAAAGTCACCGCACCCAGCATGCCGTTCCAGTCCGGACTCAACACCAGATAGTTGTAAAGGCCGGATTCACTGTCGTAGAGATCGAAAATGCCGCCGGAACCGACGCCGTCGGCACTATTTTCGCCGACCAGGCTGTTGCCGGAATCCACCACGCCGCTCTTGCCGGCGGTTCGGTCAAGGAAAGTCACCGCGCCGGCGCCGCCGTTCCAGGAGGAACTCAACGAAAGATAGTGACCGCTATCCAATGGAGTCAGCGAATCGCCGATGCGGTCGCCGGCATGGCTGCCCACCAGACTGTTGGCGCTGTCCACGACGCCGACCGTGGCGACATTGCCCCGCGCGAAGGTCAATGCGCCGAAAGTGCCGTTCCACTCAGGACTGAGCACAAAATAATCATAGTGGCCATTGTTGTAGACCCTCTCGATGCCGCCGGAAGCGATCCGATCATTCGCTTTGGCGCCCACCAGACTGTTGCTGGCGCCGATCTGGCCGCTGATGCCGCCACCGGCACCATCGATCCAGGTCACCGCCCCCGCCGAACCATGCCAATAAGGGCTCGCGACCAGATAATCGTAGCTCTCATCGTAGTGATACAACGTGGTTATTCCGCCCAAGCCCGCCCGGTCATTGGCCTGATCTCCGGTCAACATGGACAACATCGCGCCGGTTGCCGTGTTGTAGACATAGATGGCGCCTGCCGCCGTCGCCGCGTTGCTGTCATAGGGCGAGAGCACCAGCAATTGATCGGAACCGGACAACGCCATCGTTTCATAGCCGTGACGATCGCCCGAAGCCGGGGTAGGGTCGCTCAACTCGAAGTAACCGGAACTGTTCTGCTCTGAGCCTTCGATCACGATGTTTTTCGGATCGAGCAGAAAAACCCCGTGATCCCCCAACCCCGGAGTCGCGCCGGCATCGACTCGACCACCGAAGGCGACGCTCTCCTTGCCGGAAATTTCGATCGTGCCGCCATCGCCGCCCCGCGCGCCGCCTCTTGCCAGCACCTGTCCCGCGAAAGCGGTGCGGCCATCGGACCAGACCACGACGCGACCACCCGAGCCGTCCTCGCTGGCGCTCGCATCGAGCATGGAGGCGGGATTGATCGCGGTCCTGCGCGAGGGGGCGACGCCGGTCGCCGCGCCCTGGAATCCACCACCGATCAGTATCTCGCCCCCGAGATGGACGCCGGTTGCGCTGACCGCCGCATCAGCCAGCACGATCTGGTCACCCAGCACGCGTACCTCGCCCCCCTGTTCGCCATCGGCATGCAAGTCACCCGACAGGAAAATCTGGCCCGCCCCATCGTCACGACTGGCCCGCAGGGTGATGCTTCCTCCCGCGCCATCGCGGCCAACGGCGTTCACCGCACTGGAATCGGTCTGGATCAGGTTGCCATTGGCGGCAACCTCCACCGATCCGCCCCGATAACCCGAAGCATCGATATCACCGGCAAGCAGCACATTATCCGCGGCCATCCTGATGGTGCCGCCAGCGGCCGCGAGGCTCCCCGTGTGGCTGATGAAATGGGCGCCTTCAAGAACGATGCGGCCATTGAGTTCATGCGCACTGTTTGCGCGAATCACGCCTTCGTTGTTGATCACGGACTCAGCCAGACTATTGGCGGCGCGAGCGGACAGCAGCACTTGTCCGCCATCGGCCTGGATCGCATGCCTGTTTTCTATCCTGCCGTTCAGCGCGGATTTCTCGACCTGGAGACGAATCAGATCGTCCCCCGCCAGATCTAGGCTGACCCGATCACCGGCACCGATCGCCACGCTGCCCAGTTGCGCCGAAATCACGCCTTCATTGCGCACCTCAGGCGCCAACAACGCGATGTAACCGCCATCGCGTGCGCTCAGCGAGCCTTGATTGCTGATGCCGCGCGCAGCGCCCTCATTGAAGAACCGGTAGTTGCCTTCGAGAAAGTCCGCATCGCTGAGATTCAACGTCGACGCAACCAAGCCGCCAACATTGAGCGTTGCCCCCTTGCCGAACAGGATGCCGGAGGGGTTGATCAGAAAAATCTGTCCCGTGCTCGACATCGGACCGTCAAGCTGACTGGGACTTCCGCCGGTGACACGATTCAGCGCGACGCCGCCGACCGGTTGCGCAAAATGGGTTGCCTCGCGGATGCCGATAGAAAAACTCTGCCAGTTGAGAATCACTTTCTGGCTGGTTTGATTGATGGTCATCAAACCGTTGGTCGGGTTGCCGATACTGGCCTGTCCGCTGACGACCTGACCACCGGTCGGCTGCGCCATGGCAACGGGTGTCGCAAACAGCAATGCGATGGCCAGAACCAGGGGATGCGCGCGGGTATTCGGGAAAAGCCGTGAATTGATTCCGGGGAAATTGCGATTTCTCATCAACGGACCTTTATTGGTATGCGTTTAGAAGGAGAAGACCGCTTGCAACCACATTCTGAAGCGATCGTCATCATTCAGCGCCTGCGGCACATCACCGGTCCCGCGCCAAGCAAGCGAGACATTGATCTGCGCCTTTCCGGGCCGATAGGCCGTCAGGCCGATCCCCAGACCCCACAGATTGCGAATATTCCCGGACGCTGTCGGATTCTTGTCCTGCCGGGAAAAAGCGAAATCCGCAAATAGGCCGGGAATCAACGTATAGCCCCCGCCTACCATGCCATAGGCGTAATGCCATTCAAGACTGGCGATCCAGGCCTCATCGCTGGAGGACTCGCCGACCGGATAAGCCCGCACGCCATGGGGACCGCCGAGGGACATTTTCTCGGACGATTCCAGGTTGGCGCTGGGCAGTTGCCCGCGCAGCTTGCCAACCACGGTATTTTTTTCATTGATGAACTGGCGGCGCTGGACATCCCAGGACAGCTTGCCGTACCCCCCCTCGACGGAAGGATTGGCATCGTTATCCGCATCCCCCAAATGAATGTTGAGCGAGTAGGAAGTCACACCGCCACCGCGCCAGTTGTCCGAATAATCTCCGTCCAGGCCCAGGGTCAGGACATTCAACGACTTGGGAAACTCGATTCCATTCAGACGATCATTCAAGTCGCGATATTCGATGGCGCCGGTCAGATTCAGATTCTTGCCGCGACTGCGCAGGTAGGGATAACTGGCATTGAGGTTCCATGTCACGCCATCACCTTGCGCATCCAGCGCGGCGAATTCCTTGCCGGCTTCATAGCGGGTATTGCTGACCTGCCCGCCCACTTTCATGCCCTTGTATCCGATCGGGCGCTGAAAACTGACCTGGGCGGAATTGACCCCGCCCCCGGCCGAATGCTGCAAGCGGCCGATCAACTGATCGCCGATACCGGTCATGTTGTTGACCCGAAGCGTGCCGCCGATGCGCGCCTCTCCGATACTGCGATTGCCGTGATTGTCGATGTCGAAACTGTAATTCAGGAGCGGCCCACGATCATTCAGGTTCAGCAGCAAGCCGACATCACCGATGGCCTCGCCCGGCCCTAGATCCGCCTTGGCCTGAATGCCGGGCAGATCGTTTAACAGCAAGATGCCGCGCGTCATCACGCTGTAATCGATCGGCGCGCCGACCGGCAAGGCGTCTGACAGCCAGTTCACCGTGGCGGGTTTGATCCGGCTTCCGGGCGCAATACGCGCATCGATCTTGCCGACACGACCCTCAACAATGCGAATTTCAAGGAGACCTTCGGTGACATCCTGCGGCGGAATGAAAACCTGCACGAACGGATAGTTGTGATCCCGGTAATGCTTGGAAATCCGGTCTATCCCCACGTTGAGTTCACCAAGCGTGAGTGGCTTGCCGACATACTCGGCAAGCAGCGCTTTCAGTTCGGATTCGGGAAAACGTTTGGCGCCCGACAAACGGAAATCGCGGACCAGAAAACGGTAACCGGTCTCGTCGGCGCGCGTCTCGGGGGTTTGCCTGCCCTCCGGTTGCGGCAGCGCGACCTCTGGCCTGACCGACAGATCGGGCGGGGTACTGATGATTTCCAATGCGCGCGATGCATTGGGTGGGGAGGCCGCGCTTGACGGAAGCGTGACCAAGGTCAGCACTCCCAACACAATCATTCTTGATGTATCAGGTGACATGCAATCTCTCCGCCGCCAATACATGCCCCGATTGCTTCGAATCGAGGCGGTACCCACCAAGCCCGCGTATTACTTCATATATAAGGTAAATCTGTGCGGGTTTGAATCGATATTACGGCAATACCCTACCCGAGGTTGCATTATTTGAAACCTTCGATACAGCCTTTCCCGACTTGGAGATCCTGGAACAATTCAACCGCCGGCATTGAAGAAAGCCGAAGTCCAGTTATAACGACGACCTGAGCCCCGGCATTCGCCGGGGTGATGAATAGGAGTGGCGCTTCCCGGAATATTTTTATCGCAAGCGATAAAACCGACCCGCTCCACTCTGTCCTTCCGGCAAGGCATCCAACTTGTCGCCCACCGCTTCCGACAACTCGCCAAGGCGGTCTTCCGGATGCGGATGCGTTTTGAACAGCAGCGACACGCTCTTGTCGGTCTTGGCAACATGGCCGATCTCCGCCAGCACGGCCGGCAACGCGTAGGCGTCGTAGCCGGCGCGTGCACTCAGTACGACCCCAATGCGATCGGCTTCGTACTCGGCATCCTTGTCGAGGCCGCGTGCGACGACTTCGGCGCCGTTGCCGATCAGGTTCTGCACCACTTCATTTTCATTCTTGAGCTTCTTGCCGAGGAAACCGCCCAGCGCAGCGATGCCCTGGGATTTCTGCAACAACTTGAGGTGGTGCTTGCGAATGACATGCCCGATCTCATGCCCCAGTACGCCAGCCAATTCGGCTTCGCTTTTCAGCTTTCGATACAGGCCTTTGGTCAGAAAGATATAGCCGCCGGGCGCCGCGAACGCATTCAGATCGTCGCTCTCGATGACGCCGAAATGCCAGGCCAGATCGGGCCGTTCGCCCTGCAGCGCGACCCAGCGGCCAACCCGGTTGACGTAACGCTGCAAGCCATCGTCGCGCACCAGCGGCGCCGCTCCGAGCAGATTGCCGGCGATCTGCTGGCCGATACGCGCCTCTTCTGCTGGCGAAGTCTTGCCACCCAGCAGCGCTTTCAACAATTGTTCGGCCGGTTTTTCGGTGGCACCGGTAGGCGCAACAGGTTGCGTCGGCGAGACGGGCGGCTCCGGTGCAGTCGGCTGCGAGAACTTCTTTTTCAGCATGCCCTTGAACATGTCTTCCAGATCGCCCGCCTGAACCAGGCCGGCGCCCAGGCCAAGGCTCAACACACCGGCGGAGAACCAAAGTAGTTTGCGTTTCATGGTCAGTTTCCCTTAGAGGGCGACGCTGCGCCCGTTTCATCGGATTGTTTGGTGGAATCCAGATAAGGCAGTGCGCGAGCTTGCAACCCGGCGGCCTGCGCGAATTGTTCGGCTTCGGCGCGACTCATCGCGTAGGTATCCAGCAACTGGATTTCGGCTGCGTTATACAGCGCCGTTTTGAGCATTTCCTCGTCCAGACCACGGACGCCGGCGACTGCGACCGCCTTGCCTTGCGGCGTCTTGCCCAGCGCCTCCAGATCGGACAGACCGACGCCGTTCCTGGCATCGGCGCCGATCGAAAGCAGGCGCACCCAACCCGTCTTACCGGCGCTGTCGACCTGTCGCCAACCGCCCCGGGTCGCCAGCAGGCGCACCCGAGCGCCTTTCTCAAGACGGGCCAGCACGTTTGCCCCGACATCCGGCGTTGCGTACAACGCATCGGCTTTCAGCATGACGGCGTTGGAAGGCGTCTCCGACACGTTCTTGGCCGGTTTTTGTGGCGGCGTTCCCATCGCCAGCAGCGAACTGGAAACCGCCGCAGCGACGACGCCCGACAAGCATGAGCGCAACAAGAAGCGGGCGCTGATCATAAGCTGCCATCACCCCATGGGCTGTTGCCGGGCGCGCTTTCCCGTTGCGGTTTGGGTGGCTCGATGTAGGCCACGTCCAGGTGCCGCAATCCCGCGCTGCGTGCGAACTGTTCGGCATCGTCGCGGCTGCTCATGTACTGGTCCAGGCGCATCAATTCGTCGGCATTGAAACGCGCACCGCGCAACTCTTCTTCGTTCAGACCGCGCACGCCGGCAACGGCGACGACGCGACTCGGATCGCGCCGGGACGCGCCCATTTCAATCAAGCCGAGCGCATTGCCGCTGGCGCTGTCGGCACTGCTTCTGACCGACAGGATACGCACCCAACCGGTGACGCCGGCATGCCGGATCTGGGTCCAGCCGCCCTGACGCGCCAACACCTCGACGCTGGCGCCTTTGCCGACCGGGCCGAGGCTGGCGGCATTGGTGCTGGCACTTTGTCGCAGCGCATCATCCTTGATCATGGTTCCCGATGCGGCCCAGGCGGGTACTGCAAACATGGCGCCTATAAGCAGGGCTAAAGAAAACGGTTTCATGTCATCACCTCCAAGGTCCAGCTTCATGTTGGTCGCATCATAGCAACACCGCGCCGTGCGCGCGTTTGCCCGGAGCCCAGTAGTAATATCTAAACCATGACGCTCGTAACCGACTTCCTCACCCGTCGCGGCGCGGCCTTGCTCGCCACCTGGCGCATCTGGCGCGATACGCTGCTGTTCAGCGCCCGGGCGGTGATCACCGCGGCCACGCCGTCGTCCTACAACAGCGCGACGCGCACCGTGGTGATGAAGCAGATCTACTTTACCGCCTGGCAGATTCTGCCCGGCTTCACCTTGTTCGCCGCCTTGCTTTCATACGTGCTGATCCAGATCGTGGTGACCACGGCGGCGCGCTTCGGCCTGTCCGATTACGCGCTCGAAGTCTCCATGCGACTGCTGGTACTGGAGCTGCTGCCGTTGATTACCGCCTTGTTCGTGGCCTTGCGCTCCAGTTCCGCCATCAACACCGAAATCGCGCTGATGAAAATCAATGGCGAACTCGAAGCGCTGGAAAATGCCTGTGTCGACACCATGCGCCTCGAATTCATGCCGCGCGTCATCGGCGGCATGATGTCGGTCCTCGCCCTCACTGCGGTGACCAGCGTGCTGGCGCTGGTGCTGGCCTATCTGGCGGTGTATGGCTGGCAAACCTGGAGCCTGGTGGACTTCAGCCGGGTCATGGGCAAAGTGTTCGATAACGCGGTGTTGCTAAGCATCCTGCTGAAAAGCCTGGCATTCGGCCTGGCAGTGACGGTAATTCCGGTCGCCGAAGGCATGGCCACACCGAGAAAACTGTTCATGGCGCCGATCTCCGTGCTGCGTGGCATGGTGCGGCTGTTTTTTGTCCTGATGCTGATCGAGGTGGCGTCATTAGCCTTCAAATACATCTGAACTGGATGGCGGATGCCGCCCAGCGACAAGCGTTTCTGGCTGCGCAAAACGCGATCGCCAAAAACGATATCGCGCTGGTTTCGCCGGATCTGCCACTGCGCGCCAACCTGTCGGTGCTGGACAACATCGCCCTGATTCCGCAATACCGCGCCAATCTGGCCTACGACAAGGCCGCCGATCAAGCCTGGGAACTGCTGGTTGCGGCCGGTTATCGGGACTGCTTCGCCAAGCGCGACCCCGACCTCAGCCATGCCGAACGCTATGTCGCGAAACTGCTGCGTGCGGCGATCGGCCAGCCCCCTATCGTCCTGATCGACCGACCGGCTATGCTGTTGCCCGATACGCACTACCCGCCGTTTCTGTTCGAACTGCTGGAGAAACTGAGCGAACACCTGAACGATTGCTGGATTGTCGATTACCGATGGAACCAGCCGCTCTACCCAAGCGTCCACCCTGCAACCGGCCAATGAACGAAGCGATATGACCCGACCGACTGGCGCCCCTCTGATCAAGAACCTGGAACTCAAGGTCGGCCTGTTATTGGCCGCGACCGTCTTGCTTGCCGCCGGCTTCGTGCTCTATTCGCTCTATGCGCGCGGCGCCTTCCACAGCACGCAAAGCCTGACCCTGATTGCGCCGGAAGCGGAAGGCGTCAGCATCGGCATGCCGATGACCTTCTCCGGCTTTCCCATCGGCGAAGTCAAACGCATGGAGTTGGGCGACGATGGCAAGGTCAAGCTGGAAATCGCCATCCCGACGAAGGATGCACGTTGGCTGCGCGAAAGCAGCGTGTTCACGCTGGAAAAATCCCTGGTCGGCGGCGCCAAGATCAAGGCGCATACCGCCAACCTCGCCGACAAGCCGCTCCCGGCAGGCGCCGCGCGCAATCTGCTTACCGGCGATGCCACCCAGGAAATCCCGGTCTTGATCGAGCGGGTGAAAGGCATCCTGAACAACGTCGCCGACATGACCGACAAGGAATCCCACCTGAATCAGGCGTTGAGCAACGTGCAACAGGTCACCGGCCGCATGACCGGCGAATACGGCGTGATGGAAGGCGTACTGGGCGGACCGGAAAAGGCGCAACAGGTCGTTGCCGCGCTGGAAAAAGCCAACACCTTGCTGACTTCGCTCAACGGCGTGTCGCTCAAGGTCGATGGCGTGCTGGCCAAGGCCGATGCCCGCGTGTTCGGCCCGGAAGGCGTCATGGATCAGGCGCAGCAGTCCGTCGCCAAGCTCAACGGCATCCTCGGCGATGCGCGCGAAAGCCTGAAGAAGGCGGACGTCCTGCTTGCCAACGCCCAGAGCGCCAGCGCCGACCTGCCCAAAATCACCGGCAACGTGCGCGCCGCCACCGCCGACATGGCGCAACTGCGCACGGAAATCGACGACAGCGTGCGCAAGGTCAATCACCTGATCAACGAGATCAACAAGAAGTGGCCGTTCGCGCGCGAAGTGGAGATCACGACGCCATGATGAAACCCGTATTTTCCGCCTGCCTGTTCGCCGCACTCCTCAGCGCCTGTGGCGGCGGGCCGCCGCCGCCGGACTGGAAGATGAACGCAGTCAGTCTGCTTGAACATGCGCAACAGCGCTGGCTGGAGGGCGACACCTCCGCGTCCGCACTGGCCATGAACAATGCCCGCAACGAAATCGCCAAATCCGGGCGTACCGATCTGCTTGCCCGCGCGGAACTGGCCGCTTGCGCCGCGCATATCGCCAGCCTGGATTTCGCGGCGTGCGCGGCCTTCGACAAACTCGCGCCCGATGCCGGCGCCGGCGACCGGGCCTATGCGCGCTTCCTCGCCGCCGATTGGGCCGGGCTGGACGCCAAATCGCTGCCGGTGCATTACGCCGGCCTGATCGGCGCCAAGGACGATGCGAATGCCAACAAGGCGGTCACGGAAATCAAGGACCCTTTGCCACGCCTGATCGCCGCCGCGTTGCTGTTCCGTGCCGGTCGCGCCGAACCGGCGACACTGGCCAACGCCGCCGATACCGCCTCCGAACGCGGCTGGCGGCGACCGCTGCTGGCCTGGCTGGAGGTGCAACTCAAACGCGCCCAGGCCAGTGGCGATGCAGCTGCGGCCGCTACGCTGCAACGTAGGATCGACCTTGTTCTGGGCCAAGCCAAAGCGCCTTGATGTCTAAAGAAATTCCTTAGGCCGACAAGCCGGTTTACCTGACCAATGAGCTTGGTTAATTAGTGGTTGCTTATATAATCACGCCCAAATTCTAAACCGGAGTGAACATTGGACTGGCTATACCACCCTTGGCCCTGGTACGTCGCGGGCCCCCTGAT
>JASJPK010000004.1:0-4940 GCA_031426735.1 Hydrogenophilaceae bacterium | reverse complement strand
GATCGTTGGAAAAGGTCTCGACCAGGATGTCGGTCATCAGGCTGCCGCCGGCGATGTCGAACTGGCGGGTTTTCTCGTAGCGTGCCGCGCAGGCGGCCTCGCCGATGCGTTCGCGCGGCGTGTCGAGGAGGGTTTCGGCCAGCTTCCACGCATCGCGCACGCCCAGATTGAAGCCTTGTCCGGCCACCGGATGCAGGGTGTGCGCTGCGTTGCCGATACGCAGGATGCGCGGCGACGGCGAAGCGGCGGCCAGCAACAGCTTGAGCGGGAACGATGCGCGCGGGCTGGCGGCAAGAAAGCGGCCCTGGCGGTCGCCGAACGCGCTTTGCAACTGCCCGAGAAATTCCGCATCGGACAAAGCCAGCCGCGCTTCGAGCTGGGCGTTCGGCGTGGTCCACACCAGGGCGTAGTCATCGCCCAGCGGCAACAGCGCGATCGGGCCATCCGCCGTGAACCGCTCGTAGGCGCGATGCCCATGCGGCTGTTGTGTCTTGACGGTGCAGATCACGGCGGTCTGGCCGTAGTCCTTGTCCTCGCGCAGCGCCGCCGGCAGGCTCTTGCCGCCCTCGGACAGCACCACCAGATTGGCGGTCAGCATCTGTTCGCGGCCGTCGCGCTGGTAGCCGACCATGCCATAGCCGGCGGTGGCCTTGACGGCGGTGACGCGCGCACCGGTCAGCAAGGTGGCGCCGCAGGTCGTCATGCGTGCCGCCAACGCGGCGTACAGATCGCCGTATTCCGCGACATAGCCCAACGCCGGCGCGCCGACGTCTTCTGCGGTCAGCACGGCGCGGCCGAGACCACCGCGTTGCGAGACATGGATGCTTTCGATGGCGGTGGCGTGCGGCGCCAAGGCTGCCCAGGCGCCCAAACGTTGCAGGATCAGATACGCGCCTTGCGACAAGGCGAGTGCGCGAGGGTCGCGGGCGGGAGCTTCGACTTGTGTAGGGCGGAAAAGCGAAGCGCCTTCCGCCAAGCTTATGTCGTGACTCTGGCGGAAGGCGCTATCGCTTTTCCGCCCTACCGGATTCGCCTGCGCTTCCAGAACGACAACCGACAGTCCGGAACCTTCAAGTCCGGCTGCCAGCGCTGCGCCGACCGGGCCGCCGCCGACGATGGCAATATCAACGTGATGCATGCGCCATGGCCTCTTCAATGTCGGTGATGGTCTTCGGCGCCGCCGAAGTCAGTACGTGGCAACCGTCAGGTGTGACCGCCACATCGTCTTCGATGCGGATGCCGATGTTCCAGAACGCTTTCGGCACGTCTTCCGACGGCCGGATGTACAGGCCCGGTTCGACGGTCAGCGTCATGCCGGCCTGCAATGGGCGCCATTCCCCATTGATCTTGTAGTCGCCGACATCGTGTACATCCATGCCTAGCCAGTGGCCGGTCTTGTGCATGTAGAACGGCTTGTAGGCTTCCTGCTCGATCAGGCCGTCGAGGTCGCCAGCGAGCAGTTTCAGGTCGCGCATGCCCTGGGTCAGCACGCGCAGCGCGGCATCGTGCGGCGCGTTCCAGGTGTTGCCCGGCTTCACCGCGGCGATGGCGGCGAACTGGGCAGCCAGCACGATTTCGTAGAGGTCGCGTTGCGCCGGGCTGAAGCGGCCGTTCACCGGGAAGGTGCGCGTGATGTCGGCCGCATAGCCGTGGTACTCGCCGGCGGCGTCGATCAACAGCAGGTCGCCGGCATGCAGCGGCTGGTCGTTGCCGACGTAATGCAGCACGCAGGCATTGGCGCCGCCGGCGACGATGGAAGTGTAGGCGGGTGCCTGGCAGCCGCCTTTGCGGAAGTGGTAGAGCAGTTCCGCCTCGATTTCCCATTCGCCCATGCCGGGTTTGCAGGCGCGGAGCACGGCGCGGTGGCCGCCGGCGGAAATGTCGGCGGCGCGCTGCATCAACGCGAGTTCGTGCGCGTCCTTGATCAGGCGCATCTCGTCGACGATGGCGCGGGCGTCGAGCAAGGCGGCGGGCGCGCTGACGCCGGTGCGGGCTTTGCCGCGAACTTCATTCAACCAGCTCAGCATGCGCGCGTCCCAGGCGGCGTCGAAGCCGATGGCGTAATGCAGCGTCGGCTGGTTTTCCAGCAGCTTGGGCAGTTCTTCGTCCAGCTTGTCGAAAGCGAAGGTCGCATCGAAGCGGAATTGTTCCAGTGCGGCTTCCGGGCCGTAGCGGAAACCGTCCCAGATTTCCCGCTCCATATTCTTTTCGCGGCAGAACAGGATCTGTTTCGGTTCGGGACCGGCCACCAGGACCAGCACCGCTTCCGGTTCCGGGAAAGCGGTCAGGTAGTGGAAATGGCTGTCGTAGCGATACGGGAAATGCGCGTCGCGGTTGCGGATGACTTCCGGCGCGGTGGCCAGCACCAGCACGCCGGTGCCCATTTTCTCGATGACACGGTCGCGGCGGGCGCGGTGGAGGGCGAGATCGGGTGTCATGTTATTGCTCTGGTTTCTACCCAGTTTTCCAAAGCGAGGCCGCTTACGCGCGCAAACTCGCGAACATTGTTGGAAACCAGTACCGCATTCAAGCTCAAGGCGTGCGAGGCGATCTGTGTGTCGAGTGGGCCAATCGGCGTGCCGGCAAGCTCCAGCGATTTGCGCACCCGGCCATACATTTGCGCAGCATGCAGATCGAAATCGGCAATTTCCAAAGGTTCCAGGAAGTGTTTCAGGGCGGTGAGGTTTTTCGTTGAACCGCTTTTTTCTACGCCGAAATACAACTCGGCAACACTGATGCTGGAGATGCCGAGTCCGGCGGACTCATGCGCTCGCAGTTGATCAAGCACCTGCGGCGGCCGATGCTTGATGGCGTAAATACAGATATTGGTGTCTAGCATGAAGCGCATCGGTGTCACCAGGACTCGCGCGCATCGAGCTGTTCGGGCTGGTCGCGTTCGGGAAAAGACTCGAACTCGTCAAGCGCGGCGATCAGCTTTGCGATGGAAGGACGTAGCGGCGGTCGCAGAATGATCCGGTCGCCATCGCGTTCGATCAGTACTTCACTGACCCCCTCGAAGCGAAAGGCTTTGGGGAGACGAACTGCCTGGCTGCGGCCATTGTTAAACAGTTTTGCGGTTTGCACGGCAACTCCTTCTGAGGTTTGGTATATATCTGGAATATACCACTGGCCTGCTGCGTTACTCGTCTTGCGCTGCTGTCGTTGTTTTACAAGTCAGCTCGGCATCGAGACTCAGTAGCCGCGCCGGGGTTCCGACATCTTCCCAGCGTCCGGAAAAATGTTCTCCATTGACCTGATCATGCAGCATGGCGGCTGTCAGCAACGGCGCGAGCTTGGCTTTGTGTCCGGGGACGATGCCGGCAAACAAGCTGGGCTGGTAGCAGCCGATGCCGGAAAAAGTGAACTTGCCGATGGCATGCGTGGGCGGGGCGCTGACGCGTCCTTCGCCCAGGGCAAAGTCGCCTTCCGGGTGATGCGGCGGGTTGTCGACCAGTACCAGATGCGCCAGGCGTTGCGGGATGCTCGCCATCTCGGCCAGCACCGGCAGCAGGCGGGCGTAGTCGAATTCGGCATAGACGTCGCCGTTGCTGACCAGAAACGGCGCATCGCCCAGCAGATCGCGCGCGGTGGCAATGCCGCCGGCGGTTTCCAGCGGTTCCGCTTCGCGCGAATACTGGATGCGCACGCCGTAGGCTGCGCCGTCGCCGAGGCAGTCTTCGATCTGCTGGCCGAGGTGGGCGTGGTTGATGACCAGATCGACGAAGCCGGCGGCGCGCAGGCGTTCGATCTGCCACACGATCAGCGCCTTGCCGCCCGCAATCAGCAGCGGTTTCGGCGTGTGGTCGGTGAGCGGACGCATGCGTTCGCCCAGTCCGGCCGCGAGGATCATCGCCTTGAAGCGCGCGGGTGGCAGCATCAGAACGTGTAACCCACCGCGGCCTGCTTGCCTTCAATGGCGTCGAGCAGGCGCAGGAAGTCACCGAGGCCGTTGTAGCGGGCGCAGGCACGGCGCAGATAGTCCATCACCAGCGGCATGTCTTTCAGGTAGCCGGTCTTGCCGTCGCGGTGGCACAGGCGCGCGAAGATGCCGAGCACCTTGATGTGTCGCTGTACGCCCATCCATTCGAAGTCGCGGTAGAACGCGCCGAAATCGGCATGCACCGGCAGACCGGCGCGGCGGGCGGCTTCCCAGTAACGCACCAGCCAGTCGAGCACGCGGTCTTCGTCCCAGCGGATGTAGGCGTCCTTGTAAATGGAGGCGAGGTCGTAGGTGATCGGGCCGTACACCGCGTCCTGGAAGTCGAGCACGCCGGGGTTGTCGACGCCGGTGCACATCAGGTTGCGCGAATGCCAGTCGCGATGCACGTAGACCTGCGGCTGCGCCAGATTGTTGGCGAGGATGTTGGCAAAGGCTGTGTCGAGTACCTGTTGCTGCGCGGCATCGAGCGTGATGCCGAGATGGCGGGCCAGGTACCAGTCCGGGAACAAACGCAGTTCACGCAGCAGCAGTTCTGAATCGTAGGCCGGCAGTTCATCCGGTCGGCTGGCGCTTTGTATCTTGATCAAGGCGGCATTGGCGTCGCGATAGAGACGGTCGGCCTCGCCCGCATCCTTTTCCAGCGCGGCCAGGTAGGTGGTATCGCCGAAGTCGGTCAGCAGCAGAAATCCTTCCGCCAGATTCTCGGCCAGGATTTCCGGCGTATTGGCACCGGCGGCGCGGAACAGGCGCGCCACATGCAGAAAAGGCTTGCAGTCTTCGTGACTGGGCGGCGCATCCATCACGATGAAGCTGCCCGCCTCGGTGTCGGCGCGGAAGTAGCGGCGAAAACTGGCGTCGGCGGAAGCCGGCTGCAAATCGAGCAGCGGGGCGGGAAGTACCGCATGCAGCCAGGCGGTCAGACATGCAAGGTGTTCGGGGCGTTCAGAGCGTTCCAAAGCTATAATCCGTCGGTCAAAAAATCCGACAAATTCTAACATTC
>JASJPK010000003.1:0-27436 GCA_031426735.1 Hydrogenophilaceae bacterium | reverse complement strand
AAAAGCCTGGAAAAAATCTGATGGCCCGCGTCATTCTGTTCAACAAACCCTACGGAGTCCTGAGTCAATTCACCGATGAAGACGGGCACTCGGGACTCAAGGCCTATCTCGACATTCCCGGCGTCTACGCGGCAGGACGGCTGGATGCGGATAGCGAAGGCCTGCTGATTTTAACCGACGATGGTGCGCTCCAGCATCGCCTGGCCGATCCGCGCCACAAACTGCCGAAAACCTATTGGGCGCAGGTCGACGGCGCGCCCAGCGAAGCCGATCTGGCGCCCTTGCGTAAGCCGATGGATCTGGGCGATTTCGTGACCCAGCCAGCGCAAGCGCGCCTGATCGACGCGCCGGACAACCTCTGGCCGCGCGATCCGCCGGTACGGTTCCGCAAGGCGATTCCGACCAGCTGGATCGAACTGGTGTTGAAAGAAGGCAAGAACCGGCAGGTGCGGCGGATGACCGCGAAGGCGGGATTCCCGACCTTGCGCTTGCTGCGGGTGGCCGTCGGCCACTATCGGCTGGAGGGCTTGCAGCCGGGCGAGTGGCGCGAAATGGCTGGTTGAACGGATTGATGGGCACGCTGTGCTTTGCCCATCCTACGAATCTCGACAGCATGGGTAGGATGGGCAAAGCGCAGCGTGCCCATCGTTAGCAGGATTACGACGCAATTCGCCCGCGCCAGACATGCGCGCGGCCGATGACTTCGTCCGCCGCCAGCGTCCGGCAACGGCCTTCCGCCAGCACCGCATTGCCGCCGATCCAGACATGGCTGACCTGATCGCTGCCGGCGCTGTAGACCAATTGCGCAACCGGGTCGTAGCACGGTTGTGTCGACGGTTGATTCAGGTCGATGGCGACCACGTCCGCCATTTTGCCGACCCGCAGCGAGCCGATCAGCGCATCCAGCCCCAGCGCGCTGGCGCCGCCCAGCGTTGCCATGCGCAACACTTGATGCGCCGGCAGTGCGGCCGGATCGGCGGCGACGCCTTTGCCGAGCAGTGCCGCCAGGCGCAGTTCGCCGATCAGGTCGAGCCGATTGTTGCTGGCCGCGCCGTCGGTACCGATGCCGACATTCACTCCGGCTGCGAGCATCGCCGCCACCGGCGCAAAGCCGCTGGCCAGCTTCAGATTGGAACTCGGGCAATGCGCGACATGGCAGCCATGGCTGGCCAGCAGCCCGATTTCAGCGGCGTTCAGATGCACCGCGTGGATTGCGATCAATCCCGGCGTCAGCAATCCCAGCGCGTCCAGCCGGGCGAGCGGGCGCACGCCGAATTTTTCGATGCTCTGCTGGATTTCATGCTCGGTCTCATGGATATGCATGTGGATCGGCAGATCGAGCTGCGCCGCATAGGTCGCGATCTTCTCCAGCGTGCGGTCGCCGACCGTGTAAGGCGCGTGTGGCGCCAGGCAAAAGTGGACGAGCGGATTGGCAACCTCATCACCGGCCCAGACATCCCGCAGCGCCAGACCCTTCTGCAGATAGTCATCGGCATCGCCGGCATAGGGCGTCGGTGCGTCCACCACGATCAGGCCGGCCGCCACCCGCATGCCCGCTTCCACCGCCGCTTCCACCACGGCTTCCGAGAAGAAATACATGTCGTTGAAGCAGGTCACCCCGGCCTTCAGCATTTCCAGGCAGGCCAGCCGGGTGCCGTCGCGCACGAACCCGACCGAAACGTGGCGATTCTCCGCCGGCCAGATGTGCTCCTGCAGCCAGGTCATCAACGGCAGATCGTCGGCAAAGCCGCGCAACAGCGTCATCGCCGCATGGGTATGCAGATTGACCAGACCGGGAACCAGCACATGGCCGGGCAGATGCACGCGCTCCCGGCTGATCCAGTTGTCCGCCTCGCTGCTCGGCAACAAAGCGACGATGCGCCCGTCTTTCACCAGCAGGCTGTGGCCGCTGAGCACAGTGTCGTCGGGCTCCACCGGAACGATCCAGCCGGCATCGATACGCAGGTCGGCGATTTTCTCGGTCATAAGCAGGCTCTGGCTGGAAGGGCCCAAATCGTAGCTGTTTTCTAACGGAAGGAGGCGATCGGGAATGACCGGCAGTCGCGCCTCGCGTCGACCGCCAGCGTCACCTACTCCATCTGCACCGAGCGGCATAGACCGGGCCGAGGGTTACGCCGGTCCGCATCGTTCGCGCATTGTTTGTTCCCCCCGCATCTGGCGATAATCCGGACGTCGACGTCTTGTTCAGCGTCGGGTCAATTTCTATAAGCGGGACATCTCGGGAGTGATGCCATGAAGTTGCGTCAGCATTGGGCGGGTCTGGCCCTGGCGGTGGGGGTTTGCGGTGTGGTATTGGCAGCTACCCAGACGGATGTGCCGCTCAAACCGCTGGCCGGCTTGACTGCTTTGAGCGCGGATTTGTCGCGGCCAGACGCGCTGATCGAATCCGATAGCCTGTCGGCGTTGCCGGCTGCGGTGATCCAGTCACCGTTGTTGAAGGATTTGCTGACGGAAGACTTCGCTTTCTATTACCAGGATCTGGATACCCGTCTCGATGTTTTGGGCGCGATCAAGCGGCTGGCTTTTGAACATGATTTGACGCTGAGCGACCGTCTGCTCGATGCCGTGTTCGACGAGCCGGCCGAAGTGGCTTTCTGGCGTGGCGAGGGCGGGCGTCTACGCCACTGGATGCTGAGCGGTACGCGCAACGGCATTGCGAAAAGCCTGCAAGTGCTGGCGCGGGTGGCGGCGGATGACCGCCAGTTGTCGCGTGTCGCCGAACTCGGCGGCACGGCGGCGATTCCGGTGTATGCGCTGCGCTTGAATACCCGCACCACCTTGTTGTTCGCGACGCGCGGCGATCGTCTGGTGGTGTTGTCGCATCCCGCGCTGCTGTTGGATGCGAACGGTGCGCCGATTGCCGAACGTGCCGCAGCGATGCTGGCGGCGTTGTCGGAGGCGACCACGCCGCACGTCCGGCATTTCGCCAGCGAACCGCGCCAGGGCGCGCATCGGTTGAGCGTGGCCTTCGACGTGCTGGGCCAGGGTTATGGCCAGTTCATGCCCGGGGTGAAGAGCGTGCGCTTCGAGCATGTGGACAAGGCATGGCGGGCCGCGCTGCAATTCAGCGGCGACGCCGCGAGCCAGCCGCCGGCACTGAAATCCCTGCCGTGGCGAGCGTTGCCCGAGGGTGCGGCGTTCTGTGCCGGTCTGCCGGTGGAACCGGGCGAACTGGCGGCGCTGACGCCGGGGGTCGCCGTGAAACCGTATTTGACTGGCGCGGCGGCGGTTTGCTGGTACGAGGCGCAGGGCTGGCAGGCGCCGTTGTTCGCGCTGGGTTTGACCGCAGCCGCCAAGGCGGAGACGCTGGCGCCGGTGCTGAGCAGCCTGTTCGAGCAATGGATCGGGGCGCGCGAATTCGAGCAGGAGGCCGGACGCTTCCCGGTGCGGCAGACCCTTCTCCCGGACGGCGCGCGCATCTGGCGCCGGGAAGTCAGCGCGCGTTATGGCGAGTTGACCGTCCCGTCGGAACGGCGCAGCGCGTTTTCCGCCGACCGCTATTTCGATGTCGGTCTGGCCCAGTCCGGCGACGTGCTGCTGTTCTCGCCTTCCGGACCGCTGCTGGACAAGGCGCTGGATACGCTGGCCAAACGCTATCCGTCCATCGCCGATCGTCTGCGCGCCGATCCGGCCATCTTCCTACTCGATCCGCCGCGTTTGGCACGTTTCCTTGAAACGGCGACGCGCGACATCGGCGAGGAACCCGGCGCCAGCCTGTTGCCGCGCTATGCGGCGATGGCCGGGCATCCGGCGCTGGCGGCGACGCTGCGCGGCAAGGCGGGGCAGGGCGGCTGGCAGGCCGTGAGCTGGACGCGGCTCAAGTAATCTCATGCACCGCCGCCAAGCCCTTCTTGCGCTGGCCCTCGGCGTGTTCGTCATGCCTGCGCGCGCGCTGACGCAGACGATGCCGGAGGTGCTGCTCGACGCCGAACAATCGCGCCGGCTGCGCGCCTGGATTACGTCGATCGTCGCCGCTCAGTTGCGCGCCGGGCCATCGCCGCGCTGGCAGCATCGCGATTGCGCCGGTCTGGTGCGCTTCGCCGTGCGCGAATCGCTGCGTCGCCACGATGCGGCCTGGGTACGCGCCAACGGTTTGCAGGGCGTCGCGCTGCCGCCGGAAGTGGCGCTGACTTCAGCGCAACGCGCGGCATTGCGCGGCTGGGTGGACATCGACGGACAGCGTCAGGCCTATGTCGGCGCGCTGGCGTTGGTGCAGGCCAATTGCCGCGCGCTGGGCAAGGAACTGGTGCAGGCGGAGGCCGGCGACCTGCTGTTTTTCGATCAGGGTGATGACCAACATCTCATGCTGTGGATGGGCAGTTACATCGCCTACCACACCGGCACAGAAACCGCGTCGGACAACGGCCTGCGTGCCGTCGCGCCCCGACGCCTGATGAACTGGGAGGATACGAGGTGGCGACCCGTACCGGAAAATTCGAACTTTATCGGCATCTATCGATTGGCTTTCTTGTCGCGCTGAGCGCGTTGCTGACGCCGGCGGCGGCGCTGGCCTTGCCGGAAATACCGGCCAGCGACTTCCGCCCGCTCAAGGGCGAGCCGTTCTTTTTGCTCAGCGACCGCAGTTATGGCGGCACGGAGATCGCGCAGGTGCGCCTGGAACTCAAGCGCGGCGGCGAAGCATCGCGCGTGCTGGGCGGTGAGCAGGGCGTCGATGTCGCCATCCACCGCGTGCCCAAGCCGCTCGAATTCCTGCGCCGGCAGCAGAATCTGCATCGGGTCGGCACGCAGGCGATGTACGTCGGAGACGGCGCCGGCCAGACCCTCAACTATCTGTACGACAGTTGGAACAAGCAGACGCGCCGTTCCTGGCAGCGCATCCTGGCCACGCCGGCGCGGCAGCAGGCCGTGCAGCAGGCGCCGGGGCTGAGGTTCGGCGACTCCATGTTGAAGCCCACGCAGCACGGCCAGGACGTCAAGTTCGGCCGCATGCCCGGTTTCGATCTGGTCCAGCGTTTTCGCTATCCGCTCGGCGCCGCCAAGCCGGTTGCACCGCCCAAAGATCTCAAGCTGGCCGGCAGCAGCAGCGAATTCATCGAGACCAATCCCGGCAATGTCATGCTGCCGCTGGGCCGGCTGAAACCGGGGCTGTATCTGGTCGAGGCGATGGTGGGCGACCATCGGGCGAATAGCCTGGTGTTCATTTCCGATACCGTCGCGGTGACCAAGAATGCCGGCAAGCAGATGCTGGTGTGGACCGCCAACCGCCAGACCGGCGCGCCGACGCCCGGCGTGTCCATCGTCTGGAGCGATGCTCGCGGCGTGCTGCAGTCCGGCGTCAGCGATGCCGCCGGGGTGTTGTCGATGCAGCGCGACAGCCCGGAAAAGAGCTATGTCATCGGCCAGGACGCGGCCGGTGGCGTCTTCGTCTCGGAGAATTTCTATTACGACAGCGAGATCTACAACGCCAAGCTGTACGCGGTGACCGACCGTCCGTTGTACCGCCCGGGCGACAGCGTGCAGGTCAAGTTCATCGGCCGGCGCTTCCTCGACGCGCGCCGCTCCGAGGCCTTGCCGGCCGGTGCGCTGAAGCTGGAAGTGCGCGATCCGAACGGGACGCCGTTGTTGACGCAGAACGTCAAGCTGCTCGCCGGTCGCGGCGGCAATGCCAGCTTCACGCTGCCGGCCAACGCCCCGGCCGGCGGCTGGGAGTTGCGCTTCGCGCTGGGCGACGACCTGTACGGTGCCGCGTTCCGGGTGGCCGAATACGTCAAACCGCATTTCGACATCCATCTTTCGTTCGACAAGGCGACGCCGAAAAGCGGCGATCCGATCACCGGCCAGGTGCGCCTGACCTATCCTAGCGGCAAGCCGGTGGCGGCCGGCCGGATCAGTCTGTCGGTACGCGCGCAGCAGACCGCGATGGTGGAAGGCGAGTTGCAGTATGCCGGCCAGTTCCCGGTCAAGCTGGAGCAAGAGGAACTGACCGCCGACGCCAACGGCATCGCCCGCTTCCAATTGCCGGCGGCGCAGAACCCGAGCCGCTACATCTTCAATCTGTTCGCCAGCGACGGCGCCGCCTGGCGCGTCAAGGTCACGCGCGAACTGCTGGTCGAGCGCGGCCAGCAGCCCTGGCGATTGTCCGCGCCGGCCCGCTTCAGCGAACCGGGCGCCAAGGTGACGTTCAAGCTGGAAGGTGCTGGCCAGCTCAGCGGCGCGCGCTGGGAAGTCATCCGCCTGGAAAACCGCGCCCGCACCCAGGGTGCGCTGGCCGACGGCGCCGAGGCGCTGAACGTCGATTTCGCCGCGCCCGGTTCCTACACCGTCAACCTGCGCGACGCCCAGGGCAACCTGCTCGGCGCGGTCACGCACTGGGTCAGCGGCAAGGGCGTCAAGGTCATCCCCGGCAGCATCGAGATCGTCACCGACAAGCCGCGCTATGCGGTGGGCGAGACGGCCGAACTGCTGCTGACCTTCCCGGCCGCGACCGACGACGCGCTGCTCACGCTGGAACGCGACACGGTCGCTCAGCATGCGCTGCTGTCGCGCCCGGCCGGTTGGCTGGAATCGGTGCGGCGGGTGGCCGACAACCAGTGGCGGGTGCGCCTGCGCGTCAGCGAGGAGATGGCGCCCAACATGACGTTCTCCGCTGCGATGGTGCGGCAGGGCGAATACGTGTTCCAGAACGCCGGCCTGGTGGTGGCGCATCCGCGCATCGAAATCGACATCCAGTCCGACAAGCCGGTCTATCAGCCCGGCGAGACGGCGCGCCTGAATTTCACCACTCGTTTGCAGGGCAAGCCGGTGGCGGCGCAACTGACGGTCGGCGTGGTGGATGAAATGATCTACGTGCTGCAACCGGAACTGGCGCCGGATCTCGACGAATTCCTGCATCACGTCCGCCGCAACAACGTGCGCACCAGTTCCAGCCTGGCCTTCATCGGCTACGACCTGGCGCGCAACTACGGCGGCAATGGCCGCACCCGTGCGACGCAGCCGGAACGGCGGGTGAAGGTGCTGGAGCGGCCGCGCCGCGACGATGTCGATACCGCCGCCTGGTTCCCCGATCTGCGCAGCGACGCCAAGGGGCGCGCCACGGTCAGCTTCAAGGTGCCCGATTCCCTCACCCGCTGGCGCGTCACCGCCCGCGCGCTGGCCGACGACGGCAGCGCCGGCCAACGCCAGGCCTATGTCCAGTCGGACAAGGCGCTGTACCTGAAGTGGGTCGGCCCGCGCGAATTCCGCGACGACGACGAGCCGATCGTCGACATCGTCGGCTTCAATCGCGGCGACAAGGACGTCACTGCCGAATTCCGCACGATCTTCGCCGGCAGCACGCATGTGCGTCCGGTGCTGATGAAGCCCGGCCCCAACTTCTTCCCGACGCAACTGAAAAAGAACCATCGCGGCGCGCTGGGCCTGCAACTTGCGGTGCTGGACAAGGGCGGCGAAAAGATCGTCGATCGCTTGTCGGTGACCCTGCGCTCGCGTCCGCTGGCCTGGCCGGCGCTACGGCAGCAGCGGTTCAGCCTGGCAGCGACCGCCACGCCGGTGCAACTGCCCGCCGATGCGCGCGACCTGCGGCTGTCGCTGGCCGCCAACCTGTCGGACAGCTTCATGCAGGTGGTCGACGATCTGATCGATTACCCCTATGGCTGCGTCGAGCAGACCTCCAGTCGGCTGATTCCGCTGGCGCTGGCGCGGCAGGCGCTGCAAGGCAGCTCGCGCGCGTCCGGGCTGGACGCGCAGTTGCAGGCGCAGCGTCTGCGGCTGGTGCAGATGGCCGGCGGCGACGGCGTGTTCGGCTGGTGGGGCCGCGCCGGCGGCGACAGCGCGTTCATGACCGGTTACGCCTATTACGCCGATTACTTCGCCGCGCGCAGCCTGGGCCTGACCTTGCCGGCCGAGCACTGGCGCCAGTTGCTGGAGGTCTACCGCCGTCAGGGCGAGGCCGATCCGTTGTTGCAACGCGCGCTGCTGTTGTGGTGGGCGAAGGAAATGGGCCTGTCGGTGGAAACCTTGGCTGAAGGTTTGGCGCAGCATCTGGCCGCCAGCGGTGAGGGCAAGGAAGCGGCGTTGACGACAGGCGACAGCCTGGTGTTCGCCGCGCCCGATTCACGTAACGGCCGGCTGGCGGCGGCGCTGCTGCTGAAACTCAGCGTCGCCAAAGGCAAGCTGCCGGCGGGGGCGGACAAGCTCTGGCGCAAGGCGATGGACACGCTGCCGGCCTCGAATTCGCCGTTCCTGCATGCCTTGCTGCGGCTGAACGGCAATCCGCGCGCCTGGACGCCGGAGGCTATCCTGCAACGCAGCGGCGGCGAACAGCCGACGCTGGAACGGGCGATGACCCTGGCCTGGGTGCATCGCGCGCTGGGCGGATTCCGGCCCGCCGGCAAGACCGCGCTGCTGCCGCTGGGCTGGATTCCGCAGGGCGAGCAGTGGCTCTGGCCGGCCGGGCTCGCCCTGCCGGACAGCATCCGTCTGCCGCGCGTGCCCTCGCCGCCGCTGGTCGCCAGCCTGCGCTACACCGCCTTCGAGCCGGCGGAATCGCGTTTGCCGCTGGAGCTGAAGCGCAAGTTGTACCGGCTGGAAACGCAGGCCGGCGAGGTTGACAGCAAGGCGGATGGCATGACCTACAAGGCGGTGCCGGTGGCGCCCGGCGAGGCCTTGTCGAACGCCGCGCTGTACGTCGACGAAATCACGCTGAACCCGAAGCGGCGCATGCAATACGGCCTGCTGGAAGTGCCGCTGCCGCCGGGCGGCACGGTGGAGGCTGCGGTCTGGGGCATCCGCATCGCCGGGCTTGAGGGTGATGGCAAAGGTGAAGCGACGGCCTTCGAAGCGCCGGAGTTCGAAATGGGCGCGCTGGGCTACCACGTTCCCCTGGCCCGCATCGAGCAGCCAACCGTCACCCGGCAACTGGTGCGCTTCCTGCAACGCGGCCAGTTCGCGCTGCCGCCGGCGCGCTATTTCCGCATGTACCAGCCGAACGACAAGGCCTACGAGCAGGCCGCGCAGTCGCACTGGCAGGTGCGCTGACCGGTCGCCGAGATTGCCCATGCGTTGCCTGCATTTTTTCACTGCCGCGCTGCTCGCGCTGCCGCTGGCCGCTCCGGCCGGCGCGGTGGAATATGCCGCGCTGCGTGGCGGCGAAGCGCGCTATTGGATTACACATGGGCAAACGCGGGACGACGCGCCGGCGCGGGAATCCAGGCTGGACCCGCATCTGCAAACGCCGCTGGGCAGCGTCTGGAAATTGTTCGTCCACGTCTGGCTGATCGATCGGCAGACCGAGACGGAAGACTATGTCTGCGGCGGCCGCGACCGCGAGGAAGTCTATTGCTGCCAGCCCGGCGGCAGCATCGGCCGCGATGCGGCGTTGGCGCGATCCTGCGGCCTCTACTTCGAACCGCGCCGGCTCGGCATCGCCGCCGCCGATTGGCGGCATTACTGGCAGTCGCGCGGGGCGCCGGCCTGGCTGCACGATCTGCGCGCCTTGCAGCCGGACACCCAGGTCGAAGTCGAACAGCTGCTGCGGGCGCTCGCCAGCGTGCCGGCGTCGGCCCGGCGTGCCTCTGGCGGCGCCTTGCTGACCAATGTGCTGGGCGCCGCCGATGCCGAAGGACTGCGCGCGTTCGGCGCCCGGTTGCGTGCCAAGACCTGGAGCTGGCACCGGCCGGGCAAACCGGATGAACGCATCGGCGGCGCCGCCGGATGGCTGTCCGACGGCACGCCGATCTGGCTGCGCGCGCCGGGCACCAGCCGGGAGGTGTTGCCGCTGGCGGCGCGCCAGTTCCCGGCCGCCTTGCGCGCCGATGTGCCTTTCCCCTCCGGCGCGGCGGGCGGCGCTTGCGTGCGGGTCGATCTGTTCGCGCGCTATCCGCTGCGCGGCGTGGAGGATGCCGCCGGCCGGCCGGCGCCGGCAGGCGCGTTGCGCGGACGCCATCTGGCCCGCTTCGCCAACGGCAACACGCTCAAATTCAACTGCGCCGGCGAGATCGAACTCGGCGCGGACGGACGTCTGCGCGCGACGCTGGCGGTCAACGACTATGTCGCCCGCGTCATCGAACGCGAAGCCGCGCCGGAGCCGGTCGAAGCCGCCCGCGCACTGGCTATCGTCGCGCGTAGCTATCTCTATCAGAACGCCCGGCGCGAGCAGGGTTGCCTGCGCATTGACGACAGCAGCGCCAGCCAGCGCGTCGGCCCATCGCCGCCGGGCCAGGCCGCGCGGGAAATCGCGTCCTGGTCGGAAAGTCTGGTGCTGGATGCGGCGCCGGTGAACTATCACCTCGACCGGCCCGGCCCCAATCGACTGGCCTGGCGCCAGGCCGCGGCGCAGGCCCGGCGCGGCGAGCCGTTCGACCGCATCCTCGCCCAGGCTTTTCCGCGCGCCAGCCTGGTTTCCACCGACAGCCCGCTGGCCACCGATTGCGCCCGTCTGGACGCGGCAGAGCGCTGGCTGAAAATCCGCCTGCCGGCCTGGGAACGTGCGCTGGCCGGCCTGGACGGCTTCGAACCAGTGCCCGCACCGGCGGTCTGCCGGCTGCGCCAGGGCAATCCGCACGCCGATGCCGAACGCGGCCGCATCCACGTACACGGCCTGGATGACCGCGAAGCGCGCCTGACACTGGCGCACGAATACCTGCATCTGGCCTTCGCCCACCACCCGCGCGGACTCGACGAGACGTTCATCGAAGCCACCGCGCGCCGCCTGCAAGTGGAGGGGCAGCCATGAGCGTCTACCGGAGTTCATCATGCGCATCCACCTGATTCCCTTGTTGCTCGCCGTTGCCGGCCCGGTGCTGGGTGCCGGACCGGAACTGGATACGCCGCTAGGTGGCTGGTACGACAGCGGCCTGGATGCCAACTACGCCCGCACCCGCGCCGCTTACCCGCAGCCGCCGGTGTTGCGCGGTGGACAGCAACACCGCACCTTGATCCAGGGCCGGGTGACGCCGGGGCAGCCGCCGGGGGTGCTGGTGGTGAACGGCACCGCCATGCCGCTATATGCCGATGCCGACGGTCGCTTCGCGCGGCCGTATGCCTTCGGCAAGGGTTCGGCTAGCGTCGAACTGCGCCAGGCTGACGGCGCGCGGAGGCGGCTGCAGTTCTATGCCACCCGACCGGCGCGGGCGGCGGCCAGTCTGCGCGCGATCCTGACCTGGGACGATCCGCGTGCCGAAGTCGATCTGCATGTACTGACGCCGGATGGACAGCATGCCACCTGGTCGTCGCCGATCCTGCTCGACGGCGGCGGTTTCGATGTGGACAGCGTCGACGGTGCCGGGCCGGAAATCTTCTCCACAGCGACGGCCGATGCCGGCATCTATCATTTCTATGTCAACTACTGGGGCAACTTCGACAGCGGCGGTTACAACTTTAAAAGCGACCGCCACGACCGCGACGTCATCACCTGCCAGTTGACCGTGATCACCAACGAGAACACCGCCTCCGAGCGACGTCTGACCTGGGTGGCCCCGCTGCGTGCGATCGGCGACCTGCAACTCATCACCGCGTTCGGCAAATGACCGCCTTGGCGGACGCGCAATTCGGGAGCGACTCATGAACCTAAAAACCGCAGATGCGGATTGTTGTAGGAGCGCCTTCCAAGGCGCGATGGCCGGAGTTATCGCGCCTTGGAAGGCGCTCCTACGAGTGGAGCCACCACACACCCTGAGGGTGAAGCGCCAAACAACCCGGCATGTCTCAATTCACAAGGTCTTCGAGCAATTTGCGCATGAGCAACTGAGGTTTCCAGGATGAATCACGCTTTCATTTCGCTGGTCTGCCTGTCGGCTGTGTCGGTGTCGGCACAGGCGGCCGATGTCTCTCTCAGCGCGCCGCTGGGCGGCTGGCGCAACAGCGCGGATCAACGGGTCGGCTACACGCAACCGGTCAACTATCCGGCCGTATCGGTGTCGGTGCCGGATGGACAGTCGCGCGCCGGCATGATCGCCGGACACATCGTGCGGACGCCCAAATCCGGCGAGCAACCGGCGACCGTGATCGTCAACGGCGTGCCACTGCCGCAGCGGGTCGAGCCGGATAATCGTTTCTCTCGGCCGTACAGCTTCGGCCAGGGCAGCAACAGCGTCGAAGTCCGCTCGCCGGAAGGCGGTACGCGCCGCGTGCAGTTTTACGAGTCCTACGCCGGCCGCGCGCAGACCCGCTTGCGCGTGGTGCTGGCCTGGGACAGCGACGGCACCGATCTCGACCTGCATGTCATCACGCCGGATGGCGGCCATGCGTTCTATGGCCATCGCGTGCTCGACAACGGCGGCGCGCTGGACGTGGATGTCACCAGCGGCTACGGCCCGGAAATCTTCTCCATGCCGGCGCCGCTACCCGGCGCCTATCTGGTCTACGTGAATTACTACGGCAGCGGCCAGGGCAGCGAAGACCTGACCGTGGCCAACGTCACGGTCATTTCGCAGGAAAGCACACCAGCGGAGAAGAAGCAGACCTTCAGCGTGCCGCTGCGCAATGCCGGCGAACTGATCCAGATCGGGACGTTTCATTACCCCTGAATCGCTGGCATGTAGGCGCGAATAAATTCGCACCTACAACGACGTCAACTGCGGTTTTCAACGATTCATCAGCGGTTCCCTAAGCAGGCCAGGACAGTCAAGCCACAGGTGGTAACAAGGTGAACCATTAATTCTATTGTTGATAACATAGTTGCCTGCAGCAACGCTCGGGTAACGCCATGTTGTCGCGCTAACTACATGATTATTTGTAGTTAGTCTGTTTGTCGAGGCGCTGGCACGCTTCTTGATCATATGACACGGCATCTACCGGTTTCATTCGTCTCCGGGGATGTCTTTCATGATCGAGAGGAGACCATTTTCATGGTGGAGACCTTCTACGAGGTGATGCGCCGGCAGGGTATTACTCGCCGCAGCTTCCTCAAATATTGCAGCCTGACCGCCGCTTCGCTCGGCCTCGGCCCGGCCTTCGTGCCGAAGATCGCGCATGCCATGGAAAGCAAGCCGCGCACGCCGGTGTTGTGGCTGCATGGGCTGGAGTGCACCTGCTGCTCGGAGTCGTTCATCCGTTCCGGCCATCCGTTGGCCAAGGACGCGGTGCTGTCGATGATCTCGCTCGACTACGACGACACCATCATGACCGCCGCCGGGCATCAGGCCGAGGCGATCCTGGAAGAGGTGATGACCAAGTACAAGGGCAACTACATCCTGGCGGTGGAGGGCAATCCGCCGCTGAACCAGGAAGGCATGTCCTGCATCATCGGCGGCAAGCCGTTCCTGGAGCAGTTGAAGCATGTCGCCAAGGACTGCAAGGCGATCATTTCCTGGGGTTCCTGCGCGTCCTGGGGCTGCGTGCAGGCGGCCAAGCCGAATCCGACCCAGGCCACGCCGATCCACAAGGTCATTTTCGACAAGCCGATCATCAAGGTGCCGGGCTGCCCGCCGATCGCCGAGGTGATGACCGGTGTGATCACCTACATGCTGACCTTCGATCGCCTGCCGGAACTCGACCGCCAGGGCCGCCCGAAAATGTTCTACGGCCAGCGTATCCACGACAAATGCTATCGCCGGCCGCACTTCGACGCCGGCCAGTTTGCCGAGGCCTGGGACGACGAAGGTTCGCGCAAGGGTTACTGCCTGTACAAGATGGGCTGCAAGGGGCCGACCACCTACAACGCCTGTTCGACGGTGCGCTGGAACGGCGGCGTGTCGTTTCCGATTCAGTCCGGCCACGGCTGCATCGGCTGTTCCGAAGACGGCTTCTGGGACAAGGGTTCGTTCTACGACCGCGTCACCGACATCCAGCAGTTCGGCGTCGAGTCGAACGCCGACAAGGTGGGCGGCGCCACGCTCGGCGTGGTGGGCGCAGCGGTGGCGGCGCACGCGGCGGTGTCCGCGATCAAGCAGTCCCGCAACAACTCTGGCAACGACAAGTAAGGAATGACCATGAGCGCCTATGAAACTCAAGGCTTCAAGCTAGACAACTCCGGCAAGCGCATCGTGGTGGACCCGGTCACCCGGATCGAGGGCCACATGCGCGTCGAGGTGAATCTCGACAGCAACAACGTGATCCGCAACGCGGTGTCCACCGGCACCATGTGGCGCGGCCTGGAAGTGATTCTGAAAGGCCGTGATCCGCGCGACGCCTGGGCCTTCACCGAGCGCATCTGCGGCGTCTGTACCGGCACCCACGCGCTGACTTCGGTGCGCGCCGTGGAAGACGCGCTGAATATCCAGATTCCCGAGAACGCCAACAGCATCCGCAACATCATGCAGCTGACGCTGTACGCCCACGACCATCTGGTGCACTTCTATCACCTGCATGCGCTGGACTGGGTCGACGTGGTGTCAGCGCTGCAGGCCGATCCGAAGAAGACTTCGGAACTGGCGCAGAGCATTTCGTCGTGGCCGCTGTCGTCGCCCGGCTATTTCCGCGACGTGCAGAACCGGCTGAAGAAGTTCGTCGAATCCGGCCAGCTGGGGCCGTTCATGAACGGCTACTGGGGCAATCCGGCCTACAAGCTGCCGCCGGAAGCCAACCTGATGGCGGTGACGCACTATCTGGAAGCGCTCGATTTCCAGAAGGAGATCGTCAAGATCCACACCATCTACGGCGGCAAGAACCCGCACCCGAACTGGCTGGTCGGCGGCGTGCCGTGCGCGATCAACATCCACGACACCGGCGCGGTCGGCGCGATCAACATGGAACGCCTGAACCTGGTGTCCTACATCATTGACCGCACCATCGACTTCATCGACAACGTCTACATCCCCGACCTGCTCGCCATCGCCAGCTTCTACAAGGACTGGACCCACGGCGGCGGCCTCTCGTCGAAGAGCGTGCTGTCCTACGGTGACATCCCGGACAAGGCCAACGACTACTCCGCCGCCAATCTGATGCTGCCGCGCGGCGCCATCATCAACGGCGATCTGACCAAAGTGCACGAAGTCGATCTGCGCGACCCGAGCCAGATTCAGGAGTTCGTCGATCACTCCTGGTTCAAGTACGAGGACGGCGCCGCGGGCAAGGGCTTGCACCCGTGGGACGGCGAGACCGTCGCGCACTACGAGCTGGGCAAGAACGCCAAGGGCACTTCCACCAACATCGAGCAGATCGACGAGGGCGGCAAATATTCCTGGATCAAGGCGCCGCGCTGGAAGGGCCACGCCATGGAAGTCGGCCCGCTGTCGCGCTACATCATCGGCTACGTGCAGAACAATCCGGAGTTCAAGGAGCCGGTCGACATGGTCCTGAAGAAACTGGACCTGCCGCTGCCGGCGCTGTTCTCCACGCTCGGGCGCACCGCCGCGCGCGGCCTGGAAGCGTCCTGGGCGGCGCACAAGATGCGCTACTTCCAGGACAAGCTGATGTCCAACCTGAAGGCCGGCGATCTCGCCACCGCCAACATCGACAAGTGGGAACCGTCGACCTGGCCGAAAGAAACCAAGGGCGTCGGCTTCACCGAAGCGCCGCGCGGCGCGCTCGGCCACTGGGTCAAGATCAAGGACACCCGCATCGACAACTACCAGTGCGTCGTGCCCACCACCTGGAATGGCAGTCCGCGCGACAGCAAAGGCCAGATCGGCGCGTTCGAGGCCAGCCTGATGAACACGCCGGTAGCCAAGGCCGACCAGCCGCTGGAAATCCTGCGCACGCTGCATTCCTTCGATCCCTGCCTGGCCTGCTCGACGCACGTGATGGCGCCGGATGGGCAGGAGTTGACCAAGGTGCGGGTGCGTTGAACGGGTAGGAGCGCCTTCTAAGGCGCGATATCGCGCCTTGGAAGGCGCTCCTACCACAACTTTTAGGAGTCCCTATGCTTTCAGCCCAAGACATGCAGGAAGCCGCGGCCCACGGGCGCGCGGTCAAGGCGGTCTACGTTTACGAAGCGCCGGTGCGCTTGTGGCACTGGGTCAACGCCCTCGCCATCACGCTGCTGGCGATCAGCGGCTGGTTCATCGCCAGTCCGCTGCCGAGCCAGCCCGGCGAGGCCAGCGAAAACTTTCTGATGGGCTACATCCGCTTCGCCCACTTCGCCGCCGGCTACGTGCTGCTGATCGGTTTCCTCGGCCGCATCTACTGGGCTTTCGTCGGCAACCACCATGCCCGCCAGTTGTTCGTGCTGCCGATCTTCAACCGCAACTGGTGGAACGAGGTGTTGTTCGAGTTGCGCTGGTATCTGTTCCTGGAGCGCGACCCGAAGAAATACGTCGGCCACAACCCGCTCGCGCAGTTGTCCATGTTCACGCTGTTCCTGACCACCACGCTGTTCATGATCGTCACCGGCTTCGCGTTGTACGGCGAGGGTGCGCAAGAAGGCAGCTGGGCGCACACGTTGTTCACCTCCTGGGTGATCCCGTTGTTCGGCCAGAGCCAGGACGTGCACACCTGGCACCACGTCGGCCTGTGGGTGATTCTGTTGTTCGTGCTGCTGCACATCTACGCGGCCATCCGCGAAGACATCATGTCGCGCCAGAGCCTGGTCTCCACCATGCTGTCCGGCTGGCGCATGTTCAAGGACGACAAACCATGAGAGACCTTGCCATGAACAACCTCGACTATCGCTGCGACACGCTGATCCTCGGCATCGGCAACATGCTTTGGGCCGACGAAGGCTTCGGCATCCGCGCGCTGGAACGGCTGCATGCAGGTTGGCAGTTCCGCCCCGGCATCCGCCTGCTCGATGGCGGCACGCAGGGTCTGTATCTGCTGCCCTATGTCGAAGGTTGCCGCCGCCTGCTGATCTTCGACGCGGTCGATTACGGCCTGGCGCCGGGCACGCTGAAAGTCGTGCGCGACGACGAGGTGCCGCGTTTCATGGGCGTCAAGAAGATGAGCCTGCACCAGACCGGTTTCCAGGAAGTGCTCTCGGTCGCGCAACTGCGCGGCTGGAGGCCGGACAACGTCACGCTGATCGGCTGCCAGCCGGAAACGCTGGACGATTACGGCGGCAGCCTGACCGCCACGGTCAGGGCGCGCATCCCGCAGGCGCTGGATCTGGCGCTGGACACGCTGTACGGCTGGCTGGCCCGGCCGCAGCGGCGCAACGCGCCGAACGAAAGCATCACGCTGGACAGCCTGTCGCTGGACCGCTACGAAGGCCAGCGGCCCAGCGCCGAAATGGCCTGCCGGCTGGGCGATGGGCGGTTTTTGGGGGCGATGGCGTGAATTGGCCGTCGCAAATCCCCCCTGTCCCCCCTTTTTCAAAGGGGGGGACCCTCCGATCAAGCGAGGCGGCAGTTCTCCCCCCTTTGAAAAAGAGGGGCTGGGCAGCCAGAGACTTGGCCGCCGTTATTTGGCGGCTTAGTCGGTTGGCTGGTAGTTCCATCGGGGGATTTAACGCCGCCTGGAGTGCCGCTCCATGTGCCTAGGCCTGCCCATGCAAGTGCTCGAATGCAACGGCTACGTCGCCCTTTGCCAGGGCCGCGGCGGCCAGCGCCGGATCGATCTCGCGCTGGTCGGCGAACAGCCGCCCGGCACCTGGCTGCTGGCGTTCATCGACGCTGCGCGCGAAGTGATCGACGCCGAGCGCGCAGCGCAGATCGACGCCGCGCTGGACGGCCTGGAAGCGGTGATGGCCGGCGCAACCGACATTTCCAGCCACTTCGCCGACCTGTTCGAACGTACTCCCGAATTGCCCGCTCACCTGAGAGGAAATGCCCCATGCACGCCCTGATCAACCGCCTGATCGATGAATTCGGCTACCCGCTGCTCGACGCCGCCAACCTGGATGCGTTCAGCGACGCGCCCGGCGACGCTGTGCTGTTCTGCGCCGGCGATCCGGTGCAATACCCGGAATGCCTGGATGTCGCCGTGGTCTTGCCGGAAATCCTGCGCGCTTTTCCCGGACGCTTCCGCGCCGGCGTCGCCTGCTCCGATCTGGAATCGCCGCTGCAACTGCGCTACGGCTTCAATCGCTGGCCGACGCTGGTGTTCCTGCGCAACGGCGCTTATGTCGGCGTCATTTCCGGCATCCAGGACTGGTCGATCTATCTCACCCGCATCGACGCGCTGCTCACCGCGCCGGTCAGCCGGCCGCTGTCCATCGGCATCGCCGTCGCCAGCGCCGCCAGTCATTGTCACTAAGCACTGTCACTGAGGACACCGCCATGCATGCATTCCCTATCCCCGTTGTCGCCCTCGGCCCCGGTTCCCAGCTGGACGACGAGACGCTGGATTACCTCGCGATGCCGCATGACATGCGCACCTATCAGGCGCCGATCCTGCCGGAGCCGGAAGAAGTGCGCGAACGCGTCGCCGCGCGCGCCTGGCTGGGCCGGCTGCTCGATGCCGTGCAGCACTGGCAGCCGGGCCAGTCGGCCGAAAGTCTGGACATGAGCGGCCTGGCTGAAGCGGATCGGTTGTTGATCGATCAGGTGCTCGGCGAGGGTGAAGTCGGCGCCCAGGTGGTCGGCGAAGGCGGCAGCCTGAACATTCAGGAAAGCGTGTTCGCCGGCATCTGGCGCCTGCGCGGCCGCGACAACGTCGGTAATGTCTATGCCGACCGCGTCGAAGTGGGCGATGTCCCCGCCGCCGTGCGCGCGGCGCGCGGCGCGGACCGGCCGCTTGCCGTGCCGCTCGGCGCCGGCGTGATCAACGCCCCGGCGCTGCTGGCAGAGATCGCCGAACAGGTAGCGCGTCCGACCGCGCCCAGCCACGTCATCAACCTTTCCCTGCTGCCGTTCAGCCCGGAAGACGCCGCCTGGCTCGACCAGTGCCTCGGGCGCGGCAACGTCACGCTGCTGTCGCGCGGCTACGGCAACTGCCGCATCACCGCCACCGGCGTGGCGCGGGTCTGGTGGGTGCAGTACTTCAACTCGCAGGACGCGCTGATCCTGAACACGCTCGAAATCACCGACGTGCCGGAAGTCGCCCGCGCCGCCGCCGAGGATCTGGCCGACAGCGCCGAGCGCCTGACCGAAGTCATTGAGTGGATCGGCTGAGCCCGATCGAACAACCCGCTTTCCCCTAACGACAATGGGGGAGACAAACCCCCCTGTCCAGGCTCACCATGCCGCAGTGCAAACAAAGCTGGATGCCATGACCACTTTCGAAGGTTCCTTCCTCGGCGACAGCAGCCGTCTGCCGCCGGATGCGCGGCTGGAATGCAAGATCTGCTGGCATGTCTACGACCCGGCCGAAGGCGATCCGGTCTGGCAGATTCCGCCCGGCACCGCCTTCGCCGACCTGCCGCCGCACTGGCGCTGCCCGAACTGCGACGGCGCCAGGGAACAGTTCATGGTGCTGGATGATTGACGCAGCCGATCCGGACAGCGCCGCGCAATCGCTGGAGGCCGTTTTCCGCCATATCGCCGCCACCCGCATGGCTGGCGTTGCGCTGCTCAACCCCGCGTTGCAGGTCGAAGCCGTCGGCTTCCGGCGCTGGCGCGACGACTGGGTCGGCGTGCTGATCACGCCCTGGTTCATGAGCCTGATCTGTCTGCCCGGGCCGGATTCCAGCCGGGAAGTATTGTCGAGCGGCACTCGGGTGGATGTGGCGCTGCCCGCCGGCGACTACGAATTCCTGTTCGCCCACGAGGACGCGCTGGGCCATTACCTGACCAGTTCGCTGTTCTCGCCGATGTTCGAGTTCGCCGACATGGCGCGGGCGCGGGAAGTGGCCGAAGCTGTGCTGGCGGAAATCTTCAAGGCGGCCGAAACGCCGCCCCCGCTGCCCGCACCGGTGGGATTGGCCGCCAAGCTGGAACAGCCGGTCAGCCGGCGCGGCTTTTTCAGCGCGCTACTGCGCCCCGGAACGCCGGACGGCTGATTACACTTGCGCGCCATGCAAACACCTTCCCGAGACAGCGCCGCCATGCTGACCTACGTTGCACGCAACAAGGACCATGCCCGCCAGTTGCGCGGACGCATGACCGATGCGGAACAGCGGCTCTGGCTGCATCTGCGCCGCGACCAGCCTGGTGTCAGGTTCTATCGACAGAAACCGCTGGGCCCCTATATCGTGGATTTCTACGCACCCAAGGCAAGGCTGGTGGTCGAACTGGATGGCAGCCAGCATATCTACGATCCAGCGATCAAAGAGAAAGACACGGTCCGGGATGCCTGGCTGAAATCGCAAGGGCTGACGGTTCTGCGCTTCGACGACCGGCAGGTGTTGACGGAAACCCAAGCGGTGCTGGAGGTGATTTTTCAGGCGGTGCGTGAGGCAACCGGCGGAGAAATCCCCCCTGTCCCCCCTTTTGCAAAGGGTGGAACGCTTCGTTTACGGGCAGTGGAAGTTCTCCCCCCTTTGCAAAAGGGGGGCTGGGGGGGATTTAGCGACGCGTCAACTTGCGATGAAGGCGTGGAATAACGATGCGCATCCTGTTCCTCACCCATGCCTTCAACAGCCTGACCCAGCGCCTATACGTCGAACTCACCGCTCTGGGCCATGAAATCTCCATCGAATTCGATATCAACGACAGCGTCACCGTCGAGGCGGTGGACCTGTTCAAGCCCGATCTGATTCTGGCGCCCTATTTACGCCGGGCGATTCCGGAAGCGATCTGGCGCGACCATGTCTGCCTGATCGTGCATCCCGGCATCGTCGGCGACCGTGGGCCGTCGGCGCTGGACTGGGCGATCCTGCACGGCGCGGCGGAGTGGGGCGTTACCGTGTTGCAGGCCGAGGCGGAGATGGACGCCGGGCCGGTCTGGGCCAGCGCCACCTTCCCGATGCGGGCGGCAAAGAAATCCAGCCTGTATCGCAACGAAGTGATCGAAGCGGCCGTGCGGGCGGTTTGCGCGGCGCTGGCGCGGCTGAATGATTTCCGCGCCGGAACCTGGCAGCCGCAAGCGGTCCCGTTGCGCCCGATGCACGCCCTGATGACCCAGGCCGACCGCGCCATCGACTGGTCGCGCGACAGCGCCGCCACGGTGCTGGCGAAACTCAATTGCGGCGACGGTTTCCCCGGCGTGCGCGACAACTTGTTCGGGCAGACCTGCCAGCTCTACAACGGCAGCCTTTTTCCCGCGCGGGGAGAGGCGGGCGAGTTGCTGGGCCGGGCAGGGGAGGGCATCGTGCGGGCGACCGTCGATGGCGCGGTGTGGATCGGGCATGCCAAGACGGAAGCGCCGGGAATCAAGCTGCCGGTGGCGGTCGCGTTTCCAGAGGCGGCGGGGTTGGCGGAAGTTGAGACGTTGCTAAATCCCCTGATGGAAGCCGATGCAAGCATTCTTCCCTTTGAACTGGAGGGGATTCCGACGGACTCGGAGATCCGCTACGAAGAGTCCAACGCCGTCGGCTACCTCCACTTCGACTTCTACAACGGCGCCATGAGCACAGCCGCCTGCGAACGCCTGCGCGCCGCCTACGCAGCGGCAACGCGGCGGCCGACCAAGGTCATCGTGCTGCTCGGCGGCACGGACTTCTTCAGCAACGGTCTCGACCTGAATAGGATCGAGGCGGCGGCCAGCCCGCCCGACGAATCCTGGCGCAACATCAATGCGATGGACGATCTGTGCCGCGCCATCCTGACCAGCGACCGCCAGATCACGGTCAGCGCCCTGCGCGGCAATGCCGGCGCCGGCGGTGCTTTCCTGGCGCTGGCGGCCGACCGGGTCTGGGCGCGGCGCGGCGTGATCCTGAACCCGCATTACAAGAACATGGGCAACCTGTACGGCTCGGAATACTGGAGCTACCTGCTGCCGCGCCGGGTCGGGGCAGAGCGCGCCGGCGCGATCATGCGCAACCGCTTGCCGCTGGGCGCGGAAGAAGCGGCCCGCACGGGTTTTCTCGATGCGGCCTTCGGCGACGATCTCGCCAGCTTCGAGGCCGAAGTCCGTCGGCGCGCCGAGGCGCTGGCCGCCGATTTCGACGCGTTGCTGGCCGCCAAGGCCGAGCGCCGGGCGGCAGACGAGGCGACGAAGCCGCTGGAAACCTATCGGGCGGAAGAGCTGAAGCACATGCAGCGCAACTTCTACGGCTTCGATCCGAGCTACCACGTCGCGCGCCACCACTTCGTGCGCAAGACGCCGCATTCCTGGACGCCGCGCCATCTGGCGCTGCATCGGGAACTGGGCTGGACGATTCCAGAGGCCTGATCGGCATGCAACCGCTCCCCACCGTCCTGGTCATCGACGACGAAATCCGTTCCCAGGAGGCCCTGCGCCGCACGCTGGAGGAAGACTTCGAGGTGTTCACCGCCTCCGACGTGGCGGCAGCGCGCGCCATCATGCAGGCACAGAGCGTCCAGGTGGTGCTGACCGACCAGCGCATGCCCGAGGTCAGCGGCGTCGAATTCCTCAAGGAAGTGCGCCGCACCTGGCCCGACACAGTGCGCATCATCATTTCCGGCTACACCGACAGCGAGGACATCATCGCCGGCATCAACGAGGCGGGCATCTACCAGTACCTGCTCAAGCCCTGGCATCCGGAGCAGTTGCTGCTGACCCTGAAACGCGCCGCCGAGTTGTACCGTTTGCAGCGGGAAAACTGCCAGCTGGCGGTGGAACTGCGCGCCGCCGAGCCGGTGCTGCGCGGCCGCGTCGAGGCGACGCGGAAACGCGTGAAGCAGGCTTTCGCGGTCGACAACATCGTGCGCACGCCGGGCAGCCCGATGAGCGCCGTGTGCGATCTGGTGCAACGCGCCGCGCGCTACGACGTGTCGATTCTGCTGTCCGGTGAATCCGGCACCGGCAAGGAATTGCTGGCGCGCGCCATCCACTATGCCAGCGGCCGCGCCAACCAGGCGTTCATCGTGGAAAACTGCGGCGCGCTGCCGGACAACCTGCTCGAATCGGAGTTGTTCGGCCACAAACGCGGCGCCTTCACCGGCGCCTTCGAGGACCGCATAGGCCTGTTTCAGCAGGCGCACGGCGGCACCCTGTTCCTCGACGAAATCGGCGAAACCTCGGCCGCCTTCCAGGTGAAGCTGCTGCGTGTGCTGCAGGAAGGCGAGTTCCGCCCGGTCGGCGGCAACCGGCCGGTGTCGGTGGATGTACGCGTGATCGCCGCCACCAACCGCGACCTGGAAACCGAAGTGAAGGCCGGCCGCTTTCGCGAAGACCTGTTCTACCGCCTGGCCGCCGTGCCGCTGCGTTTGCCGGCCCTGCGCGAGCGGCCGATGGATATACCCGCGCTGGCCGGAGCGATCCTGACCCGAATGGGCGGCGCCCTCGGCCGGCCGGTGGAAGGCTACGCGGCGGCCACGCTGGAGTGCCTGGCCGCCTATGCCTGGCCCGGCAACGTGCGCGAGATGCAGAACGAGATCCAGCGCATGCTGGTGCTGTCCGACGGCCCGGTGCTGACGCCCGACCTGCTCGCGCCGCACATCCGCCAGGCAGGGTTGGCCAGCGTGCTGGACGGCGGCGTCCAGGCCGGCCTGCGCGGCCGCGTCGATGCGCTGGAAAGCAGCCTGCTGGCGGAGACGCTGACGCGGCACCAGGGCAACCTGTCTCGCACGGCGGAGGAACTCGGGCTGTCTCGCCTGGGATTGCGCAAGAAGATGCAGCGCTTGGGGGTGGAACGGCCGTCAGGTGCCGGCAAGGCGACGGCCGATGCCTGACCGACTCAATCTCCTCTGGCTGCAGTCCGGCGGCTGCGGCGGCTGCACCTTGTCGCTGCTCAACGCCGAGCAACCGCAGTTGTTCGACTTGCTGGCACAGGCCGGCATCCGCTTGCTCTGGCATCCCAGCCTGAGCCTGGAGTCCGGCGGCGAGGCGCTGGAGATCCTGGCCGCCTGTGCCGAGGGCCGCGAGCGCGTCGATATCCTGTGCGTGGAAGGCGCCGTGATGACCGGGCCGCACGGCACTGGCCGCTTCCACATGCTGTCCGGTACGGGCCGGCCGATGATGTCCTGGCTGCTCGATCTGGCCGTCCGCGCCCGCCATGTGCTGGCGGTGGGGACTTGCGCCGCGTTCGGCGGCATCACCGCCGGCGGCGGCAATCCGTCCGGCGCGGTGGGCCTGCAATACGACGGCGAGCATGTCGGCGGCCTGCTCGGTCCGAACTTTCGCGCCGGCGACGGCCTGCCGGTGATCAACGTGGCGGGCTGTCCGACACATCCCGGCTGGGTGCTCGATACCCTGCTCGGCCTGGCCTTGCGCCGTTTCACGCCAGCCGATCTGGACCCGTTCAACCGGCCGCGTTTCTACGCCGACCATCTGGTCCACCATGGTTGTCCGCGCAACGAGTTCTACGAATTCAAGGCCAGCGCCGAGAAGGCGTCCGACCAAGGCTGCATGATGGAAAACATGGGTTGCAAGGGCACCCAGGCGCATGCCGACTGCAACACCCGCCTGTGGAACGGCGCCGGTTCCTGCCTGCGCGGCGGCTACGCCTGCGTTTCCTGCACCGAACCGCGTTTCGAGGAACCCGGCCATCCCTTCGCCGAAACGCCGAAAGTGGCCGGCATTCCCATCGGCCTGCCCACCGACATGCCGAAAGCCTGGTTCGTCGCGCTCGCGGCGCTGTCGAAATCGGCCACGCCGAAGCGGGTGCGCGAGAACGCCGTGGCGGACCATACGGTGGTGACACCGGCGGTGAAGAAGACGGGGCTGAAATGAGGGAGTTGAATTGACCACCCGCATCCTCGGCCCCTTCAATCGCGTCGAAGGCGATCTCGAAGTCCATCTCGACATCGCCGACGGCCATGTCGCTGCCGCGCGCGTCAACTCGCCGCTGTACCGGGGGTTCGAGCAGATGCTGCCGGGCAAACATCCGCTCGATGCGCTGGTCATCGTGCCGCGCATCTGCGGCATCTGCTCCGTGGCCCAGAGCGCCGCCGCCGTCGCCGCGCTGCGCGATCTACTCGGCCTGACGCCGCCGCCGAATGGCCATCTGGCGGAAAACCTGATCGTCGCTTGCGAGAATCTGGCCGACCATCTGACCCATTTCTACCTGTTCTTCATGCCGGATTTCGCGCGGCCGGTGTATCGCGGCCGTCCCTGGTTCGCCGCCGCCGAGGCCCGCTTCAAGGCGGTGACCGGCAGCGCGGCGACGGACATGCTGCCGGCGCGGGCCGAGTTCATGCATCTGATGGGATTGATGGCCGGCAAGTGGCCTCACAGCCTGAGCCTGCAGCCGGGCGGCACCTCGCGGCCGCTGGAGCAGTCGGAAATCCTGCGTCTGATCACCCTTTTGCATAGCTTCCGCCGCTTCCTCGAACGCCATGTCTTCGGCGATGTGCTGGAAGCCGTCGCCGGCCTCGACAGCCTGGCCGCGCTGAACGACTGGCGCCAGGGCCGGCAGAGCGATCTGGCGCTGTTCCTCGATATTGCCGACGACCTCGCTTTGCACAAGCTGGGCCGCGCCACCGACCGCTTCCTCAGTCATGGCGCCTACGGATTGTTTCCCGCCGGCGTGTGGGATGCCGGTCCGAGTCCGTTTGATCCCGCCGCCATCGTCGAGGACGTCAGCCACGCCTGGATGGCGGGCGATGCCTTGCCGCCGGGCGAGGGGCTGACGCGGCCGCTGCCGGACAAGGCCGACGCCTATACCTGGTGCAAGGCGCCGCGCTACGCCGGGCAGGTCATGGAAACCGGCGCCCTGGCGCGGCAGATGGTCGGCGGCCAGCCACTGCTGCGGGAACAGGTCGCGGCCGACGGCGGCAGTGTCATGGCGCGCGTGCTGGCGCGCTTGCTGGAACTGGCCATCGTGCTGCCGGAAATGGAACGCTGGGCGCGCGCGCTGACCCCGGGCGAGCCCTGGTGCCATCACGCCGCCAAAGGCAACGAGATGCCCGATGAGGGCAGCGGCATCGGCCTGGTCGAAGCCGCCCGCGGCAGCCTCGGCCACTGGCTCGGCGTGCGCCACGGCCGCATCCTGAACTATCAGATCATCGCCCCCACCACCTGGAACTTCTCGCCGCGCGATGCCGCCGGCGTCCCCGGCGCACTGGAGCAGGCACTGGCCGGGATGCAAATCGACGCGAACGACCCGATGCCGGCGGCGGTGCAGCATGTCGTGCGCTCATTCGACCCATGCATGGTGTGTACGGTGCATTGATGGCTGCCATGCAAACCACCAAGCATCTGCCGCCGCCCATCCTTTCCGAAGGCTTGCAAAGCCTCGGCGAGGATGTCTGGATCGAGGTCATCCAGAAGATGGACGAGGTGTACAACGACCTGTTGCAGTACGAGGTGGCGCTGGAGGAGAAGAACGCAACCCTGGAGGAAACCCAGCAGTTCGTGTTCTCGGTGCTGGCCTCGATGTCCGACATTCTGGTCGTGTGCGACCGCGACGGCCGCATCGAGACGGTGAATCACGCGCTGGTGGCGTTCGCCGGCAAGCCGGAGCGCGAGTTGATCGGCACGCCGCTGTTCGATCTGTTCGCCGATGCCGACGCCCGCGCCAGCGCCGAGCACCTGTTCGCCAGCCACGGTCTGAAAGGCCTGGCCGATTGCGAGCTGGCCCTGCGCGGCGACGATGGCGTCGCCGTGCCGGTGTCGCTCAACTGCACGCCGCGTTTCAGCCACCAGGGCGTGCAGATGGGCATGGTCATTACCGGCCGGCCGGTGGGTGAACTGCGCCGCGCCTATCAGGCCCTGCGCGAAGCGCACGAAGATCTGAAACGCACCCAGCAACAGTTGCTGCACGCGGAAAAGATGGCCTCGCTCGGCCGTCTGGTCGCGGGCGTGGCGCATGAACTCAACAATCCGATCAGTTTCGTGCTCGGCAACGCCCACGCCCTGCATCGCTACGCCCAGCGCCTGGAACAATACCTGGCCGCCATCCATGCCGGCGTGCCGAAGGCGGAGCTGGAGTCGATGCGCCAGGCCTTGCGCATCGACCGCCTGCTGGAAGACCTGCCGCCGCTGATCGAAGGCACCGTGGAAGGCGCCGAGCGCACGCGCGATATCGTCGACAGCCTGAAACGCTTCTCCGCGGTGGGCCGCGACCCGGCCGAGCCGTTCAATCTCAGCCAGGTCATCGAACGGGCGGTGCAATGGGTGACCAAGGCGGCCGCCAACCAACTCAGCGTGGAAAGCCAACTCCCGGAAGGCATCAATGTGCTCGGCTCGTCGGGCCAGATGCAGCAGGTCATCATGAATCTGGTGCAGAACGCCTGCGACGCTACCGCCGAGGAAACGCACCCGCATCTGGCGATTGCAGCCCGCCAGGTCGGCGACAGCGTCGAGGTGCGCTTCAGCGACAACGGCCCAGGCATTCCGGAAGAAAATCTGGCGCATCTGTTCGAGCCGTTCTTCACCACCAAGCCGGTGGGCAAGGGCACCGGACTCGGGCTGGCGATCAGCTACGGCATCGTCGAGCGCCACGGCGGCAGCCTGGCCGCGAGCAACGCGCCGGAAGGCGGCGCCGTCTTCACCTTGCGTTTGCCCCTGGTGCGCAAATGAACCTGGAAGGTCGCATCGATATCAGCCTGGAACGTCGCGGCGGCGCGCCGGCCGGTGTGGCGATCCGCTCCACGCGGCCGCAACTGGCGCAGAAGCTCCTGGCCGGCCGCGCGCCCGAAGAGGCGGCGCATCTGGTCGGCCTGATCTTCAGCCTGTGCGGCAAGGCGCAGCGGGT
>JASJPK010000002.1:14948-65267 GCA_031426735.1 Hydrogenophilaceae bacterium | reverse complement strand
CGGCCGTCGAGCACGATGCGGCCGAGTTGGGTGATGCCGTGATGGTCCTGATTGAGGCCGACGTAGGTGGTTTGCATGGTGTTTGCGGTTAGTGAGTAGGTTTTATCGTGTCAAGCCGGCATAAAGCAGCGGCAGCTTTTCCGGCAAGCGCTGCACATGATCGACGACCATGTAGTTTTTCTGGCCGAAGATGCGCGCGACATAGTTGTCGGCGCGCGGGTCGAGACTCATGCAGTAGGTGGTGACGCCGAATTTCGCGACTTCCTCGACGGCTTTCTTGGTGTCGTAGCGCAGGTATTGCGGGTCACGCACATCGACGTCGGCGGGTTCGCCGTCGGTGATGACGATCAGCAGCTTTTTTGCCGAACGTTGCAGTTTCAGGTGATGGCCGGCGTGGCGGATGGCGGCGCCCATGCGCGTGGAAAGCTGGCCGGTCATGCCGGCGAGCTTGGCTTTCGGGGTGTCGTCCCAGGCCTGGTCGAAGTCCTTGAAGCGGGTGTACTCGACGTCATGGCGGCCATCCGAGCAGAAACCATGGATGGCGAACGGATCGCCGACCTTGTCGATGGCGTCGGCCAATAGAACGCAGGCCTGCTGGGTCAGTTCGCGCACCGAATAGTCCTGATCCTGCACTTTCTCGTTGGTCGATTCGGACAGGTCGAGCAGCACCAGGATCGAGAAGTCCCGCGTCTTGCGCACGCTGCGCATCATGATGCGCGGGTCGGGCTGGTTGCCGAGACGGATGTCCGTGAAGCTCTGGATCGCGGCGTTGATGTCGATCTCGTCGCCATCCTCCAGCTTGCGGATGCGCTGCACGCCCTGCGGCTGCATGGCGTCGAGCAGGAATTTCATGCGGTGGATTTCGCGCTTGTACTGGGCGGCGATGGCGTCGATGACGGCGAGGTCGCCGGTCTTGGCGCGCTTCTCCAGCACGGTGGCCCAGGCCGGGCGTTCGAGCTGGATCTGGTAATCCCATTCCGAGTAGTGGAACGGGTCGGACACCGGTTCCTTGCCTTCCATCTGGTTGAAGCTCTTGCCCAGGTCTTCATACGGGTACAGCTCGCTGGCCAGCACCCAGATTTCCTCGGCGTCGTCGCCGGCGGTCTCGACGTCGATCTCGTTGGCCATTTCCATCACGCTGACGTATTTGCGCACCTGCTTGCTGCTGTCGTAGCCGGCGCCGGCGGCCTTGGCGAAATCGAATTCCTCGAATGCCCAGAAGTAGCGGTTGTCGTCGCGGTAGGGGGCGCTGAGCAGATCGCTGCGCGGGTTGAAGGCGATCTTCTTGCTGCTGAGACTATGGGCAAGCTGCACGCCGATTTCCCAGGACGTGTGATTGCTGTCGAGACGATCCTGCGCGTTGGCGAACAGCACGCGGCCTTCGGCTATCCACGGGTCGTCGTCCGGATAGGTTTCGTCGAGCAGCGCGCGGGCGAGGCGGTTGAGGTAGTCGCCGACGCTGGCGTGCAGTTCCGGTGTGGCTGTATGCAGCTTGCTCCAGAGTTGTTTCAGGCCAGGGAAACGGCGGATCGACAGGGCTTCGACGCGGGCGTCCTCGACCACACTGATGACGGCCATCTGCAGCGGGTTGAGCGCTTCGGCGGAGATCGGCTGTTGCGTTTCTACGATGTGCGCGGCGCAGTGCGCGGCGGTGGCGCGATACAGCTCCAGGCCGGAAACGTGTTCTTCGGTAGGGGGCGCCGTGCGCACCGATCCCGTTTCGACGGTGCGCGCGTCGTACCCTACAGGGATTGCGAAGTCGTCGAACGCATCCGGCAGATGCAGCAGGTAATCCTCGATATACGGCCGGTAGCCTTCGCGATTCTCGAAGTCGCCCGAGGTCGGTCGCATGAAGAAATCGCGTCCCCACAGCGCACGCAGATACATGTTGATGCGGCGCTGCACGTCGACCAGCAGCGTGCCCTTGCGCTCCTTCTGCAGCATCGCCAGCGATTCCTTCGACTCCAGGCCGAAGTAGCGGATCTGCTCCGCGTAATCGGTTCGGTGCGCGTGCGCGCCCCACAGCGCCCAGCGGCGCAGTCCGCCCAGCGTCAGTTGCTGGAACAGCACTTCCAGCTTGTCCAGCATCGGCCGCACGCCGCGCGGCGCCTGCGCGATCAGCGTGTTGATGAATTGCAGGTAGTTCAGGAACAGTTGCGCGTCGCCCAGCCGGTTGGCGGCGGTCGGCGCGCTGGCGAGCAGCAGTTCGATCACCGCGCCGGAGGTCTTCGAGGCCAGCATCAACGATGCGGTGGCAAGGTCGGCGATGACATCCTCGCCGACTTCCTTCGCCACTTGCGGCGCTTGGCCGATCCAGGTTTCCACCAGCGCATCGCCGCGCCCAAGGCCGCGCAGGGCGGACACGCCTTTCAGGTAGTTATCCAGTCCGCGCGGCGAGAAGATCTTGGCCGCGTCGTGCCAGTTGGCTTCCAGTGCCTGGCGAGTGTGCGGCGACAGGTCTTCCAGCAGTTCGGCGTAGTCGGCGAGTTGTATGGACATGGATTTCCTTTTCGTCATTCCGGCGGAAGCGTGTAGGGCGGGTTAGCCGCCTCGCGGCGTAACCCGCCGGTCACCCACGGTGGGTTACGGCCTGCCGGCGTAACCCACCCTACGGTCAAAAGAACGTGCTCACCGCCGCGTCCAGCGCATCGCGCATGTCCGGGTCGTCGGTGATCGGCCGCACCAGCGCGACGCGGCAGGCGGCTATCGGATTGACGCCCTTGGCGATCAGGCTGCCGGCGTAGATCAGCATGCGCGTGGAGAGGCCTTCGTCGAGGCCGTGCCCCTTCAGGTTGCGGCTACGCTCGGCAATCGAAACCAGCTTGCCGGCAAGATCGAGGCTGACGCCGGATTCGTGCGCGACGATCTCGCTCTCGACGGCGTGTTCCGGATAGGTGAAATCGAGGCCGCCGAAGCGTTGCTTGGTCGACTGTTTGAGATCCTTCATCAGCGACTGATAGCCGGGGTTGTAGGAAATCACCAACTGGAAATCCGGATGCGCGTGCACCAGCTCGCCCTTCTTTTCCAGCGGCAGTACGCGCCGGTTGTCGGTCAGCGGGTGGATCACCACGGTGGTGTCCTGCCGCGCCTCGACCACTTCGTCGAGATAGACGATGGCGCCGTGGCGCGCGGCAAGGGCGAGCGGGCCGTCCTGCCATTCGGTGCCCTGGGCGGAAAGCAGGAAGCGGCCGACCAGATCGGAGGCGGTCATGTCCTCGTTGCAGGCGACGGTGATCAGCGGCTTGCCCAGTTTGTGCGCCATGTATTCGACGAAACGGGTCTTGCCGCAGCCGGTGGGGCCTTTCAGCATCATCGGCATGCGCACGGAGTAGGCGGCTTCGTACAACTCCACCTCGTCGGCGACGGGGCGGTAATAGGGTTTTTTGTCGATGCGGTATTGGTCGATTGCGTTATTCATGGCGGATTCCTCTTTCCCCCCTTTGGAAAAGGGGGGTTAGGGGGGATTTAACGACAGTGGTCATGCCAGCCGCCGCAAATCCCCCTCGATCCCCCTTTTCCAAAGGGGGAGGCTGATCAGATCAAACCGTCTTGCCGCGGAAGATCACCATGGCGGCGCCCTGCGACTGCTTGAAGTTGTCGTAGCCGATCAGTCGCACATGGTTGTTCGGGTTGGCCTGGTGGCAGGCCTCGGCTTCGGCCAGCACGCGGTCAACATCGGTTTCGCCGAACATCGGCAGCTTCCACATGTACCAATACGAGTCCATCAGGTGCTCCGGCTCGGTGTGCTCGATGGCCGGGTTCCAGCCTTTCTTGACCAGGTAGTCGACCTGCTTGCGGATGTTGGCGGCGTCCATCGCGGGCAGGTAGGAGAAGGTCTCGAACTTGCGGCTGGCAGGGTCGGAGAGGCGGCTTTTGTAATCCATGACTTCAGACATTTGAGTTCCTTTCATTGCGGTTGGGCTTGCGTAGGTCGGGTTAGCGGCTTTATCGCGTAACCCGACATGGCGGAGCTTGTTGTCGGGTTACGGCGCAAAAACCGCGCCTAACCCGACCTACACACTTACTTGTGAGCCACGTCCAGCTTGTCGACGGTGTCGAATTCGAACTTGATCTCCTTCCACGTTTCCATGGCGATCTTCAGTTCCGGGCTGTGGGCGGCGGCGACGCTCAGGATGTCCTTGCCTTCCTTTTCCAGTTGGCGACCCTGGTTGCGCGCCTCCACGCAGGCTTCCAGTGCGACCCGGTTGGCGGCCGCGCCCGCCGCGTTGCCCCACGGGTGGCCCAGCGTGCCGCCGCCGAACTGCAGCACCGAGTCGTCGCCGAAGATGGAAACCAGCGCCGGCATGTGCCAGACGTGGATGCCGCCGGAGGCCACCGGCATGACGCCGGGCATGGACCCCCAGTCCTGATCGAAGAAGAGGCCACGCGAACGGTCTTCCTTGATGAACTTGTCGCGCATCGTGTCGATCCAGCCCAGCGTCGCGTCGCGGTCGCCTTCCAGCTTGCCGACCACGGTGCCGGAGTGCAGATGGTCGCCGCCGGACAGACGCAGCACCTTGGTCAGCACGCGGAAATGAATGCCGTGATGCGGGTTGCGGTCGAGCACGGCGTGCATGGCGCGGTGGATGTGCAGCAGCATGCCGTTGTCGCGGCACCAGTTGGCCAGACCGGTGTTGGCGGTGAGGCCGCCGGTCAGGTAGTCGTGCATGATGATCGGTGCGCCGATTTCCTTGGCGAACTCGGCTCGCTTGTACATCTCTTCCGGCGTCGGTGCGGTGACGTTCAGGTAGTGGCCCTTGCGCTCGCCGGTCTCGCGTTGCGCCTTCATCGTGGCTTCGTGCACGAAGGCGAAACGGTCGCGCCAACGCATGAACGGCTGGCTGTTGACGTTCTCGTCGTCCTTGGTGAAATCGAGGCCGCCGCGCAGACACTCGTACACGGCGCGGCCGTAGTTCTTGGCGGACAGGCCCAGCTTCGGCTTGATCGTGCAGCCCAACAGCGGTCGCCCGTACTTGTTCATGCGGTCGCGCTCGACCTGGATGCCGGACGGCGGGCCGCCGCAGGTCTTCACGTAGGCGATGGGGAAGCGCACATCTTCCAGACGCAACGCGCGCAACGCCTTGAAGCCGAACACGTTGCCGACCAGCGAGGTCAGCACGTTGACCACGGAACCTTCCTCGAACAGGTCGATGGGATAGGCCACGAAGGCGTAGAAACAGCTGTCGTCGCCGGGCACGTCCTCGATCCGGTAGGCGCGGCCCTTGTAGTAGTCGAGGTCGGTCAGCAGATCGGTCCACACTGTGGTCCAGGTGCCGGTCGACGATTCGGCGGCCACCGCGGCGGCGACTTCCTCGCGATCGATGCCCGGCTGCGGCGTGATCTTGAAACAGGCCAGGATGTCGGTGTCCTTGACGCTGTAATTGGGTTCCCAATAAGTCTGGCGGTATTCCTTGACGCCAGCGTTGTAGGTTTTCACGGCCATTTGTCGCTCCTTGAAAGGATGTTGGTTGATCCGCCGGACCGGCATTCCGATCCGAGGTGGACGCATGTTGACGACAGCAGACCATCAATAACAGTCACGATTTTCTATCCAAACGATAGTGTTTGATCTATACATTACCGTCACGACCCCAATTCGCCATGCGCCACCACACCACCTTCCGCCAACTCGAAATCTTCGAGGCCATCGCTCGCCTGAGCAGCTTCACGCGCGCGTCCGAGGAGCTCTATCTGACCCAACCGACGGTCTCGATGCAGATGAAGAAACTGACCGAAACCGTCGGCGCGCCGCTACTGGAGCAGGTTGGCAAGAAGGTCTCGCTGACCGAGGACGGCCGCGAACTGGCGCAGGCGACGCGGGAAATCTTCGCCATCCTCGACCGCTACACCATGGCGGTGGCGGAGCGACAGGGCCTGAAAAAGGGCAAGCTGAAGCTGATGGCGATCACCACCGCGTCCTACTTCGCGCCGCGCCTGCTCGGCGAGTTCGCCAAACTGCATCCGGGCATCGAGGTGTCCTTGCGCGTCACCAACAAGGAACAGGTGCTCGCCAGCATGGCCGACAACCTGGACGACCTGTATCTGCTCGGCACGCCGCCGGAAGAGATCGACGTGGTGGCAACGCCGATCATGGACAACCCCATCGTCGTGCTGGCCGCACCCGACCATCCGCTGGCGCACCAGAAGCAGTTGTCGCTGCAACGTCTGGCGCAAGAACGCTGGGTCATGCGCGAAGCCGGTTCGGGCACGCGCAAGGCCATCGAAACGCTGTTCCACGCACACGGCCTGGAAATCCGACCGCGCCTGGAACTGGGCAGCAACGAGGCGATCAAGCAGGCCATCCTGGCCGATCTGGGCATCTCGGCGCTGTCATGCCACGCCCTCGCGCTGCACCAACCCGGCCAGTTCGCGGTGCTCGACGTGGCGGGCTTCCCGATCCAGCGCCACTGGTACGCGGTGTATCCGGCCGGCCGCCAGATCTCCGTGGTGGCGCGCGCGTTCGTCGATTTCCTGCTCGCTCAGCGCAACGCTTCGGCCTGCGCGGTGCAAGGGGGCAGCGACTGCTGCGCAGCGGATTGCAGCCTGGTCGGACGCAATCCGAAAACGACGGAGGCATCGGCCACGCATAAGAAAAGCACATGAATTTCATAGGTTTTCATAAGCTAAAACTTATAATCCGCCCGTGCTGCATCTGACCCTACGCCAACTCCAGGTTTTCGAATCCACCGCCCGCCATCTGTCGCTTTCCCGTGCGGCGGAGGAATTGCATCTGTCGCAACCGGGCGTGTCGATGCAGTTGAAGAAGCTGGCCGAAGCGGTCGGGCATCCGCTGCTGGAGCAGACTAGCAAGCGGGTCAAGCTGACCGATCAGGGCCAGGAATTGGTCGCCACCGCGCGCGAAATCCTCGGCGCGGTGAAGCGCTACGAACTCTCGCTGGTGGCGCGCCAGGGGCTGACCCAAGGCACGCTGCGGCTGGTCGCCATCTCCACCGCCAGTTACTTCATCCCGCGCTTGCTCGGGGAATTCGCGCAGCTGCACCCCGGCATCAAGATTTCACTCAGCGTGACCAACCGCGAACTGGTGCTGAATACGCTGACGGCGGGGCTGGACGATCTCTACATCCTCGGCCAACCGCCGGAAGGGCTGGCGGTGACCGCCATTCCGTTCATGGAAAACCCGCTGGTGGTGCTGGCCGCGCCCGATCATCCGCTCGCCAGAACGCGGCACATCCCGCTGGCGCGCCTGGCGGAAGAGCCCTGGTTGTTGCGCGAACCCGGCTCCGGCACGCGCAAGGCGCTGGAGCGGCTATTCGCGGAAAACGGCCTGACGCTGAAGCCGCGCATGGAGCTGGGCAACAACGAATCGATCAAGCAAGCCGTGCTGACCGGCCTCGGCATTTCGGTCCTCTCGCGCCACACCCTCGCCCTGCACGACCCCGCCCAGTTCGCGGTGCTCGATGTGCAGGGATTTCCTATCATTCGGCAGTGGTATGCGGTGTATCCGGCCGGGCGGCAGCGCTCGGTGGTGGCCCGCACTTTCCTCGATTTCCTGCTCTCTCACGGATCCCGTCATGACGTCGCAAAAACCTAGACTCCACAAACCCAGAAACGCCGTACGGCCGACGGGCAAGCCCGCCCAACCCGGCAGCAGCGTCGTCCCCGGGCTCGATCTCGCCCCCGCCATCGAGGCGCTGGAAATCCTGCTGGAACTGGACAAGCCGGCCGATGCGCTGCTTTCCGCTTTCTTCCGCAACTATCCCAACTTCGGCGCGCGCGACCGTTCCTTCATCGCCGAAGCGGTGTACGGCGTGCTGCGCCGCCTGCGCAGCCTGCAAGTGCTGGCCGCACCTGCGACGCCGCGCCGCTTGCTGCTGGCCTGGCTGGCGCGGCATGGCGGTCGCAACATGCGCGAGTTCGAGGCGCTGGTCGACAAGGACGAGCTGGAATGGCTGCGCGGCGTCAAGGGCGCCAAGCTCGACGACCAGCCCGCCGCCGTGCAACTGGATCTGCCCGACTGGCTATATGAACGCCTGGCCGCGCAGTTCGGCGACCACCTGCCGACCTTGATGGACAGCCTGAACACCTCCGCCCCGCTTGATCTGCGCGTGAATCCGCTGAAGGCATCGCGCGACGAAGTGCTGGTGCAGTTCAACCGCGAAGGCGTGGTCGCCGTCGCGACGCCGTTGTCGCCGCTGGGCATGCGCTTGCAAGGCAAGCCGGCGCTGCAGAAGCATCCGCTGTTTCTCGACGGCAGCGTCGAAGTGCAGGACGAGGGCAGCCAGTTGCTCGGCCTGATGCTGGCGCCGAAACGCGGCGAAATGGTGTGCGATTTCTGCGCCGGCGCCGGCGGCAAGACGCTGTTGCTCGGCGCCTTGATGCGCAGCAGCGGCCGCCTGTATGCGTTCGACACCTCGGAAAAACGGCTGGGCAAGATGAAGCCGCGTCTGGCCCGTTCCGGCCTGCAGAATGTGCAGGCGCTGCTGATCGCGCACGAACGCGACGCCAAGGTGAAGCGCCTGGCCGGCAAGTTCGACCGCGTGCTGGTCGATGCGCCCTGTTCCGGCCTCGGCACGCTGCGCCGCAATCCCGACCTGAAATGGCGCCAGTCGCCGGAATCGGTTGTGGAACTGACGCAGAAGCAGGCCGCCATCCTGGAAGCCGCCGCGCGCCTGGTCAAAACTGGCGGCCGTTTGATGTACGCCACTTGCAGCCTGCTGGTGGAAGAGGACGAAGCCATCGTCGAGGCCTTCCTCGCCGCGCATCCCGATTTCCGTCTGTTGCCGGCGAGCGAGTTGCTCGCGGCGCAGCACATCGCGTTGGCAGGAAGCGACGCGATGGGCAACTATCTGCGCCTGGACACCGCGCGGCATGGCACCGACGGCTTCTTCGCCGCGGCGATGGAACGGGTGGCATGAAGTCGCGATGCCCAATCGAAAAGCTGTGGGAGCGGCTTATAGCCGCGATAACCGTCGTTTCGCGGCTATAAGCCGCTCCCACAGGCGCTAATGCACCCTCTGCAATGAAATTTTTTTATCTGCTGGTTCTGCTTCTGGCTGCACCGCACATTCAAGCCGCGGACGCCTTGCAATTGAGCGCACGCGGCACGATCCAGCTCGCCTTCACGCCCGGCGACGATGCCGCCGGCCTCATCGTCGACACGATCCGCACAGCGAAACGGCAAGTTCTGGTGCAGACCTACAGCTTCACCCACAAGGACATCGCACAGGCCCTGGTGGATGCGAAACGGCGCGGCGTCGACGTGCAGATGCTGGCCGACCGGCAGCAACGCGACAGCATCGCAACCAGCCAGGTCGACTGGCTGGCCGAGCAGGGCGTGCCGGTCTGGATCGATGCCGAGCATGCCGCCGCGCACAACAAGGTCATGCTGATCGACAGCGGCACGGCCGAGGCCGCCGTGATCACCGGCTCGTTCAATTTCACCCAGGCCGCGCAGCACCGCAACGCGGAGAACCTGCTGATCCTGCGCGGCAACGCCAATCTTGCCGAGGCCTACGCCGCGAACTGGCGCCGGCACAAGATCCACTCGCTCCCCTTGCGTCCCTAATGTGGTGTTGCATGCTGTCTGAACTGATGGAAACAGCTCGGCTGGGAGCGCCGGCGTCTCGCCGGCCCGTTCGTCTGATCGCAATGACGAAGCTGGCTGGAAGCCGGCGCTCCTCCCGCACCCTATTGGCTTGCGCTTAAGGTTTCTCTCAAACTCGCTTTTCGCCTCACGATTCCCTGCCATGAATAAATCCGAACAATTCGACAACCTGATCGCCCCGCTCGCCCTCTACCTGGGCAACAGCGCGATGCTGATCGAACTGGCCGCACTGGCCGGCATCGCCGTAGCGACCTGGTTCGGCCTGCGCCGTTTGCGCCTGCGCTTGCAAGACAAGTCCGGCTGGCACGACAGTCTGGCGCGCGGCGACTGGCATCGCCTGGTGCTGCCGGCGGCGATGCTGCCGCTGCTGCTGATCGGCCGCGCTCTGCTCGCGCCCTGGCAAAACGTGCACATGTTCAATCTGGCGGTACCGCTGCTGCTGTCGTTCCTGGCCATCCAGAGCTGTTTCTTCGTCTTGCGCAGCGTGCTGAAGCCGTCGCACACGCTGCATAACGTCGAGCGTCTGGTGTCATGGCTGGTCTGGGGTGTGTTCGCGCTGCATCTGAGCGGTTACCTGGACGCGGTCATCCACGCGCTCGATGCGGTCGGCTTCAATGTCGGCAAGCAGCATCTGTCGCTCTATACCGTGCTGACCGGCCTGCTCTCGCTGTCCGCCACGCTGGTACTGGCGCTGTGGCTGGCGCATGCCGTGGAACATCGCCTGATCGTCACGATGCCATTCAACGGCAACATGCGTCTGGCGTTGACCAAGCTGGCGCGCTCGCTCCTGGTCGTGCTGGCGGTGTTGGTCGCGCTGCCGCTGGTCGGCATCGATATCACCGTGCTGTCGGTGTTTGGCGGCGCGCTCGGGGTCGGCCTCGGCCTCGGCCTGCAGAAGATCGCCGCCAACTACGTCTCCGGCTTCACGCTGCTGCTCGATCAATCCATCCGCATCGGCGACATGGTTGCGGTCAACCAGCATACCGGCATCGTCAAGGAAATCGCCACGCGCTACACCGTGTTGCGCAGCCTCGACGGCACCGAATGCATCATCCCGAACGAGACCATGATCACCATGCCGGTGGTCAACCATAGCCTGACCGACAAGGACAACCAGATCCTGCTGCCGGTCCAGGTCGGCTACAGCAGCGAGCTGGAGCGGGTGCGCGCGCTGCTGCTGGAAATCGCGCAGGAACATGCCCGCGTGCTGGACAAGCCGGAGCCGAAGGTCCGCCTGAAGCATTTCGGCGACAATGGCATCGACCTGGAACTGGTGGTCTGGATCGACGATCCGGAAGAGGGCGAATTCAACCTGCGCTCCGATCTCAACTGGCAGATCTGGGCGGCATTCAAGCGCGAAGGCGTCGAAATCCCCTACCCGCAGCGCGTCATACATCACGTGAAAAGCGAGGTCTAGAATGAATGCTTGTTGTTTTGTTACGAGAAATTAATGACTGCTTATCTGAACGGTTTGATCGACCTGCCCTGGTGGGGCTATGTCCTGGTCGCCCTCGCGCTGACCCACATCACCATCGCCAGCGTCACCATCTTTTTGCATCGCGCCCAGGCGCACCGGGCGCTCGATCTGCACCCCATCGTCAGCCACTTCTTCCGCTTCTGGCTGTGGCTGACCACCGGCATCGTCACCAAGGCCTGGGTCGGCATCCACCGCAAACACCACGCCAAGTGCGAAACGCCGGAAGACCCGCACAGCCCGCAAGTGCTCGGCATCAAGAAGGTGCTGTTCGAAGGCGCCGAGCTGTATCGCGCCGAAGCAAAAGTGCAGGCCACGCTGGACCGGTACGGCCACGGCACGCCGGACGACTGGCTGGAGCGCCATCTCTATGCCGTGCGCAGCACGCGCGGCATCCAGCTCATGCTGCTGATCGATCTGCTGCTGTTCGGACCGATCGGCCTGACCATCTGGGCCGTGCAGATGCTCTGGATACCGGTCACCGCCGCCGGCATCATCAATGGCGTCGGCCACTACTGGGGTTACCGCAACTTCGCCTGTGAGGACGCCAGCACCAACATCGTGCCCTGGGGCATCCTGATCGGCGGCGAGGAGTTGCACAACAACCACCACGCCTACGGCAGTTCGGCCAAGCTGTCGAACCGCTGGTACGAGTTCGACATCGGCTGGACCTACATCCGCGCCATGGAAGTACTCGGCCTGGCCAGCGTCAAGAAAGTCGCGCCGAAAGTGCGCTGGGGCGAACTCAAGCACTTCTGCGACCCCGACCTGCTGCACGCGATCATCACGCACCGTTACGACGTGTTGACCCGCTATTCGCGCATCATGAAAAAGGTGTCGGCGCAGGAAATGGAGAAGTTGCGGGGCGCGCTTGCCGACTCGCTGCCGAACCGGCGCGAAATCCGGCGCTGGCTGAACCGGGATCAGAACGATCTGCAAGCGGCGGAACAGGCCAGGCTGCAATCGATCCTGGCGCGCAGCGAACAACTGCGCATGATCTACCAGATGCGGCAGGATCTGATCGCGGTCTGGAGCCGTTCCACCGCCTCGCGTGAACAACTGGTCAAGCAGTTGCAGGACTGGTGCCAGAAAGCCGAATCGAGCGGCATCGCGGCGCTGTCGCAGTTCTCGCAGAAATTGCGCTGTTACGCCTGAGGCGCCCTGTAACAGAGCAGCAGGGCAGGCGATGTTGAACAGCGGATTGTCGACATGCCTCCCACCTGCAAAATCCTGCTTTTCCTGGCGGCGCTCAGTCCGGCGCCGGTTTATGCGCTGACCGTCTCGGTCGACGCGCCCGAACCGATCAAAGCGCTGCTGACGCAGCATCTGGAAACGGCGCGCGCGGCGCGCCTGGGCGAACGGCCCGACGCCGAGGAACTGGCGCGGCTGCGTCGCCAGAGCGAAGACACCGCGCGCGAATTGCTCGCCACCGAAGGTTATTTCTCACCGCAGATCAGCAGCACGCTGACCGGCGCCGACGCGGCGCAGCTGAACTACCGCATCGAACCCGGGGCGCGTACCACGGTGCGCAGCGTCGAACTGAGTTTCGCCGGCGCCGTGCAGGCCAGCGCCACCAGCAGCGGCCTGCGCCGGCGCATCGAACGCAACTTCGCGTTGCAGCCGGGCATGCCGTTTCGCCAGGCCGACTGGGCTGCGGCCAAAATCAACGTGTTGCGATCCCTGCTCGCCGGCGCCTACCCGGCGGCGCGCGTGGCGGCGAGCCAGGCGCGCATCGACCCGGCCGCGCTGGCGGCGGATTTGACGCTGACGCTCGACAGCGGTCCGGCCTTCCATTACGGCGCGCTGGAGATCAGCGGCAGCCAGCGCTATCCGCAAACCATCATCCGCAACCTGAGCCCATTCAAAGCGGGCCAGCCGATAAGCCAGCAGGATCTGGTCGACTATCAGGCGGCGCTGGAAGCAAGCGGCTATTTTGCACAGGCCGCGGTACGCATCGAGCCCGATCCGGCCAACGCGGCGGCGGCGCCGGTCCGGGTCGAAGTGGTGGAGCGGCCGGAAAAATCGTTCAGCCTGGGCATCGGTGTCAGCACCGATACCGGCGCGCGTGTGCAGATCGGCTGGCTGTCGCGCGACATCGCCGAGCGCGGCCTGCGCCTGAAACTGGATGGCCGCATCGAAACCAAGCGGCAGTTGGGCGCAGTCGAGTTGGCCATGCCGCGCACATCCGCCGGTTACGAAAACAGTCTCGGCCTGCAACTCAAGCGCGAAGACATCGAAGGCCAGGACACCCGCGGCACGCTGCTCGCCGCCAAACGCAGCCGCACGCGCGGCCAGATCGAAACGACGCTGTCGTTGCAGCATCAGACCGAAACGCAACAGGTCGGCAACGTCGCGGCGGTGGACAACAAGGCGCTGACGCTGAACTACGCCTGGACGCAACGCGACATCCGCCGCGCCTTCTATCCGCGCAACGGCCATGTGCTGTCGCTGCAGGCCGGCGTCGCCTCCGACGCGTTGCTGTCGGAAACCTCGTTCGTGCGTCTGTATGGCCGCCATACCCAGTATTTCCGCCTCGGCGACAACGGCCGCCTGGTCTTGCGCGGCGAACTGGGCGGCGTGCTGGCCAAGACGCGCGACGGCATTCCCACGGACATCCTGTTCCGCGCCGGCGGCGACAACTCGGTGCGCGGCTATGCCTACCAGAGCCTCGGCCGCACGCTCAGCGGCGGCGTCGCATCGGTGCGCTATCTCGCCACCGGCAGCGTCGAATACAACTATTTCTTCAGCCGCGACTGGGGCCTGGCGCTATTCGTCGATGCCGGCGACGCCGCCGACAGCCCTGGCAACCTGACGCCGGTATTCGGCTACGGCTTCGGCGCGCGCTACCGCTCGCCGGTCGGGCCGGTGAACCTGGACCTGGCTTATGGTGCGGCCACCGATGAATTCCGCCTGCATTTCTCGCTCGGAGTGTCGTTTTGATCGGCTGGTTGCGGGCGCGCCGCTGGGCAGTTGCCGTGCTGGCCGGGCTACTGGTATTGCTCGGGTTGTTTACGGCATCGCTCTGGCTGCTCGCCAGCGACGGCGGCGTGCGCTGGCTGGCCGCGGCGGCAACCAGCCTTAGCCGCGGCCAACTCGCCATCGAAGGCGTGCAGGGGCATCTGGGCACGCCCATCGCGATTCGCCGGCTGGTCATCACGTCGGACACGCAGCGCGTCACGCTGCAACGCGTGCGGCTCGAATGGCAACCGCGCGCACTCTGGCAGCGGCGCCTCGACATCGATCTGCTGGCCGCGCAGCACGTGCGCATCGACCGCCTCAAGGAAGACCCGACGCCGACGCAATTGCCGGAAAGCCTGCGCCTGCCGGTCGACGTCGACGTGGCGGCGTGGGATGTCGCCCAACTTGATCTGGTCGATGCCGGCAACACGCTCAGCTTCCACGCGCTGCACGGCAATATCGACGGCCGCGGCGAGCGCTATCGTCTGAATGCCAGCGCGACGACGCCGTGGGCGGAGGTGCGCGGACAACTCGGCATCGACAAGGACGCGCCATTCAAACTGGCCGGCACCTTCAACGGACAACGTCAGGCGCCGCTGCCGGTCGCGGCCAGGCTGGCGCTGTCCGGCCATCTGGCGGCGCTCGCCTTCAAGGTCGACGCGCAGGCGCAAGGCATGGCCTTTCTGGCCAGCGGCGTGGCGACGCCGTTCACGCAGGCGCGCCTGGCCAGATTGCTGGTCGCCGGGCAGGGCATCGACCCGCACCGCCTGGCGACTGACGCGCCCAGCGCCGATCTGGCGTTTTCCGGCGTGTTCGAACCGGTGGCGACGGCCGCCGGCGAGCGCCTGCTCGGCACTTTCAGTATGAGCAACCGGCAAGCCGGCCGCCTCGACCAGAACCGCGTGCCGCTCGCCAACCTGACCGGCGCGCTGCTCGGCGACGCCCGGCTGGCCGACTTCAGCGCGCTGACGCTCGACCTCGGCGCTGCCGGGCAGTTCAGCGGTGCCGGCCAGTGGCGCGACGGCCGTTTCCGCATCGACCTGGCCAGCACGCGCCTGAATCTGGCCGGCCTCCACGCCGCCTTGCATGCCTCGCGCATCCGCGCCGCGCTGCAGTTGACGGGCGATGCCGACGGCCAGCGCCTGGACGCCGCTGTTGCCGAAACCTGGGGCGAGGGCCGCTTCACGCTGAGCCGGCAGGCATCGGCATTGCGCCTGGAAGCGGCGAATTTTCGCGGCGAGGCGGGTCGCCTGAGCGCCAACGGCGCGCTGCAACTCGATGCCGGCCGCGCCTTCGCCGCCAGCTTCGACGCCGCCGACATCGATCCGGCGCGCTTCGGCAAATTTCCCCGTGCCCGTCTGAATGCGCGCGGCCAGGTCAGCGGCCGGCTCAGGCCGGAACTGCAGGTGCTGACGCAATTCACCTTGCCGCCGGGCGAACTCGAAGGCAATCCGGTGCAAGGTCACGGGCGTCTGCGCTACGAACAGCAGCATCTGAGCGAGGCCGACATCGACCTCGATCTGGCCGGCAACCGCGCCCGCTTCAAGGGGGCTTATGGCCGTGTCGGCGACCGCCTGGTCTGGGATATCGACGCACCGGCGCTGGCGCGGCTGTATCCGGGCCTGAGCGGTCGCCTGAACAGCCACGGCAGCGCCAGCGGCGAGCCGCGGCAGCCGCAGATCGAGGCGCAAATCGACGCCGGCGGTCTGCGTTTGCCCGGCATTGCCGCCGAATCGCTGCAACTGCAACTCAACCTGCAGGCCGCGACGAACGGCGTTTTCAACGGCCACATCGAGGCGCGCGGCGTGCAACTGGCCGAGCAGCGCATCGACACGATGAACGCGACGCTGCGCGGCCGCCGCAATGCGCATGCCGTCGAACTGGCAGCACGCTTGCCGGACTGGCGGCTGACGGCCAGCCTGGCCGGCGGGCTGGATGCGCAGCAGGTCTGGCGCGGCCAGGTCAACACCGCCGCAGTGCAGGGCAAGTGGCCGCTGACACTGACCGCGCCGGCGGCGCTGGTGCTGGGACGCGAGCGGCAGCAGGTAAGCAATCTGGCGCTGACGCTGGCCGGCGGCCGCGTCAATGTGGCGCAGTTCGACCGCCAGGGCGCACAACTGAGCACGCGCGGCAGCCTTGCCAACCTGCCGCTGGCGCCGCTGCTCGGCCTGCTCGAAGCGGCCCCGGCCGCGTTCAGCACCGATCTGCGCGTCGACGGCGACTGGAACCTGCGCCTGGGCGACAGCCTCGATGGCCAGGTGCATCTGTTGCGCCAGAGCGGCGATGTCACATTGAAAGATCCGGCCATGCAGTTGGGCTTGACCCGGCTCGCGTTGAATGTGCGCGCCGCAGCTAACCGCCTCAACGCCGCTATCGAAGTCGATACCCGCAGCGCCGGGCAAGTGCGCGGCGAAGGCCGTGCCACGCTGGAGCGCGCCGGCGCCGCTTTCGTGTTGCCGCGCAGTGCGCCGCTGGCCTGGACGGCGCAGATCGACGTGCCCGACCTGCGCCTGGCGAAAGCCTGGCTGCCGCTCGGCATGCGCCTGGATGCGCGCCTGGCCGCTAAGCTCGCCGGTAGCGGCAGTCTGGCCGCGCCGCGTATCGATGGGCAGATCAATGCCAGCCAGGTACGTTACGCGATGCCGGAAGAAGGCATCGCGATCACTGGCGGCACGCTGCAACTGCTGCTGGCCGGCGATCAGGTGCGGGTCAAGCAGGGCGAGCTGAACGGCCAGAGCGGCCGCATCCTGCTCAGCGGCGAGGCACAACTGAAGAACCCGCAAGCGGGACTGACGCTGACCTTCGAGAAATTCGCCGCGACCAATCGCAGCGACCGCCGCGTCATCGTGTCCGGCGTCACCCGTCTCAAGTTCGACCGGAAACATCTGCAACTCAGCGGCGAGCTCAGCGCCGATCGCGCCCGCCTGGAGATGCCGGCAGCGAGCCGTCCCGCCTTGTCCAGCGACGTCGTCGTGCTCGGCCAGCCGCCGCGCGCAACGCCGGCGGCGCAGCGCTATCCGCTGGCACTCGATCTGACCCTCAAACTGGGCAACGATTTCCTGTTCAAGGGCGGCGGGCTGGACGCGCGCCTGGGCGGCCAGTTGCGCGTCTTCAGCGTGAACCAGACGCTGCACGGCGAGGGCACGATCCGGGTGGAAACCGGGCGCTACGCGGCCTATGCGCAAAAACTCGATATCGAACGCGGCGTGCTGCGTTTTGTCGGCCCGATCGACAACCCCGGCCTCGACGTGCTGGCGGTGCGCAAGACACCCACGGTCAAAGCCGGCGTGCAGGTCGGCGGCACCGTGCAGCGGCCGCTGGTGAAGCTGTATTCCGACCCGGCCATGCCCGATACCGAAAAACTTTCCTGGCTGGTGCTCGGCCATGGCCTGGATAACGGCGGCCAGCAGGAGTTCGTGCTGCTGCAGATGGCCGCCGGCGCGCTGCTGAGCCAGTCCGAATCGGTCAACACGCAGGCCAGGCTGGCCGAGGCGCTGCACATCGACAGTTTCAATGTGCGCTCCGGCGGCGATGATTTCAGCACGGCGGTGGTCAGCCTCGGCAAGCAACTGTCGGCGCGCGCCAGTCTGAATTACGAGCAAAGCCTGGACGGGCTCAGCCAGGTGGTCAAAGTGCTGTATCAACTGACGCCGCATGTGCGGCTGGAGGCGCAGGCCGGCCAGCAAAGCAGTTTCGATGCGTTCTACAGCCTGGAATTTGACTGACCCTGCGAGCGAGCCTTGTTGCATGGCAACAATCTCTGTTAGCATCGGCCGCCTATGAACATGATTCGTCAGCACTTTTTCCGATTTACCCCGCTGCCTCAGGCGGCCGGGAAACCTTGATACAAACGTGCTGACGCACACGCGTTGAATACATCCCCGAGAAACCGCCAGCCCTCTGGCGGTTTTTCGTTTGTGGGTGCTGGCACTAACTGGAGTTACTTGAAATGGCACACATCCGTACCGACGACACCCGCATCGAACAAAGCGACGAACTACTCGCACCGATGCAGATCATGCGCGAACTGAAGGCGAGCGAGGCCGCGCTGAAGACCACCTTTCAGGCGCGTAACCGCATCCATGACGTGTTGCGCGGCGCCGACGACCGCCTGGTCGTCGTGGTCGGCCCCTGTTCCATCCACGACACCGCCGCCGCGCTGGAATATGCCGGCAAGCTGAAGGCGCTGGCGAAGGAACTGGAAGCCGATCTGATCACCGTCATGCGGGTGTATTTCGAAAAGCCGCGCACCACGGTGGGCTGGAAAGGCCTGATCAACGATCCGCACATGGACGAGAGCTTCGACATCAACGAAGGCATGCGCCTGGCGCGCAAGCTGCTGCTCGACATCAACGAAATGGGCCTGCCCTGCGGCACCGAATTCCTCGACCTGATCTCGCCGCAATACATCGCCGATCTGGTTGCCTGGGGCGCCATCGGCGCACGCACGACGGAATCGCAGTCGCACCGGCAGCTCGCGTCCGGCCTGTCCTGTCCGGTCGGCTTCAAGAACGGCACCGACGGCGGCATCAAGATGGCCGTCGACGCGATCAAGGCCGCGACCGCGCGCCACCATTTCGTGTCGATCACCAAATCCGGCCACGTCGCGGTGTTCAAGACCGCCGGCAACGAGGACTGCCACATCATCCTGCGCGGCGGCAAGTCGCCGAATTACGACGCCGCCAGCGTCAACGCCGCCTGCAAGGATCTCGCCGGCGCCAATCTGCGCCAGCAGGTGATGGTCGATTTCTCGCACGCCAATTCCAGCAAGCAGTACGAACGCCAGGTCGAGGTCGGCCATGACGTCGCCGCCCAGCTCGCCGCCGGCGACAAGCGCATTTTCGGCGTCATGATCGAAAGCCATCTCAATCCCGGCCGCCAGGATCTGGTCCCGGGCAAACCGCTGGCGCACGGCGTCTCGGTCACCGACGCCTGCATCGGCTGGGATGCCACCGCACCGTTGCTGCGCGCACTCGCCGAAGCCGTGCGGGCACGCCGCCTGATCGACCCGTCCGAAGAGTGATCTGCTGCCTTCGCTGTAGTTTCCGGCAGACTCGGACAGAACGCCTGTCCGGCTGCTAGAATCGACGCCGGCGGGCCTCCCCGCATGGCTAAGCCGTGAACCTGGTCAGGTCCGGAAGGAAGCAGCCACAGCGGTCGATACCAGTGCCGGGGGTCAGGCTCGCCACCTCCCCCAATTCACCAGTTTTTGGCACGCCGAATCCGTAAGCCGCTAAAGCGGCAACGGCTTCGCTGCCCGAGGAGTCCAGCATGACCAAAGCTGCACTATTCGCCCTTTTTTCCGCGCTGTTCGCCATTCCGCACGCCCATGCGATCAACGGCGCCGGTCTGGAACTAGGACATGGCAACGACAGCACCGAGATGGCGCGCGTCTCCGCTCGCTGGGACTGGGACAAGCGCTGGAGCGTCAGCGACAACTGGATCGCCAGCGGCTTCTGGGAAGCCGGTCTGGCACGCTGGGATGGTGACGGCATCAATCCGCAGGACATCTGGGATGCATCCATCACGCCGGTCTTCCGGCTGCGTTCCGGCATCAGCAAGTTCTACCTCGAAGGCGCCATCGGCGCGCATTTGCTGTCGAAAACGCACATCAATAGCCAACGCGGCTTCGGCACCAGTCTCCAGTTCGGCGACCACGTCGGCTTCGGCTGGAATTTCGGCGACAGAGACCGCTACGAACTGGGCTATCGGCTGCAGCATGTTTCCAATGCCGGCCTGAAAGAGCCGAACAACGGCATCAACTTCCATTCGATCCGCTTCGGCTACAACTACTGAGCACCGCGCCCGCCGCCTGAGCCCCCATGAGCCACCAAGTTCTCGCCCGCAAATGGCGTCCGCGCAATTTTTCCCAACTGGTCGGCCAGGAACATGTCGTCCGCGCGTTGTCGAACGCGCTGGTGCAGGGGCGGCTGCATCATGCCTACCTGTTCACCGGCACGCGCGGCGTCGGCAAGACCACGCTGGCCCGCATCCTGGCGAAATGCCTGAACTGCACCAGCGACGACAAACCGACCGCCGAACCCTGCGGCGTCTGCCCGGCCTGCACGGAGATTGACGGCGGCCGCTTCATCGACCTGATTGAGATCGATGCCGCGTCCAACACCGGCATCGACAACATGCGCGACGTGATCGAAAACGCGCAGTACACGCCGACTTCCGGGCGTTACAAGGTCTACATCATCGACGAAGTGCACATGCTCTCGAAGAACGCCTTCAACGCGATGTTGAAGACGCTGGAAGAGCCGCCCGGCCACGTCATCTTCATCCTCGCCACCACCGATCCGCAGAAAGTGCCGGTCACCGTGCTGTCGCGCTGCCTGCAGTTCAACCTGAAGCAGATGCCGCCGGGCCATGTCGCCGGCCACCTGAAGAAGGTGCTGGAAGCGGAAAACGTGCCGTTCGAAGCCGCCGCGCTCAGCCTGCTCGCGCGCGCCGCCGCCGGCAGCATGCGCGACGCGCTGTCGCTGACCGACCAGGCCATCGCCTACTGCACCGGCGAAATCAAGGAAGCCGAAACCCGCGCCATGCTCGGCGTCATCGACCAGGCCTATCTGATGCCGATCCTGGAAGCGCTGGCCGCGCAGGACGGACCGCGTCTGATGGCCGAAGCGGCGGAACTGGCCGCGCGCGGCTTCTCGTTCGACGCTGCGCTGCAGGATCTGGCCGGCCTGCTGCACCAGATCGCGCTCGCGCAAACCGTGCCGGAAGCCGTCGCCGACGACGCGCCGGAACGCGACCGCCTGTTCGAACTGGCACGCCAACTCGACCCGGAAAGCGTGCAACTGCACTACCAGATCGCCACGCTGGGCCGGCGCGATCTGGAATGGGCGCCCGACGAATACGCCGGTTTCAGCATGACCTTGCTGCGCATGCTCGCGTTCGCGCCCGGCGACGCCCCGGCCGCGCGCGCGCCGGCGCCGGCGCCGGTCAATGCAAACACGTCTGCGGCGCCGATGCGAGCGCCGGCCGCCGCCGCGATGGCCAGCGTCGCAACCGCGCGCGCGGCCATTCAACCCGGCGCGGCAGCGGCCAACGAACCACTGCCGCCCGCACACGTGGCACCGCGCGCCGCAGCCGAACCCGTCGTTCCGGCAAACGCAAGCAGCGGCGACTGGCGCCAACTTGCCGAAAGCCTGCCCGGCCTGACCCGTCAACTCGCCATGCAGTGCGAACTGACCGAACGCAACGACAGCTTGCTGCGCCTGCACCTGCCGGAAAGCCAGAAAGCCCTGCTCGCCAGCGTCGGCGACAAAATGCGCGCCGCCCTGGCGGAAAAACTCGGCGGCAGCATCAAGGTCGAAATCGACCTGGTCGCGGATACCCGGCAATCCCCCGCCGCCGAACGCGCACGCGAACTGGCCGTGCGCCAGAGCGAGGCGGAACAGGCCATCCACGACGACCCATTTGTGCAAACACTGGTTCGCGAATGCGATGCCACCCTCACCAACATCCGCCCACGCAGCGTTGCGGCGGGCTAATCCATGAAAGGCAGAACATGATCAAAGGCGGTATCGGCAACCTGATGAAACAAGCCCAGGCAATGCAGGAAAACATGCAGAAGCTGCAGGCCAAACTGGCGGAAATGGAAGTCGAAGGCGCGTCCGGCGCCGGCCTGGTCAAAGTTGTCATGACCGGCAAACACGACGTCAAACGCGTCAGCATCGACCCCTCGCTGCTGGCCGACGACAAAGACATGCTGGAAGACCTGATCGCAGCCGCCTTCAACGACGCCGTGCGCAAGGTCGACGCCTACAGCCAGGAAAAGATGTCCAGCGCCACCGCCGGCCTGCCGCTGCCGCCGGGGTTCAAGTTGCCGTTTTGAGTTGTTGGCATGATGTAAAGGTTAAAGCCGGGTAGTGCATCCAAGGAGGTCGATATGAGCCCCAAACAACTTGATCGCATCACGATCGAACCTGGGAAATGCGGTGGTCGCGCTTGCATTCGTGGATATCGGCTTCGTGTCGCGGACATCCTTGGACTACTTGGTGCAGGCGCATCTCATGCGGAAATTCTCGAGCCGCATGGTGTTCTCCAGCGTCGGGCTGGAGTTTGACCGCAGCTTAGAGCTAAACAAGTCAGCAATTCGAATGTTTGACATCAGAAACGCCGTCGTCCATCCGAAGATGAAGCTTGACCGAATCGACGAACATATTTCCCGAGATGAATACGAACGTCGGAGCATTGCCTTCACCGGAGTCTTGCATCCGCTGCGCTCCGAACTCACACGGGAGCAAGTAGCACATCTCAAAGGGATTAGCGATTCATTCGTGTCGCAATGGGGGCCAAAGCTTCTCGACGGTGCGCCCGACTACTGGTTGACAGGCGGTTCTACCGGAGGGTTTACGCATGAACCGACCACCGAGGGCGGATCAAAGGGATTAAAGGAGTCAGGCTCAAATTAGGACATCGCCCCTGAAACCTTGCTGAGCGAAATGCGCCCTGTTGAACCAATTGCAGCCAAAGAGGCGCTTCAGCGCCTATAACACTCCAACGAAAGCTAGGATCTGCGCCATCGAATGTTCCACAGCTAATGGGGCCAGGCTCAGACTTTTACAAGAAGTCTTTCATTGCCAACAGTCAGGCCGCGGTTTTATAAATTGCTAGAAGGTATAAACAGAATGCCAACAATTTCCATGTTTTATGGGATTCTTATTCGGATGTTTTTCCGTGATACGGAGAAACATCATGTGCCACATATTCATGCCGATTACCAAGGTGACGTGGCTGTGTACTCAATCCTTGACGGAATGCTTCTGGCTGGCGAGTTGCCGCCTAATAAACACAAACTTGTCGTCGCATGGATCGAGATTCATCAAGACGATTTGCTTGCCGACTGGAACCTGGCTGTAAACGGCAAGAAGCCATTCCCGATTAAAGGGCTTGACCAATGAGAATCGCTGAACTCCAGATACAACCCAATTTTGTTTTGAATATTGTTTCGGACGATGGCCGAATTGGTCGTTTTGATGTGAGTCCCTATTTGCAATATGACGCATTTGAAATGCTGCGCGACCCGAGTGAGTTCGAGAAGGTTTTCAACGGCAGTTATTTCGTCGAGTGGGACTGTGGCGCTGATTTATCAGCCGACACCATCGAGGCGCGATGGCAAGTCGTAAAAGAAGCCGACATCCAGAACACATAGATGTCCCTCCCCGGAACCCTTGCCAGCCTGATCGACGCCCTGCGCGTCCTGCCCGGTGTCGGCCCGAAATCGGCTGCGCGCATGGCCTATCACCTGCTGCAGCGCGACCGCAACGGCGCGGCGCGCTTGTCCGCTTGCCTGACCGACGCGCTGGACCGGTTGCATCACTGTCAGCGCTGCAACAATTTCAGCGAGGAACCGGTGTGCGAGATCTGCGCCAGCCCGCGCCGCGATGCGCGGCAGTTGTGTGTTGTGGAAATGCCGGCAGATCTGAACCGGCTGGAGGAAACCCAGGCCTATAAAGGCCTCTATTTCGTGTTGATGGGTCGCCTGAGCCCGCTCGACGGCATCGGCCCGAAGGAAATCGGGCTGGAACGGCTGATCGAGCGCGCCCGCGACGGCGTCACCGAGGAAGTCATCCTGGCTACCAATTTCACCGCCGAGGGCGAGGCGACCGCGCATTACGCCGGCGAACTGCTGAAGGCGCGCGGCCTCAGCGTCAGCCGCATTGCGCGCGGCTTGCCGGCCGGCGGCGAACTGGAACATGTCGATGGCATGACCATCGCGCAAGCGCTGCTCGACCGGCGCGCAGTCTGAAAGAAACCATGACGCAAAAAGAGAGCAAATCCCCGTTGGAAACCCTGTTGCTCGAAATGGATAAGGGCGGCGACTTCCCCGCCCTGTCGCGCACCATCACCGAGATCAACCATGCAGTCGGCGACGAGAACAGCCGCGCCAGCCGGATGACGGACATCATTCTGCGCGACATCTCGTTGACCAAAAAACTGCTGCGCCTGGTCAACGCGGCTCACTACGGCACGTTCGGCAGCCAGCCGATCAGCACCATTTCTCGCGCCGTGGTCATTCTCGGCTTCGATGCCGTACGCAATGCCGCGGTTGCGCTGATGCTGTTCGAGCATCTGCACAACCATGCCAATGTCGATGCCCTGCGCGACGAGGCGGTGGACAGTTTCTATCGCGGCGTCCTCGGCCGTCTGCTCGCCGCCAGCACCGGTGTGCGCGATAGCGAAGAGGCGTTCATCGGCGCGTTGTTCCGCGATCTGGGCCGCCTGATGGCGCGTTTCCACTTCTTCGAGCAGACCGAGGAGGTCGCCACGCTGATGGAACAGGAAATGCTGGATGAGCAGACCGCCAGCCATAAAGTCTTGGGCGCGAGTTACGACGAACTGGGCCTCGCCATCGTCAAGCACTGGAATTTCCCGCCGGTCATCCTGCATGCGATGAAGCCCATTTCCGCCGCGCCGATGAAAAAATCGGCGATGAGCGACGGCGACCGCCTGCAGGTGGTGGCTAACCTGGCGCGAGAACTGCATCGCAGTGTGGCCGGCAAGTCGCCGGAAGAGCAGGCACATGCGATCGATGCGCTCTATATGCGTTATCGGGAGGCGGCTCAGGTCAGCCGCGAAAGCCTGATGGAAACCGCGATTCAGGCCGCGCAGACGCTACGCAGCGAAACCGCCATCCTCAACGTCGACATCAGCAAGAGTGCGCTGATGCGGCAACTGCTCAATTCCCCGGCGGGAAGCGGCGCCGTCGCCGAGCCGGATGCGGCAGCGGAAGAGGCGCTCAACGACAGCACCGGCAACGACCCGACCAACGTGCTCGCCCTGGGTATGCAGGACATGACCGCGTTGATGCTCGGTCAGTACCATCTGGCCGATATCTTCAAGCTGGTGGGCGAACTGTTCTACCGCAGCGAGCTGTTCGATCATGTCATGGTCTGCGTGCTCGACCGGGCCAGCCAGCGTCTGGTCGGCCGCGTCGGACTCGGCCGCAACGCGGTGCAGATGCGCGGCAATTTCAGCATTCCGCTCTCGTTCGCGCCGGACGTGTTTCATGCGGCAATTGCAAAAGGCCAGGACATCCTGATTTCCGATGCAACCGCGGATAACATTCGTAGCCGGATTCCGGAATGGTATGCACATGCTTTCAATGCCCATGCCTTCCTGTTGTTGCCGGTCATGATCAACAACAAACCGCTCGGTCTGATTTACGCCGACAAGGTCGACCAAGCCCTGCAGATTCCGTCGCATCTGCTCGGTCTGCTCAAGGCCTTGCGCAATCAGGCCGCGCTGGCGCTGCATCACAAACTTTGAAATGGATCGAGAACACCATGGAACTCAACAACCTTACCGCGCTTAGTCCGCTCGATGGCCGCTACCGTCGCAGCGGTGCCCGGCTGGCGCCTTATTTCAGCGAATTCGGCCTGATCCGTTACCGCGTCCAGGTCGAGGTGGAGTGGCTCAAGGCGCTCGCCGCCGAAGCGGCCATCGCCGAAGTACCGCCGTTCAGCGCCGCCACGCTGGCCGAACTGGACGCCATCGTCAGCGCTTTCTCGCTGGCCGATGCGGAGGCGGTGAAGACGCACGAGAAGGAAACCAATCACGACGTCAAAGCGGTCGAATATTTCCTGAAGGACAAGCTGGCCGGCAACCCGGAGGTGATGCGCGTCGGCGAATTCATCCATTTCGCCTGCACCTCGGAAGACATCAACAACCTGTCGCATGCGCTGATGCTGGAAGCCGCGCGGCGCGAGGTCATGCTGCCCGCCATCCTGCAACTGGAAACCCGCCTGGCCGAACTGACCTACGCGCTGGCCGACCTGCCCATGCTCGCCCGCACGCACGGCCAGCCCGCCTCACCGACCACGCTGGGCAAGGAGATGGGCAACGTGCTGTACCGCGTCCGGCGTGCCGCGCAACGCATTGCGCGCGTCGAAGTGCTCGGCAAGATCAACGGCGCGGTCGGCAATTACAACGCGCATCTGTCCGCCTACCCCGAGTTCGACTGGGCCTCGTTCGCCGAGAAATTCGTCACCGGCCTCGGGCTGGGCTTCAACCCGTACACCATCCAGATCGAGCCGCACGACTACATGGCCGAGCTGTACGACGCGTTCGCCCGCCTCAACACCATCCTGATCGACCTCGACCGCGACGTCTGGGGCTACATCTCGCTGGGCTATTTCAAGCAGAAGGTGAAAGAGGGCGAAGTCGGCTCCTCGACCATGCCGCACAAGGTCAACCCGATCGATTTCGAGAACTCGGAAGGCAACCTCGGCCTGGCCAACGCGCTGTTGCGCCATCTCTCCGAAAAGCTGCCGATTTCGCGCTGGCAGCGCGACCTGACCGACTCCACTGTGCTCAGAAATATGGGCACCGCGTTGGGCTATACCTTGCTCGGCTACGACAGCCTGCTGCGCGGATTGAACAAACTGGAAGCCAACCCGAAGCGCCTGGCGGAAGACCTCGACCACAACTGGGAAGTGCTGGCCGAGCCGATCCAGACCGTGATGCGCCGCTACGGCCTGGAAAAACCCTACGAGCAATTGAAGAAGCTGACGCGCGGCCAGGCGGGCATCACGCGCGAAACGCTGGCGGCGTTCATCCTCGACCTGGCCATTCCGGACGATGCCAAACAGCGCCTGCTGGCGATGACGCCGGCCAGTTACGTCGGCCAGGCGGCGGAGTTGGCGCGGGATGTTTCGAAAAGCTGAACGCTTTTGGCGCAGGGCGGCGTTGCGGCTCGCTCATTTGGAATGACCAAACTTCACTTCGCCACGCCTTGCCCTGCGCCAAAATCACCCCCTGCGCGCTCACGAGGAAAGTCCGATAGGCTGCTATGCTCCTGACGAACACAGGGAGGTGCGATGTCCAAGCTCGATTTCCACCAGCAAAAACTGCGTGAACTTGTCGCTTTTGAATTTACCGGCCGTTTCGAAGACAACCTCTACCGTCTGACCTGCATCGTCGGCGAATTGCTGGCCGCCCGCCGCGTCTCGTTGATGTTGCTGGATAGCGCGCCGGGCAAGGGCGCCTGCCTGAAACTCGCCGCCCTGTATGGCGAACTGCCGGAAGCCGCTTGGAAGGAAGAGCCGGCCGCCGGTCAGGGCATCGCCGGCCAGGTGCTCGCCAGCGGCGTCAGCATCCGCGTCGCCAGCATCGCCCGTTCGAACTGGAAACATCAGGCGCGCCATGCCGCCGAGGCCGGCGGCTTTCTAGCCTGTCCGGTTCCGCTGGCAGGACGCCCGGCCGGCGTGCTCAACATCAGCCAGCCGATCGATCGCCCGCGCTTCTCGGAAACGGATCTGTCCACCGCCGAGATGGCCGCCCTGCTGATCGGTCGCGCCCTCCATGTCGGCCGGCTCGACCGCATGCTCGATTCGCGCTTCGCCCAGATGGCTTTCACGCTGGAAGGCACCACCGATGCCTACTCGGTGATTTCGCTCTCCGCGCACGAGCCGGACAAGGTCGCCAAGATGCTCGCGCGCGGCTTCTACCGCGAAATGCGCCACTGCGGTTTCACGCCGAATCAAGTCATCCACGCCGCCGGCGAAATCATTTCCGAACTGACCAGCAGCCTGAACCGGCACAAGAAGCGGCTAGGCGGCGAGTGAGCTTGCCGGGCAGCACCGAACAAATCAAAGGCATCCGGCGTTGGTGTAACGGGCCCTCTATCGTTGCGGGTCGATGGGCACGCTGCGCTTTGCCCATCCTGCCAATGCCCTGCCTGCAATCCTCCCGGTAGGTTCCTTACCCCATCGTCCTGATCGCGGCGAACGCTCGCCAGCCGGCGTGGTCAATCTGGGCGCACGCACTCAATTACTCGATAGCAAGGGGGTGAGCGATGGGCGAACAGCTCGACCGGCTCTGCGAGCGGTGCGGAATCCTGCCGGAGTACTGCGATATCTGGGGTCAGGCGCACGTCGCTTCGGCGGCGACGAAACGCGCTTTGCTGGCCGCGATGGGTTTCGCGCTGGATGGCGAGACGGATAACGAAACCGCGATTGCCGCCGCCTTGCACGCGTTCGACCGGCGCGACTGGGCGCGGCCGTTGCCGCCGGTGCAGGTGGTGCGCGTGACGGAGCGGCCTTACCGGGTCGTCGTCGTGCTGCCTGAGGCGGCTGCAAGCGCGACCTGGCGCTGGCGTCTGCAGCGGGAATCCGGCGAGGCGGACAGCGGCGCGTTTGTCCCGGCGGCGTTGGCGGAAGTCGGTCGGCAGGAACTCGACGGTGAACTGTTCATGCGGCGCGAGTTGAGCCTCGATCTGGTGCTGGAACCGGGTTATCACCGCTTCAGCCTGCAAAACAGCCTGGCAAGCGCGAGCGGCGAAGTCGCCGCCATGTCGTTCATCGTCGCGCCGGAAACCTGTTATCTGCCGCCGGCAATCCAGGCCGACGGGCGGGTGTGGGGATTTGCCGCGCAGCTTTATGGGGTCCGTTCCGAACGCAACTGGGGCATCGGCGATTTCGGCGATCTGCGTCGCATGCTGGAATTCTGCGGCGAAGCGGGGGCGGCGACGGTGCTGCTGAATCCGCTGCATGCGCTGTTCCCGGACGCGCCGGAACATGCCAGCCCGTACAGCCCGTCGAGCCGGGCCTGGTTCAACATCCTGTATCTCGATGTGCCGGGCATCGCCGATTTCGCCGACTGCGAAGAGGCGCGCGCGCTGCTGCATTCGCCGCCGTTTCAGGCGCGGCTGCGGGCGTTGCGCGCGGCGCCGCAGGTGGACTATCGCGGTGTCGCGGAAGTGAAGCTGCAGCAGCTCGAACTGCTCTACGCGCATTTCCGCGCCAACCATCTGGCCGGCGACAGCGAGCGGGCGCGGGAATTTCGCGCGTTCCAGGCGGAACACGGCGAGCGGCTGGCGCAGCAGGCCTTGTTCGAGGCGCTGCAAGCGCATTTCCACGCCGAGGATGCCGGCGTGTGGGGTTGGCCGGCCTGGCCACAGGCCTACCGCGAGCCGGATTCGGCGGCGGTGGCGGCTTTTCGCGACAGCCAGCTCGAACACGTCGAGTTCTTCGCTTATCTGCAATGGCAAGCGGCGCTGCAACTCGCGGCGGCCGGCACGCGCTCGTGGGAACTGGGTCTGGGCGTCGGCGTCATGCTCGATCTGGCCATCGGCGTCGCGGAGGGCGGCGCGGCGACCTGGATGCGGCGCGAGCTGTATGCGCTGGGCGCGTCCACCGGCGCGCCGCCGGACGAGATCAACCGCATCGGCCAGGACTGGGGCCTGCCGCCGTGGATTCCTTGGCAACTGCGCGAGGCGGCGTATGCGCCGTTCATCGAGTTGCTGCGCGCCAACATGCGCGACGCCGGCGCGTTGCGGATGGACCACGTCATGGGCTTGTACCGTCTGTTCTGGGTGGCGCGCGGGCAGCCGGCGACGGAGGGCGCCTATGTCGCCTACCCGTTCGCGGACCTGCTCGGCATCCTCGCGCTGGAAAGCCGGCGCAACCGCTGCCTGGTGCTGGGTGAGGATCTCGGCACGGTGCCGGACGCGGTGCGCGACGCGCTGACGCCGCTGCGCGTGCTGTCCACCCGGCTGCTTTATTTCGAGCGCGCGGACGCCGGCCATTTGAAGCCGCCGCGCGACTTCCCGGCGAACGCGGCGGCGGCGGTGACCAGCCACGATCTGCCGACGCTGGCGGGTTATTGGCAGGGGCTGGACGTCGAACTGCGCGAGCGGCTGCATCTGTTTCCCGATCCGGACACGCGCAACCAGCAGGTGATCGAGCGCGCGCAGGACCGCGCCCAGCTGCTGCTGGCGCTGGAGGGCGAGGGCGTGTTGCCGGCGGGCGGCGGCCTGCATCCGGAGGCGTATCCGGAAATGACCGGCGAACTGGCGGCGGCGATCTACACCTATCTGGCGCGGGCGCCGTCGAAGCTGCTGCTGGTGCAGTTGGAGGATGCGTTCGGCGTGCGCGAGCCGCCCAACCTGCCCGGCACGACGCATCCTTCCTATCCGTGCTGGCGGCTGAAGCTGCCGCTCAATCTGGAGGCGTGGCCGGGTGCGGCCTGGCTGCAGGGCATCGTGCAGGCGCTGCGGCGCGAGCGGCCGCCGCAGCCCGGTCCCGCCGGCGACGTTGGCGAGGGCGTGCGCCTGTGGATTCCGCGCGCGACCTATCGCTTGCAACTGCATCGCGACTTCAATCTGCGCCAGGCCAGGGCGCTGCTGCCCTATCTGGACGAACTCGGCATCAGCCACTGTTATCTGTCGCCGATCCTGAAGGCGCGCCCGGGCAGCCGCCACGGCTACGACATCACCGACCACAGCAGCCTCAATCCGGAGATTGCCGCCGCCGAGGATTTCGAGCAGTTCGTGGCGGCGCTGAAACGGCGCGGCATGGGCCAGATCATGGACCTGGTGCCGAATCACATGGGCATCATGGGCGCCGACAACGCCTGGTGGCTGGACGTGCTGGAGAACGGCCCGGCTTCGCGCTACGCCGACTATTTCGATATCGACTGGTATGCCCGCGACGACCTGTCCGGGCGGGTGCTGCTGCCGGTGCTGGGCGACCATTACGGCACGGTGCTGGAGCGGGGCGAACTCAGGCTGATCTTCGACGTGGAGCCGGGCGAGTTCAGCGTGTGCTATTTCGAGCATCGCTTTCCGGTCGATCCGCGCGAGTATCCGCGCATCCTGGGCGACGGCCTGGAGCGCCTGCAGGCGCGTCTGGGCGCCGACGCTGCGCTGCTGCTGGAGTATCAATCGCTGCTCACGGCGTTTGGCCATCTGCCCGCGCGCGACCGGGCCAGCGCGGACGCGGTGGCGGAACGGGCGCGCGACAAGGAATTGCACAAGCGGCATCTGGCCGCGCTGTATGTCGCCAGCGCTGATCTGGCCCAGTTCATCCAAGAAAATCTGACCGCGTTCAATGGCGGCGAGAATTTCGACCGGCTGCACGACTTGCTGCAGGCGCAGGCGTACCGATTGGCGTTCTGGCGGGTGGCGTCGGACGAGATCAATTACCGCCGCTTCTTCGACATCAACGATCTGGCCGCGCTGCGCATGGACAACCCGGAGGTGTTCGCGGCGACGCACCGTCTGGTGCGCGAACTGCTCGCGCGCGGCTACGTCAACGGCCTGCGCATCGACCACCCCGACGGCCTCTATGACCCGCAGGAATACTTCGCCCGCCTGCAGGCGATGGCGGTGGAGTTGACGCCGAACACGGCGGAGGTGCGGCCGCTCTATCTGGTGGCGGAGAAGATCCTCGCCGCGCACGAACATCTGCCCGAGGCGTGGCCGATCCACGGCACCACCGGCTACGACTTCGCGGCGGCGTGCGGCGGCCTGTTCGTCGATGCCGCCGGCGAGGTTTGCTACACCCGCGTCTATCAGGGCTTCATCCGCGCGCGGCCGGATTACGACGCGTTGGTGCGGGCGAACAAGCATCTGATCATGGAGACCGCGCTGGCCGGCGAACTCGGCGTGCTGGCCGGGCAACTGACCCGACTGGCCAAGGGCGACCGGCGCACCTGCGACTTCAGCTTCAACAGTCTGCGCGGCGCGCTGGCGGAAATCGTCGCCAGCTTCCCGGTCTATCGCACCTATGTGGCGGCCAGCGGCGCCGCGCCGGACGATGCGCACCAGGTCGACTGGGCGGTGGGCGTCGCCAAGAAGCGCAGCCGCGCGGCGGATACCAGCATTTTCGATTTCGTGCGCGCGGTGCTGCTGGCGCAGGCGGATGAAGCCGCCGGCGCGGCGTATCGGCAGGCGGTGCTGGCCTGCGCGATGAAGTTCCAGCAATACAGCAGCCCGGTGATGGCCAAGGCGGTGGAGGACACCACGTTCTATCAATACAACCGCCTGCTTTCGCTCAACGAAGTGGGCGGCGACCCGCGCCGCTTCGGCGTGTCGCTGGCGGCGTTCCATCGCGAGAACCAGGAACGCGCGCGGCACTGGCCGCATGCCCTGCTGGCCAGTTCCAGCCACGACAGCAAACGTTCGGAAGACGCGCGGGCGCGGCTCAACGCGCTGTCGGAAATGCCGGAAGCGTGGCAGCACGCGCTGTCGCGCTGGAACCAGCTCAACCGCGGCAAGCGCCGCAAACTGGGCAGCGAACGCGCGCCCAGCCGCGACGACGAATATCTGCTCTACCAGACCTTGCTCGGCGTCTGGCCGTTCGAATTGACCGATGCCAGCGACGCACACGCACTGGCGCAACGCGTCGAGGCCTATCTGCTCAAGACCGGGCGCGAAGCCAAGGTGCACAGCTCGTGGATCAATCCGAATCTGGAATACGAGGCGGCGACGCGCGACTTCGTGCGCGCCTTGCTGGCGCCGGAATCCGGAGCGGCCAACCTGTTCCTGCGCGACTTCCTGCCGTTCCAGCACCGCATCGCCCGCCTTGGCGTCTACACCAGCCTGGCGCAACTGCTGCTCAAGCTGACCAGCCCCGGCGTGCCGGATATCTATCAGGGCAACGAACTGTGGGATTTCAGCCTGGTCGACCCGGACAATCGGCGGCCGGTGGATTTCGCGCGCCGGCGGGCGGCGCTAAGCGCGGTGAAGAAGTCATGCGCCGAACGTGGTGCGGCGGCGTGCGCGGCGGCACTGCTGGCCGCGCCGGAAGACGGCGCGATCAAGCTTTACCTGACCTGGCGGGCGTTGGCGCTGCGCCGTGCGCATGAAGACTTGTTCCGCGACGGCGACTATCTGGCGCTGAAATGCCACGGCGTGCAGGCGGATCGGGTCTGCGCCTTCGCCCGCCAGCGCGATGGCGAAACGTTGCTGGTGCTGGCGCCGCGCCTGTTCGGCCAACTCGGTGCGGCAGAGCAGCCCCCGCTGGGCGCAGCGGTCTGGCGCGACACTTGGGTGGAATTGCCGCCGCAGTCGCCGCCGCTCTGGAGCGATGCCTTGACCGATCAAACGGCCGCCACCCGCGCGCTGGACGGCGCACAGGGCTTACCGCTGGCCCAGGTTTTCGCGGTATTGCCCTATGCGCTGCTGTACGCGCGGGCGGCGGATTCAAGTGAGATAGAAGCGATGTAATGCCCGACACGTAGCCTGGATGGAGTGAACGGAATCCGGGGATTTGTACTGCATCCGGGCTACCGGCCCCGTCGAGGTCAATCCGCCAGACGCAAGTCGTTGAGCACGATCTTCACGCCTGGAACCTGGCTGGCCAGGTGCACGGCGCGGCTGATCTTGTCGGTGCTGTCCAGCCAGCCGGATAGCTGCACCATCTGATCCTGCGTTTCCACGTCGATCTTCATGCCGTTCAGCATGCTGTCACGCAACAACAGGGTTTTGACCCGCGCCGTGATCCAGCTGTCGCTGAGGTAGTCGGCAACCGCCAGACGGCTGTCGATGGAGATCGCCTTGACGTATTCATCCGGGTTGAGGAAGCCGTCGCGATCGCTGTCGGCATCCTTGAAGGCGCGTTCGTCCTTCTTCGCCGCCGTGAACTCCTCCAGTGTGATGCGGCCGTTCAGGTCACGGTCGAAATTGGCGAAGCCGGGTGGATAGGTCATGTTCGCTGCATCCGGCAGCGCAGCGATCGCCGGTGCCGTGCCCACGCCGAGACCGATCAGCAGGGCGGCAGGTAGAGTCCATCGCTTGTGTGTGCAATTCCGCATGTTTTTCTCCTATGCGTCGTTGACGAAAATGCGGAAACGTTTTCCGCACCCAAACGCTGCAGAATCCATGCCATCGAAATATTCACCATGTGAATCAATGACTTGCATCGAGCATGGCGGTGCTTGGCGCGACACTGCCGGCCGATTTTGTCGTCTTTTCCGAACGGTTTTTCCGATTCATCCGGAAGTGGCTGTTTTCACAGGGAAATTCATGTCTCCGTCGAGCGACGTCGGGTTGCCTCGCGTTGCCGGTCGGGGCGGCCATGGCTGAGGCGGAAATGTGCGAATGATTTCATCGGTCATAAGCAATCGCTTATGCGAACTATCAAAAATCATGATTTTTTCTTATGTGGCGCAATCGCTATAGTTCGCCCCATTCCACGTAGGGGCAGCGCCCCGGAATAATCGAATTCAGCACATACGCATCTCTTAAGGAGCAAGTAATGGATCAGTCAGCACGTTATTCCGACCTCAGCCTGAAAGAAGAAGACCTGATCAAGGGCGACAAGCACATTCTCGTCGCGTACCACATGCAGCCGGCCACCGGCTATGGTTACCTGGAAGTCGCCGCGCACATCGCCGCCGAATCCTCCACCGGCACCAACGTCGAAGTCTCCACCACCGATGACTTCACCAAGGGCGTCGACGCGCTGGTGTACTTCATCGACGAAGCCAAAGGCATCATGAAGGTTGCCTACCCGAACGACCTGTTCGACCGCAACGTCACCGACGGCCGTGCCATGCTGGTCTCCTTCCTGACCCTGGCCATCGGCAACAACCAGGGCATGGGCGACGTGAAGCATCTGCAGATGCAGGATTTCTACGTGCCCTGGTCCATGCTGCGCCAGTTCGACGGCCCGGCGAAGGACATCACCGACCTGTGGGACATCCTGGGCCGCCCGCGCACCAACGGCGGCTACATCGCCGGCACCATCATCAAGCCGAAGCTGGGCCTGCGTCCCGAGCCGTTCGCCAAGGCGGCTTACCAGTTCTGGCTGGGCGGCGACTTCATCAAGAACGACGAACCCCAGGGCAACCAGGTGTTCTGCCCGATCAAGAAAGTGCTGCCGCTGGTGTACGACTCGATGAAGCGCGCCATGGACGAAACCGGCCAGGCCAAGCTGTTCTCCATGAACATCACTGCTGACGACCATTACGAAATGCTCGCCCGCGCCGATTTCGCGCTGGAAACCTTCGGCCCCGATGCCAACAAGGTTGCGTTCCTGGTTGACGGTTACGTCGGCGGTCCCGGCATGATCACCACCGCGCGTCGTCAGTACCCCGGCCAGTACCTGCACTACCACCGTGCCGGCCACGGCGCCATCACCTCTCCCTCCGCCGTGCGTGGCTACACCGCCTTCGTGCTGGCCAAGATGAGCCGTCTGCAAGGTGCTTCCGGCATCCACGTCGGCACCATGGGCTACGGCAAGATGGAAGGCGGTCGCGATGACCGCAACATCGCCTACATCATCGAGCGCGATTCTGCTGACGGCCCGTACTACCATCAGGAATGGCACGGCATGAAGCCGACCACCCCGATCATCTCCGGCGGCATGAACGCACTGCGTCTGCCCGGCTTCTTCGAGAACCTGGGTCACGGCAACGTGATCAACACCTCCGGTGGCGGCTCCTACGGCCACATCGACAGCCCGGCGGCCGGCGCGATCTCCCTGCGTCAGTCGTACGAGTGCTGGAAGGCCGGCGCCGACCCGATCGAATTCGCGAAAGAGCACAAGGAATTCGCCCGCGCCTTCGAATCGTTCCCCGGCGATGCCGACAAGATCTTCCCGGGCTGGCGTGAAAAGCTGGGCGTCCACAAGTAAATCGAACGTCCGCTGTATGCAGTTGCAGTAATAACGCCCCCGGTTCGCTGGGGGCGTTTTACTTCAGGAGACGGAATAACCCTTGAGCCGTCATTCCCGCGCAGGCGGGAATCCAGTTCCCTCTGCCTGATTGCCGTGAAAATCAATCAGAAGAACAACCTGGATTCCCGCCTGCGCGGGAATGACGGAATCGTTGGAGCAAGAAACATGACCGACAAAGAGCAATACAAAGTCCACACCGAGCCCTATTACCAGGCCCAGGGCAAGGAAGTTCAGTTGTACGAAGCCGCCTACCGCAACCGCTTGCCGGTGATGGTCAAAGGCCCGACCGGCTGCGGCAAATCGCGCTTCATCGAATACATGGCGTGGAAGCTGAACAAGCCGCTGATCACCGTGGCATGTAACGAAGACATGACCGCCAGCGATCTGGTCGGCCGCTACCTGCTGGAAGCCAACGGCACCCGCTGGCTGGATGGCCCGCTCACCGTCGCCGCGCGCATCGGCGCGATCTGCTACCTCGACGAAATCGTCGAGGCGCGGCAGGACACCACCGTGGTGATTCACCCGCTCACCGACCACCGCCGCACACTGCCGCTGGACAAGAAGGGCGAGCTGATCCACGCGCACCCGGATTTCCAGCTGGTCATTTCCTACAACCCCGGCTACCAGTCGCTGATGAAGGACTTGAAGCAATCGACCAAGCAACGCTTCACCGCGTTCGACTTCGACTATCCCGACGCCGAACTGGAAACCACCATCCTGGCGAAAGAAACCGGCCTCGACGAAGCCACCGCCGGCAAGCTGGTGAAGATCGGCCAGACCGCGCGCAACTTGAAAGGCCACGGTCTGGATGAAGGCATCTCGACCCGTTTGCTGGTCTACGCCGCGACGCTGATCAATGACGGCGTCGACCCGCTCGACGCCTGCCGCATGGCGCTGGTGCGTCCGATCACCGACGACGCCGACATCCGCGAAACGCTGGACCACGCCATCGACGCGGTGTTTGCCTGATTAACCGTCATCCGGCGCAATAAGGCATAGCCGCATTGCGCCGGATGACGGACGGTGCAATGCGCTCCGCTTATTGCACCCTACCTGTGGATGATCGAAGTCCCATGACTGAAACAGAAACCGAATACCAGCACCCCTTGATGCAGGCCTACTGGGCCCAGATCGACACCCACTTCAAACCGGTGCAAGAAGTGTTCGAGGATGTCATGGCGGAAGCCCTGGCCATCCTGACGCGCGAGGGCATTAACGCCTATCTGGAAGCCGGCCGCGTCATCGGCAAGCTGGGGCGCGGCGTCGAACCGATGCTGGCGTTTCTGGAAGAGTGGCCGTCCGCCGCCAAGGCGTTGGGCGAGGACGCGCTGCCCGAGATCATGACGGTTGTCATGCGCATGCAGAAGTCGCCCAACAGCAAGGCCATCGCGCCGTTCCTGCAGACCCTGGCGCCGGTCGCACGCCGTTTGCACTCGCAGGAGCGGATGCGGCATTACCTCGACATCACGCTGGATTTCATGGAGCGCACCACCGGTTCCATCCACGGCCATCACACCACGTTCCCCAGTCCCGGCCTGCCCGACTATTTCGCGCAGGCGCCGTTCCTGCTCGGCCAGCTCAGTCTGGCCGGCCTGAAGAACTGGGTCGAATACGGCATCCGCAATTACCGCAATCACCCGGAACGGCAGAAGGACTACTTCAGCGTCCAGTCCGCCGACAGCCGCGCCGTGCTGCAACGCGAGCGCCACGGCACGCTGTTCATGGATGTGGAACGCAAGCTCGACCTGTATTTGCGCGGCCTCTGGCAGACCTCCGAACAACTGGTGCCCTACTCCACCGCCTTCGACGAGTTGCGCAAGCCGGTGCCGTATTACGACAAGCTCGGCATGCGGATTCCGGATGTCTATGACGACTTTCAACTCCCCTCCCCCGCAAGCGGGGGAGTAACCGTCACAGGCCTCGACCGCTACCGCGCTACGCTGGCCCACATGGTCGGCCACCGGCGCTGGACGCAGGCGCAGATCGCCGACAACTGGAGTCCGTTCCAGCGCATGGCGGTTGAGTTTTTCGAGGACTGCCGCGTCGAAATCCTGCTCTGCCGCGAATACCCCGGCCTCAAACGCATTTTCCTGGCATTGCATCCAAGGCCGGTGGAAGACGCCTGCGATCCGGAAACCACTTCCTGCCTGCGTCACCGCATGGCGATGTTGTCGCGCGCCTTGCTCGACCCGGAGCACGGCTATCGCGATGCCGACTTGCTGACCTACGCCGAGCGCTTCCACGCGCTGCTGGCGCAGGGTGAATCGAATACCAAAGACATCGCCACGCTGGCGCTGAGCTACGTCGCCAAGACCCGCCGCCAGAGCGACCAGTACGCCAAGGTGCACTTCGACGACACCGTCGTCGACTACCGCGACGACAACCGCCAGATGTGGCTGTTCATCGAGGAGAGCGACGACGAGGAGATGTTCGAGAAGGAGAAAAAGCGCACCCCCAGCGAGGAACAGAAAGGCCTGCCGCCGCGCCACTACCCGGAATGGGATTACAAGAGCCTGACCTACCGGCCGGACTGGGTCAGTGTCTACGAGGCGTTGCACCCGAAGGGCAACCCGGCCGAAATCGACCGGCTGCTGGAAAAACACGGCGCGCTGGCCAAGCGCCTGAAACGCATCCTCGACCTGCTCAAACCGCAGGACAAGGTGCGCATCCGCTATCAGGAAGAAGGCAGCGAACTCGATCTCGACGTCGCCATCCGCTCGCTGATCGACTTCAAGGGCGGCGCCAACCCCGACCCGCGCATCAACATGAGCCACCGCACCGACGGCCGCGACATCGCCGTCATGCTGCTGCTCGACCTGTCCGAATCATTGAATGAAAAGGCCGCCGGCAGCGAGCAGACCATCCTCGAACTCAGCCAGGAAGCCGTCACGCTGCTGGCCTGGGCGGTCGAGCAACTGGGCGACGCCTTCGCCATCGCCGGCTTCCACTCCAACACCCGCCACGACGTGCGCTACCTGCACATCAAGGGCTACGGCGAACGCTGGGGCGACGATGCCAAGGCGCGCCTGGCCGCCATGCAGGCCGCCTACTCGACCCGCATGGGCGCGGCCATGCGTCACGCCGCGCACTATCTGGAAGCGCGCCCGGCCGACAAGAAACTGATGCTGATCCTGACCGATGGCCAGCCGTCCGACGTCGATGCCAACGACGAGCAATTGCTGATCGAAGACAGCCGCCAGGCGGTGAAGGAACTCGATCGCAAGGGCATCTTCACCTACTGCATCAGCCTCGACCCGCAAGCCGACGATTACGTCAGCACCATCTTCGGCCGCCAGTACACGGTGATCGACAACATCCAGCGCCTGCCGGAGAAGTTGCCGGAACTGTTCCTGGCGCTGACCAAGTAGGAGGCCCGCTCGCGGGCCGAGCACTTTTCCAGGCCGGAAGGGTCAGACCAGCACTTGGATCATGCAAGAGGAGGTCGGTCATGGACAAGTCGATGATGACGGGATTGTTGATTGGCGCCGCCGCGGCCACGGCGGTCGGTGGCGTGGCGGGCTACCGCGCCTGGCACGCAGAGCCCGCCTACGCGGAAGTGCTCAAGACCGAACCGGTCACCCAGACGACCAAGACGCCGCGCCGGGCGTGCAAGGATGAAATCGTCACCCGCAATGCCCCGGTGCAGGACCGCGATCGCATCGCCGGCACGGCCATCGGCGCCGTGGTCGGGGGCGTGCTCGGCAATCAGATCGGTGCCGGCAGCGGCCGCACCCTGGCGACCGCGGGTGGTGCCGTGGCTGGCGGTTACGCGGGCAACCGGATCCAGAAAAACCTGCAGGATTCCAGCACGCAACAGATTCATGAAACCCGCTGCAAGACGGAGTACGACGTCAGGCAAAAGGTGGTCGGGTATGACGTCACCTATCGCCTGGGCGACCAGCGCGGCGTGGTGCGCATGCAGCGTGCCCCGGGTGAACGCATTCCGGTCAAGGACGGGAAGCTCATGTTGAACGCGCCGGAGTCGGCAGATACGCCCTCCTGACCGACGAGGCGCCAGCCTCACGCCGTGGTCAACGCGTGCCGCTCCGGGGCAAGCCCGCGCAGAAACTTCAGCACCGGCAGCGTCGATGCGCTTTCCAGCGCTGTATAGCCGCCGCTGGTTTCCTTGCCCAGGTCGGCCCCGGCGTGCACCAGACGCTTGAGCACTTCGAGCTTGCCGGTCGAGGCGGTGTAGATCGCGCAGGTGGCGCCGTTGACGTTCTGATTGTCGACGTTGGCGCCGTGCGCGATCAGCAGCGACACCAATTCCGCGTCGCCGTGCACGCAGGCGAACCAGAGCGCGTGATGGTCGTCGTCGTTGACGTGGTTGGGATTGCCGCCCAGCGCGAGCAATTCCTCCACCAGCGCCCGTTCGCCTTTCAGCGCGGCCAGCATCAGCGGCGACATGCCGTTTTCGGTGCGGGCATGGATGTTGTCGCTCGGGAATCCCCAGTGCTGCAGCCAGGCGGCCAGATCCGATCCGGGTTTGAGCGCCGCCGCGGGCTGGTTGAATGCCGTCCAGGCTCGCCAGCCGCCGTTCAGGTTGTAGACCCGGCTGTAGCCCATGCCGGCGATGAACTGGCAGATGTCGCGACTGCTGTTGCCGCGATAGCAATAGACCAGCACCGGCCGCTCGCGCTGGCGGTTCTTCATCAGTTGCATGATGGCGGCGTCGGAGACCGGCTCGGCGCCATCCAGATGGCCGCGCGCGTAGCTGTCCGGGTCGCGCGTGTCGAAAATGAGCAGATCATTCTCGGCGCGCAACGTCGCAATTTCGGCGCAGTCGATGTCGAGGTAGGCCATGGTTGTTCCCTTTCGAATTCAGTGCATGGGCAGCGATGCCCGCAGGATTTGCTTGAAGCCCTTCATCACCGGCTTCGGGATGTGTGCCTCGGCACGCTCGCGCCATGCGTGGATGAGCGCACTCGATTCAGGCGTGGCGCCCAGACGCGCGGCGGCGATGAGGGTATGCACTTCGTCGCCCAGGCCGTGGCCGGGACGCGTCTTGACCACGTCGTAGACGGCGGCCAGCGCGGCTTTTTCCGGCTCGCCCATCTTGCATTTCGCATCGAGTATTTTGAGCATGATCGCGGTCACGCAATCCAGATGGATCGGCTCGAATTCGGTGCGTTGCGCCCAGGCGCTGGCCGGATCGGCGCGGGCGGCATCCCAAAGCCGTTTGAAACGACTATCCAGCCCGGACAGTTCGCGGTCGGTTTCCTCCAGTTGCGCGAAACCGGCACGCGGCGCGACAGCCCCTGTCTCCAGGTCCTTTTTCAACTGCTCACGCCGGGCATAAACCGCTGCGATGCGATTTTTGACCTGCTGGATTTCCTGGTCTGGGTTCAACATTTTTCGGTGGTTGGGCCTGGGTGCTGCATTCAGAGCAACATCCATACCAGTCGCAATATCTGCGTCCAGCCTGGTTCCACGCGGCATGGCACGGCCGCATGATTGTTTCGCTGGCTACATTCGCTGCCGTCTGGTCGTCATGGCAACAACGGCCCCGGGTCACGATAGAACATCTGCTTCCAGCTCTGTTGCGGGCGGGCATCCGCCTGCGCGCCGCGATACTTGCCGAAGATCACGATCTGACGTTCCGCCACCTCGCCCGCCGCGCCGGCAGCCGCGCCACCCTGGGCGTGTACGAAATGACTCGCGTGGAGTTACTGCGCGACCTGTTCGTCTGGGCCTACGAACGCTCAACCCAGGTATATCTGGCGATCAAGCAAGACCTGGCAGAGCCCGACCCGCTACGCCTGGCTTGGAGAAACGTGATCAAACAGTCCCTGCGCGAGGTCATCACCCATCCGGAAAACGACCCGATCTCCAGTATTCAACGATCCGTGGCAGAGCGGGTTCCGGCGCCAGAGCAAGCAGACGTGCAGGCACTGATCATCGAGGAACTTAGGCGGCTGCATGGGGGTGTGCTGGCGCGTTACGGTTTGTGGCCGTCCGAGTACGCGGCATGGAAGGTAGTTCAGGGGCATTGACGGACGCTGGGTCGATGTCGTGGGGCACAGCGGGCTGCTCCAGGCCGATGGACGGGTTTGCTTCCCCCTTTGTAAAGAGGGATCGAGGGGGATTTAACGGCGGTGGCCTATGTGGATGTCTCATAAATCCCCCCCAGCCCCCCTTTTGCAAAGAGGGGAGCAGGTATCGGAATGCTTAAAGTCAGACTTCCTGATTCCTCGCTCCTTGGTAATGGCACAGAAATATTTAATAGCGAAAGAACCACTCGTAGGATGGGCCAAGCGTAGCGGGCCCATCAATGCACCAAGCCTGATGGGCCCGCTACGCTTGGCCCATCCTACATGCCAGTCGCGTTTCCGGAATGCACCGCAATACTCGGCCGGGGTCAGGAAACCTGAAGGCAGTGCCATTGGACGCCGTCCCCTTCGATTTTCATTTTGCGGCTCGGAACGAGCAGCATCTGTGGACTCGGTGGTCTTACCCGGTTTTTCCAGCCCGCCCGATCTACACCACCAGCCGCCCGACCAGTTCGGACATGTTCGAGTAAGTGATGAACGCCTCGTGCGTTGCGCGCGTGATGGCGACGTAGGTCAGGCGCACGTCGTCTTCGATTTCTTCGGCCTTCTTCAACTCACCCAACCCGCCTATCGCCACGCAGGGGAACTCCAGACCTTTGGCGCTATGCATGGAGAGAAAGCGCACCGCGTCACGGTTCGTCTGCACTCGATTGCCATGTTCCTTGGCAACGTCCACCGGCACGTTGTGTTTGGCCAGTACCTTCTCGAAGCGCTCGCCGATGAAATGGCGGGGATACAGCACCGCCATCTGCGCCCACTGGTAACCGGCGGCCTTGCGTCCGAGCAGCCATTCCGCGATGGCATGGCCTTCGGCGTCGTAACTCACGCATTGGCGCACCACCGGCTCCACGCCCTCGCGGCCGCCGTCTTCCGGCATCAGGATCGCGTTCTCGTCGCCGGCGCAAACGCCCGGTAGGCCGATCACATCGGCGGCGAACTTGCGCGCGAAGCGCAATGTCTGCGCGGTGTTGCGGTAATTGACCTTGAGCACCGTCGTGCGGCCGGCGGCCTCGATGCCGAGCTGCTTCCACACCGGGCGCTTGCGCCCTTTGTAGATCGCCTGCGCATCGTCGTAAACGATCATCAGCGCCTTCGTGTCCGGGTTCACCATCTTCGCCGCCAGCGCCAGCCATTGCGGCTCGAAGTCGTGCGCCTCGTCAATCAGCACCGCGTCGTACTGCCCGCCCGGTATCAATCCGCGCTCGGCGGCATCGAGCACGGACTGCACGTTGGCGGCATACCACGCGCCGGCATCGTCGAAGTCCTTGCGATTGGGCGCGGGCAGGCCGTACTCGCGCAGCATCCTGAAACACCAGGCATGGAAGGTCGAAGTGATCACCTTGTCCTCCACGCCCCGGTCCTGCATCGCATTCTCCAGCCGACCCGAGATGCCGTTCGCAAAACTCAACAGCAGCACCGGCCGGCTCGCCGCGCGCGCGATCTGTTCGGCGCGAAACGCCAAAATCAGCGTCTTGCCGGAACCCGCCACGCCCCGCACGATGCGGTGACCCTCGCCCATGCTGCGCGCCAGCAACTCCTGCTGCATATCGAGAACCGCCAGCATGCGGTCATCGGCGGGCGAGGCATTGGCCGTCGGCTCGTCAAACGGCAAGGCCATCTGGGCGACGCGAATCTCCGGAAACAACCGCGCACGCACCCGGTCGATCTGCGGCAGCGACAACGCCGGCCCGATGCGCGGCGACACCATGCGCCAGACCTGCTCGCGAAACGCCTCAGGGTCGACCTTCTCCGCCATCTCATCGCGAAAGATGCAGCGCGACGACGGAAACACCTCTTGCAAATCGGTCTGGTCAAACTGCTTGCGCGTGATGTTGCTGAACACCACGCCATACCCGAAAGAAAAGACCGGCTTACCCTTGAAGCTCCCCCCTTCGTTCACCAGCAACGGATCACGCTTCAACGTATCCACCACGCTGAACATGTAGCTGCGCACCTGCTCGAAAGGGTTGTCGGTCGACACATTGCCGCGATCAGTCAACAACTCAACCTGCATGCGGTTCACATTGACGATCGTATCCAGCCGCCAGTCCTTCACCTCCAGCACCACAATGCCCTGCTGAGGATGCAAAGCCACGAAATCCGGATGCCGGCCGAAAGGCCCGACCGGAATGTTGTGCCACACCCAGGCGTTATCTTCGAGGCAATCCTTCAGGCGCTCGGCGAGACGCAACTCGCCGCGAGCATCGAAGCGGGCGGAGCCGAGGGTGGGGATTAGGGTGGCCATGGGTGGGTTTGGGGTTATGCGGGGGGAAGAGGTTGCGGCGTCAACTGCAAAAACGTTTTGAATCCAGCACCAATGGAGTGAAATATATAGCTGCCCCCTTTGAATTTGTTCAAGGCAGATTAGTGAGAATGACCCGCTTTTTTCGTGTTGCGTAAAGTTGTTGGTACTGGTAAATATAATTATTTATAAAGGAGCGAAAATATCTTCGTGAGGAACATCATCTGTTGACTGGAAATATCTTATATCCATTAATTTTTTTATTGCTTCAATATCGGGTGTACTCGTCCGCAGTTGAAGCCCCCATGTTGAAGTAGTCGCCATTAGACTACTCATCATCGTCGCTTCACTTTGGGGGTCATATAAAAGTTCTTCAGGGAAATAAGGATCCGCATCAGTCTCCTCGCGATTAATTATTTCCTTACATAACTTGGTGTGGCGTGCCGGATGGAAAGTGGGGTTGATTAAGTTCACTCTGAAATTCATTACGTGATTAAAAATTATTAATAAAATTTGCCAGTCCATATACCCTTCAGCCCTTAAATCGCTTACCCATTTATTGAAGCGAGAACTTGACCTAAGACGAACAAGTGTTTTTCTTACAGGGGCAATTGCTCGTCGATAGCGATTCTGGATAAATTCATGAGCTTTCTTCTTGGAATATCCAAAGCCAGGTTTGTCTATCCATCCAATTTCATTGGATTGTCTTTGGGGCGACGTTTTTCGATCAAAAGTGCCAATCTGTGCTAAACGTCGCGTGTCGAAATCTACGCTAGAAGCAAGGTCTGAGAATAGTTCCCAATAGGGCCTCACCAAAAACACTTTGGAAGACAGCTCATTTTTAAAGGCAGATTCCAATTTTTTCTTAATCTCTGAGTCAGGTAGTGCGCTACACCAAAAAAGTATAGTGCTTGCAACAACTAAGATTTCTGCTTGGGTTTCCTGCATTGCTTTATGCGCGAAGTCCTCAACCCGAGGAACAAAAATTTTGAACGCAATCCTTTCATTGTCTGGAGTTTCCTCAGTTCTAAATCCATTCTCATCACTGATAATTAGTTCCAACTCGACACTTGTTGGCAATAGGCAAAAGTCAGAGCGCCCAAAGTCAGCAATTACAACTTGAAGAATGGCAATGAACTCTTCCGCATAAGGGAGCCCAGATAGCTTATTCTCAGTGAAGGCAAACCAGCTTATTCCCAACGCTTTCCAACGATAGATTCGGGTTGGCCCTGAGTCCGCAAATGGAGCATCCCAGATTTCTTCTGATGTCTTAGATAATATTTCTTCAACTGCCATGCTTTCATATTTTTCAAGAGGCAGCCCGGAGTTAAGTATTTCCTCTCTTAGCTCATCAGGCATTGTCAGCGCCCGTAATGGGCCCTCTACTTTTGCCACTGCATCAGATCCTCCCATAGCTTTGGCTAGTGATTTGACTATTAGGAAATGAAATACCATTCCTTGAATCTTGTCGTCGAGCCAATCATGTGGATTTTTCTCATGGTGATAGTGAATGCTTAAAAAGAGTGGAAAATGTTCCGAGAATGTTAACCACTCACCAGACACATATTCGCAATAGCATAGCTGGAATAATGCAGACGGAAATAGCGAGCGTATTTCGTCATCAGTAGATTTTGCTATTAGTAAGACAGCGCCTAGTGCGTGGTATTTTGCGGCATAACATAATCCGAGTTGTTGGTAGCATTGGCTAAGCGTCATTAAACTGAGCAATGACCTATAAAGTGTGTCGCCTGTAAACCATCGTACTTTTGCACGGTGCAGATCATCAATGGCTTGAAGCGTCTTTCCGGCTTTGAAAAATTCAATGGCACGATCTCGACTTTTCTCGGCGATCAAATAGCCTTTTGATCGTTCTTCAAGAAGCATATCTAGCTTTCGCATTAATGGCGAAAACCTTTGGTCTTCGCCAATATGTGGTGCAACTTGCGTAAGGAGGTCTGCAAAATCTTCGACAGGAAAAAACTGGGCATTTTTAGCGGAGTTAATAACACGCCCCCACCATTTAAATACTTCGTTGATATCGAATTGGGGTGTAGTGCCTTTGGCGAAAGGGAAATGAGCTGCATGAGCTCTGGTTTGCAGAAGCTCTGTAAGAGTGTTGGGGCCAGTAGTTTTTGAAATTACATCATTTAAATGTTTAACTAAGGCCTTACTCCATGCATGTAGTTGGGCAGGCGGGTAGTCGAATTCACCGCGTAAGACTGCTGAAGAACAGTAGCTCAACAGAATAGTTGCGTCCCTAAGTTCGGATGGCTCAGACGATGTCGCCCAGTTGGAAAAATATAACTCTACTAGTTTTTTCTTAGGGGTTAGATTGTGTTGTCCTCTTAGCGCAGCAACACAAATTTCATATATGGAACGACGTCTCAACTCTACAGAGTATTCGTTATTATTTAGCCCTTCCATTAATTCAATCCATCGACTGAGATCCGGTTTTGCAAAATCTTGGAATGTTGCTCTCCTCAATGCAAACTTGATCTCAACAAAATCAGCAAAGTTAAATGGTTGCTTACTCGATTCAAACCAAACTGCTCTTGCGCTTTCATAAGCAGAATCATTGGAGTTAACGCTACGAGGGAATATATCTGCTGGTATACGAAGGTACTCTTCGGCTATCCAAAATAATTTAGGTTGTGAAAGTTGCTCGGAAAGAGCTTGAGCATCGATTATTTCCAAACCAAGTTGGTGCTTTTCTATGCTCCATTTTTGAAGTTCATGCCTTAAAGCAACTGGAACATCCTGATTGGAAAAGAAATAGATGAGGCTGGGTTTTGTTCCTGTGCAAATGGATTGAACATCACTCTTGATTTTATCTTTTAGACCATTTTTTTTGTACAGGGAACAGGCAAATGCAAGAGGTTTTGACTCATGTCTCCCATAGAATATGGATGAGTCACTATTAGTTATAAAAGTAGTGAATGTTTCGAAGTCTCTTCCTTGATCCCCGCCTGCGCTCACAGGACCTGTGGCAGGAAGAATGTTGGGAGCTATTGTTTCACGAGCAAAGTGACGACAAAGGTGTTCGAAATCAAACTGACCATTTTTGCTATTGAGTTGGTCTAGCTGGAATCGGATATATGCGATTAGCTTAAGTGGGGACTGATGAACTGAAGTAGTCATCTGTAAGTTTTACCTTCCTCGATATTGCTTGAGGCCTTAAACCTTGTGCTCAGGCCACGGTTTTTTGCAGCAATCACTTTACCCAACCACCAACCAAGCATCCGAAGTTAGCGGTCTCTTCAGCGTAGGCAGAGCCAGAACCAAAGTGTTCAGCTTCAACATATTGTTGACAACGGTTCCGAGATCATTTGCAGCCTCCCTTTTAATTTGATGTTTGTAATGGTTTCTTCCGGTAGGGACGAAAGTTACACCATCGTTGCATTGGGGTCATGCCGTACATGGTGGCATCCGGGGCAGACTCCGCCAAATTCCCTCGCAGTCAGTAAGCTGAGGTTCTACGGCTTTCCATTCCGCCTGTGGATTTGATCAATTTGTCGGAAAAGCTATCGGCGAAGTGCGCTGGTTCATACAACGGGTCGCGCCCGACCAACTTGGTACTGGCGATCCGTCATCAACGTGAGCAGGATTACTGCTGATGGCTGCCATGCAACTCACCAAAATCTAATGGAACGATGATTTATTCGTTTCCGTCGTTCCCGCGAAAGCGGGAACACAGTTGAATCAATTACCTGGATCCTCGCCTTCGCGGGGATGACGAATTTTTCAGCGTTTCCCTACCGATCATTGCGACTGGTGTCGCCACCTTCCCGTAGGTTTGAGTAACCAGGCTGCAACCCATCGCCGGCCAATCAAATCTCCCCCAGCATCTGCCGCGCATGCCCCGCCCCCGCCCCATTGGCAGCAATTTCCAGGTAAGTCTGGAACGCGGTTTTGGCTTTGGCGGGCTCGCCGGCTTTCAGCCAGGCGTCGCCCAGATTCAGATAGGCGATGGCGCGGGAGCGGTCCATGCTCAGGGCGTTCTCGAACCAGCGCGCGGCTTCGGGGAATTTTTGCTGGCGGAAGTAGATGAAGCCGAGGTTGTTGGCGGCCAGCGCGAAATCCGGCCGCTGCCGCAGGGCTTCGGTGAACGCCGCTTCAGCTTCGGCATAGCGTTTTTCCTTGTACAGCTGGAGGCCTCGGTCGTTGGCGCGTTGCGCCAGTTGGCGTTGCGAGGGTGGCACTGCTTTCGGCAACTGGATTTTTTGCGCCTCGCCTTGCAGGTCGGTGACCACTACTGGCGCGGGTTTGGCGGCAGCGGGTTTGGGCTGGAGGGTGTCGAGCCGGCTGTTGAGGGCGATGGCTTCGCTGGAGAGCTGGCTGCTCTGGGCGCTGAGGAATTCGTTTTCGGGACGCACCTCGAACACGAAATCGCCGCCTTCCGATCCGGGCAGGCTGCCGAAGGCCGGGGTCTGGCGCGAGACGCCGGCGACGCTGGGGGCGATGTAGGCGGCCAGTTCGGTGGCGGTGATCAGGCTGTCGCCGTTCAGGTCGGCGCGGCCGGCCAGCCCTTGCAGCAGGGTCCAGGTGAAGATGGAATGGCCGTTCGGCCCGCCATCGGCCACCAGTTGGTCGGCGCCGCCGGCGGTGAGCATCTGGCGGCCCTGGCGGCGCGCGTTCTCGTGCAGGAAACCGCTGGCGCCCCGGGTCAGGCCGAGGCCGCTGTAACAGGCATCCATCACGAACAGCACATGACGCGCCGGCAGGCTTTCCGCGATGTTCTGGATTTCGGTCATCGGTATGGCGTCGCTGGCGAATTTCTCCGGGTCGGAATCCACCGGCACGATGTAACCCAGGTCGCGGCCGGAACTCAGGTGCCGGGTGGCGCCGTGGCCGGCGAAAAAGACGAACACCCGGTCGTCGGGTTTCAGGTTGTGTTGCAGCCGCTCGTGGAACGCCGCCAGGATGCCGTTGCGGGTGGCCTCGCCGTTCTTCAGGCTGATCACCCGCTCCGGGCTGAAGCCGAACTTGTCCACCAGCGTCTGACCGATGGTTTCGGCGTCCTTGGCGGCGTGTTGCAGCCGGGGCCAGCGGCTGTATTCGTCGATGCCGATGGTAATGGCCCAGGATTGGCCATAACCGGGGTTGACCACCGGCGGCGGCGTCTGCTGCGTGGCGATCTTGGCGAGCTTGAAACCGGTCCCGTCCCAGGTGGCGAACTGGTAGCCCTCCGCCATCAAGCGTCCCAGCACCAGGGGCAGCGCCTTGACCGTGCGTTCGTGGATGTCGTGGAACAGCACGATGCCCCGGCCCTGGGCATCCACCTCGCGCAACACCCGGTCGGCGATGGAATTGGGGATGGGGTCGGCCCAGTCCAGCGAGTCGATGTTCCACATCATCGAGCGCAAGCTGGCCTGCGTCAGGGTGTTGAGACCTTCCGGGCTGCCGGCGCCATAGGGGAAACGGAACAGGTTGGAACGTTTGGCGTCCACCGCCTTGAGCAGGCTGTCGGTGGTGAGGATTTCCTTGCGCACGGTGTCGCCGTCCTGGGCGGACAGTTTGGTGTGGGTCAGGCTGTGATTGGCGAGCAGGTGGCCGTCTGCCAACAGGGCGCGGGCGGCGGCCACGCGCGGCGAGGGTTTGATGTGGCCCTCCGGGTCGAGGCTGCCGAGGTTGCGCCCGACCTCGAAGAAGATGGCGGGCAAGCCATACTGGCCGAGGATGGCGGCGATCTCGCCGGTATGGCTTTGATGCGGGCCGTCGTCGAAGGTCAGCACCAGCGTTTTGGGCGGCAGTTCGCGGCCGAACAGGATGTCGTCCTTGGCGTCCTTGCTTTGCGCCACCGGGGCGGCGGGCGTGGTGGTGGACGTAACAACGGGCAGGACGATGTCGTGGTCGCGCAGGATCTGCTCGCGGCGATACAGCGTCTTCAGATGCGCGACATAGTCCGACCATTTTTCGCGCTTTAGGACGATGGCTCGGGTGTCGAAACGGCTGAAGATTTCCCGAATCTCGCGGTCGTACAGACGTTCGATTTCGGCCAGCGCCTCCAGGTCTTCACCAACCCGCTTGTGCAACTTGACGGCAGGCAGACTGCCGTCGCGGCTGATCTCGCGCTGCAGGTCATTAAGGAGTTCGCGGAACGCCAGCCGGTCGGCGTCGTACAGGCCGGGTTCGGATTCGATGAACGCCAGCACCGCTTCCAGCTCCGAAAAGCGGGCCGCATCCGGGCGCGCCAGAAGTTGCGTCAGATCGTTTTCCGCGCGGTCCAGACGTGCCAGATTTTCATGGAACAGGGCATGCCCCACTTGCTGCGCCGCCGCCCGCTCCGGCACTGACAAGGTCTTTTCCTCCGCCAGCAGCACGATGATCTGCCGGTGCGCCGCCAACATGCCGCGCGCGGCTTCGAGCAGCGGCGGGCGGGATGCGGCGGTCTCCGCGTTGGATTGAACGCCGCCTCCTTCGCTCCGCTGAAAGTGCCAGTAAGCGGCGGTCAGTCCCAATACCAATACCGTTGCGGCAATCCATCGACGCATAGTTCACCCTGTTCATTCGTTGCATGGCCCGGCGGCGTTTGTTCGGCTTGTTTACTGCTTCGCCGTGATTTTATTGATTCGGCCAGCTTGATCCGTGATTGACCATTCGTAGGATGGGCCAAGCGC
>JASJPK010000002.1:0-14848 GCA_031426735.1 Hydrogenophilaceae bacterium | reverse complement strand
CCATTCGTAGGATGGGCCAAGCGCAGCGGGCCCATCAACGCGCCGAGTGATGGGCGCGCTGCGCTTCGCCCATCCTACTTGATTCGTTGTATGGCCCGGCGGCGTTCGTTCTGCTTGTTTACTGCTTCGCCGCGATTCTATTGATTCGGCCAGCTTGATCCGTGATTGACCATTCGTAGGATGGGCCAAGCGCAGCGGGCCCATCAACGCGCCGAGTGATGGGCCCGCTGCGCTTCGCCCATCCTACTTGTTTACTGCTTCGCCGCGATTCTATCCAGGTTCATGCCATGCGCCATTTCCAGCGCGGCAGCGCCGGGCGGGACAGTTCCAGTCCGACGCCGGACGCGACGATGACCAGCTCCAGTGCAAAGGTCCAGTGCAGCAGGTAGTTCAGATACCACGGCGAGTGGATGGCCGGGATGGTGACCAGTGAGAACGGCGCGTCGAGCCAGGGCCAGAGCCACCAGATGTCGCCGGCGACGCTGTCCAGCAGCAGATGGCCCCAGACCGCCAACAGAAATACGGTCACCGTTTGCCGTGCTGCGTCCGACCTTCTAAGCAGCAGCAGCGCGACGGCCGAGATCGCCAGCCAGACCAGCGGCAGATGGGTCCAGTAGCGGTGATGATGCACGCTCCAGTGGTTGATCAGTGTCGCGTAGAGCAGATCGATATCCGGGAAGATGCTGCCGGCCAGGCCGGCCAGAACCAGACCGGGACTGGCCGGCACGTCGAGGCGGCGGGCAACCAGTCTGGCGGTGAGGTATCCGGCCGGCAGGTGGGCGATGAACATGCTTACTCGCCCCGATCAGTCGTCGGTTTCGGCAGTGCCTGCCCGCTTGCCTGCCCAGCCCGGCCCCAATCCAGCCGGCGCGTCAGGTACATGGTGAGTCCCAGCAGGCCGAAGATCAGCCAGGCGCCCATCAGCAGCGCATAGTCTTCCGAGGCGAGCAACTGGTAAAGGCCAATGTAGAGCAGGCCGTAACCGGCGCCGAGGCTGGCCGCGCCGGGCCAACTGCCAAGCAGGGTGCGGCCGTAGCCGGCGATCATCAGCACGCAAGCGCCGGCGGCGATGACGTAGGCGAGGGCGAAGCCGGTGTGCTCGGACAAGGCCAGCAACAGCAGGAAGAACAGCACCACGGCGAAGCCAATCAGCAGATATTGCAGCGGGTGCACCGGACGCTGGCGCAGCAGTTCGAACAGGAAGAAGCCGCCCAGGGTCAGCAGCACGAACAGGAAGCCGTAGCGCACGGCGCGGTCAGTCTGGGTGTAGGCGTCGACCGGGTCGATCAGCGAGACGCCCAGGCTGGTATTGAGCCAACCGTTGCTTTTGCCGGCCAGCATGCGATCGCCTCCGGTGGCGAAGTCGTTGACGCGCCAGCGGGCGGTGAAGCCGGCGGACGAGATCTCGCGCGTTTCCGGCAGAAACTGGCCGGCGAAGCTGGGATGCGGCCACGCCGAGCGCAGGCTGAAGTCGTTGCTTTCCGCCAGCGGCGCCCAGTCCAGACGGCCGCTGCCGGCGATTTCCAGTTCGGCGTTCAGTTTCAGGCCTTGTGCCAGTTGCGCCGGGTCGAGCGGGACGTGGAAGCCTTGATCGAACGGGCCGCCGGGCACGCCGGGCTTGGCGGTGAGCACCTGGCCGTCGGCGCGCTGCAGTTGGATGCGTTTCAGGCCGCGCGGATCGCCAATGCCGAAGATCAGATGCGCTTCTTCGATGCGCTGGCCGGGCTTGGCCTGAAACGCCGGCAACTCGGCATGCAGCTTGACGCCGGCAAGGTAGACCCGCGCCTTGTAGATGCCGCGGTAACGTTCGGAGACATCCAGATTGCCCTGACCGCTGAGCAGGCTGGGGCGGATGGCGCGGGAGCAATCCTGAATGACGTTGCGCTGTCGGGTCGCGCCCTTGTCATCGGTCTCGACCAGGGTCGCTGGTTCGCTGCATTTCACCCACAGCAGCGGGCCGGCGAGTTGTTGCTCGCGGGCGTATTGGTCGGCGATGGCGCGCACCGCGCCGTCGCGCGCGGCCTGGCGTTCCAGCACTTTCCATTCGACCTGTTTGACCGCGAAGGCCAGCACGAGGGCGAGCAAGGCGAGGACGACGAGTTTGATGTTGAGCGGTTTGTTCATGGCGGACTCCCGGTTGCGGTGGGGAGAGCCTGACGCGCCGCCGTGGCGTGTTTGTGTGCGGCGTGTGTGGATTACGTGGGTTTTGTCGCCGGCAGCGTCAGGCAGGCTTCCGCGCCGCCTTCGGGATGGTTGCGCAGTTCGATGTTGCCGCGATGCAGCCGCGCGACTTCCTGCACCAGATTCAAGCCGAGGCCGCTGCTGCGTTCGCCGCTGTCGGGGCGCGGCAGCGAGTAGAAGCGTTCGAACAGGCGCGGCAGGGCGTAGTCCGGGATGCCCGGCCCCTGGTCGCGAATGCACAGGCGGGCGCTGTTCGCGGTTGTGTCCAGCTGAATGGCCAGACGACCGCCGGCCGGGCTGAAGTCGATGGCGTTGTCGAGCAGGTTGGCCACCGCCTGGCGCAACAGGAAGCGGTTGCCGTCGATCCGCACAGGATGCAGGTTGGTCTCGGTGAGCAAGCCTTTGGCGGCCAGCCGCTCGGCGCGGATATCCAGCACGTCGCGCAGCAGGTCGTCCAGCGCGAGGTTTTCCACCTCGTCCAGGCGGCCGCGATTCTCTGCCCGGGCGAGGTTGAGCACGCCTTCGACGATGCGTTGCAGGCGGTCGGTTTCGCCGGCGATATTGGCTTGCAGACGCGCGCGCCGGGCTGGATCGGTCTCGTCGGCGAGCAGTTCCGCCGCGCCGGCGATGGCGGCAATCGGACTCTTCAGTTCATGTGCCAGCAACTGCGAGACCTTTTCCACATGCGCCTTGCCATCGAGTTCGGCGCGCAAGTGTTCCAGCGCTTGTGCCAGGCGGCGCAGTTCGCTGCGGCCTTCGATGGGGATGCGTTCGCGTTTGCCCTCCGCGACTTCGTTGGCATAGTCGACCAGCCGGCGCAGATCGCGCGTCATCCAGAACGAGAACGCCAGCGCCAGCAGCAGCGCCAGCGCGAACAGCCACCAGGCGGATTGCCAGGCCTTGGCGCGCGCCAGATCAATGAAGCTCTGGAACGAGCGCGACGGCTTGCCCAGCGACAACACGCCGACGATGCGCCCGTTTTGCAGGATCGGCGCGGCGACGTACATGACACTGCTGGTACTGTCGTATTCGTTTTCCCGCGTGGTGCGGGCGCCGTATTCGCCCTTGAGGGTGCGGCTGACATCCTGCCAGCGCGAGAAATCCTGGCCGACGTCGCGTCCCCGGCTATCGAACACCACGCGGCCGGTCTGGTCGGTGACGTAGACGCGCAAGTCAGGTTCGCTTTTCAGGACGCCATAGATGCGTGCCTCGAAACGGCGTTTTTCATAGCCGTGAAATACCGCTTCGATGCTGGCGGCCCCGCCCTGGCCCTGGATCGGTTGCGCCATTTCCGCCAGCAGGTTGGCGGTCTGTACCAGCGTTTCCTCGACCGACTGGCGCACGCCGGGGACGAACTGGTCGCTGAACAGTTTCATCGCCAGCAGCACCGCCACGGCGGCGACCAGCACGTAACCGATGAAGAAGCGGACGAAGAAGTTCAAGTTGCGCTGCGCGCCAGGCTGTAGCCGAGGCCGCGATGGGTCTGAATCGGGTCGGCGTCGGGCGCACAGGCTGCCAGCTTGGCGCGCAGGCTCTTGATGTGGGTGTCGACCGAGCGCTCCAGACTGGCTTCGGCCAGACCGGCCGCGTCCATCAGTTCGGCGCGGCTGAACACCTTTTCCGGCCGCGCGGCGAGGGTTTTCAGGATCAGGTATTCGCTGCGGCTCAAGTCCAGCGGCTGTCCCCGGCAAGTGATGCGGGCGCGTTCCGCATCGACCTGGACCAGGGACGGCGGCGTCGCTGTGCCGCCGTTGCCGCCGCCGTGGCCATTCCGGCCGCCAACCCGGCGCAATATGGTTTTCACCCGAGCCGCCAGTTCGCGCGGGCTGAACGGTTTCAGCACGTAATCGTCGGCGCCGATCTCCAGGCCGACCACGCGGTCGATTTCGTCGGAACGGGCGGTCAGGAAGATGACCGGAACATCGGAAAAAGTGCGTAAGGCGCGGCACAGATCGAAGCCGTTGCCGTCCGGCAGGCCGACATCGAGGATCGCCAGGTCGAAACCGCCGCCGCGCAACAGCGCCAAACCTTCGGCCGCCAGCGTGACGTGGCGGCAATCCAGATTTTCCCGCGCCAGGGCGAGGATCACGTTTTCGGCGATGGGCCGGTCGTCTTCGACCAGCAGGATGGAGGCGGTCACTCGGGAATGCGTGCAGTTGGGGTGCACAAAGTTTAGCCGAGCGAGGCGGGGCTGAAGCAGTCGGAATAGGGTCTGACCGGCCCGGGAAAGCGCCTGGATTTTGACGCGATGCGTGCGCGGGCGAAAAAAAACGGACCCCGCGGGGTCCGTTTTAAGGTGGCCGATTACGCCTACTACATGGTGGTGTAGCCGATCAGCACCACGCTCAGCAGCAGGAAGCCGGCCAGGATCAGGATCGCGGACAGGATGGTGGCAAAGCTTTCCACCTGCCGGGTCGGACGCTTGACCAGATACTTCTCCAGTTCGCCACTGGCCACCAGACGGTCGTATTCCTGCGTGTGCTCGTACTTGAACTCTTCCAGGGGGACCGCGCCGGTGAAGATGGTGGTGGAGAGGGGGAATTTCTCCGGTCGGAAGTGCACGTTGAAGAAGTGCACCGTGAACAGGAACACGGTGGCCAGCAGGGCTTCCTCGGCATGCACGATGGTGGCGATGTTGAACACCCAGCCCGGCAGGTATTGCGAGGTGAACACCGGGTTGAACATCATCACGCCGGACAGGCCGATGGCGGTGGCGCCCCAGAACGGTGCCCAGTAGTCGAACTTCTGCCAGTAGGTCCAGCGATCGAACTTCGGACGCGGGGTCTTGCCGACGAACCACCGGTACATGCGGGCGATGTCGCGCAGATCCTGCAGGTTGGGCACCAGGGAGGTGGGGCCGAACCATTTGAAGGTCTTGCGAGTGCGCCAGATGTTGGACAGCGCGACGCCGATATGGGTCAGGAATACGGTGATCCAGATGGTTGCCGCCGTGCGGTGGATGATGGCTTCGACCTGCGGTCCGCCGAGCAGGAGGATGACCGACTTGGCCCAGGCGGTGTGGGAGAACAGCAGCGTGGTGCCGGTGACGACCAGGACCATGGTGCTGATGGCGAAGAGCACGTGGATCCAGCGCCAGACCGGGCTGAAGCGGCGGAAGAACACCGCATCCGGATGCTCCACGTCTTCAACATGGCCCACGCCTTCACAGCAATCCCTGAACTCTCGGTAGAACCAGAGGATGACGTGCGTCCAGAAGAACAGCATCACGCCATAGATCAGGAATTGCATGAACTTGCTGACGATGTACATGCCGGGGTACTTGTCGAAATTACTGGCATCGCCGTGGGCGTTGAAACTGAGGAAGCCCTCGCCTGCTTTCTTGTGGCAGGTGTTGCAGGTCTTCAGCCGGTTGTTCATGTGCACCGAGGAAGTGGGGTCGTCGGCCTTCTTGATGCCGTGGCCGCCATGGCAGTCGTAGCATTTGGCGGTGTGGGTATAGCCCAGCCTGACGACCTGGCCGTGGTAGGAGGCGAAATACGTTTCCTGCGCTTTCGTGTGGCAGTCACCGCAATTCTTGGTGATGGCCAGCTTCATCGGATCGCCCTTGGCGGAACTGATGTTGTGCGTGCTGTGGCAGTCGGAACAGACGGCAGTCTTTGGATCTTTCTTCTCCGCCCACGCCTTGCCATGCACGGAGCCCAGATACGCTTCCTTCTGTTTTTCGTGACAGCGACCACAGACGTCGGGATTCTTCAGGCGGTGTTCGGCGCGCTGCTCGCTGCCGAGGGTGCCGATGTTGTGCGCTTCATGGCAGTCGACGCAGGTGGCGTTGGTCTTGGTGCCGTCCAGCTTGTTCGGTTTGGCATGGATCGAATGCATGTAGCTGTCGATCTGCTGGATCACTACACCCAGGCGTTTGTATTCGGGATTCGGGTTGTTTTTCTGTGCTTCCCATTTTTGCTGGTGGCATTCGGTACAGCCGATGCGCTTGGTCAGCGGTTCGTCGTGCGGAAGTTCAGTGATGTTGTTGTGGCAGCCCGCACAAGGCTGCTTGGCGTGGACGCTGCGCTCGAACACCTCTTTTTCCACAAAGATGTTGATTTCGGTCCCGTCGGGACGCACGGCGGTTTTTTCTTCCTCATCGCCGTGGCATCGCATACAGCGCTTGTTGGAGATGGTTTTGGGCGCCGATTCGGCGCTGGCTTGTTCAGCGGGTGGATCTTCGGCCTGGGCGAGTGGCGTAGCCAATAGGCAGAAAGCCGTGGTTAACATCCAGACCAGCGATTTCAAGGCATTTTTTGCCATCGTTCTTCTCCTGAAACGGCGGGGGGCCAGAGCGCCTTCAAACGCGCTTTACATGTCTGGCACAGACAGCCTTTGGCAATGTGTCCTGGAAACGAAGCGCAGCAAAACTGCCGCAGTTCGCTGGCAGCATTCCGAGGCTGTCGGGAATGCCGCCGGAAGGTGCGGCCACGGTGTCCTAGCCGGACTCACCGTGGCCAAACCGCGATCTGTCGCTTACAGCGACAGAATCCACTTCACGATGATTTCGGCGTCTTTAACCGGAATTTCCTCGTCGGCGTCCATCTCGCTCTTCTTGTTCATCTTCTTGGCCCAGACGTCCTTGCTGCCCTTCTTGATGCTATCCACCAGTTGCTTTTCGATGCCCTTCTTGCCTTTGTATTCCTTGGCAATTTCCTTGTAACTCGGGCCTTCCTTCTTCTTCCTGGTCGCACCCGCTTTTACGTCCAGCTTATGGCAATCGGTGCATTCGTATTTATCGGAGAGTTCCATGCTGGCCACGGCGGGCGTGGCGATGAATCCTGCAAGAGCCAAGACCATGATGTAACGCATTTTCAGCCTCATTAGAAAAAAGTTAATCAATATCAATGTCTCAGGGCCGATTGGCCAAGACCATCCGAGCGTAATGGAAACATATGTACCATTCAATTGTTTTGTGAATATAAATTTAATCAGCATATTAATAAATGCTGATCTTCTAATTAATACGTACGTATTTTCTTTATTAATTACAGGTAATTCTTTATATGGCGGTATTTGTCCGGCAGATTTCAATCAACGCGGCGCCATAACTTTCCAGTTTGCGTGCGCCGATGCCGGAAACCTCGCGCAGTTGTTCGGTCGATTGCGGGCCGATGCGGGCGATTTCCGCCAGTGTCGCGTCATGGAAGATAACGTAGGCGGGGACGCCATGCTCTTTCGCCGTCGCGGCACGCCAAGTGCGCAGCTGCTCGAACAAGGCTTGCCCGGCGCTACCGAGTTGCGCTGCAGGCGCATTGCCGCGCGTCTCGCGTGAGGACTTCTTTTCCACCTGTTTGCGCAGCATGACGGTCTGCTCGCCCTTGAGTACCGGCCGGCTCGACGGGCTGAGTTTCAGGGCGCCGAAGCTGCCATGGTCGATCTCCAGATAACCGAGCGCGACCAGTTGGCGGAACACCGCGCGCCAGTCCTTCTCGGTAAGGTCCTTGCCGATGCCGTAGGTGGAGAGTGCGGCATGGTTCCACTGGCGGATGCGTTCGGTATCGTGGCCGAGCAAGACGTCGACGACATGGCCGGCGCCGAAACGCTGGCCGGTGCGGTAGACACAGGACAGCGCCTTGCGCGCCGCATCGGTGCCGTCCCAGGTTTGCGGCGGGTTCAGGCAGACATCGCAGTTGCCGCAGGCGCCGCTGTCTTCGCCGAAGTAGGCGAGCAGGCGCTGACGGCGGCAGGTGGCCGATTCGCATAGCGCCAGCAGTGCATCCAGTTTGGCGTGGCCGAGGCGTTTGAACTGCGCGTCGGCCTCGCCTTCCTCGATCATGCGGCGTTGCTGCACGGCATCGGCGAGGCCATACGCCATCCAGGCGTCGGCCGGGGTGCCGTCGCGGCCGGCGCGGCCGGTTTCCTGGTAATACCCTTCGACGCTTTTAGGCAGGTCGAGATGCGCGACGAAGCGCACATCCGGTTTGTCGATGCCCATGCCGAAGGCGATGGTGGCGACCATGACGATGCCGTCGTCGCGCAGAAAAGCATCCTGATTGCGCCGCCGCACGGCCTGCTCCATGCCGGCGTGATAAGGCAGTGCCTTGATGCCCTGGGAGACCAGCCAGGCGGCGGTTTCCTCGACCTTCTTGCGCGACAGGCAATAGACGATGCCGGCATCACCGGCATGTTCGGCGCGGATGAAGGCAAGCAACTGGTTGCGGGCGCTGGCTTTTTCGACGATCTGGTAGCGAATGTTGGGCCGGTCGAAACTGGACAGGAAGACTTGCGCCCGCTCCAGTTGCAATCGCTGCACGATTTCCGCCTGGGTCTGCGCATCCGCCGTCGCGGTCAACGCAATGCGCGGTACCGTGGGGAAGCGTTCGTGCAGCACCGAAAGCTGGATGTATTCCGGCCGGAAATCGTGCCCCCATTGCGACACGCAATGCGCTTCGTCGATGGCGAACAACGCCAGGCCGGGTCCGTCCGCGACCGCTTCCAGCAGCGATAAAAAGCGCGGCAGCACCAGGCGCTCGGGGGCGACGTAGATCAGATCGAATTCCTGATTGAACAGGCCGCGTTCGATGGCCGCCGCTTCCATGCCGCTCAACGATGAATTCAGGTAGGCGGCTTTGACGCCGGCCTCGCGCAGCGCCGCGACCTGATCGTGCATCAGCGCGATCAACGGCGACACGACGATGCCGACGCCGCGCCGCAGCAGCGCGGGAATCTGGTAGCAGAGCGATTTGCCGCCGCCGGTCGGCATCAACACCAGCGCATCACCGCCCGCCGCGACGTGATCGACGATGTCGGCCTGGCGGCCGCGAAAGGCGGGATAACCGAAAACTTCCTGGAGCAGTGCGAGCGAGGCGGACATGAGCGGCGAAGGGAAGGTTAGCGGCGCATTCTAATTTCGCAGGATGAGCCGTGCGCGTTTTGACAGAACCCGCTGGCGGGGTTGTTGGGGAATAATCCGGCCATACTTTGATCAGCGTCTTCTTGCCGGAACCACTTCCATGCCCATCGTCGCCCACAACGATCTGCCCACGCTGCAACGCCTGCGTGCGGACGGCACCACCATCGTGCTGCCCGCCGAGCGCGCCGCCAACCAGGACATCCGCGAATTGCATATCGGCCTGCTCAACATGATGCCGGACTCGGCGCTGGAGGCGACCGAGCGCCAGTTCTTCCGGCTGGTCGGTGAGAGCAATCCGATCGCGCAGTTCTATGTGCATCCATTCACGCTGGATGCGATTCCGCGCGGAGAAAAGGCGGCGGCGCACATCGCCCGTTATTACGAGTCGTTCGACAAAATCCGCGCCGAGGGGCTCGATGCGCTGATCATTACCGGCGCCAATGTCACCGGCGAGGATCTGTCCAAGGAACCGTTCTGGACGCCGCTGGGCGAAGTTATCGCCTGGGCCTGGGACAACGTCACTACGACCTTGCTGTCCTGTCTGGCGACACATGCGGTCATGCATTTCCGTTACGCGCAGCCGCGCGTGAAGCAGCCGGCCAAACGCTGGGGCGTGTTTTCGCATCGTGTGCTGGACAAGCGGCATCCGCTGGTGGCGGATGTGAATACCCGTTTCGACGTGCCGCATTCGCGCTGGAACGATGTCTCGCGCGCCCAGTTCGAGGCCGCCGGCCTGCGCGTGCTGGTCGACAGCGAGGAAGTCGGCGTGCATCTGGCGACCAGCCATGACGGTCTGCGCATGGTGTTTTTCCAGGGGCATCCGGAATACGACACGATTTCCCTGCTCAAGGAATACAAGCGCGATGCACTGCTGCACGCGCAAGGCAAGCTGCCGCACGAGCCGCCGTTCCCCGATCATTATCTGGCGCAGCACGAGCAGGCGATCCTGCTCGAATGGCGCCAGCGTTTGCGGCAGGCTGCGGCGCACGGCGAAGCTTTGCCGGAGTTTCCGGAAACGCTGGTCGCGCCGAACATCGACAACACCTGGCACGACACGGCGGAGGCGGTGATCGGCAACTGGATGGGCTGCATGTACCAAGTCACCCATCGCGAACGTAACAAGCCATTCATGGACGGCATCGACCCGAACGATCCGCTCGGCGTCTACACAATTTGAACTTGCGCCCAAGCGCGGCATGTGTGTGGCACAATCCGCCGCTAATTTTTCCAGCGCAGTGTCACCGACGGAGGAATCGATCGTGGCAACAGCAGCCAAGAAGCCGGCCAGCAAACCCGTATCGAGCAGCGCCAAAAAAGCCACCCAACCTGCAGTGCCGGCCAAACCGGTAACGGCAGCCAAAGCCGTGCCGAGCAAGGCGAAGGCGTCAGCCGTTGCAGCAAAGCCGGCAGCAAAAGCTGCGCCAGCGCCGGTCAAGGCAAAGGAAAAATCGGCTGCGGCTCAACCCGTCGCAGCGCCTGTTAAACCCAAGGCAGTCTCGCCGATCAAAGCGAAGGCCGACCCGAAACCCGCATCCGTTGCGACGCCGCAACCTGTGCAGGAGAAACCACTCAAGACTATGAAAACCGCCGAAACAAAAACTCCCACCGCCAAGCCCGCGCCCGCCAAAGCAGCTGCAGCCAAGCCCGCCGCCAAGGCCGCCAAAAAGATCTCCGGCATTCCGCATAGCGACGCAGAGTTGATGGCGATGCCGGAATCGGACTACATGAACGAAGCGCAACTCGCGTATTTCAAGGCCAAACTCACCCTGATGCGCGACGAGATCCTGGAAAACGCGCGGGAAACCGGTGAACACCTGAAGGAAAACGAGGTTTTTGCCGACCCCAACGACCGCGCCACCGTGGAAGAGGAAAATCTGCTTGAGCAACGCGTACGCGATCGCGAACGCAAACTGCTGAAGAAGATCAATGCCTCGCTGGCCCGCATCGAGGAAGGCGAATACGGTTTTTGTCTGGAAACCGGCGATCCGATCGGCCTGCCCCGCCTGCTGGCGCGTCCGACCGCGGAGTTGTCGATCGAAGCGCAGGAAAAGCACGAACGCCTGGAAAAGCTGTACGCCGACTGAGCGGCTGATACGCTTGACCGAAATGGCCGCGCAAGCGGCCATTTCTATTACTGCAGGCGCCCGGGGAATCCCGGGCTGCGATAGCCTTACTGTATGGAAATACCGATAGCGTTAAGCTTCGCGCGGTCAACTCACCAGACAGGTCGGATCGAATGAAGAGCTCCTGGAAAGACAACATCTATCAGCAACGCGAGCAACTGGCGCGCATGTTGCAGGATCCGCTTGCCTGCCTGGCCGAGGAATGCGCGCCGATGTGGGGGCAACGCGAGGCGTTGAACGCGGTGCTGCTGGCTGGCTTCGAAACCATTCCGCATTGCACCTATCTTTACTGCGTCGATACCGACGGCCGCCAAATCTGCGACAACTTCGGCAAAACAGGGCTCATGCCGGGGCACTTCGCGCGCGACCGTTCGCAGCGACCCTACATGAAGGAAGCGGTGCCGGTCTGGGGCTTCCTGCTGTCCGACGCCTACATCAGCCTGGCCAAGAGTCGCCCTTCGCTGACCGCGTTGCAGATCGTCCGGGCTGAAAACGGGCAGCCGCTCGGTTATCTCGGCGCCGATTTCGATCTGCGCGATCTGCCGGTGTCCTCGACGCTGTACGAAGAGCCCGGCCATTGGCGCCAGATCAAGGGCGATCCGGCGATCCGCGGTAACGTGTTCCAGCAATGCCGCGTCGAAAATCCGATGGACCAGAGCCTGGACCAGGCACTTTCCATCCTGGAAGAGCTGCTGACCCAGCGCGGCGTGTTTCAGTGCCAGATCCACTTTTCCAGCAGCCAGGCCACGCTGTGGACGCTGAACGACCCGTTCCGCTACCGTATCCTCGATCAGGAAGCGTTGAGCGATCCCGACATCTGCCTGGTCTACCCGCTGCAGCCTTACCCGGCCGACGCCGCGATTCCCGTGCAGGATGTCGCACGCATTCTGGCCAGCCTGCGTTCGCTGCGCGTGGCCGACGAGAACATCTACCTGCGCATGTCGTCGATCAACCTGTTCAACGGCATGGTCAGCCTGACCTTTTCCTGCGACGGCACGCACTACATGCGTTACGACGAATTCCTCGGCAAGGACGGGCCATTCTGGTTTTAGGCTGCGGCCCGCAGCCACCAGCGGATGCGTAGTCCAAGCAGCACGGCAAGCACGCCGGCATAGATCAGTGGCTGCGTCACGTCCTGCTTGACCAGCCAGAAGTAATGGCACACGGCCAGCACGGCGGCCGGATAGACCAGCCGGTGCAGACGTTGCCAGTTGCGCTTGAGCCGCCGCATCGCCGCGTCGGTAGAGGTCAGCGCCAGCGGTAACAGCAACAGGAAGGTCGCCATGCCGAAGGTGATGAACGGGCGTTTGACCAGGTCTTTCAGGATCTCGCTCCAGTCGAAGAACTGATCGAGCCAGAGATAGCTCAGCCAGTGCGACAGCGCGTAGAAGAAGGCGGTGAGTCCGAGCATGCGGCGCACCCGCATGATGCCGCTCCAGCCGCTGAGTTTGCGTAGCGGCGTCACTGTCAGCGTGATGAGCAGGAAACTCAGCGCCCAGGTACCTAGCGAGCGGGTGACGAACTCGATCGGATTGACGCCGAGTCCGCCGCTGAAGCCGAGATACAGCAAACGCGCCAGCGGCAGCAGGCAAAGCGTCAGGACCAGCGGTTTCAGCCAGCGCATCAGAAGTATTTGCGCAAATCCATGCCGCGATACAGCGCGGCGACCTGATCGCCGTAACCGTTGAACGGCAGCGTCGCCTGCTTGAAGAATTCGCCGATGCGGCGTTCCCTGGCCTGACTCCAGCGCGGATGATCGACTGCCGGATTCACGTTGGCGTAGAAACCGTATTCGCGCGGCGCGGCTTTCATCCAGGCGGTGATCGGCTGTTTTTCCAGCAGGCGGATGCGGACAATGGATTTGGCACTCTTGAAGCCATACTTCCATGGCACCGCGAGGCGGATCGGCGCGCCGTTCTGCTTCGGTAATTCGCGCCCGTAAAGCCCCATCACCAGCAACGCGAGCGGATGCAACGCTTCGTCCATGCGCAGACCTTCGACATAGGGCCAGTCCAGCACCGGCCAGCGCACGCCGGGCATCTGACCTGCGTCGCTGAGAGTAGTGAATTCGACATACCTGGCGTTGCCGGTCGGCTGCGCCTGTTTGATCAGCCCGGCCAGCGGGAAGCCTTGCCACGGGATGACCATGCTCCAACCCTCGACGCAGCGCAGACGGTAGATGCGTTCTTCCAGTGGAAACGCTTTCGCGAGCGCGTCGATATCCCAGGTGCGCGGCCGCAGACACTCGCCTTCCACGCGTAGCGTCCAGGGCCGGGTTTTCAGCCGGTGTGCGTGTTTCGCCGGGTCGGTCTTGTCGCTGCCGAATTCATAGAAGTTGTTGTAGGTGGTGATTTCTTCCCAGCTGTTCGGTTCGATCTCCGCGCTCAACGGACTCTTGCGAAACGCCGGCAGTGCGGCCTCTGCCGGATTGGCCGGCAAGGCTGCGGCCAGCGCCAGGGCGCCGACGCCCTGCATGAAATCGCGCCGGTTCAGATAGAGGGATTCCGCGGTGATCTCGGAAGGCTGGATGGTGTTTGAACGATGTTTGGGCATGGTCGACTCCTCACTTCATTCAAGCAGACGTGATTCGGCGAAAATGGTTCTGAGCGCGTCAGGCATGAATTTCGGTAACTGATGAAATCCCGACAGGGCTGTCGAAAGGCCGGCGACGATGCCAGATCCGGTTGTCATCAAGAATTCGAATACCCCTGATTTAATGCGGCATCGCGCTGGATGCAACGATTTCTGCCGCTTGGCACGATTCCCGCTCATTGTCTTCCGCACGGTGATTCAACCAGGTCATTGGGAGCCAAACATGATGCAACACGAGGTAGACAATATGGATGTCAGTCTGATTGCCGGTGATGATGGTTTCGACCGCATTGCCATCAAATTGGCCAGTGAGTTGGGTACTTCGCTGACCCTGACGCCCAGCCAGGCAAGAATTCTCGCAACCGAATTGATCGCTGCCGTGAATCGCGCGGAAGTGAAGAGCAGCCTCAAAACCAGCCCAAACTTGTGGCGCCGCCAGGGGGAAGCCCATCCCCGTCTGGCAACGGCGGGCTGAGGCAACAACCTGAAGCGGCATACTCGACCGGCCTGAGCGTAAAAGGCCGCAGAATTCAGACTCCTTGAGCGTGCTAACATGACGCGGCCGACGTAAGTCGGCCATTTTTTTGTCATCTTTTCGTCAACCGCATTGCCATATTTCGATTAAAGACAGGGGTTTTTCATGGCTGTCCTGGAACTCAACGAGCAGAACTTCGAAGAAGTCATTCTCAACAACGATTTTGTCGTGATCGACTTCTGGGCGCCCTGGTGTGGCCCTTGCCGGGGTTTCGCGCCGGTGTACGAAGCCGCTTCGGAAAAACATGAAGGCATCGTCTTCGCCAAGGTGAATACGGAAGAACATCAGGCCTTGGCCGGCCATTTCCAGATTCGCTCCATTCCGACCCTGGTGATCTTCCGCGAGAAAGTCATCATCTATGCTCAGCCTGGCGCCCTGCCGGCAGGCGGTTTCGATGACCTGATCGCGCGCGCCAAGGAAGTCGACATGGCACAGGTCCATGCCGAAATCGCGGCCGAAGCCGGGAAGGAAAACGGCTAGCCTTTTCTAGCAGCCTGTCGGATTTTCCCCGTGAGACGCGTTGAGCGCATGAGCGGACGGATGCAAGGCGCGGCGCGC
>JASJPK010000001.1:0-28850 GCA_031426735.1 Hydrogenophilaceae bacterium | reverse complement strand
GCCTTCCACGGCGCGATCGCTCTCCGGCCATCGCGCCTTGGAAGGCGCTCCTACGACAATCCGTATCTGCGGTTTTAGGTTGATCCAGCCGAACTGGACCTCGGCCTACGCCGGGGTGACGGCGCGACTCAACACCGGCTTCACTCGGCGTTACCTTGCGGCGCCCGGCAGCAGCGGGCTTCGCTCAGGTCATCCGGCAGGACGAACGCGGGATAACGGTCGCGCAGTTCGTCCAGGGTTTTGCGGGCTTCCTCGATGCGTCCGTCGCGCAGCAGTCGGCGGATTTTTTCCACCCGTTGCTCGGGACTGTCATCGACTTCGGAGGTCGCCTTGCGTTTGCTCATGCCTGGGCTGAACGCAGGCGCCGGCGCACGATCGGCCCGAGCGGCGCCGAGATTGCTTGCGGCGGGCGCGGGGGCTGCGGCTCCGGCCTGATCGGCCTGAGTGGGAATAGCCTTGTTTTCGGCTGACTGCGTGGCCACAGCGGAGGCTTCGCGGGCTACTTCCCGCTCCGGCATGGCGGCCATGCTGTCAGCGGCCTCGGGTTGCGCGGCAGGCGACGGTGCGGACCGCCGGGGTGCAAGCTTGCCCGATCCGGATGCCTGGCCTGGAGCGGCCGGCGGCGGTAACGCGGCGGCCGGCGCGGGTTGCGTTGCGGGCGGCGGCACGGCTTCGCGCAGGGTCTCCGGCGCGTCCTGTTGCATGCGGAACAGCAGGCCGATGCCAAGCACCAGCACGGCGACGGTTGATAACGGCGCGGCCCAGCCAAACCAGCTGGCTCGCCGTCGCGGCGGCGGCGCCACGGCCTGGCGGGCGGCGGCCAGGATACGGGCATCCAGCGCCGAGGAAGGCGCGGGATGTTCGGCCTCACGATAGGCCTGACTCAAGCAGGGATCACGTTCTTGCATCACTGGGTCCCGTTCATCTCAATCCGCCCAAGGCTTGCCGAAGCCGGCTCAGGGCATAACGCAAGCGGCTCTTGGCGGTCTCCCGCCCGACGCCGGTCGCGCGGGCTATTTCCTCCAGGCTCATGCCGCTTTCCTCCGCCAGCAGAAAGGCTTCCCGCTGCGGCGCGGGCAGTTCGGCCAGCGCATCCAGTATGCGCCCGGCGATTTGCCGCCGTTCCAGCATGGCCGCCGGAGCTTCCTGCTCCGGCGCGGGCAGCGCAACGGCCGGGTCGTCTTCCGGGTCGTCGTACAACTCGACAATGCCGCGACCCTGGGCGCGGTAATGGTCCATCAGCCGGTTATGGGCGATGCGGAACAGCCAGGTGGAAAATAGGGCCGTCACCGCATAGCTTTGGCGCGCACCGACCACGCGCAGCCAGACATCCTGGAACAGTTCATCCGCCCGGGCCGGCGCCTGATGCGCAAGGTAGCGGTACAAGCGACCGCGCCAACGCCCGTAGAGGATCTCGAAGGCGGCCGCGTCGCCATCGCGATAGGCCAGCATCAGCGCCTCGTCGGTGCGGGAATCGTCCATGGTTTATCGATTAAACGCCGACCACGGCGAAACGGGGTCAGCTACCCGTGTCAGAAATGGTGGTTGTAGCCGACCATGGCCGACACCTGGCTGTGCGTGACGGTCATGCCGGCGGCGGTGACGTTGGAGACTTCCGGCGCTATGGACACAGCGAACGCGATGCAACCCTTGTCGCTGACGCGATAGTCGAAACCGGCCGTGAAGTGCTTTTCCACGATGGCGGGAAACAGCGGATTCAGCCACGCATCCGGCACCGGGTTCTTGCCGTAGTTGTAGCCGACGCGCAGGCCGAGCTTGTCGTTCGGGCGATATTGCACGCCCAGCGAGTAGACATTCTGGTTCCGCCACTGCTGCGGCATCGTGAAGGGCGTACCGGAAAAGGACATGCGGAAGTTCTGCATGGCATCGGCCCACATGATGCGGCGCAGGTCAGCCGCCAGCATCAGCTTGGACGTGGCCTGCCAGGCGAGGCCGGCGGCATAGGTTTCCGGCCACTGGAAATCGATCACCGTCATTTTTCCGGCCGTGTTGCTGAGCTGCGCACCGGCGCCGTCATAGACGGACATGGACGCCCCGCCGCTGGAAGTTTCCATGTCGCTCAGGCTGGTCTTGCTGTGATAGGTAGCGCCCACGCTCAGCACCGGACTGACCTTGTAGGTCAGGCCCAGCTTGCCCGCCCAGCCGGTGCCCTTGGCCTTGCCGGTGAAATCGTTGTCGTCGGAAAAGGCGATGTGGGCGAAATTGCCGGGGCCGATTTCCATGCCGCTCATGCCCATCACCTGGTCCCGGTCGGCCACCATGCCCAGGTCGAGCATGGCCCAGACGTAATCCAGCGAGGCGCCTACCGCCAGATCCGGCGTGACCTCAAAGGCCAACGGGAAAATCAGCCGCCCTACCCCCAGTTCGGAACGAACTTCCTGGCCGGTTCCCATCGAAAACGGTGACGCAGTGCCGTATTCCGTGCCCATGCCGCCCTGCGCGAACATGCCGACGCCGTAGCTCAGCGCGCCGTCCTTGCGGCCCCAGCCCAAGGCAGGCATGAAATAGGAATTGCCGCCGGAATCGGCCACACCCTGGACCGAGACATCGGGCCCGAGATGGTGCAGGGCCAGGGCCATCTGCGTGCCCTGGCTGGTCAGCGCCAGCGTCGCCGGGTTGTTCATCATGGCGGCGAGGCCGCTGTCGTAAGCCATGGAAGCGCCGCCCATGCTCATGCCGAGGGGGCCGTAGCCCTCCAGATTCATGCCGTTGGTGGCATGGGCGCCCATCGCCCAGCCGGTCAGCGCCAATGCGCCGAGTAATTGATGACTACGCATGTTTTCCCTTGGGTGTCGGCCCGGCGCAGCCTCGGCTGGGCAAAATGGCGGGGATTAGAAGGGATCGGACCATGAATAGATAGAGTTTTCTGTACCAGTGACCAATACTGGAAAGCAGCCAAGGGATTTACCGGAGCGGCATCCACTTTCTCCTTCAGGTCGGCACACATGGCCCTGCTCGAAATCCGCAACATCACGCGCCGATTCGCCGACTTCGTGGCGGTGCAAGACGTCAGCTTCTCGGTAGAGAGCGGCGAGTTCTTCACGCTGCTGGGGCCGTCCGGCTGCGGCAAGACCACAATCCTGCGCATGATCGCCGGCTTCGACCTGCCCGATGCCGGACAGATTCTGCTCGACGGCCGCGATCTGGCCAGCACGCCGGCCGAGAAGCGTCCGATCCATACCGTGTTCCAGAGCTACGCGCTGTTCCCGCATCTGACCGTCGGCCAGAACATCGCGTTTCCGCTGCGCATGGCGGGGGTGAATGACGCCGAAGTGCAGCGCCGCGTGCACGAGACGCTGGAGCAGGTGCATCTGGCCGAACTGGCCGGCCATTACCCGCATGAAATCTCCGGCGGCCAGAAGCAGCGCGTGGCGCTGGCGCGCGGCCTGGTCAACCGGCCGCGCCTGTTGTTGCTGGACGAACCGCTGGGCGCGCTCGACCTGAAGCTGCGCGAGGAAATGCAACTGGAGCTGATCAAGCTGCAACGCGAGGTCGGCGTCACTTTCGTTTTCGTTACCCACGCACAGCCGGAGGCGCTGGCGCTGTCGCACCGCATCGCAGTAATGAATCAGGGCCGCATCGAGCAACTCGACACGCCGGCGCGCATCTACGGCTTGCCGAACAACCGCTTCGTGGCGGACTTCATCGGCAACTGCAATCTGCTGGAAGCGCGTGTGGTCGAGAGCCGCGACGGCTTGCTGCGTCTGGATGCGGCGGGGCTGGGCGAGATTCTGGCGCCGGCAGTCGAGACCAGCCAGACAGGCTCCTGCAGCGATGGGCCCGCTACGCTTGGCCCATCCTACGAAATTCCAGGCCGGCGGCATCCGTCGCGCCGAGATGCCGGCGCGGAATGTAGGAGCGCCTTCCAAGGCGCGATTGAGCCGCCTCGCGCCTTGGAAGGCACTCCTACATCGGCGGAAGAATCCGGTACGAGACCGGGTAGCGACAAGGGCGTGCTCGCGCTCCGCCCGGAGCAGGTCAGGATCGGCGCATTGGGGAGCGCGCCGGACAATGCAAACTGCTTCCCCGGCACGGTGCGCGATTTTCTCTATGTCGGCGATGTCACCACCTATCAGGTCGCGCTCGACAACGGCTGCCGGATCGCGGCATTGCGGCCCAACGACGCCCCCGGGCGCGCCCATTTCTTCGAGATCGGCGACCGGGTCATGGTGAGTTGGGCGCGGGACGCCGGGCACTATGTCCGAGACTGACAAATCCCTGATGGAACTACCAGCCAACCGACTAAACCGCCAAACAGCGGCGGCCAAGTCTCTGGCTGCCCCAGCCCCCCTTTTGCAAATGGGGGAGAGAAACACCCGCTGGGCGATCACCGCGCCGCCGACGCTGTTCCTGCTGGTGTTCTTCCTGCTGCCAGCGCTGATCGTGGTGCTGGCCTCGTTCCAGTATCCAGGCGAATTCGGCGGTCTGGCGCCCTTGTTCGACCCCGGCGATGGCCGCGAACACGGCGTCACGCTGGAGAACTACCGGTTCTTCTTCAGCGATTTCCTGTTTACCGAAATCTTCCTGCGTTCCTTTGTCGTCGCTGCCGTTTCCACGCTGATCTGTCTGGTCATGGCCTATCCGGTAGCCTGGCTGATCGCGCGCAGCCCGAAGCAGCACCGCGATCTGCTAGTGCTGCTGGTCATCCTGCCGTTCGCCAGCAACTTCCTGATCCGCGTCTACGCCTGGATGATCATCCTGGGGCCGCAGGCGGCGCTGGCGCGGCTGCTCAACGGCATCCTCGCCGCCTTCGGCCTGGAGCCGGTCAGCCTGCTGTTCTCCCCGTTCGCGGTGCTGGTCGGCATGGTCTACGTGCATCTGCCGTTCATGATCCTGCCGCTCTACACCAACCTGGAAAAACACGATCCGGTGCTGCTCGACGCCGCGCAGGACTTGGGCGCGAATGTCTGGCAGCGGTTCTGGCGGGTGACCTGGCCGCTGTCGCTGCCCGGCGTGTTTTCCGGCTCGGCGCTGGTGTTCATCCCGGTGCTCGGCATGTTCGCGATTCCCGACATCCTCGGCGGCACGCGCGACATGCTGATCGGCAACCTGATCAAGGACCAGTTCCTCGGCGTGCGCGACTGGCCGTTCGGCGCGACGCTGTCCATCGTGCTGACCTTGTGCGTGCTGGCGCTGGCCGGGTTCGCGGCCTGGGCGGGACAGGCGAGGCGAGCATATGCGTAACCACTCTAGCCGTAGGATGGGCAAAGCGCAGCGTGCCCATCTGTCGCCACGCGTTGATGGGCACGCTGCGCTTTGCCCATCCTACGATCTGATTTTTTACTGGGCTGGCGAGGCGAGCGCATGCGTAGATTAGCCATCTGGCTGAAGCTGGCCGCCGCCGCCACCTTCGCCTTCCTCTATGTGCCGCTGCTCGTGGTGGTGGCGTATTCGTTCAACGATTCGCGGCTCAACGCGGAATGGGTCGGCTTCACGCTGGACTGGTACCGCGTGCTGTTCGCCGACGCCGAGATGCTGCTGGCGGCGCGCAATTCGCTGCTCATCGCGCTGATTGCCAGCATCTGCGCGACCTTCCTCGGCACGCTGGCCGGCCTTGCCATCCATCGCTATCGGCCGCGCTGGCTACCGCTGCTGGTGATCACGCCGGTGGCGATGCCGGAAATCCTGCTCGGCGTGTCGCTGCTGGTGTTCTTCATTCAGGTGCTGCATCTGACCCTGGGCCTGCTCTCTGTGGTACTGGCGCACATCACGTTTTCCATCGGCTTCGTCGCGATCATCGTCAGGGCGCGACTGGCCGGCATGGACGAGAGCATTTTCGAGGCGGCGCGCGACCTCGGCGCTTCGCCCTGGCAGACCTTCCGGCTGGTGACTTTTCCGCTGATTCTGCCGGCGGTGGTGGCCGGCTTTCTGATGTCGTTCACGCTGTCCATCGACGATTTCGTGATCACCTTCTTCACCGCCGGCGTCGGCGTCTCGACGCTGCCGTTGCAGATCTATTCGATGATCAAGATCGCGGTGACGCCGGAAGTGAACGCGGTCTCGACGCTGCTGATGCTGCTGACGCTGGTGCTGGTGATCGTCGCCTCGCGGCTGGACAAGAGTTTCATGAAGGGCGGTGCGTGATGGGCCGCTGGCTGGCACTGCTCCTATTCATCGCGGGCGCCGGCCACGCCGCCGACACGCTGTATCTCTACAACTGGAACAACTACATCTCCGACGCCACCCTTGCCCGCTTCGAGGCGCAATGCACTTGCCGCGTGGTGCAGGACTATTACTCCGACAACGAGGAAATGTTGGCCAAGCTGGCGGCGGGCGCCACCGGCTACGACCTGATCGTGCCGACCGGCAACGCGGTGGAGGCGCTGATTCGTTCGCGCCAGTTGCGGCCGCTGGACAAGGCGAAGCTGAAGAACCTGGGCAACATCAAGCCGGAATTCCTGAATGCGTTCTTCGATCCCGGCAACCGCTATTCGGTGCCCTACGCTTACACGGTGACGCTGCTCGGCTACAACGTCGAGAAGCTGCGCGCGTTGAATCTGCCGAGCGACACCTGGGCGCTGATCTTCGAGCCGCGCCATCTGGCGAAGCTGAAGGGCCGCATCACGGTGCTCGATTCGCAACGCGAACTGATGGCCGCCGCGCTGCGCTATCTGGGCTACTCGGTCAACGAGACCGACGCAGCGAAATGGCAGCAGGCGCGCGACCTGATCCTGCGCGCCAAGCCCTACTGGGCGGCGTTCAATGCGTCGAGCTACATCAAGGAGCTGACCGTCGGCAACATCTGGCTGGCGCATGGCTATTCCAGCGACATGTTCCAGGCCCGCGGCGATGCGGAAAAGGCCGGCCGGCCGTTCCATATCGGGTATTCGATTCCGCGCGAAGGCGCCGTGCTGGCGCTTGATTCGATGGTGCTGCACAACACCGGTCGCCAGCCGGAACTGGCGCATCGCTTCATCGACTTCATGTTGGCAGGGCAAAACGCGGCCGAACTGACCAATCTGATCGGCTCCGGCAACCCCAACCAGGCCGCCATGCGCTACATCGACGCGCGATTTTTTCAAACAATCGCCGATAATCGCGCCGTTTTTCCGGATGCGTCGGCCATGCGTCGCCTGGAAATGCTGCGCGATCTGGATCGCCAGCAGCGCCGCGTACTGAACCGCATCTGGACGGAAATCAAACTTCGTTGAACTCGTTCGGGGATTAGCCCATGTTGCTTGGCTTCGTCATTCTCTATCTGGTCGTGTCCATCGGCATCGGCATGTATGCCGCCACCAAGGTGCACAACGCGCGCGACTACATTTCCGCCGGCCGCTCGCTGCCGCTGGTCATGGTGCTGGCCATGGTGTTCGCGACCTGGTTCGGCGCCGAAACGGTGCTCGGCATCCCCGCCACGTTCATGGAGGAAGATCTGGGCGGCCTGATCTCCGACCCGTTCGGCGCTTCGCTGTGCCTGGTGCTGTTCGGCCTGTTCTTCGCGCGCAAGTTGTACCGGATGAACCTGACCACCATCGCCGATTTCTACCGCGAACGCTACGACCGCCGCGTCGAAGTGATCACCGGCGTCGCCATCGCACTGTCCTACCTGGGCTGGGTGTCGGCGCAGATCACCGCGCTCGGGCTGGTGTTCAACGTGCTGTCCGACGGCCAGGTCACCCAGGCGCAGGGCATCCTGATCGGCGCGACGGTGGTGCTGATGTACACGCTGTACGGCGGCATGTGGTCGGTGGCGCTGACCACGTTCTTCCAGATGATCGTCATCGTGCTCGGCCTGTTCTACATCGCCTGGCTGATCTCCGATCTGACCGGCGGCGTCGCCCCGGTGATCGAGCACGCGGCGGCGAATGGCAAGTTCCATTTCTGGCCTGAATTGAACGCGGTCGCCATGGTGGCGTTCATCTCGGGGCTGTTGACCATGGGCTTCGGCTCGATCCCACAGCAGGACGTGTTCCAGCGCGCCAACGCCTCGAAGAACGAGAACGTCGCGGTCTGGGGCACGGTGCTGGGCGGCGTCGCCTATTTCCTGTTCGCAGCCGTGCCGCTGTTCCTGGCTTACTCCGCCAATCTGATCGACCCCGCGCTGACCGCCAAGTGGCTGGCCGAGGACAGCCAGAAACTGCTGCCGGAACTGGTCAAGGGGCATCTGTCGCTTCCCGCGCAGGTCATTTTCTACGGCGCGCTGCTGTCGGTGATCATGTCCACCGCCTCCGGCACGCTGCTGGCGCCTTCGGTGACGATTTCGGAAAACGTGCTGAAGGGCTTTGTTACCCATCGCAAGCACATGTCGGACAAGAAACTGCTGACGATGACGCGCTGGGTGGTCGGCTGTTTCTCGGTACTGGTCACGCTCTATGCGCTGTGGGCGCTAGGCGAGGAGACCGGCATCCATCAGATGGTGGAGAACGCCTACAAGGTCACGCTGGTGCTGGCTTTCGTGCCGCTGGTCGCTGGCCTGTACTGGTCGCGTGCCAACACGCTGGGCGCTTATCTGGCCATCGGGTTTGGCCTGTTGACCTGGTTGCCGCTGGAGTTTTTCAATCCGGAAGGTGGCATGCCGCCGCAATTCGCCGGCTTTCTCGCCGCCATGGCCGGCATGCTGATCGGCTCGCTGTGGCCGCAAAACCAGCGGGTGCGACGCGCACCGGCCTGAGCGGCGACGACGACATTGCGCCTGCGCCTGTTCATCCTGCTTTACCTCGTCTTCCTGGCGACAGGCAGCCTGTATCCGTTCGCCGGCTGGCTGCCGCTGGCCGACTGGTCGCTCGATTTTCTGACCGCGCCCTGGCCGCGCTTCATTACACGTACCGACCTGGCGACCAATCTGCTGGTCTACATCCCGTTGGGCTACGCGCTGGCCTTGCGGTTTTCCGTCCCCGGCCAACGCCCGCACGGCGTCGTGATGGGCGCCTGCGCCGGCGTACTGGCCAGTTTTGCCCTGGAAAGCGGGCAGGCATTGCTGCCCGGCCGCATCGCCTCCAATCTGGACCTGCTGGTCAACGGCCTCGGTGCGCTCACCGGCGCGTTGCTGGTGCTGCATCACGGCCGTTGGCTGCGCGCGGGCCATGCCTTGCATCGCTGGCGCGACCGCTGGTTTCATGCCGGCATGTCGACCAATGTCGGGCTGGCGCTGCTGGCCCTCTGGTTTCTGGGCCAGTTCGCGCTGCTGCCCTTCCCCGGCATGGGCTGGCTCGATCTGCATCTGCGTCCGATCGATACGCCGCCGGGCGGGCTCGATCAGATCAATCTGGCCTGGTTCACGGCTGTGGTACTGGAAATGGCGACGCTCGGCGCCTTCGCCGCCAACCTGCTGCGCCCTGGCCGCTATGTCAGCACGATGTTGTTGCTGGTGATCTCGGCCTTCGTCATGAAACTGCTGGCGGCGACGATTTTGCTCAAGCTGAAAGTGGTCGGCGGCGTGCTTTCGCTGGAAACGCTGGCGGGGTTTCTGGTCGCGTTCTGGCTCCTGCTCAACCCGCTGGCGTCCAGGCACCGGCGCCACTTTGGCCTGGCGCTGCTGCTGCTGTCGCTGCTGGTGCGCTTCTGGCTGGCCGACTATCAGTTATGGCCGGCAGCCAGCGTGTTGAACATCGTCGGCCTGGCCAAGGCAGTGGCTTCGCTATGGCCGTTCCTGGCGCTGGTGTTGCTGGCTTCGTATCCGACCGGACATCGCGTGCGCCATCCGAAAAAGGTCAGCCGGTAGCGCGTTTTGCAGCAGTGCGCCGCTTGTGGGAACGCTTTCGGGCAGCCCAGGGCGGCGCCACCGCCAGCAGGCTGAAGCCGAGCAACAGCATGGCTAGGCGGGGCGCATCGAGCAGGCTGTCGAACAAGCCGACGCTGAACATGCCGACCATGGCGGCGAGCAATACCCAGGCCAGCGGCTGACCGCGCCAGGCCGCCTTGGCGGCACGGGCCAGCGCCAGGCCGGTCAATGCCAGGAAAGCCGCCAGCCCCAGCCAGCCTTGCTCGAACACGATATGCACCCAGACGTTCTTGATATGCCAGGGCAAGTGGCTGTGCGTCTTGAAAAACCAGCAATCGGCGCCGGCTTCGAAGTTGCCGTTGCAAAGAAGATCGCGCCCAGCGGTATCGAGCAGACGCACATTGTCGATTTCCAGCAGGCCGGCCTTGCCGGCGTTGCTGAGCACGAACTCCGTCGGCAAATGGCTGAACATCGAGCCGGCGCCGACTTCACCGCTGTCTATCGCACGTTCGTAACGCCGCCAGGCGCCATCGCCCGGCACATCGATATTCGACCAGATGCAACGCCGCGAATTGAGCATCTGCTTCTCGCAAAGCGGCGTTTCCAGACGCGCTTGCCCGCCTTCGGCACGTGCATCGAGCACCAGTCGATAGACGGTATGTGCTTCGATCGACGCGCGTTGCGCGTAATACAGCGTCGCACCGGTGCCCAGGCGCAAGGCCTCGCCGGTCCGGCTGGCGACGAAACCGTAGGTGGCCGGGCGATCTTCCGCCTCGCCACGCGCCAGAAACACGCGCGGAAAACTTCCCAAACCCATCCCGAACAAGCGCGTCGTCCAGCTATCGTCGGTCATCGCCAGCGTCTGGCTCCAATGATCGAGACGAGTCTGCGTATCCTCGGCGGTCTGGCTGAAACGCTGCTGGAAATAGCCACCGCTGATGCCGCCGATCAGGATCGCCGCGGCACCTGCCAACACCAATATTGGGGCTAGGAGCCTGTCGGACTTCGGAATCGTCGGCTGCAAACCAGCCGCGACGGCCCCTTTTTCACCGGCTTCTTGCCCCATAGAGTGACTATGCGGCGGCGAAGCCGGCAAAAAACGGGCTCGCCGGGGCCGGTTCTCGCTATCGACGACCAAAGTCCGACAGGCTCCTAGCTGAACCCGCCGGTTACCCGCAAGCCAGGCCAGCCGCACGCTGCCGACCGCCAGGATGACGAAGATCAGGCCGAAAGCGAGTGCACCGCCGCGCGCTACGGTATAGATCAACACATACGTTGCCAGCGCCAGCAGCGGTGCGGCCAACAGCAGCGACTTCCAATGCCGCATGCCCAGCCACAGGAACGGCAGCGCCGCCGCCATGTACGCCTCGATATGGCCGCCGCCGGTGTGCATGCTGGAGAACAGCCCGACGATCCGATAAGACGAATCGCGATCCGCCAGACCCGAGTACAACCAGCGCTCCCAGATACCGACCAGGCATACGGCCAGCAGGCCCAACGCCATGCCGATGGCCAACCAGTGCGTGAAACGATCGAGATCGACACAGGTCCGCCGCACCAGGAAAAGCAGCATCGCGCCCCATAAAAACCCCTTGGCGACGCGTAACGCGTTGTAGGGACTCCAGTAGGTCGAGAAAGCATTGGCGTCGACAGCGGGCCAATCGGCCAAGCCGATCAATCCGCTGACCAGCGCCAGTCCGAAGAACGTCGCCAGGACCAAACGTGCCAGCGGCGGCCACGCCAACGCAGCCTGAACACGCCCGCGCAGGATCAGTACCGCCAGGGTCACCGCCATGAGCAAATCGAATTCGTCGAGAAAGAAGCGTCCGCTCCAGGGTGCCAGATCCAGCACCGGCAATGCGGCAGGAACGACGAGCAACCAGGCCAGCGGCTGCCGCCAGAGCAATCCGCCATAAAGCGCCAGGCCGATGCCGAGAAATAGCGGCCAATGCGGAAAATTCAGCAACGTTGCCAGTGCCGCCACCAGAAGCAAGCCCGCGCTGGCGATAGCGAATGGGCCGGATCTAACCGGTCTCACTGTTTGCGTGTCCGGCGGCAGCGCGGAGAGCGGCGGCGCCGCAATTTCCTTTGCGTAAGAAGCAGGCGCACGCACCACATCGAAATCGGCGCCTGGCAGAAAGCGGCCACGTTCGACCAGCCACAGTCCACCCGCCAGTCCCGGCAGAACCGCCAGCAAGTTCATCCAGTCGCGCCACGGCAAATCGAGCAGACTCGTATTCAATACCGGCGGCAAGGTCGCCAATCCGGCGATCCCCCACACCCGCAACGAAGGTCCGTGCCCGCTCAGTGCGATGAGCAGCCCCACCGGTAGCCAGACGATCAACGCTTTGAGAAGCCCATAGAAGCGTTGCGGCAGTTCCATAAATGCACTGAACCCGATCTGGGTCAAACTGGCATCGCTCGCGATAGGCAGCAGGGCCAAGGCAAACGGGGTTGCCACCAACCAGGGCCAGATCCGCTGGGCCGAGCGCACATCGGGCAGAAGGAGCGCGAATCGCCGTGCCACAGCGTGACCCGCGACAGACCCCAGAGCCAGTCCGATCAAACTACTGGAAAGCGCATCGCTCGCGGCAAGCGGTGCCGCCAGATTCCGGGCCAAGGCCAACCCCAGATAAGCCAGAGCCAGGCCGACATAGATGCCGAAAGCCAGGATATGCGATGCCCGCGGTCGTGCAGTGGCAAACCAGGCCTGAAATAAAAACCCGGTACAAATCGCCCCGAACAGAGCGGTAACCGGCAGATCATCCACGGCAAACCGCAACCCCTGCCATGCGAACGCCCAATTCCAGTCTTCCGCCTGAAGTTGAAACAGCGGCAGCAGTCCAGGCAACAGGCTCCAGACCAGTGTCAGGACGGCCAACGCGGGCAACCAGGTGGAATGGATGGAACGGTCGGTCGGGCTCATTGCCACATCAGGTCAGCGAAAATCGGGAAAAGGGGCAAGCTACCCCATGCGATCGCAAGCGATCAACCTTGCAGAAACGAAAAAACCCGCCGAAAAAGGCGGGTTTTTTCGTTATCGAATGTCGAATTAAATCGACTTGCGGCGACGTGCGGCAAAACCGACCAAACCCAGGCCGGCCAGCATCAACGCATACGTTTCCGGCTCCGGCACCGGCACCGTCACCAGCGTCAAGGTGCTGCCGTTCTGCCATTGCGCATCCCAATAAGCAGGGCCCGTCAAGCCATCGGCGTTGGCATCGTCGTAAAGTTCGTTGAATGAAAAGGTTAACGTGCCGCCTGTTTTGATATGCCAACCAAACTGGTGAGTGCTGCCGCCACTATTCTGCAATGAACCGGAAATCGAATCTGCGACGACGAAAGAAATGGGGTTGGCATTCAGCACGTCAAAGCCGAGATTGGCAGACAAATCCGCAACACCGTCCTGGTATCTGACAAGCACACTGAGATCGCTGATGGGCGTACCAAACAAGAGATCGGGATTGGCCAGGACGCTGGCAACAAAATCGACTTGTGTCAGGGTGGCATCGACACCGGCCCCAACGACGTATTCCACCGAATTGTTGTTGCTGCTTTCCACATTTCCCCTGCTGTAAAGACCGGAGAAATCGATAGCGAAACTGGACGCGCTCGACGTTGCAAGCAGGAAAGCGACTGCAAAGGCTTTGGGTGCGAAATGCATCATGTTCTCCAACGATTGATTAAATGGTCGACCGTTTCACGGCACTGCGTCGCGCCATGAATGCGAAACCCAGAATACCGGCCGAGACTAAAGCCAGTGTGCCGGGTTCGGGAACGGAAGCGGGATTGCTGATGTGGAAGCTACCCACCGCAACCTGTCTCTCGGCGCCGGTAGCGGGCACAATCTTGATGACGTAACTGCGTGTAAACGCACCATTGGCGGCAGGGGTGGTCGTGAAGTCGATCGCCAGTTTCACCTGGCTCCCGTTGGTCAGCGTCTTGGTGCCCGTCATCCGCCCCTGAAGACCTGCCACGTTGGCACCCTGGTCTTGACCGTTGACGGTTGATTGAAACACGCCGACTTGCAGAGACTGGTTGGTAGTGAAAGCGAACGGAAGCAGCGTTGCGTTCAAGCCGGAACAAATAGTGATTTGGGGCGCGGGCGAAGCTTCGGCCGGATAGAAACCATTTGTCTTGAGTTGACTGTCGGTAAACGACAAACCGCTTGGCGGGCAGGACATGAAGCCCCCGCGAGCGTCCTTGACCACGATGGAATAAGGCGCTGTGCCGGTCGCAGCACTAGCTTGCCCTGCTTGCAGCAGCGTGAAACCGGTTGCCATCAAGACAACGGCCGTGCGTATGAGTGTATGAGTTTTCATGTTCGGGTGCGCCATTGGAAGTTGCATAGCCTTATCACAGCAAGATTCATGCCCCATCTTGGAAAGACATGGAATAGCCATATATATCAACAAACTAGACAAATAATTTGCCGGTCGATTCCGGTCAACCCAGTGACAAATGTAAAAAACGCCGACATTCGATCAAGACTGTTCCAGTTTTCATCGCGATGGCGGATACAAGGTTGGCAAGGGTACCTGCAATGGAGGCTCGGTGGCGTCGTTTGAACTGAACCGTTCCAGCAGCAGGGCTATGGCGATCATCTGGTAAAGCAACCCCCAGTAGCCGATGCCGAGAAAAGCGCCGCTCACGGCGTAGCCGGCAAGTCCGGCACGCAGCATCGCCGCGCTTAGTTCGCCGTTTCGATCGCCGCTCCGCCGCGCCCGAGCGCCCAATAGCGTCAGATGAACCATGCTGCCGAACAACAGCGCGCCCCATAACAAGAAACCGGGCACCCCATTTTCGGTAAGCACTTGCACATAGATGCTGTGCCAATCGAGGCCACGCAAAGTGTCCAGATCGGTATTGATAAACCGCCAGCCTTCGAAGCCCGCCCCCAGCAGTGGCTCCTGCTGGGCATATTGCAGGCCAGCACGCCAAGCCGCCAGACGTCCCTGAGCGGAGCCATCCTGCTGGTACTGGCCCAATGTTTCCATGCGTCCAAACCAACTCTCTGGCAGCGCAGCAAATACGATGGCGACGCCAACGACCAATATCGGGATGGCCAACCATTTCCGGCGGCTGTGCCAAACCAGCAGCGCAGTCACGACGCCCAAACCGAGCAATGCGCCACGCGACCATGAGGACAGCACCGCAACAAAACTCAACGCGATCAATATCGAAAAGGCCAGCTTGACGCGCCGGTCCAGCGTCTGAAAACGGAACAGCATGAGCAATGGCAGCGTCATCAGAACAGCGACCGAAAATTCGTTGTTCCCCTCGAAGGGACTGCCCGGCGGGCCATAGACACGTTCATTGAAACCCGTCATCACGGCCCAGTAGCCACCTTTGAGCGTGGCGGCAGCGATGGATACCGCGAGGGTCAGCATCAACGCGTTGAGTTTCTCGCGTGTGTCGATCAGCAAGAGCGTTAGCAATACGGGGGCAAGCGCTTTGCTGACCACAACAAATTGAGGCCAGGCCGCCCAGGGATCTTTGGAAAACCAGGTGGTGAGCAAAAAATCCAGCCAGAGCAACAGGAATGCCCAGATACGCCATTCACGTAACAGTCCACGCCAATCGATCTGAGGCCGCTCGCGCACAAAATGCATGCCGGTACTGAACAGCACCACGACAAACATGGCTTGATAGACCGGCGCGCCCTGCAGCGGGCCCGTGGCGTAGCCATAGGGATGCAACGTATCCAGCAGCGTCAAGCCCAACACACCTAACCAGGGCCGTAACCAGGCGGCCCAAGCAAGTACCAACAGAATCAGCAGGATAGGCAGATCAGACATGCGAGGTTCCTCCGCGGCGAGCCGAACGCCCCGCCGTCGCCGGCCGAATCGGAGCCGTTTTCAAGCGTAGCAGCAGCAGTCTGACCAGCGCATAACCAGCGCACCCACCCAAAATTTCCAGGAAGGCATCGGTACTGTCCGGCACCTTGCCAGGCAACAGCACCTGGACCAGTTCGATGCTCAAGGCGACTGCGACTAGGGTCAAGATGGCGGCAAAGCCGGCCCACTCGCGCCAACGCCACGACAACCCACTCACCCACCAGGCAAGCAAACCGCCCAGAGGGGCGAAGAACAGCACCTTGTGGAGAACCTCGGTGGCGGCGCGGAATTCGCTGCCAAAGTAATAGGTCACAAAAGGAACTCTGGCCAGAAAGCCCAGCCGCTCGTGCAGAGGTGGCCCACTGGTATCGAAGTTGAACGGATACCAGAACACCCCCATCAGCACCCCCATCCAGCCGCAAGCCAACACCAGCGCAAGCCAGGCTGGAACGGCTTGGCGCCGCGTAGTCTCCGCATTCGCCCCCAGCGTGAGCGCGATCCACGCCCCCAGTACGCCGCCGAATGCGGCGGTGATCAGATCGGTGACATCGCTGACGCGGGAATAGACGAACAACTGCAGCAGTTCGAGCAGTAGTGCGCTGAACATGGTCATGCGCCAGGGGCTGAAGCGGCTGCGGCCACCCTTGAGCCCCCACAGCACCGCCAGCACGGCCCACAACGCGCTGTCGGAAGCCAGTTCGTAAATTGCCGCGACCGGTTCGGTGGGCAGCGCGGCAAAGGGAATCAGATGCAGATGGCCGGCACGCCATTTATGGAACAGCTCGACCGCACTCAAGGTCAGATCGAGCGGCAGCAGGCTGTAGGCATAAATGGCAACCAGATATGCCCAGGCCAGACGTTCGGCCAGATCGGCCGGCGCACGCGCACGATGCCAACTCTCATACCAGGCCAGAACCCGGTGTCCAAGCGACCACCAGGCAACGATACCGAGCAGGCCACCCAGTGCCTCCGCCAGGATGTCGTTCTGCGAGACGGTGCGTTGCGGGAAGAACAATTGGGTGAATTCGATGCCCAGCGATAAAGCCAGACACGCGGCAGCCACGACACTGCTGGTCAACACCCCGAACAAGGTGCCGCGCCCTAGCGCCAACCAGGCCGTCCAGAAAAAAGCGAGCGGAATGAACAGCAGCAGGTTGGCCACCCAGTCGGCGCGCGAGCCGATGCCCAGGTTCAGAAACGGCAGGTTGCGAAAAGCCGCGACTGCGTCATCCAGCGGCATGGCGTGGTATTCCAGCGGCACCAGGCTGCCATAGATGACGAATACGAGATAGGTCAGCGCCAGCCATAACAACAAGCGACGCAACTCGCCCATGCCTGGCGACCGGCGCCGCCGCGAAGAATTAGCGCGATCCAATGCCGGCCACCTCGCTCGCCAGGCTGGCGGTTTGCGCACGCTCCGGATGGTAGGCACCCAGGCGGGCCTTGCCGAGCGGGTCGCCGGCGAAATCCCGTTCGATTTCCGGGTAGAGCGGGAGATCGGTGGCCATTGGCGCGGCGATGCTTAGCGCTCGCCGTGGCGTCAGATCCATGGCGAAATCGGCCGCATCGGGTTGGCGCAAGTATTGCGCAGCCTCGGCCAGGCGGCCGCTCAGGTTATGCGACTGCTCACCGCCTCGCAGCGGCTGGCCGGCAAAAACCAGGTTGTGGCGCACCCGTTGCCGATAGGGGTTCTGGCCGGGCCGCACGCGGATGGCAATACCCTCATCGCGGGCCAATACCGTGTTCTGCAGGATATCGACCGCTCTGGGGATGTCGTTGTGGGGCTGGACGCGCAAAGCCGACCCGTAACGATTGATGAACAGGTTGTTGTACAGGGCAAGATTGCCTTCGCCCTGAAACAAGGCCTCGCTCGGGTTTTGCCAGAAAACATTGCGATAGATCAGCGTGCGGTCGTCTGCCCCCGCGCCGGTTGGCGGCATATGGCCAATCAGTACGTTGGGTCGCGCCATGTCGCCGCCCGCTCCCTTTGCCTTGCCGAACAGATTGCGACGAATCTGCGTGTCATGCCGCACGCCGGCTTCCGGCAAAGTGGCCGGTCGCAGGGTTTGATGTTTGATCTGCAGGTTGTAGCCCAGGCTATCCAGGATTCGATTGTTTTCAATCAACCCGGCCACGAACGGCGCCGAACCATCCGAATTGCCCAGATACATGCCGGTGCCGACCCGCTCGATGCGGTTGCCTCGGATGACCCAGCCGAACGCCGGACACTTGGTCGATATCCCGACGTTTTGCTGCGAGGCGGCATGATCGTGGATGTAGAGATTCTCCAGCGTCACGAAATGCGCATAAGTGGCATGCCCTTCCGCCTTGACTGCATCCACCGGCAGATTGGCGCCATCCAGTTCCAGATTGCGCAGCTGGAGGTGGCGCACGTCCGTCAAGCTGATCGTGTTGGCGCCGCGGCGGGCAAGGAAGCGGGCGCGCGGTTCGGTCGCCGGGCCGGCGATCTCGATCGCTTTGCCCGGTTCGCCGGCCAGGCCTTGCAACGGCAGTCCGTGCTCATAGTTGCCCGCGCGCAAGAGCAGGCGATCGCCGGCGACAAGCCGCGGCAGGAATGCGCGGTAATCCTGTGGACCGGCCTGGTAGTCGGCAGCCTGCGCCGACCCGGCCACAAAGCTCCACCCGATCAACGCAAGCCCGATCAGGAAGGCAACTGGACGAGACATGGTTTGCTGGTCCCGATGGCCGACAGGGAAAGACTGTTCTCCAGCCTGCGCACCAGGGCATGCGAACTCTGGCGACTGGAGTCGAGCACGATATCGGCCGTTTCCATATAGAGCGCGTGACGTGCGACGTAGAGTTCCTTCAATTTCTGCAGCGGATTGTCGGTTTGCAGCAGCGGCCGGTTCTTGTCGTGCCGCGTGCGCATGAACAACTCCTGCGGCTGACAGCGCAGATACACCACGGTGCCGCGCGCCTTGAGGTTGGCGCGGTTCTCCGGCGCCAGGATCGCACCGCCGCCGGTGGCCAGAACGATGCCGTGCTGCCGACTCAACTCGTCGATGACGCAGGACTCGCGGCGGCGAAATCCGGTTTCGCCTTCGATCTCGAAAATGGTCGGAATGGAAACGCCGCAGCGAGCGACGATTTCATGGTCGGAATCGAAAAAATTCAGCCCGCGCTGGCGTGCCAGTATCTTGCCGATGGTGGTCTTGCCCGAACCCATCAGGCCGACCAGAAATATGTTGCAACTTGGGATCATGGCGAAATTGTAACCGGGCAATCCCGGGCAGTTTACACACCCGGCTCAACGCCCCCGCCGCCGGCTGAGCAGGCGTTCCAGCGCCGTTTTCAGATTGCCATCGGGCAGGCTGGTTTCCAGCGTCTCGAATGCGGCCAGCCCGGCAGCCGGAATATCGTGTTTCTCCACGGGCGCCGGCACGCTCCAGTCGGCCCGAATCTTGACCTTGAGACTGGTTACCGGGGCATCCGGACGACTCAGCACGCCGGCGACGCCCTTGGCCTGCGCGCGTACCCGACTGGCGGCGGCGCCGTTGGCGCAAAAGATGATGGCGACTTCGCCCTGCAGCGCGGCAATCCGACAGGCACGCGCAACCGCCGGCGGCACCACGTCGGCAAAGCGACGATTGAGGCCGAACAACCGCTCCGCCTCCGGCAACGCCACCGCGAACTGGCGCTCCGCCTGCAATAGACCGCGAACGCGCACGAGTGAAAATGGACGCATGGAGGAAGGGCTTAAGCGGGCTTAAGAAAGGCGGTAACAGTGGCATGGTAGCATTCGAGACATTCCCGAATTCCGTCTAATGCCTTCATTTCTCATGATTTCCAACCTACTCAAAAAAGTCTTCGGCAGCCGCAACGATCGTCTTCTGAAGCAGTATCGCAACGATGTTGTCCGGATCAACGCACTCGAACCGGCTTATCAACAACTCACCGACGCGCAATTGCGCGCCAAGACCGATGAATTCAAGGCACGCGTCGAAAAAGGCGAAAGCCTCGATGCGCTGCTGCCGGAAGCGTTCGCCACCGTGCGCGAAGCCGCCGTGCGGGTGCATGGCATGCGCCATTACGACGTACAGATGATCGGCGGCATGGCGCTGCATCAAGGCAAGATTTCCGAGATGCGCACCGGCGAGGGCAAGACGCTGATGTCGACCCTGCCGGCCTATCTGAATGCGCTTGCCGGCAACGGCGTGCACGTCATTACCGTCAACGATTACCTGGCCAGCCGCGATGCCGACTGGATGGGGCGCATCTACAACTTCATGGGCATCAGCGTCGGCTGCAATCTGTCGCAGATGTCGCACGATGAGAAGCAGGTCGCCTACGCCGCCGACATCACCTACGGCACCAACAACGAATTCGGCTTCGACTACCTGCGCGACAACATGGTGTTCCACCCGTCGCAGCGGGTACAGCGCAAGCTCAACTACGCCATCATTGACGAGGTCGATTCAATCCTGATCGACGAAGCGCGTACGCCGCTGATCATCTCCGGCCAGGCCGACGACAACGTCGCCATGTACCAGCAGATCAACCTGGTGCCGCCGCGCCTGACGCGCATGGAGCACGAGCCGAAGATCGACGAACCGCCGCCGCCGGGCGACTACTCGGTGGACGAAAAAGCGCATCAGGTGCTGCTGTCGGAAGCAGGTCATGAAAAGGTCGAGGCCATCCTCACCGAAATCGGCGTGCTCGCCCCCGGCACCAGCCTGTACGACGCCGCCAACATTTCGCTGATGCACCACGTCTACGCCGCGTTGCGCGCCCACGTGCTGTATCACAAGGACCAGCATTACGTCGTGCAGAACGGCGAAGTCATCATCGTCGACGAGTTCACCGGCCGCTTGATGCAGGGCCGGCGCTGGTCGGACGGTCTGCACCAGGCGGTGGAAGCGAAGGAAGGCGTCAACATCCAGCGCGAGAACCAGACCCTCGCCTCGATCACCTTCCAGAACTATTTCCGCATGTACAAGAAGCTGTCCGGCATGACCGGCACGGCGGATACCGAAGCCTACGAATTCCAGCAGATCTACGGCTTGGAGACGGTGATCATCCCGACCAACCAGCCGATGATCCGGATCGACAACTCCGACCGCGTCTACCGCACCGCCGACGAGAAGTGGAAAGCCGTGGTCGAGGACATCCGCGACTGCCACCAACGCGGCCAGCCGGTGCTGGTCGGCACCACCTCGATCGAGGTCAACGAATTCCTGTCCGGCGTGCTGACCCGGGAAAAGCTGCCGCATCAGGTACTCAACGCCAAGCAGCACGCACATGAAGCCCAGGTGATCGCCCAGGCCGGCTTGCCCGGTGGCGTCACCATCGCCACCAACATGGCCGGCCGCGGTACCGACATCGTGCTGGGCGGCAGCATCGCCAAGGAAATCGATGCGATCCAGCAGGATGAAACGCTCAGTGCTGCCGACAAGACTGAGCGCATCGCTGCAATCAAGTCGGCATGGACACCGCTGCACGCCGCCGTGCTTGCCGCCGGCGGCCTGCACATCATCGGCACCGAACGGCACGAATCTCGTCGCGTCGACAACCAGTTACGCGGCCGTTCCGGCCGTCAGGGCGACCCCGGCTCGTCGCGTTTCTATCTGTCGCTGGACGACCCGTTGCTGCGCATCTTCGGTGGCGAACGTCTGAAGACGATTATGGAAAAGCTCAAGATGCCGGATGGCGAGGCGATCGAGCACGCCATGGTCAACCGCTCGCTGGAGTCCGCCCAGCGCAAGGTCGAACAGCGCAACTTCGACATCCGCAAACAACTGCTCGAATACGACGACGTGGCCAACGACCAGCGCCGCGTCATCTATCAACAGCGCAACGAACTGCTGGAAACCGACAATGTCGCCGAAGGCATCCTCGCCATGCGTGCTCAGGTGCTCAACGAGACCGTCAACAATCACATTCCGCCCGGCAGCATGGCCGAACAGTGGGATATCGCCGGCCTCGAAAACACGCTGGCTGGCGAATTCCTGCTCGAATTCCCGCTGCAACAATGGCTTGATGTCGATGAGCGCCTGGATGAGCAGGGCTTGCGCGGGCGCATCGTCGACAGCGCCAACGCGGCGTACGAGGCCAAAGTCGCCCAGGTCGGCGCCGACAACATGCGCCAATTCGAGCGCTCCATGTTGCTGCAAAGCCTCGACAGCCATTGGCGCGAGCATCTGGCGGCGATGGACCATCTGCGCCAGGGCATCCATCTGCGCGGCTATGCGGCCAAGAATCCGAAGCAGGAATACAAGCGCGAAGCGTTCGAGCTATTCGAGCGGATGCTGGAAACCATCGCCCGTGAAGTCACTCAGGTTACGCTGACCGTACAGATACGTAGCGAAGCGGATGTCGAGGCGGTGGAGCCGCAGGAGAATCTCTCCAACGTGCAATACCAGCATGCCGACTACGATACCGCGCTTGCCGCCGATGCCGCGGCAGAAGCGGTCGCCGCGCAGCCGATCGAACGCCAGTTCGCCAAGGTCGGCCGCAACGATCCTTGTCCGTGTGGGTCGGGCAAGAAATTCAAACATTGCCACGGCAAACTGGCCTGAACCGGTGGGAGCGCCATGCCCTATTTCGTTTACAAGATCGGCCCGCTGAACATTCTGGCCAAGCAGGGCATTGCGGAAAGCTTCAAGGAGGCCAAGAGCCTGGCCAATGAGCACCGCAAAACCCTGCTGCCCAACAGCGGCCAAAGCATCAAGATGATCTTCGCGGAAAACGAACTCGCCGCCGAAGATATGCTGTCGCAACCCCGCGAAGGTGAAACCGGGTTGATCGGCGACGACTACTGACGGCCGCTGCATCCAGGCATGTCCGGCTACGACGAATCCGCCTACAAACAAGCGCGCGACACCGCCATCGCGCTGCCCTGCCCGTTCGAACGGGCGCTGTTGTCAGGCTGCGTGCGTTGCCACAAATCGAGAAAACTGCTGTTGGCAGAGCGGGAAGCCATCTCCTGCACGGAATCGGCGGCGAACGGGTTGTGCCTGGACTTCCACCGCGCCTTGCATGCCAACGCCCGCTTCGCGCTGCATATGGACCCGATGCAACCCTGGCCGTTCGGCAAGGAAATCCGCGCCCAATGCGGCGGCATGCTGGGGCTGCAGGCAATACTGGCTTTCAACGAAGGCAACGACGATGGCCGCGACATCGCGCTGCTGGTTCAGGCCGCGCTGAAGCGATATAGCGAAATCGCCGCCTTTCCCTACTCCGAGATCATGCGCGGCGTGGTGCATTACGAGCCGCGCAAGCGACGCGACGAGAAGTAACGCTGCGGCTAATGCACCGGCCCGTGTGTTGGGCTGGACAGCTTGACCAGATCGCCCACTTTCAAATCCAGCAAGGCCGCCGCATTGGCGCGATTTGCCGCGATCTCGATCAGACCGACGCTGTTCACGTACCAGAACACCTCGCCCTTGCCGGCTTCGGCAAATATCCGCCGCCAGGACAGCGACTTGCCCCTGATCTCCAGTCGCGAGGTGGCGTCGGCCAGGCCGCCGCGGATACCGGTCCAGGCATTGCCGTAGTGGTCGATATACAAGACGCGCGGTAGGTCGGCGGCATCGAATTGAATGTTCGGTTCGGCCACCAGCGTCAATTTATCGGCCGGAAATTTGCCGGCGGCAATCCAGGCGGCAATCGGTGCAAACAGATCGCGCCCGTGGAAAGTGGCGGACAGATGGTCCGGTCGCCAATGTATCTTCCACACCCTGACCGGCCGGGAGCGGCCGGCCACAATCGAGAGCAGACCATTGTCCGGCCCGACATACCAGCGTCCGTCCGCTTCCACCACCAGCGCTTCCCGGGCCGCACCAACGCCGGGATCGACCACGCAGAAAAACACCGCACCGGCCGGAAAGGAATGCGACAGCGCATCGAGCAACTGCGCGCCGGCGTGGGCATTGAAATCGGGCACTGCATGCAGCAGATCGATCACCGGCACGCCCGCAGCTTCCCGCGCCATCACGGCCTTGATCTGGCCGACGTAGGGGTCGCTCCAGCCGTAATCGGTGAACAGCACGAGCATCGACGGCGTCGTTGCCTTATCCGGGTTGCCTGCGCTGCCCATGCGAGTAAGCCCGCTTACTCTTTATCGCCGCAACTGCAATCGCCTGCTCGCGGCGTGTCGGAGTACTTGTCGTCCTCCAACTTGTCGCGGTTGGCCAGATATTCCTCACGCACCTGTTCGGCCTTGACCTTGAGGCGTTCCATACGCGCCTCGTAAGCGCCATCGCGCTCTTCCAGGAAGCGTTCGTTGAACAGGACGTGCTTGAGGAAGTTGTAACCGAAGTCCATCAGCGCCTCGTCGTCCGAGAGCAGCACGGCCATCGCTTCCATCGGCACATCGTAGGTGCGGTTGAACGAATCGCTCGCGACAAAAGCCCGGAAACGGTCGACGTCGTAGCTGGCCATGAAGAACAACTGGTTGGAAATTTCCGGCGGCTTGCCGATACCGGGGCCGGCAGATTTCCGCTTCAACACCATCTGGCGCCAGCCGCGACCCTTTTCGTCGTAGACATCGACGCCCTGTTCCTTGCGGTAGTCGTCGATGGTCAGCTTGCGCGGTTCCTGGTGACCCAGGCAGTGCGGTTCCTGCACCAGCGCATAGGAGGTGCGGTCGACGCTTTCTTCCTGATTGCGCAGCGACAACAGCGCGACCGGGTAATAGCGGCAGGCGGTGGGGCGATCCTCGTAGACGCCGCAGCCTTCCGGTGTCATGAACTGGCAGGCGGTGCCGTTCGCTACCGGCCGGAATTTGACGCCGGGCATACCGTCCTTATCCATTTCGAACGGCACCGTGTACTGCTTGAGGAAGTCGCCCGAGGACATTTCGAGGCGGTTCTTCAGGCGCAGGATGTCATACGGCGTCAGCTGGATATCGATGTTGGCGCAACAGGCATTCCAGCACTTCACGTCGCGATGGCAGCGGAACTGAATTTCCTTGTCGCCTTCCAGCATGGTCGGTGTGACCGGGCTTTCCTGAAACGGGGATGCCTTGATCAAGTCCTTGAATTGGGTTTCGTCCATGTGATACCTCGTGCTGGGCTTAAAAATGAAACAGCTATATTGGGATGAAAATGGCCATTCGCAAGAGTCATTTGCGAATGGGCACTCATGATGCGCCACAAATAAAAACCGGGCGCCTTGTGGGCGCCCGGTCCTTTAACTACAGCACCCGATTAGTGGGGGGCGGCTGCTTTGAACAACTTGGACTTGTCGATCAGGTCGAAGTGGGCGCGCTTGAAGTTCGTCCAGGTCTTCGTTTCCTTGTTGTAGATCGAGTTGCCGAAACACTTCCAGTTTTCCTCGTCGACAAAGTTCTTGTCGGTACGGTAGTAGAAGCCGGGGTAACGGCTTTCTTCACGGAACTGGATGTGCTTCATGTGGGCTTCCGCCGTCAGGATACGGTGGTAGTTTTCCCAGGCGCGCAGGAGTTCGTGCAGGTCTTTCGCACGCATCTTCATGGCGTCTTCCTTCAGCATGTTCAGCTTCTCTTCTGCAATCGCCAACATCTTGTCGTTGGTGTTGTAGTAGGTAGCCACGCCGGCAACGTACTCGTCCATGATCTTCTGCAGACGGAACTGCAGCATCTTGGGGGTGATGTAGTTGGGGTTGACGTCGATCGCGGTGGTGTAGTCCTTGAATTCCAGGTAGGTGCGCACCGGACGGTAGATCTCTTCAACCAGTTGCTCGACGGTGGTGTCCAGCTCGGGTTTGAAGTCCTTGTTGTCGATGCAGTACTTGACCATGGACTTGGCACACATGCGGCCTTCGGCGTGCGAGCCGGAGGAGAACTTGTGGCCGGAAGCGCCCACGCCGTCACCGGCGGTGAACAGACCGTTCACCGTGGTCATGCCGCGATAGCCCCAGTTCCAGCCCTTCGGCAGGTGAGCGGGGATCTTGGCTGCGTCGGGGTGCAGTTCGTCGGTGGGGGCACCCACGTCGGTCGGGCCGGAAACCCAGATACCGCAGCAACCGGAGTGCGAACCCAGCAGGTAGGGCTCGGTCGGCATCAGTTCGGAGTTCTTCTTCTCCGGCTCGATGTTCTCGCCAACCCAGATACCGCACTGGCCGATACACATGTCCAGGAAGTCTTCCCAGGCTTCGGCTTCCAAGTGCTTGACTTCACGCTCGGACAGGGTCTTGCGCAGGTTGCCCAGCGCGGTCACGGTGTCCATCCAGATCGGACCACGGCCTTCCTTCATTTCCTTCAGCATAACGTGGTTACGCAGGCAGGAAGCGGGAACGGCAGCCTGACCGTACGGGGGGTACTGGTCCAGCATGGCCTTGTTCTTGGTCAGGTAGTCTTCGCCATAACCGTTGGTAGCGCGGGCCTTGAACAGCAGGAACCAGGCGCCGACCGGGCCGTAACCGTCTTTGAAACGGCAAGGCACGAAACGGTTTTCCATCATGGTCAGCTCAGCGCCGGCTTCAGCAGCCATCGCGTAGGTGGAACCCGCGTTCCACACCGGGTACCAGGCGCGGCCGGTACCTTCACCAACGGAACGGGGACGGAAGATGTTCACGCAACCGCCGGCAGCCAGCAGGATGGCTTTGGCTTTGTAAACGTGCAGAGTGTGGTTACGCGTAGAGAAACCAACAGCGCCGGCGATGCGGTTCTTGTCGTTCTTGTCGTTGACCAGCTTGACGATGAAGATACGCTCTTCAACGCGGTCCATGCCCAGGGCCTTCTTGGCGGCTTCAGCGACGATCCACTTGTAGGATTCGCCGTTGATCATGATCTGCCACTTGCCGGAACGCACGGGCTTGCCGCCGTCCTTCAGTGCGGGCAGGCCTTCGCCGATGGCGGCAGCGCCGTCATGACGCTCGCCGTTGGCATCGGTTTTCCAAATGGGCAGGCCCCACTCTTCGAACAGGTGCACGGAATCGTCAACGTTACGGCCCAGGTCGTAGGCCAAATCGTCACGGGTGATACCCATCAGGTCGTTGGCGACCATACGGGCGTAATCGGCGGGATCCTGCTCGGTGCCGATGTAGGTGTTGATGGCGGACAGACCTTGAGCCACGGCGCCGGAGCGGTCCATGGCGGCCTTGTCGACCAGCTTGATCTTCAGATCCATACCGAGCTCAGCCTTGGCGGCATCAGCCCAGCGAACGATTTCGTATGCGGCGCCACAGTTGGCCATGCCGCCACCAATCATCAGGACGTCGACTTCTTCCTGGATGACTTCCGGATTTCCAAATTCACCAGCCATTTCAGTTACCTCTCTATTTAACCGGGATTACTTGCGGATCAGTTCGGCGGGGTTGCCGGCGCGGTAACCACCCATCATGTCGCGGGTGAAGGAACCGGTCTCGGTGATTTCGGCCAGCTTGGGCATGGGCTTGCCGCCGTAGCAGTCGATGGAACCCTCGGGGGTGGTACGGATCGGGAACTTGAAGCGCTTCAGCACGCCATTACGGAACTTGATGGTCCACATGATGGAGTCGGAACCACGCAGGGGCTGCACGGAACCGCCGAGGGGAACGACGTCGGCGTAGTGGCGGCATTCGATAGCTTGCTGCGGGCAAATCTTCACGCAGGAATAGCACTCCCAGCACTGCTCGGGTTCCTGGTTGAAAGACTTCATGGCATGGCCGGTTTCGGAACCATCACGGTCCAGTTTCATCAGGTCGTGCGGGCAGATGTACATGCAGGCGGTCTTATCTTGACCCTTGCAGCCGTCGCACTTGTCGGTACGGACGAAGGTTGGCATTCAAATCACTCCTTGTTAGCTAACAATCCGCGCTCATCGGTTTTTTCAAACCACGCGGCCCATTCAGAAAAACCGAGCCCAACCTTGGCCGGGGGCGTATCGCGAATCCGCTTCCGGCGGGCTCGGTGTCTAAATACAAATGGCCAGCCTTGCTCTTGCCTTATCGCGCGGCTGGCCGTTAATCAAGCGGCTGAATGACCCTTCAGCTCAATCTTGACATTCTGTTCCGCGGTCAAGCTTGCGTAGTACTTCTGCAGCACCTTGGCAACTTCCGGACGACTGAATTCGACCGGCAGATCCTGGCCTTCGGACAGCATCGAACGCACCTTGGTGCCGGACAACAGGATGCGGTCTTCCTTGCCGTGCGGGCAGGTGCGCTGCGAAGCCATGCCGCCGCACTTGTTGCACCAGAAGGTCCAGTCGATGTTCATGTTGGTGGTTTCGAGGGAACCGGCGGGGATCTCGTCGAAGATCTTCTGCGCATCGAACGGGCCGTAGTAGTCGCCCACGCCGGCGTGGTCGCGACCGACGATCAGGTGCGAGCAGCCATAGTTCTGACGGAACAGCGCGTGCAGCAGGGCTTCGCGCGGACCGGCATAGCGCATGTCGAGCGGGTAGCCGGCCTGGATCACGGTGTTCGGGGCAAAGTAGTTGTCGACCAGGACGCCGATTGCTTCGGAACGCACTTCGGCGGGGATGTCGCCCGGTTTCAGCGCGCCCAGCAGGGAGTGGATCAGCACGCCATCCATGGTTTCGATGGCGATCTTGGCCAGGTACTCATGCGAACGGTGCATCGGGTTGCGGGTCTGGAACGCGGCAATCTTGGACCAGCCGGCCTTTTCGAAAGCGGCGCGGGTCTCGGCGGGGGTCATGAACTGGTCGCCGTACTCTTCCTTGAAGGTGCCGGTGGACAGCACTTTGACCGGACCGGCCAGATTGATCGCGCCCTGGTCCATCACCATCTTGACGCCGGGGTGGGCCAGATCGGTGGTCTTGTAGACCATCATGCATTCATGGCCCTTGTCGATGCCGTAGATCTCGGTCACCTTCATGGTGCCCATGATCTCGTCGCTATCGCAGTTCACCAGCGCGACATCCTGGCCCAGGCTGAGGGTTTGCGCGGTATTGGTGTCGGTCGACAGGGTGACCGGGATCGGCCAGAACAGGCCATTCGCCATCTTGTAGCCGTCGCATACGCCGGCCCAATCCGCATGCGTCATGAAGCCTTCCAGCGGGGTGAAGCCGCCGATGCCCATCATGATCAGGTCGCCGGTTTCGCGGGAGGACATCTTGATCTTGGGCAGAGACTGGGCACGGGCCAGTTCAGCTTCACGAGCGGCGCCTTCGAGCAGCAGAGGCTTCAGTTCGCCACCACCGTGGGGTTTCACGAGACGGGACATGCGGACTCCTAAATGGGTTGATTAGTAAAGGCTGATAAGCCGAATGGGCCGCGAGAATAGCACCCACCCCACCCCCCCACTAATCAGAGTTATTTTTTGCAAATAAATTTTTTTTGGGAAAGAAGAACATTTCGTTCGCTGCTTCACCGCTCGCGCAAACTCTCATCCCCATACTGCATCAGCGGGCTCAGGAAATACTCGACGACGCGGCGTTTGCCGGTCTTGA